>CAZSOC010000012.1:0-59303 GCA_964608415.1 uncultured Flavobacterium sp.
CCTGACTCATAATCAGGTGGTCCCTGGTTCGAGCCCAGGTGGGACCACAAGTAAATAAAGCACTTACATTTCTGTAAGTGCTTTTTTGGTTACTACCGGTAGTTGAAAAAACAAAACACCCAAAAACGAAGAACTTCTATTTGAACACAATGATTGAAAATTAATAGTATGAATATCAATAGTAATTCAATCAATATGAAATGTGATCTTGGTGAGCTGTTTCTGATAATTTTGTTTAAAATTTAGTATCAGGATTAAGCTAAAAACCGTATTTTTGAGATTCTCTACTTGAGAAAGTAAATAATTATAATCACTTCATTTTCATATATGTATTTAATTTTCGATACAGAAACTACTGGTTTGCCAAAACGCTGGGATGCTCCGGTTACCGATATAAATAATTGGCCAAGATGTATTCAAATAGCTTGGCAATTGCATGATGAAATGGGTAGGCTGATCGAACATCAGGATTATCTCATTAATCCCGATGGATTCAACATTCCGTATGATGCAGAACGTATTCATGGTATTTCTACGGAATTAGCGCAACAGGATGGAGTGGATATAAAAGATGTTTTAGAAAAATTTAATATTGCATTAGCCAAAGCTAAATTTATCGTAGGGCAAAATGTTGGTTTTGATGTAAATATTATGGGTTGTGAGTTTCACCGTTATAATATTGAGTCTTCTCTTTCACACAAATCAATTTTAGATACTTGTACAGAAGTTACTGCTTCATTACTTCGGCTTCCCGGAGGTCGTGGAGGAAAATATAAACTCCCTACCCTTACAGAACTGCATCAATATCTTTTTGATCAACCATTTGCAGAAGCTCACAATGCAACTGCCGATGTAGAGGCAACAACAAGATGTTTCTTAGAATTGGTAAGAAGATCAGTCTTTACCAAAGAAGAGTTAGATGTTCCTTCCGGATATTTTGAAGATTTCAAAAATTACAATCCGGGAACAATTTCGTTAATTGGATTAAAACACATTAACCTCAAAGCTGCTTCCGATAAAATAAGAGAAGAAATAAAAAAAGGAGCCGAAAATCAAACTCCCATCCAAACAGATGAGATTGTTAATCAAGGCTTATTGGAGGCAGAATTCGTACATCTTCATAACCATACCCAATTTTCAGTTCTTCAGTCAACCATTAGTGTCGGATCATTGGTAAAAACAGCAATAGCTTATAAAATGCCTGCTGTGGCAATAACCGATCATGCTAATTTAATGGGTGCTTTTCATTTTGTCAGGGATATTTTAAATCACAATAAAGTTGTAGATGTAAAAAATAAAACGGCAATAGAAAATGGAGAAGAACCTGTAGAAAAGACACTTAAACCAATTGTAGGGTGCGAATTTTTTGTTTGTGATGATCATACAGATAAATCGAGAAAGGACAATGGATACCAGGTAGTATTTTTAGCTAAAAATAAAAATGGGTACCACAATCTGGCTAAACTCTCTTCAATAGCTTTTACTCAAGGTTTCTATTACGTTCCTAGAATTGATAAAAAACTTATCGAACAATATAAACAAGATCTAATTGTGCTTTCAGGAAACCTGTACGGTGAAATTCCAAGCAAGGTTTTAAATCTGGGCGAAAATCAAGCAGAAGAAGCATTAATCTGGTGGAAAAATATTTTTGGAGAAGATTTTTATATCGAATTGATGCGCCACAATCAAGAAGATGAAAATCGTGTAAATACTTCTTTAATTAATTTGGCAAGAAAACATCAGGTCAAATTAATTGCTGCCAATAATACTTTTTATATTGACAAGGAAGATGCCAATGCACACGATATTTTGCTTTGTGTTCGTGATGGTGAAAAACAAAACACACCAATAGGCCGGGGTCGGGGATATCGGTTTGGATTACCAAATAAAGAATACTATTTTAAGTCTGCTTCAGAAATGAAACGTTTATTCCAAGATATTCCCGAAGCAATTTTTAATATTAGTGAGATTGTAAATAAAATCGAAATTTATAATCTGGCTCGTGAAGTTCTGTTGCCAAAATTTGATATACCTGAAGAATTTATTATACCTGAGGATTTAGCAGATGGAGGAAAACGCGGAGAAAATAAATATTTACGTTTCCTCACTTATGAAGGAGCCAAAAAACGTTATGCAGAGATTACTTCCGAAATTCAGGAAAGAATAGAATTCGAATTAATGACAATCGAGAATTCAGGATATCCCGGTTATTTCTTGATTGTACAAGATTTCATTGCCGCCGCCCGAAATATGGATGTATCAGTAGGGCCGGGTCGTGGTTCTGCAGCAGGTGCTGTAGTTGCCTATTGTTTAGGTATTACCAATATTGATCCGCTAAAATATAATTTACTTTTTGAACGTTTCCTAAATCCGGATCGAGTTTCTCTTCCCGATATTGATATTGATTTTGATGATGAAGGCCGTGGTCGCGTAATGGATTATGTAATTAATAAATACGGTGCCAAACAGGTTGCACAAATTATTACTTATGGAACAATGGCGGCAAAATCTGCAATTCGTGATACTGCAAGAGTTTTGGATTTACCTTTATTTGAAGCAGATAAAATAGCCAAGCTTATTCCGTTTAATTTCAATTTAAATAAAATATTCAGTTTTGATGATGTCAAATTAAAAAGCAGTCTCAGACCAGAAGATTACGAAAAAGTCATTGAGCTGAAAAGACTTGCTCAAAATTTTGATTTGGGAGGACAAACCCTTCAACAGGCTCAAATATTAGAAGGAAATCTGAGAAATACAGGGATACACGCTTGTGGAGTAATTATTACTCCGGATGATATTACCAACTTTGTCCCTGTTGCTACTGCAAAAGATTCTGATTTATTTGTAACCCAGTTTGACAATTCGGTTGTAGAAAGTGCAGGATTATTAAAAATGGATTTCCTGGGTCTTAAAACACTAACTTTAATTAAAGACACTGTAAAATTGGTCAAATACCGAACAGGAATTACATTAAATCCGGATGAATTCCCGATAGATGATCAAAAAACATACGAACTATTTCAACGAGGAGAAACGGTAGGGATTTTTCAGTACGAATCTGCCGGAATGCAGAAATATATGAAAGAATTAAAACCAACTGTTTTTGATGATCTCATCGCAATGAATGCATTATATCGTCCGGGACCAATTGCTTACATTCCGAGTTTTATCAAACGGAAAAACGGCGAAGAAGAAATTGTTTACGATTTGGAAGCTTGCGAGGAATTGCTAAAAGATACTTATGGGATTACAGTTTATCAGGAACAGGTAATGCTTTTATCCCAAAAATTAGCCGATTTTTCCAAAGGCGATGCCGATGTTTTACGAAAAGCAATGGGTAAGAAGCAGAGAGATGTTTTGGATAAAATGAAACCAAAATTTATCAATCAGGCTGTCGTAAAAGGGCATCCGGAAGAAAAGCTGGAAAAAATATGGAAAGATTGGGAGGCTTTTGCCGAATACGCATTTAATAAATCGCATTCTACCTGTTATGCATGGATTGCATATCAAACAGCCTATTTAAAAGCAAATTACCCTGCAGAATATATGGCTGCAGTTTTATCCAATAATATGAGTGATATTAAGCAAGTATCATTTTTTATGGAAGAATGTAAACGAATGGGATTAGAAGTATTAGGTCCGGATGTAAATGAATCCTTCTACAAGTTTACGGTAAACAACAATTATGCTGTACGTTTTGGTATTGGAGCGGTAAAAGGAGTGGGGATGGGAGCGGTAAATACCATTGTAGAGAATCGAAAAGAGAACAAATACAAATCTATTTTTGATATGGCAAAAAGAGTCGATTTGAGAGCTGCCAACAAAAAAGCATTTGAAAACCTTGCACTTGCCGGAGGTTTTGATTCTTTTGAAGGAACACACAGAGCACAATATTTTCATGAAGAAGGAGATGGGATTACATTTTTGGAAAAAGCCATTCGATATGGGTCCAAATTTCAGGAGAATGAGAATTCTTCACAGGTAAGCCTTTTTGGAGAATCGAGCGATGTACAAATCCCAGAACCACTTGTACCACCTTGTGAAGAGTGGAGTACTATGGAAAAGCTGGCAAAAGAAAAAGAAGTGGTAGGGATTTATATTTCAGGACATCCTTTGGATGATTACAAATTTGAGATGAAATATTTTTGTAATAAAAGTATGGAACCCTTAAAAAATTTAGAGCAGTACATTAATAAAAATATAACTTTTGGCGGTATTATAACCAATATACAACATAGAGTCGCCAAAAATGGAAAAGGATGGGGTTCGTTTGTTTTGGAAGGATACGATGAAAATTATGAATTTCGAATTTTTGGAGAAGAATATTTAAAATTCAGACATTTTTTGATCCAGAATAATTTCACGTATATTAAAATTTTGGTTAGAGAAGGTTGGGCAGATAAGGAAACGGGCAAAAAGGGAGAACCCAGAATCCAGTTTGTCCACATGCAATATTTACAGGATGTATTGCCTAATTTTGCAAAAAAACTGATTGTTGAAATGAACATCAAAGAACTTACTTCAAATCAGGTTGAGCAGCTTAAGGATGTTTTTAATAAATATAAAGGAGACAAACTAGTCACTTTTGAAGTCAACGAAGTTGAAAAAATAAAACGTATTATTGAAGTAGAAGCTAAGAATGATGAATCTGACATAGCGGATATTGAAAATTCTGAAGAAGAAAATGCAATGATCCCTACAATATTAGAAGAAGAAAAAGTCACATCAAAGATTATTATGAATAGCAGAAAGTTGAAAATTGCAATTTCATCAGAATTATTACAGGAGTTGGAACAATTACAGGTTCAGTTTAAATTAAATTAAAATTTAAAAATCTCATTTTCAATAATATATAGACTATCAATAATTACAATCGTAATATCAATAATTATGATTTTGTAATAGGATCATTAAAAATTATTTGATTATTTTTGAAAATCATTTAAAACTAACATAATATGGCATTAGCAATAACAGATGCTACTTTTGACGAAGTAGTATTAAAATCAGATAAACCGGTAGTAGTAGATTTTTGGGCTGCCTGGTGTGGACCTTGCAGAATGGTTGGACCTGTAATCGATGAGGTTGCCCAAGAATATGAAGGAAAAGCAGTAGTGGGAAAAGTAGATGTAGATGCCAATCAGGAATTTGCAGCTAAATATGGAGTTAGAAATATTCCGACAGTATTGGTTTTTCAGGGAGGAGAAGTAGTAGCCCGACAAGTTGGCGTAGCTCCTAAAAAAACATATACCGATGCAATCGACGCATTGTTGTAAAATTACAATGAAATAATATTTAAGAGGTCTGACGAAAGTCAGACCTTTTTTATTGCGTGTTATTTATTCAAAATTACACTTGGTATATTGCCGGCTTTCTTTCATTCTCAAAACAGCTAGTTTTAATTTCCGATATAGAAAACTAAAACTAAAAATATGAGAAACTTCAAATTATTTACAACATTTATATTATTCGCAATTGTTTTGGGTTGCAGTAGTGATAATGGTACGATTCCTATTCCTTCTGCGACCAATTACCGCTTGATAAAAACCACAGAAGGCAACCATATAGTAAATTACGAATATGACGATCTGGGACGTTTGTCAAAAGTACATCTCAGTACTCTGGAGTATAACGAAGATGGAACATTGGCTAAGATCATCGGAGACAATCATTTGCGCAATTACAGCTATAACCCGGACGGATCGATCAAAGAGATAATTGTTCAAAACAACAATTCCACTACCAAAGTAGAACTGAATGCAATAATGGTAAACAATAAATTGGTTATTTACCGGATATATCAATATGAAGAAACAGACGGTGTTTTTCAGTTGAAAGTTACTCAGAGCAATACACTCGATTCACAAAACCGGGTAACAGAGTTTGTACAGGGAGGAAACAGTTATGAAGATTATCTTAGAGGAACATTTATTTATGACCCACAGGGAAACCGTACTTCAGGTAAGCTGTATAAGAAGAAAAATAACGAAACAGAATATTTATATGCGGAAATAACGTATGAATTTAATGACAAAATCAACACCTACAAAGTAAGATATAACAATGCCTTAGAATCAGAATTGATAACAGTAAAGGACACGTATTATTTTTTTGGGTTAGATATGGAATCTCCTAATTTTTACACCAAAGTATCTGTAAAATCGTATAAAGAATCGGGTGCTTTAGACCAAGATCAGACTGTTGGGATTTATGGAGAATTTAATGAAGCAGGTTATCCCGTTAAAACAATAGCAGGTAATGAACTCCCCACTTTTTACGAATACGAAAAATATTAACCAATAAAAATCAATAAATTATGAAAAAGATAGAATCAACAATCAAAACCATAGTAATGCTATTTGCAATGATTTTTACATTTGCTTCGTGCAGCAGTAGCGACGACAACACAGTAATAATAGATGATGACGGTAATGTTCAGACCATTGATATGACAGACTATGTTTTGCTTTTTACCATAGAGCTTCAACCCATCAATGGCAGAACACCTATTTCGCCTTTTGCCTATGATTTTACCGAAAATGGCGATTTGTTGTTTTTTGGAAATGAAGAATTTGGAAATTATGATTTAAACGGAACAGAATTAAGAGTTAACACCTCACTAGGAAGCATTTGGTTTGATATAAATCCGAGTACTATGGAACTGACTTATGTTGATGCCACCTCTACAATAAAAATAGATAAATACCAGCTTGTCAAAAAAAGTCAGGCAAACGCTTTTGAAAATGCTTTGGCAAATAAAACCTTTAGCGGAATGATGTCTAATACAAACAGTGATGCCATGAGTACCATCAACTTCAAATTTTCCGACAACAAATTTATCCATTACGCTGCCGTTGTGGGCGGACCTCCCGAACCTTCCTATACTATTTTCGAAAAAACCAACAATGCTTTTAGAGGAACAGACGGAAACATTACAGGCTACAGAGGTGTTATCATCTCCGGAAAACTCTATGTATGGTGGGGAACTTTTGGTGTGGGTTTTCAAGAATGGGCAGTCCTGCAAATCAATTAAAGAAATAGAGGTTACAGTATGGAAGTTTTTAAATAAATTTTCGGATACTCATTATCATTCCGGTATGTATTGCTTCATGGTAATAATTAAACGACAAAGCATCCTCGACATTTTTTATAATAAAACCTGACATTGTGGTAAATTCTCTGAAGTTTTTAAAAACGTTCTGATTGAAATCGTTTTTAGTTTTATTGATGGTTTCAAAAAGCAGCGATTGTATTTCATCTACTTCAGATTGTGTAACATCAGTTTCAGGTTTTGTTCCCTTTTTATATTTAGCCACCATTTCATCGGAAATCATCATTGGCAACCCCGATAAATTATAAACAAGCATTTGCTGTACTACAATAATGTGTCCGATATTCCAGATCAGGTTGTTGTTGAAGCCTTCGGGGACTTTATTAAGCTGTTCCAGAGTATGGTTTTGCAGAAAAGAAGCGAGTATTTTTCGGCTTGATCTTGTAATGTCAAATGTTTGATGCATTGTTTTTTTTGATAAAAATACGCTTTTTCAGTCGTAAATGAAATTTCTTTACTATATTAAAAATTCCAAAGAATAAAATAAAAGTTATGTCTCGGAAACCGGTTTCGGAACAAATGATTTAAATGTTTTAAAATAGAAATTCTTTAATATTTTTGAAATATAAAAATAAAAAAACGGTTCACTTTCGTAAACCGTTAACTTAGAATTTGAAACAAATTTAACCATTCATCAAAGTTTCGATTTCCTCAATTTCAATCGGGATATTACGCATCAGGTTAAACGGCTCACCAGATTCTTGCACGACAACGTTGTCTTCTAATCTGATTCCGAAACCTTCAGCAGGAATGTAAATTCCAGGCTCAACCGTGAAAACCATATTCGCCTGCATTGGCTCGTGTAGTAAACCATAATCGTGAGTGTCCAATCCCATATGGTGGGAAGTTCCGTGCATAAAATATTTTTTATAAGCTGGCCAATCCGGATTTTCGTTTTGAACATCGGCTTTGTCAATCAGTCCCAAGCCTAATAATTCCGAAGTCATTATTTTTCCAACTTCCACGTGATATTGTTTCCAAAGCGTTCCCGGAGTAAGCATTTTTGTAGCTTCGTTTTTCACTCTTAAAACAGCATTGTAAACAGCTTTTTGTCTTTCAGAATAACGGCCGGAAACAGGAATTGTTCTTGACAAATCGCTTGAATAATTGGCATATTCTGCAGCGACATCCAATAGGATCAAATCCCCGGATTTACATTGCTGGTTGTTCTCGATGTAATGCAAAACGTTGGCGTTATTTCCGGAAGCAATAATAGGAGTATAAGCAAAACCTTTGGAACGGTTGCGAACAAATTCGTGGATCAATTCGGCTTCGATTTCGTATTCCGTTACATTTGGCTTTACGAATGAAAGCAGTCTTCTGAAACCTTTTTCGGTGATATTACAAGCCGTTTGAATCAAATCAATTTCTTCATTTTCTTTCACAGAACGCAAACGCTGTAAGATTGGGTTTGATTTTTCTACTTTATGAGCAGGATAATTTTCTTTCCACCATTTTACAAAACGGGCTTCACGTGTTTCAGTTTCGATTGACGCACGATAATGTTCGTTGGTATTGATGTAAATCGTATCAGAATATGCCATAATTTCTTTCAAAGTCTTGTGAAAATCCTGAAGCCAGATTACGGTTTTTACACCAGAGACTTCAAAAGCACGTTCTTTTGTCAGTTTTTCCCCTTCCCAAATCGCAATGTGTTCATTGGTTTCTTTCAGGAAAAGGATCTCTTTCAAATGTTCGTACGGAGCATCCGGAAAAAGCAACAAAATACTTTCTTCCTGGTCTACACCGCTTAAATAAAAGATGTCTCGATGCTGTGCAAAAGGAAAAGTACTGTCGGCAGAAACAGGATAAATATCGTTGGAATTGAAAATGGCAACGCTGTTTGGCTTCATCTGAGCCGTAAATTTTGCACGGTTTTTTATAAATAAATTGCGGTCGATTTGATGGTATTTCATATGTAAATATTTATTGTTTTTTATCGGACATATGGTATCGCTTATTTTCATTGGTGTTTGCAAGCAAACAACTTGTTTATGGCGATTTCATAATAAAAATGCTTTGATAATTGTGTGTATCAAAATTAGGGAAAGATTAGTTCTAAAAAGTAGCCAAATGGCGTTATTTTATGTTTTTTCGGATACGGCTCATGTGCCTTGATGAAATCCCGAGAAAGGAAGAAAGGTAATGAAGAGGTACTTCCTGAAGCAGTTTGGGTTCAGTAGCTAACAATTTATGGTAGCGTTCTTCAGGAGAAAGTGTCAGCAAGTCAATACGATAGTCGTCAATAAGACAAAGCTGTTTTTCGATCAGATTATAATAAAACTGATGAAAAGCCTCGTTGTTTTGAATAAGATTTTTGAAGTTTTTTAAATCAATAACCCATAAATCACAATTGGAAATAGCTTTGATGTTTTTTCTGGAAGGCTTGTTGAATAGAAAACTGTTCAGAGAACTCGTAACGGAATTTCGTAATGCTAAATAGGTCGTTTTTTCCTCATCATTTACCATAATGGAATGTTGCAGGATGCCACTTTCTACATAACAGAAATACTGGCAAACTTCGCCTTCTCTAACAAAAAAATCATTCTTTTTGAGCGATAAAAAGGTAAATGAGTTTTTGGATTTTTCTAAAAGGTCAATAAACAAATTGTCAACAGGATTGGCAAATTCTGTTAGGTAGTCCAAAAAATTCGTAGGTTTTGCCACTTTTTTCATAGGGCAAAATTACCTATAAAATATCAAATGGAATGAGTTGGTATTTTACAGAATAAGAATTTTAGTTCCAGATTTTAGTTTTTTGTCCTAAGTTAAGGAGTAAAACGGGAAAAAGACTATAACAGCAATTCGATTATTTTAGTTTTGGTAACGTTTTATTTATGGTTAATTTAGCATCGCATTAAATTATCTAAAAATGAAATATCTTTTTTGCTTATTTATTTTCCTGATTTCGTTTAATTCTTATACTCAAGAAAAATTATCGTATCAAATTTTTGATAAAAACGGTAAAAAAAGTGATTATGGAAAAATGCTGAAAGTAGTTTCTCAAGCCGAAGTAATACTTTTCGGAGAATACCATGATAATCCGATAATTCATTGGTTACAATTAGGATTAACCAAAGATTTACAACAAAAACACCAGCTTGTTTTGGGAGCCGAAATGATCGAGGCAGATAATCAGGAAGCATTAGATCGATATTTGTCGGATGAAATCAATCAAAAAGGCTTGGATACTCTGGCTCGTTTATGGAACAATCATAAAACCGATTACAAACCTTTAGTAGATTTTGCAAAAGCAAAAAAAATCAAATTTATTGCTACTAATATCCCCAGAAGATATGCAAGTATGGTATATAAAAATGATTTTGAATCCTTAGATAAATTAACTCCTGAAGAAAAAAATTGGATAGCACCGTTGCCAATTGCCTATGATCCGGAATTGCCGGGATATAAAAATATGCTTACCATGATGGGGGATCATCCAAATGAAAAATTGCCTAAAGCTCAAGCGATAAAAGATGCTACAATGGGCCATTTTATTTTTCAAAATTTAGATTCCAAAAGTATTTTTTTACATTTTAACGGAACTTACCATAGTGATTATTTTGAAGGAATTTATTGGTATCTCAAAAGACAGAATGAAAATTTAAAAATCAAAACAATTGCAGCGGTAAGTCAGAGGAATTTGACCAAACTGGAAAAAGAACATTTCAATAAGGCAGATTTTATTATAGTAGTAGATGAAGATATGACAAAAACTTTTTAGGTTTCACAGTTATATTGTGTTTTTGAAATGTTTGATAATCAGATATTAATATGCTTACTTTATACTGAATATAAATAAGAGTCAAAAGGTTGTGGTTTTTTTGAATTAACGTTATTTTTGCATTGATTTTTATTAAAAACAACAAACAATAATTATGGCAAAATCTGCTTTATTAAAGTCATCCTTGGCAAAAAAATACTGGATGGCTCTTACAGGTTTATTTCTCTGCTTATTCTTAGTAGGACATTTGGCAGGAAACCTGCAGCTTATTTTTGGTAATGCATTAGATTTTAATCAATATGCATACTTTATGACTACAAACCCGGCGGTTAAAATTTTATCTTACTTAACCTACATTTCTATTGTTTTTCACGCAATAGACGGTATTGTACTAACCGTTCAAAACAGGAAGGCAAGACCCATAAAATATGCTAAAGAAAATGCAGCAGCTAATTCAGCATGGGCATCAAGAAACATGGCGGTTTTAGGAACTTTGATCTTAGTTTTTATTGTAACCCACATGGTAAATTTTTGGGCAAAAATGCATTTTGATGAAAAGATGCCATTGCAAACTGTAAAAATTACCGGAATCGGAAATAATGCAGAATATTATTTATTAACCAACGGAGCAAATTTAAATGTTGTGCATGTGGCAGATAGTTTTGCAGACGCTGAGTTGAATGCAAAAGATTTTTATATCTCAAACAGGACTTTTATATACGACACTAAAACAAGAATTAAGGTAGCAGAAACATACAAAGATTTACATAAAATTACTTTCGGTTTTTTTAAAGATCAACAATATGGCTTGATTTCTACGATATTATATGTAATTGCGATGGCAGTTTTAGGATTTCACTTAAACCATGGTTTCGCAAGCGCATTCCAATCTTTAGGAGCAAATAACCCAAAATACAACGGATTGGTAAGAGGTTTCGGAAAAGGATTTTCTATAATAGTACCTTTATTGTTCGCAATCATTCCAATTTATATTCACTTTTTTGCTAAATAATATATTATAAAATCATGAGTTTAGATTCAAAAATTCCAGCAGGTCCAATCGCGGACAAATGGACAGATTATAAAAATCATATTAATTTAGTGAACCCTGCCAACAAGCGTAATATCGATATTATAGTTGTTGGAACAGGACTTGCAGGTGGTTCTGCGGCTGCAACTTTAGCTGAATTAGGTTATAACGTAAAAGCATTTTGTTTTCAGGATTCTCCTCGTAGAGCACACTCGATTGCAGCTCAGGGAGGTATTAATGCTGCAAAAAACTATCAGGGAGACGGGGATTCTACTTTCCGGTTGTTTTATGATACTGTAAAAGGCGGTGACTATCGTGCCCGTGAAGCAAACGTTCATCGCTTGGCTGAAGTTTCTGCCAATATCATTGACCAATGTGTGGCACAAGGTGTTCCGTTAGCTCGTGAATATGGCGGACTTTTAGACAATCGTTCTTTTGGTGGAACTTTGGTTTCCAGAACGTTTTATGCTGCCGGACAAACAGGACAGCAATTGTTATTAGGAGCTTATTCGGCAATGAACCGTCAAATCGGACGTGGAAAAATCAAGATGCACAACCGTCACGAAATGCTGGATTTAGTAATCGTGAATGGAAAGGCAAGAGGAATTATCGCTCGTAATTTAGTTACCGGACAAATAGAAAGACATTCAGCTCACGCAGTTGTCATTGCTTCCGGAGGATATGGAAACGTGTTTTTCCTTTCAACAAACGCAATGGGAAGCAACGCGACTGCAGCTTGGAAAATACATAAAAAAGGAGCGTTTTTCGCAAATCCATGTTATACACAAATTCACCCAACTTGTATTCCGGTTTCAGGAGATCACCAGTCAAAACTGACGTTGATGTCGGAATCTTTGAGAAATGACGGTAGAATTTGGGTACCTAAATCATTGGAAGATGCACAAGCAATCCGTGAAGGGAAAAAGAAAGCCGCCGATTTAAAAGAAGAAGAAAGAGATTATTACTTGGAAAGAAGATATCCATCTTTTGGTAACCTGGTTCCTCGTGATGTGGCATCCCGTGCTGCAAAAGAAAGATGTGATGCCGGATATGGCGTGAACAAAACAGGAGAAGCAGTTTACTTGGATTTTGCAGCGGCAATCCAACGTTACGGAAAAGAACAGGCATTGATCCAGCACTTAGATATAAATGATGCTGCACTGGTAAAAAAATTAGGAAAAGAGGTTATCAAAAACAAATACGGTAACTTGTTCCAAATGTATTATAAAATCGTAGACGAAAATCCTTATGAAACGCCTATGATGATCTATCCAGCGGTTCACTACACAATGGGAGGAACCTGGGTTGATTATAACTTGATGACTACCATTCCCGGTTGTTTTTCAATCGGAGAATCAAATTTCTCTGACCACGGAGCAAACAGATTGGGAGCTTCTGCCTTGATGCAGGGATTAGCAGATGGATATTTTGTATTACCATATACGATCGGAGATTATTTAGCTCCTGATATCAAAACCGGAAAAATTCCAACAGATACTCCGGAATTTGTTGAAGCTGAAAACAACGTTAGAGAACAATTGAACAAATTCATCAATAACAACGGAACACATTCTGTTGACCATTTCCACAAGAAATTAGGTAAAATTATGTGGGACAAAGTAGGAATGGCGCGTAACGCAAAAGGTCTAACAGAGGCTATTGATGAAATTGCGGCATTACGAGATGAATTTTATAAAGACGTAAGAGTTCCGGGTTCAATCGACAGTTTCAATCAGGAACTTGAAAAAGCAATGCGTGTTGCCGATTTCCTTGAATTAGGAGAGCTTTTCGCCAAAGATGCTTTGCACAGAAACGAATCTTGTGGAGGACACTTCCGTGAAGAGTATCAAACCGAAGAAGGAGAAGCGCTTCGTGACGATGAAAATTTCGCATACGTTGCAGCTTGGGAATACAAAGGAAAACCAAGTGAAGCAGTATTGCACAAAGAACCTTTGGTTTACGAGAACATTAAATTGGTACAACGTAGTTACAAATAAGAAATTAGTCTAAAGCCACAAGTCAAAAGTCTCAAAGTAACAGGCTTTCGACCTTCGACTTTAAGACTTTTAAACTGAAAATTATGAAACTTACATTAAAAATATGGCGTCAGAAAAATGCCAAAGAAACAGGAAAAATTGTTGATTATAAAATTGACGACGTGTCTCCGGATATGTCTTTTCTTGAAATGCTTGATGTTTTAAACGAACAATTGATCAACCAAGGAGAAGATCCTGTTGCGTTTGATCACGATTGTCGTGAAGGAATCTGCGGGATGTGTTCTCTTTTCATCAATGGAGAAGCACACGGACCAGACAGAGGTGTTACAACTTGTCAGTTACACATGAGAATGTTTAAGGATGGCGATACGATTTTCATCGAACCATTCCGTGCAAAAGCGTTCCCGGTTATCAAAGATTTAGTTGTAGACAGAAGTTCTTTTGACAGAATTCAACACGCAGGTGGTTTTATTTCTGTAAACACTTCAGGAAATACAATTGATGCCAATGCAATTCCAATTCCTAAACACGATGCAGACCGTGCTTTTGATGCAGCAACTTGTATTGGTTGTGGAGCTTGCGTAGCAACTTGTAAAAACTCATCGGCAATGTTGTTTGTTTCTGCAAAAGTCTCTCAATTTGCATTATTGCCTCAAGGAAAAGTCGAAGCTCACGACCGTGTTTTGAATATGGTAAACCAAATGGATCACGAAGGTTTTGGAAACTGTACCAATACAGGAGCTTGCGAAGTAGAATGCCCGAAAGGAATTTCTCTTGAAAATATCGCAAGAATGAACAGAGAATATTTGGTTGCAAGTATGAAATAATTTGGCGTAGCCAAGAGAAAATAGCCAAAAGGCAAAAGTTAAAAAATGCATCTGTTAATTCAGGTGCATTTTTTTTTAATAACTCCGACAGAGTTCAAAACTCTGCTGGAGTTGGAAAAGTCAAAGTTATAGAGTAATCAGATTTCATTATATTTGAAAATCAAAACACACAAAATGAAATATTTCTCCCTGCTATTATTTATTTCAACTTTTACTTTCGCACAAAATTACCAGCAATATGTCAATCCGATGATTGGAACCGGAGGACATGGACACACTTTTCCTGGCGCAACAGTTCCTTTCGGAATGGTGCAACTTTCGCCAGATACCAGAATTGACGGAAGTTGGGATGGTTGTTCCGGTTATCATTATTCAGATGATTTGATTTACGGATTTTCGCATACGCATTTAAACGGAACCGGAGTTTCTGATTTCGGAGATATCATGCTGATGCCGACAATGGGCGAACCAAGTTTAAATAATAAAGACTATTCTTCAAAATTTTCACATGCTAATGAAAAAGCATCTGCTGGATTTTATTCGGTGAAATTGGATGATGGCAATATAAATGTGGCTTTGACGACTTCTACAAGAGTGGGTTTTCACGAATATACTTTCAATAATTCTGGTCAGGCCAATATTATTTTGGATCTAAATCATCGCGATTATTTATTGATGGGCGAGGTCAGAATCATTGACGAAAAGACAATCGAAGTGATGCGAAATAGCGAAGCTTGGGCGAGAAATCAATTTGTTTTTGCCCGAATTGAGTTCAATCAGCCGATGCAAATCACGAAAGTCAACAACAATGCTTTTGCTCCGGCAAAAGTAACCGACAAGTTTTTTGCAGGAAGTTTATTGTCAATGAGCTTTTCTAAGGAAGTCAAAAAAGGAGAAAAATTATTGGTAAAAGTTTCGCTTTCGCCAACATCATACGAAGGTGCAAAATTGAATATGACGGAAATTAAGCATTGGGATTTCAAGAAAGCAAAAGCCGATGCCGAAAAACTTTGGACGGCAGCATTATCTAAAATTGAAGTCACTTCTTCGGATAAAGACAAATTGACGATTTTCTATACCGCTTTGTACCACACGATGATGCAACCGAATATCGCTCAGGATTTAGACGGAAAATACCGTGGAAGAGACAATGAAATTCGCACCGCAGAGGGTTTTGATTATTACTCTGTTTTTTCACTTTGGGACACATTTCGAGCAGCGCACCCGTTATATACTTTGATTGATAAAAAGCGTACTGCCGACTTTATAAATACGTTTTTAAAACAATACGAACAAGGCGGAAGACTGCCTGTTTGGGAATTGGCTTCCAATGAAACCGATTGTATGATTGGCTATCATTCCGTTTCGGTTATGGCAGATGCAATGGCAAAAGGAATTCAAGGTTTTGATTATGAGAAAGCTTTTGAAGCTTCAAAACATTCTGCAATGCTCGATCATTTAGGTTTAGAAGCTTACAAAAAGAACGGTTTTATAAGTATTGATGATGAGCACGAAAGCGTTTCCAAAACGGTAGAATATGCTTATGATGATTGGTGTATTGCTCAAATGGCAATGATTTTGAACAAAAAAGAAGATTACGAATACTTTATGAAACGTTCCCAAAACTGGAAAAACCTCTTCGATTGGGAAACCGGTTTTATTCGTCCAAAAAAGAATGGTGGCTGGGAAAAACCTTTCGATCCGAGAGAAGTCAATAATAATTTTACCGAAGGAAATGCCTGGCATTATACTTTCTTTGTGCCTCAGGATATTCCCGGGATGATTGAAGCGTATGGTGGTCCCGAAAAATTCGAAGTCAAACTGGACGAAATGTTCAACAGCGAAAGCAAAACCACAGGACGAGAACAGGTGGATGTTACGGGCTTAATGGGGCAATATGCTCACGGAAACGAACCAAGCCATCATATGGCGTATTTGTATAATTATATCGGAAAACCCGAAAAGACAAAAGAAAAAGTACACTATATTCTAAATAATTTCTACAAAAATGCTCCTGACGGACTGATAGGGAATGAAGATTGTGGACAAATGAGTGCCTGGTATGTTTTGAGTACGATGGGAATTTATTCGGTTACACCGGGAAACCCGGAATGGAGCAAAACAACTCCTTTTTTTGATAAAATAAAAATCAATTTTGAAAATGATGAACAGCTTACTATTACCAAACAAGGAATGAAAGGTTATTTAAAGGAAGTCTTAGCCAAATCCGAGAAAGGAAACTTTGATAAAATTACACCAGTTCCAGTGATTAAAGCAGAAAGTAAATCGTTTAAGGACAGCTTAGAAATTGAAATTTCCCCAAGTATTTTAAAAACATTTAACACTCCAGCCATTTTCTATAGGGTTAGGGGGAAAGATAACGCTTGGGGAAATTTTAAAAATTATAATCAAAAAATTAAAATTTATGAATCATCAACTGTAGAAACTTATATCAGTGATTTATATAAAGCAGAATTGACTTCAAGCAACACCATCTCAGCCACATTCATCAAAAAACCTAACAATTATTCCATCAAAATAAATTCAAAATACAATCCGCAATATCACGCTGGTGGTGATGAAGGTTTGATTGATGGCATCTTTGGAAGCGAAAATTGGCGAAAAGGTGACTGGCAGGGTTATCAAGGACAAGATTTTGAAGCCATTGTAAACTTGAATGAAACCAAAAAAGTGACTTCGGTTTCCGCAAGATTTCTACAAGATTCACGTGCTTGGATTTTGATGCCAACAAAAGTTGAATTTTATATTTCGGAAGATAATGTGAATTTCATATTAGTAAAAACCATTGATAATACACTTGATCCAAAAAACACAGAAGTACAAATAACTGATTTTGAAACCAAAATTTCAGAAGTAAAAGCAAAATATGTAAAAGTGAAAGCTTACAATTTTGGAAAATTACCCGAATGGCATCAGGGTTTTGGCGGAGATGCATTTATTTTTATTGATGAAATCGAAATTAAATAAACCGATAGTTAATCTTCCCAACCCCATGGAGCCGAGGGATTTTCGATGGTTTTAGTCAGATCAAAAGAAACGGTAAATAATCGGTCGGAACCAATTCTTCGAAGATTGTAGGTAAATGTTTTATCATCTAAAGTAATCCACCAGACATTGTTGGAAGCATAGGCAATCAAATCGCAGGTTTGCTGATCTGCCGGAAACATCTGTAAATCAGGTAATCCGGAATTGGCAGATTTCCCTCCATATTGTGTGATTTTGTCTTCACTTCCATCTTCATGACGGTGATCGTGTTTGAGTTGGATACGTTCATTTTCAAACGTTAACACCCATGTACGGGATTTATCATCACCTACAAAAAAAGGAATTCGAATGGTATTGTCATTGCATGAACGAATATGCATCACTAATTTTTTTCCTGCAAAATCATCATTAGGAGCAAAATTCACTAATTGACCTTCGTAGGATTTTCCGCAATGATTTTTTAGATTTTCCCAAAATTGCATTGCTCCGGATTTAGTTTGTGCGGTAACAAATTGAATAAATAATACAGCAAGGATTAAAATTTTTTTCTTCATTTTTAATGAATTTACGGCAATGTAAGCATTTCTTTTTTAATGGAAAATGAAGATTGACTATCTTTATAAAAAAATAAAGATGAAAATTGCGTTGATTCAATCTCACTTATTTTGGGAAAATCCCGGGGAAAATAGAAATTATTTTGAAAATAAAATAAGAGCAATTGACGGAAAAGTTGATCTTATAGTCTTGCCCGAGATGTTCTCTACCGGATTTACAATGAATCCGTATCATCTTGCAGAAACCATGCAGGGCAAAACCATAAGTTGGTTAAAAAATCTTGCTTTGGAGATAGAATCGGCAATAACAGGAAGTTTGATTATTGAGGAAAACGGAAAATATTTTAATCGGTTGGTTTTTGTTTTTCCAGATCAGAAAGTGGAATTTTATAATAAGCGGCATTTGTTTTCTCTGGCAAAAGAACAAAAAGCTTATACTCCGGGAAAAGAAAAACTTATTGTAAATTATAAAGGCTGGAAAATATGTCCTTTGATCTGTTACGATTTGAGATTTCCGGTTTTTTCCAGAAATCAGGAAAATTATGATTTGTTGATTTATGTTGCTAATTGGCCAACTCCCCGAATTGAAGCATGGAAATCGTTGCTCAAAGCCAGAGCTATAGAAAATATGGTTTATACAATTGGAGTAAATCGTATTGGTGAAGACGGAAACAAACATTTTTATCCGGGTCAGTCCCAGATTTTGGATTACTTGGGAAACGAAATGATAGAAACTTCGGCTGTTGAAGAGGTTTTTATTGTAAAAATAGATATCAACGAACAATTAAAAGCGCGTAGAAAATTTGGCTTTCTCAAAGATCAGGATTCATTTTCTGTTTACGGATCTAAGGAGGAGAAAGTATAAATGGTTGTTCGACATCCCAATTGGCTCGTATATCGAGTAAGCCAGGAAAATAAATTACCTCTTCACTTTGTTTTTTTTCTAAATAATTTCCGGCATCCCAAATTTTATTTTTATTAATATCATAAATAATTCTCAGCATAAACTTATTGGGTTGCAGTCCAATAAATTCAACTACGGGATTTTCTTCAGAATATTCGGTTTCCAAAACTTTTCCTTTTCCATCTGTGAGCTGAACAATAATCGGATAGGATTTTACATTTTCCAGTGTTAGTCGCAGATTAGCATAATCAGATTCGGCTTTGGTAGAAAAGCGATAACTTAAGGTATCGTTCTTATTGTCAAAAAAATCGGTAATTCCTCCGGGGAAAATAGTGAGAGTGTATTTTTCTAATGGTTCTTTTTTAAAATTGAACAAAAGTTTCTGGTTGATCGAATCTAATTTAGTTTCAAATGCAACATCAATCGAATCTTTATTGATAAACTTAAATTTGTTTTCGTCTATTTTTTTTATCGGAATCGAGGAATTAATTGAAATTTTATCTCTAAAATGAATGGCTCCGGAAGTACTGATGTTGAAACTTAAAGTATCTGCTTTTTGATCTTTGTATTTAAAACGGTATTCTTTTTCATAATTATCTTTTTTAATAATCAGATCCAAAGAGTCTGCTTCAATTTTTGGGAACCAGATTTGCAAACTGTCTTTGTCTGCCATCTTGCTGTAGGAAGAGGGTAAAATTTCACTTCCGTTCTTAATAGTAATTTTGATGTTTTCCAAATCTCCCTGAACTCCTAAATAAGCTTTGTTTCCTGATGCCTGACTGGGTTTTGTGGTTTTGAAAACCGGAGTTTCTTTAAATAATTGCAATGAATAATCAGAAGGGTTTTCATCTACAATTATCGGTTCGGAATAAAAAGCAATTTTATCACTTCCCGGGTTGTAAATAAGGTTGTTATTAGAATCTTTTAATGCAACCAATAGATATTTTCCGGCTTTTATATTTTCAATTTTAAAATTAGTAGCAGAATCTAAAGTGTTGGTAATATATCGGGGTTTTTCTTTAAAAATAATCGAATCGGTAAACGTCTCATTAATTTCGTATAACATCACATTTACGTAATTGTCTGATACTATTTCAAGGGCATCGCTAATCTTTCCGCTTACAGAAAGAGAATCGATATAATTTCCTGTAGAAAAAACATATTTAAATTGTGGATAAGGGTTTCCCTCATTGTTATCCTGTATGCTTTGCCCGAAATTAAAACTATAGGTAGTATTTTCCTGAAGTGTATCCTTGATCTTTACCGTAATATATTTACTTGCAGACATTGGAGTAATTACAGGAGGGGTATTCATTGGAGGAGAAATAACCAGTTGTTTGTTGATGTCTTTTAATTTGACATATTCGTCAAAAACCAGTCTGAATTCTTTTTCCTTGAATTCGGTCATATAGTTTTTTGGATAACTTTCTTTGAGAACAGGAGCAATCGTGTCTTTAAAACCTCCAGTAATATTGCCTCTTTTGGCACAACTTGCCAGAAAAATTATTGCCGAAACAAGAACAAAATAACTGCGAAATCTGAACATAAAATTATATTTATAACAGATACAAATTAACAATTATAATTATTCTTAAGGAAATCTTTTGGCAAAAATATAGCATTCATTAAAGGTTGTTAATATCAGTGAGCAAATCCAATAGTTAGTAAACTTAGTCTGCTATTCGGAATGCTGAGTAAGGCTTTTCCGCAAGATTCCAAAGTACTTCCGGTAGTAATTACATCATCAATTAGTAAAAAATGTTGTCCTTTATGCTGTTCATCCGTATTCAGATCAAATACTTTATCTATTATATCGGTTCTGTTTAAAATATTTTTGAAAACTTGTGTTTTAGAATATTTTTCTCGTTTAAGAACATTAGGATAGTATGGTTTGTTTAGTTTTTTAGCAATTGTTTTAGCAAAGTTCTCTACTTGATTATAACCTCGTTCTTTGAGTTTATTAGGGTGTAGAGGAACAGGAATTATGCAGTCTATGTTCTGATAAATTTCATTTTCGAGTAAGACCTCACCATACCATTCGCCAAGAAGTGTTCCTATTTCCGGATGATTTCTGTATTTGAGATTATGAATTAATTCTTGAACAATCCCTTTTTTATGAAAATACACCATAGCAGCTGCATTTTCTATATCCAATCTCCCAAATAATTTTCTGTAGAATTCGTTTTCAGTTTCAAGATGGTGGTTGGTTAAAGGTAAATCATGTCTGCATCTCAGGCACAGAATTTCGTCTTTGGTATTTACCAGATCAGAACACCCCATACAAATCCTGGGATAGAATAAATCAAGAAATTGTTTCATAGCTAATTTGTTATAGAACAAATAATTGTTTCATAAAAATAGTAAAAAGAGAAGAGTTCTCAAAAAGTCAAAAATAAAATCCGGAGGATATTTATTTCTAAAATGGGAGTTAACGATTATAAATGATTGTTCAGCTATTTTTTCTATAAAATACAAACACTTTTTATATTTTTGCACCACTATGACAAAACAAGAAGATTTATTCAAGAATGTAATTTCGCATGCAAAAGAATACGGGTATATTTTTCCGTCAAGCGAAATTTATGATGGTTTGAGCGCAGTTTATGATTATGCTCAAAATGGAGTAGAATTAAAGAAGAACATCAGAGAATATTGGTGGAAATCGATGGTTCAAATGCACGAAAATATAGTTGGGCTGGACTCATCTATTTTAATGCATCCGACTACTTGGAAAGCATCAGGACATGTTGATGCTTTTAATGACCCATTGATTGACAATAAAGATTCCAAAAAGAGATATCGTGCAGATGTTTTGATTGAAGATTATGTGGAAAAAATCAATCAAAAAGCCGAAAAAGAAATAGAAAAAGCTAAAACCCGTTTTGGAGAAGCTTTCAATAGAGAAGAATTTATTACTACAAATGCTCGTGTTGTTGAGTATTTGTCCAGAAAAAAAGAAATTCTTGAAAGAATGGCAAGGTCTCTTGATAATGGAGATCTTGAAGATGTAAAAAATTTAATTGAAGAATTAGGAATTGCAGATCCAGAAACCGGTTCGAAAAACTGGACAGATGTGAAGCAATTCAACTTAATGTTTGGTACAAAATTAGGAGCTTCTGCAGAAAATGCAATGGACTTGTATCTTCGTCCTGAAACGGCGCAGGGAATTTTTGTGAATTTTCTAAATGTTCAAAAATCAGGAAGGATGAAAATTCCTTTTGGAATCGCACAAACAGGAAAAGCTTTTAGAAATGAGATCGTGGCACGCCAGTTTATTTTCCGTATGCGTGAATTTGAACAAATGGAAATGCAGTTTTTTGTAAAACCAGGCGAAGAAATGAAATGGTATGAATACTGGAAAACTACACGTTTAAGCTGGCATCATTCTCTTGGATTGGGAAAAGAAAATTATCGTTTTCATGATCATGAGAAATTAGCACATTATGCAAATGCTGCAGCCGATATTGAATTTAATTTTCCTTTCGGGTTCAAAGAATTAGAAGGAATTCATTCCAGAACAGATTTTGATCTGAAAGCACATGAAGAGTTTTCGGGTAAAAAAATGCAGTATTTCGATACAGAAGAAAACAAAAACTATACACCTTATGTTGTAGAAACTTCTGTAGGTTTGGATAGGATGTTTTTGGCTGTTTTCTCTAACTCTTTAAGAGAAGAAAGACTAGAAGATGGCTCTACACGAACAGTTCTTAAATTGCCAGCAGTTTTAGCTCCTACAAAAGCTGCAATTTTACCATTGCTTAAAAAGGACGGACTTCCGGAAATTGCAAAAAATATTGTTGATCAATTAAAATGGGATTTTAATGTTGCGTATGATGAAAAAGATGCAGTAGGAAGACGATATCGCCGTCAAGACGCATTGGGAACACCATTTTGCATTACGGTTGACCATCAGTCATTAGAAGACCAAACAGTGACTATCAGACATAGAGATACAATGAAACAGGACAGAGTGGCTATTTCTGAATTGAAGAATATTATAGAGAATGAAGTTTCTATGAAAAATTGGTTACTTAAAATGGAAAAGTAATTTTATAAATTATTATAGATTAAAAAAAGGAAGCAGTTGCTTCCTTTTTTTGGTATATAAAATATTAACAGACAATATATGGGGTAAATTTTATACACTTTTTTCAGAAATTATACATTTGTGTAAAAATTTATAAAAACAAATTTAAAATGCAAATAGTTGAAAATAAGATTATTAATATAAAATTTCATAATTTTTTTATTTGGCATGTTTATTTCAATATAACTTACCAGAATAGATAATTAAAAAAAATACATATTATGAAAAAAGTAGTTTTATCAATAGCCATTTTATTAGTAGGATTTACAACAGCGGCTACTGCAGCAAGTTCCAATGTTGAAACAGTATCAATTTTTGTTCAGGATTCGTACAAAGATATTTCAGTAGAAGAATTACCACAAATAGTAAAAGATGCAGTGAGCAAATCTTACCCGGATGCAAAAATAGAAAAAGCCGCAGTAAGTGAAACAAATGTTTATAAATTAGAACTTGCTGTTGGAGATCAGACAGCTACTGTTTATGTAGATGAAAACGGAAACTTTATAACCAAATAAATAAAGTAAATATCAATTTTTGTTTTGTTTGAAAAGGAGGCTGTCTGCAAAGACAGTCTTTTTTTTTACATTTAATTAGTAAATAATTACTTTTAGAATATTAAATTAGCAGAATAAGAATTCCTGTATGACCCGAATTTTATTAATTGAAGACGATATTTCTTTTGCTAATTTATTGCAAAATTTTTTGACTAAAAAAGGCTATGAAATTTCTGTTGCCTATACTTTTACAGAAGGCCTGGGATTGATTTCGAAAGAAGAATTTCAACTGGTGATGAGTGATTTGAGATTGCCGGATGGCGACGGAATTACTTTAACCAAAACCATAAAAGCCCAAAAACCGGATCTCCCCATTATTTTAATGACCGGTTATGCAGATGTAAATACCGCAATTAGTGCCATAAAAAATGGTGCCAGAGATTATATTTCAAAACCATTCAATCCGGATGAAGTTTTACTGATCGTAAAAAATGCACTTGACCCTAAAGGAGAAACTTTTACCAAAGAGAAATCAAAGCAGCCTAAAGTTGTAGATAAAGAATTTGTAACAGTCGTCGGGATCAGTTCTGCTTCAAAAAAATTATCAGAATACATTAAGCTGGTTGCACCAACAGATATGTCGGTAATGATTATTGGTGAAAGCGGGACGGGTAAAGAGGTTATTGCTCAGAATATCCACAATGCAAGTAATAGAAAGAACAAGGCTTTTGTAGCGGTAGATTGCGGGACAATTCAGAAAGAATTGGCTGCAAGTGAATTTTTTGGTCACATAAAAGGATCGTTTACAGGAGCGATTTCAGACAAGATCGGTTACTTTCAGGCGGCAAACGGAGGGACAATTTTTTTGGATGAAATAGGAAATTTATCGTATGAAAATCAGATTCAGTTATTACGTGCATTACAGGAAAGAAAAATAAAACCTGTTGGAAGTAATACAGAAATTCCCGTAGATATAAGAATCATTACTGCAACTAATGAAAATTTGAGAGATGCTGTAAAAGAAGGCAATTTCAGAGAAGACCTATTTCACAGGATCAATGAGTTCTCTATAGATTCTCCGGCTCTTCGGGAACGAACAGAAGATATTATGATCTTTGCAGATTATTTTTTAGAAAAATCAAATAAATTTTTGGGCAAAAAAATAGAAGGTTTTTCTACTAATGTAGTTGATATTTTTATGAAATATCCTTGGCCAGGAAACCTTAGAGAAATGCAAAATGTAGTGAAAAGAGCTACTTTGCTGTCACAAAATAACTTTATAGAAACCAATAGCCTGCCCAGTGAACTGATTCATTCTGACATGACAACTTTTAAGGATTTTTCGATAGATAAAAATGAAAAAGAATTGATCATTGAAGCACTTGCATCTTGTAAAAACAACAAATCTGAAACGGCAAAAATGCTCAATATTACCAGAAAAACCCTGTATAATAAACTTAAATATTATCAGATAGATTGATTTGATCAAACATATTCTTTATTTTTTCAGCGAGTTCTTCGTATTTATTTAAAGTTACAGTTTCGGGATTTTGCTCAAAATCGGCAATGATATTTGAAATTTCACTTGCCTGAATTTGTTTGAAAATAGGATTAATTCTATGACTTATTCTTTGAATTTCATTTAGTGATTCGTCTTCAATAGCATTTTTTAAACTCAATAAGTTTGAAGAAGTTGTCTTTTTTAGATTCTCAATAAAATGGTTCAGAGCATTCTCGTCATTAGAGAGAAATTCTTTGATCGAATCCAGATTGGTTTCGGTATTTTCATTTTTTTCATTAATGTATTTTTTAAAAACCGAACGGGTTTCTATAGCATTCAAAACTTCAATTAATATTTTTACACTGAATGGTTTGGCCAGGATTGCTGCAAACCCGCTTTTTTTGTAAACATTTTCTTCGAGATCCGATCTCCCTGTCATAGCAATTACAGGTTGATTTTTATAATAGGATGTATTTTGAAGTTTTTCCAGAAACTTAAAACCATCCATTTCCGGCATTTGAATATCTGTGAGAATACAGTCAAAATTGATGTTTTTGAGTTCTTCTAAAGCAGTTTCAGGACTGTTAAAATAGAAGCAATTTATATTTTGCGCAGTCAGCATTTCTTCAATGAGAAATAAAAGTTCGTTATTATCGTCTATTGCAACAATGTTTTTTTGGGTAATTTTATGAGTTTTAGAAACGGTTTCATTAGAACTGAATTGACTGAATTCTAATGGAAATTCTATAACGAAAACAGACCCTTTTCCAAAAACACTCTTCAGTTTGATTTGTCCGTTCATTGCTTCTACCAGTTTTTTTGCGATGGTCAACCCTAATCCGGAACCTCCAAATTGCTTTTCGATGTTTTCATCTGCCTGAGTAAACTCTTCAAATACTTTAGTAATATTTTCCGGTTTTATGCCAATTCCTGAGTCTTTTATTATGATTTTATAATGATTTGCTTCGATTTCTGTCCGGATTTCAATACTTCCGTTGTTGGTAAATTTGTAAGCATTACCGATTAGATTGGTCAGAATTTGTTTCAATCGAAATGGATCTCCAATAATTTTTTTCCGGAGCTCTTTACTTATATCTGTTTTCAGACGAATGTTTTTATGCTGGTGTAAAGCCTGGATAGGAGTGGCAACGTCCCGTATTAATTCGTCCAGAGAAAACGGAATTTTTTCGAGCACAAATTTTCCTGCTTCCATTTTTGTAAGTTCCAATAAGTCCCGAACGAGATTAGAAATATAATTGGACGATTTCTGAATGTTTTGTGTATAATTTTTCTGCTTGGTATTGAGATCGGTATTATTCAATAACTCGGTAAAACCCACTATTGTACTTAACGGAGTTTTGATGTCGTGACTTACCGTAGAAATAAGTTGTTCCCTGCTTTTAAGCAATCTGTTCGTTTTTTTGTGGGCAATTTCCAGTTGCACCTTATACCGTTGAGATTTGGAGAAATCATTGATAAACATTATAGAAAACAATATAGTAAGTGCAAAACCTATGATTGCCGCAATGGTAATAATGCGATTGGTTTTGTTGAGTGCCTGTTCTTTTTCGACATTACTTATTGCGGTTTTCTGGATAATATCCTTTTCGATTGTTGCCAGGATCTGAGTAAGTTGTTTGGAAATAGAAAGTTCGTTTTGGATCAATTCACTTTCTTTAGCAAACAAATCAGATCTTCTTTTTGAAGTAATCCTTACTACATCATCCAAGGCAGAACGAGAGGCAATAAGCATAGAATCTAAAGCTTTCTGACTCAAAGTATTGGTTTCGTCGTCAGGAATGTTCTGATTCATTACTTCAACAAATTGCTGAATAACCTGCATTTGATACGAACCGACGTTTTTGGGATTTTCAACAAAATCTGAGACAGTAAGTTTTCTCAGTGAAGATTTCATTGCGTTGATTTTGTCGATGGCATTTTTTACAGAAACTTCATCTTTTGCTTCATTTTTGATATTTTTTAATTGCTGGATGTTTTCAATTTTTTTAGAGATCAAAAATTTTACACTATCCAAAAGTTGTCTTTGATGGTGATCAGTAATAAAATTTTTTATCGAATCGATTTGAATATTTATCGAGTCTGTCTGAACAATATAGGTTTTAAGGTCTTCTTCCTGATTGGTTTGTAGTGCAATTCTGGCAAAACTTTCTGTTTTGTATAAATTAGAAAGCAAATTGCTCACCTTGATCATCTTAGAGTTTTCGGCAGACACTTCTTTCTCACCAAATTTAAAGGCATTATTTTCAGAATAGAGATACCAACCCAAAAATCCAACAAGTATTGCCAATGCTAAATAACTGAGCAAAACTTTAATCGGTAAGTAATTTTTTTTTCGGGTCATATACCAAAGATAAAGTTTTGATGATTATGAAAGTTTCAAGAAGTTGTTAAAAATCCAAAATCCCGTTTTAGCAGGATTTTGGATTATTATTATAGAGTTTCTTTCAGCCATTTAAAAAATTCATTTTGCCAGACCAGACCGTTTTGTGGTTTTACGACCCAGTGATTTTCTTCAGGGAATAATATAAACCTGCTTTTTATTCCTCTTAACTGAGCTGCCTGAAAAGCTTCTTGTCCTTGACCAATAGGAACTCTAAAATCTTTTTCTCCCTGAATGATCAGGATCGGAGTATTCCATTTGTCAACGTTATTAACCGGGTTGAATTGTGAAAAGCTTTTTTGGGCAACGGCATTGTCTTTTTCCCAATATCTTCCGCCAAGATCAAAATCGGTGAAAAAAACTTCTTCGGTTGTTCCGGACATACTATGTAAATTGAAAACTCCGCAATGAGAGATCAAAGTTTTGAAACGATTGTTGTGTATTCCGGCTAAATAAAACACGGAATAACCTCCATAACTTGCTCCAATAGCTCCTAATCTGTTTGTGTCTACATATTTTTCTTTTGAAATATCATCTATTGCAGAAAGATAATCCTGCATTACCTGTCCTCCCCAATCTTTGCTGATCGCTTCATTCCAGGAAACTCCGTGACCGGGCATTCCTCTTCGATTTGGAGCAACTATAATATAATCGTGTGCCGCCATTACCTGAAAATTCCATCTGAAAGAATAAAATTGTGTCAATGCAGATTGTGGCCCGCCTTGGCAATATAATAACGTCGGGTATTTTTTATTAGGATCAAAATTAGGAGGCAAAATTACCCAAACCAGCATTTTTTTTCCATCGGTTGTGGTAACATATCTTTTTTCGGCTTTTCCCATTGTGATTTTACCGTAAGCCTCATCATTTACTTTAGTAATCTGATTCCATTTTTTTGATTTCAGGTTATAAGAAAACAATTCTGTCGCATGATTAAAATCGGTTCTGGAAACAATTACCAGATCACCGACAAAACCTACAATTCCCGTAACATCAAAATCACCGGAAGTTATTTGTCTTACATTGATTGCGATTTTTGTAAGTCCCGGAAAATTTACTTCAAATAATTGTGAAGTTCCATCTATTGCTGCAGTAAAATAAATTTTAGATCCGTCTTTACTCCATTTGAAACCATCTACAGTTCCGTCCCAATTGGCAGTAAGATTCATATTGATTCCTCTAAAGCTTATAATAATATCATTTTTGTCGGCTTCATAACCGTCTCTTTTCATTTGTAGCCATGCCAAATTACCGCTTGATGAGAATTGCGGGGCAACATCGTAGCCTAAATTAGATTCTGTCAAATTTTGTGTTTGCCCGGACGATAAATTATACTCATACAGATCGGTATTGGTAGAAACAGCATATTCTGTCCCTGATTTTTTCTTAGCAACATAGATTATTTTTTGACTGTCCGGAGTCCAGATATAATCTTCATCTCCTCCAAAAGGTTTTTGTGGTGTGTCAAACTTTTCGTTTGGCATAATATCTATTCCTTTGGCATTGTCTTTATTTTCTTTGTAAAAAACGTGGTTGTATTTTCCGGTATTCCAGGTATCCCAATGGCGATAATTCAATGCGTCGTAAATTTTAGCATCGGCTTTTTCTAAAGCAGGATACAGATCTGTTCCTAAAATGTTCTCTATTTTTACTTCCTCGTCGTAAATCAGGTGTTTTCCGTCCGGAGAAATATTTTTATTGGCAACCAATGATTTATAATCACTGATTTCGGTTGCGTTTCCTCCATTTACAGGAATACTATAATATTTGCTTTCAATTTTGTTTTCGGTCATATTCGGAATTCCGACTTTGTAAATGATATTTTTTTCATCCAAAGAAATTCCTACAGGAGAAACCCTGCCTAATTTCCATAACATTTCGGGTGTCATTACATTTTGTGCAATAACGGTGAGATTTGTCATAAACAATAATAATAAGATTTTTTTCTTCAACATGTTCGATTGATTTATAGGTCGTTCAAGTAATTATAAGGTTCTAAAATTAGTGATTAAAAACGATATTAGAAAACGTGATATTTTTAGTAATTTTAGTTCATCAATTTAGAGAAAAATATGAATTTAAGTTATTGGGAGTTAAAAAGCTGGTTTACAAATATAGATTATACAATTGTCGGGAGTGGAATAGTCGGTTTGCATACCGCATTGAGATTAAGAGAAAAGCATCCTGAAAGTAAGATTTTGGTAATCGAAAAAGGAATTCTTCCTCAAGGAGCAAGTACTAAAAATGCCGGTTTTGCTTGTTTTGGCAGTGTATCGGAAATTTTGGATGACCTCGAAAATAATGATGAAGAAGCAGTTTTAAATCTTATAAAAAAACGTTGGAATGGGTTGCAATTACTAAGAAACAGGTTGGGAGATTCTGCAATAGATTTTCAGCAAAACGGAGGATATGAGTTATTTCAAAAAAAAGATGAAGTACTGTTGAACACTTGTTTTAATGCAATTCCTGAGATCAATAAGATGCTCAAGTCTGTTTTTCCTTCGGAAGTCTTTAATTTGTATCCAAATGTTTTTGATTTTAAAAATATTAATGAAACATTGATCTTTAATCCTTACGAAGGGCAGATAGATACAGGAATGATGATGGAATCTTTGTTGAAATTGGTTTATTCGAAAGATATAAAAATTATCAATCAAACCGAAGTAAAATCTTTTTCTGAAGTTTCGACAGGAGTTCAGGTTGATTTGGGAGATCTCTCATTTATGACTAAAAAGTTGTTTTTTGCAACCAACGGATTTGCAGGAAATCTTACCAATAATGCAGTTCAGCCGGGTAGAGCCCAGGTTTTAATAACCAAACCTATTAAGAATCTCAGGATAAAAGGGGTTTTTCATCTGGATCGGGGTTATTATTATTTTAGAAACATTAATGAAAGAATATTGTTTGGAGGTGGAAGAAACCTGGATTTTGAAGGTGAAAATACAACAGAATTCGGGACAACCAGTTTAATCCAGAATCAATTAGAGAAAATATTGAAAGAAGTAATTTTACCTGATCAAAATTTCGAAATTGAGCACCGTTGGAGCGGAATTATGGGGTTAGGCAACAATAGAATTCCTATTGTAAAACAATTGTCCGAACATGTTTTTTGTGGAGTAAGATTAGGAGGAATGGGAGTCGCAATAGGAAGTCTGGTGGGTCAGGAGTTAGCAGATTTATATGTAAGTTAAGTGTTAATTCGAATTGTTTTTTGGTGTATTATTGTAATGTGATTAATGTTTAAAATTTTATTGTTTTGTATGTTAAAAAAAATACTCCGCTTTATTTATAAATCTATTTTATGGTTTTTAGGATTATCGGTTTTGTCTGTTATAATTTTTAGGTTTGTACCTATTCCTTTTACACCATTAATGATTTCAAGAGCAATTGATTCTAAATTAGAAGGAAAGGAGATCAAATGGAGTCATGACTGGATTTCGATAGAAGAAATGCCGGTAAATATTCAGAAAGCAGTAATTGTTAGTGAAGACGCTAAATTTTTATCACATTTTGGGTTTGATTTTGAAGCTATCGAAAAAGCAATGGAACATAACGAAAAAGGTAAACGAATTCGAGGCGGAAGTACGATTACCCAACAAACTGCTAAAAATGTTTTTTTGTGGCAGGGAAGAAGTTATGTGCGTAAAGCTTTGGAAGCTTATTTTACAGTATTAATTGAAGTTTTCTGGAGCAAAGAACGCATCATGGAAGTGTATCTTAATAGTATCGAAATGGGAGACGGAGTTTACGGAATTCAAGCAGCATCGCAGTATTGGTACAGAAAAGATGCTATACAACTAAACAATCGTGAAGCGGCTGGAATTGCTGCCATTTTGCCTAATCCCAGAAAATTTAAAGCTAAAAATTCTTCTGCATATATCGAAGGAAGAAAGACACGTATTATGAAACACATGAGTTACATAGGAAAACTGGAATACTAGAGGATGAAAAAAATAAGTGCTCTTATAATATTACTGTTTTCGAGTATTGGTTTGGCACAGAATAAACCCGCAGAAATTCAATTGGTTTTAGATAATGATTTGTACGTGTCTTCTGTAAACGACAAATATTACACAAATGGATTTGAATTAATTTATAGAAATTTGAATACCGATACGTTAACCAGTTTTGTTAAAAAAATTACTCAATACAGAATCGGGCAATATATTTATAATCCTCAGACTATCAGGGCTTCAGATTATTATGTAAACGACAGGCCATTTGCGGGTTATCTGTACTTTGAATTCGGTAAGCATTTTTTTTATGTAAATGAAAGTATTATTAAGATAAATGCTCAGGTTGGATACGTTGGTCCAAATGCCTTTGGAGAAGAAACTCAAAAAGCATTTCACAATACTTTCGGATATAAAAAAGTAAGTGGTTGGGAATATCAAATTAAAAATACTCTGGCATTGCAAGGTAATATTTCATACAAAAAGAAATTGTTTTCTGTGAATGATAAAATTGATGCAATTGCTGTTGGCGAAAGTTATTTTGGAACTGTAAACACACAATTTTCTGCCGGAATTTTCTGGAGATTCGGAATAAAGGATCTGGTTCCGGTTTATGATTCGAATGTTTTCGGAGCTTCACTAAACACCAATTCTCAAACTTATCAAGGGTTGAAAGAATTTTATTTTTTTCTTCAGGCTAAATATCAATATCAGGTATATGACGCAACGATTCAGGGAAGTTTGTTTAATGATAATAGTCCTGTTGTATTTGGTTTGATACAGAATCGTTTTCATATGGATGCAGGGTTTAAACTCAGAAAAAACCAATGGAACTTATCGTACTCTTTTCATTACAGAACCAAAGAAGTAAAAAACTGGGTAAATAAACCTTATTATTATGGTTCAATAAGCGTTGGATATATTTTAAAATAAAAACAGCACCTATTTCCAGGTGCTGCTTTGAGATTATTTTTTTATTTGTTCTAATTGAAAGATACTTTTTTTACCCCCATATTATAAAGTGTAAATGTCTGAATATCTACAATTTCTTCAATAGTTTTAGAAACAGGTTTTCCTGCTCCATGACCCGCATTAGTTTCAATTCTTATTAATACCGGATTGTTTCCTGTTTGTTTGTCTTGTAATTCTGCGGCAAATTTAAAACTATGAGCAGGAACTACACGATCATCGTGATCTCCTGTTGTAACTAAAGTTGCAGGGTATTGCACTCCGGATTTTACGTTGTGAACAGGTGAATATTTTAATAAATAATCGAACATTTCTTTAGAATCTTCAGAAGTTCCATAGTCGTACGACCAACCGGCTCCAGCTGTAAAAGTGTGATAACGGAGCATATCAAGAACTCCAACCGCAGGCAAAGCCACTTTAATTAATTCCGGACGTTGTGTCATTACAGCACCAACCAACAATCCTCCGTTAGAACCTCCGCGAATGGCTAAATAATCCGATGAGGTATATTTCTGATCGATTAAGTATTCTGCAGCAGCTATAAAATCGTCAAAAACGTTTTGTTTTCTTTGTTGTGTTCCCGCATCATGCCATTCTTTACCATATTCACCTCCTCCTCTAAGATTTGGCACAGCATATACCCCTCCATTTTCTAACCAAACAGCATTAGAAACACTAAAAGAAGGAGTCAGACTTACGTTGAAACCACCGTAACCATATAATATTGTCGGATTTTTCCCATCCAGTTTCAAACCTTTTTTATGAGTAATGATCATCGGTATTTTTGTTCCGTCCTTAGAAGTATAAAAGATTTGTTTACTCTCATAATTATCATTTTTGAAATCAATTTTTGGTTGATAATAGATTGTAGATTTTCCCGTTTTCGGATCATAAGAATAGATGCTTCCGGCAATGATATAATTAGTGAAAGAGTAGTATAAGGTTTCTTCGTCCTTTTCTCCTCCAAAACCTCCGGCAGATCCTACTCCAGGTAATTCTATTTCTCTTACCAGATTACCTTCATAATCAAATTGATTGATTACTGTAACGGCATCTTTCATGTAATTGGCAAAAATATATCCCGAACCGGTAGAAGCATTAAGTACGTTTTGGGTTTCCGGAATCAAATCTTTCCAGTTCTCTGGAGTTGCATTGGCAACATCTGCAACAACGATTTTTTTATTTGGAGCATTTCGGTCTGTTACGATAAATAATTTTGATCCGTCATTGTCTAATACATAACTGGAAGAATTAAAGTCGTTTACCAATTGCTTTATAACAGAATTCGGATCTTTTAAATCTTTGATGTATAATTCATTCCCATAAGTAGAATTAGCTGCAGAAATGATTAGATATTGGTTGTCATCTGAAACACCTCCTCCTACGTATCTGCGTTTTTGAGTATTTCCGAAAATTATCTGATCTTCTTTTTGAGAAGTCCCCAATTTGTGAAAATATAATTTGTGCTGATCTGTTTTGGCAGATAACTGGCTTCCTTCCGGTTTATCATAACTTGAATAATAAAAACCTTCGTTTCCTAACCAGGAGATGCCGCTAAATTTTACATCGACAATTTCCGGTTCCAGTTTGTTTTTGTTTTTGGCATCGAGAATGATAATTTTATTCCAATCACTTCCTGCTTCTGAAATAGAATAGGCAACAATCGAACCGTCTTTCGTAAAAGAAACCTGAGACAGAGATGTAGACCCGTCTGCCGAAAATGTGTTAGGATCTAAGAAAACTTCCTCTTTTCCTGCAGCATCTTTTCTGTACAAAACAGACTGATTTTGTAAACCATCATTTTTATAGAAATAAGTATAATCCCCTTCTTTGAACGGAGCCGAAACTTTCTCATAGTTCCAGAGTTTTTCCATACGGTCTTTCCATTGTTTTCTGTAAGGAATTTGCTCAAGGTATTTAAAAGTGACTTCGTTTTGGGCATTGACCCAATTGGCGGTTTCTTCAGAACGGTCGTCTTCTAACCATCTGTAATTGTCGGTAATTTCAGTTCCAAAATAATTGTCTGTAACCGGCTTTTTTTCTGTTATCGGATATGTGATTTTTTCCTCACTACATGACAATAATGTAGTAGAAACAATCACTGTGGCAAAAATTTTTTTCATTTTTAGTAGATTGATTTCTACAAAAATAGCAAAACAAATCAATATCTTAATAAAACAATGGTTTATATTGATTCCAGTATTTATAAATTAAAATTCCGTTGAGTATGGCAACGAATACAGCCAGAAATGCTCCGGAAAAATCCAGGTAAAAATGAAATAATAAAATATTTACACAGATCGGAGCTAAAATAACCAACATAAATGCTACCCATTTTTTAAATAACAGCATACCACCGATTATTATTTCTAAAAAACCAACAACCGGAAAGATATAGTCTACTTGTCCAAAAGAGGCTATAAAATTTCCGGCAGGTGTTGGAACTATTTCTAAAAATTTATTTAGACCTAACAATAATAAAATCAAACCAAGTGTGATTCTAATAATTTTTGTAAACAATGAATCCATAATTTGTAATTTAGAGGTTAGTGTATTGTATTTGAGCACTCTAAATTTACTGAATAATTTTTTATGTTGGTTTAAAATTTTTAAAATCAACCCATTAATTTTGTGAAATTATTCTGTTGGGGATTCTAAAAATACCGGAAAATGTATTTCCAGATCGGTGCTTCCGCCAGAATTTGCCACATTTCCTTCTGCAACTCCTTCTGCGTTTTTAGAAGGAAGATGTTTTAATATTAAGGTCAGTTTTCCGTTTTGGCTCTCAGGATCTGGAGTAAATCTAAACTTCAATCCCAAAGGGTTTCCGTTCTTATCAAAATCTAAATATTCAAATACTCCCGAAAAACCATTTGAAGGAATGTAAAAAAATTGGTGATCTTCGGCTTCTTCCTGAATTTCTTCGTTAATATCTTCAGAATCGATCAAAGGATTAGACAAAGTAATTTCGCCATTATAAATTTGATTTACATCAAAAAAACCTTCAGAGGTATAAGTCGGATCATCTGGCCCGTCTCCGTCTAAATCTTCAAAAGTGAGAACGATCTCATCGTTTGTGGTCGTTGATTTAAAAACAAGAGTTGCTTTAGTGATCAGTTCTTCTTCGTTTACCGGATGGCTGTCGTCATTGTTTGAACAAGCAGTTAAAGTAATCAATGTAATAAAAAGTAGTGCGAGTTGTTTAAAATTTCTCATGGTATTAATTTAATATTAGTAATTTATTTTAAGTTGAAGTAAAAAATTTCTTCCGATTTCATCTGTATAAAACCGGTTTCTGTTAAGGTAATCTCTATAAGTTGTATTGAATAAATTTTGAATCATAAAACCCAATTCTGCTTCAATGTTCTGATTAGAATAAACATTTAATCTTGTTGAAAAATCCCATAACTGATATCCTTTTGGAGGTTGGCTGATTTTTATTAATGTTGGTACAATTGCTCCGTCTTTAGGGATTTCGACCATAAAATCATTGTTTGGAAATTCTTTTTGAGTAAAAACGATTTCGTTTTTTAATTCGATTTTCAGTTGATTCCATTTTTCTAATTCAAACATAATTGCGTTTTTCCAATTTTTCGAAGGCATATCGATCAAAGAATTATTTTTGTTCAGATCTTTTCCTTTTACATAAGCAAAACCAGATTTGTAGTTCCAGTTTTTATTGATTTTCCAATTGAAATCGGCATCAAAACCGATTAATCTCGCCGTAGTTTGCTGGTATTCCCAAACAGGAAAAACACCTCTTATATTTTGTTGAATTCCTGTGGGCTGTAAGAAAATATAATTTTCCATTTGGTTTAAAAACGGTGAAACTTCTAACAGGAAATGATCCGAATTATAAACAAAAGTTGTTGTAAATCTGTTGGAAGTTTCTTTTTTAAGACGCAAATCCCCTAATTCTATTTGTCCTGTCGAATGATGTAAACCATCGCTGAATAGTTCTGAAGGGTTAGGATTTCTATTGGTAAAACCCCAATTAAGATAGATGTTATATTTTTTTGAAATAGTATGTTTTACCCCTATACTTGCCGAAATATTCTGGTATTCAAAAACAGGGTTGGTTTTCCATTGATTGACAAAATCGCCAATGATAAATTGCTCAAAATCCTGATCATATCTGCGTTCATTCCATCTGGATTTCAAGTAAAATTTTATGGCATCGATTTTAGAATAATCATATCTCAATCCGCTTTCTAAAATGGTTTTGTTTGAAATTTTAAAAGTTGAAATCCCGTAAATCCCCAAATCATGTTTATCATAATCAGGAATAAGTGGTCGTACTCCCGTATTGGTATTGGCCTTGTTGTTTTGAATATTGAATTGAGTTCCAAATTTCACATTGATATTATCTGAAATGGTTTTTTCATAATCCGCCTGAAAACCGTTTGTGATCAGATTTAAGTCTAATGAAGGTTTGCTGTTTTCACTGTTTCTCCGGATATCATACTCCTTCCGATCGTTTAATTGAAAAGAATATTGTAATTGCAACTTATCGGAATCTGTAAAATATTTGTAAAAATTAATCTTTCCTAAATAATGCTTTACGTTTTGCTTTGGCGAATCGATGTTGTATGTAAAATCATTTACAACAGAAGGGGATCCGCTATTTATGGCATTTGCCAAATCTGTAATATTGCCAATGTGAGAGCTTTTTAAAATCCCGATCTCTGCATCATAAAGGCTTAGAAAAGCAGATATTTTATAATTCTCATTTTGAAAACCTAATGAAGTTGAGAAATTCTTCTCTCGATTACCGGTATTGCTCAATATGTAATCCGGGGAATTAAAATCGCCTAAATATTTCAAAGTTCCCTGTATATTCCAATGCCAGCCGGATTGATAATTTCTGTTCAAGTTACTTGTTAAAGTCGCTCCTTTTCCATTAGATTGAGCTGTAAAAATGGTTTTTCCAAAAATAGAATCAACAGCAAAAGTTGTTTTGTTCTCCAGGATAATTACTCCGCCGATTGCATCTCCTCCAAATTGTAAAGACTGAGCTCCTTTGTAAACTTTTATGGTTTCCCCAGAATTGATGTCCAGATTTGGTGCATGTTCCAGTCCCCATTGTTGGTCTTCCATACGGACATTTTGATTGAGAATTAAAATTCTGCTGCTATGCAAACCGTTGATTACAGGTTTTACAATACTGCTTCCGGTTTTTAAAGTTGAAATACCACTGATTTCTTTTAAAATATCTCCCAGATTCTGATGGCTGTTTTCATTGATTTTTCTTTGTGAAATGGTACTTCTCACAGACGTTGCATCCGATCGTAGTTGATTGCTTTCAATTACAACTTCATCGATTAATGCTATAAGATCGAAGTTGATTTTAATATCGTTTTCTATAGAAATCAAAGTGTCAATAGACTGATGGTTTTTTGCAGAAACGACAAAATGATAATCACCCGAAGACAAATTTTCGAAAAGAACAGTATCAGAAGTTATAATTTTTCTGTTGGTGTTAATTTCTAAATTTACTTTAGGAAAGGGTTGATTTGATCTGCTGTTTATTTTTATAAAAACCTTATTTTGTGCACATAATGTATTTTGAATACCAAAATACAATAGTGCAAAAATGACATATTTGTACATTTTTAGTTGATCTAAATGTGAATATTGAACAAGGTTTCTTGTTCATTTTTTAATAAAATAATATTAACAATTAGATGTAAAAGGAGGCCCTCTGTGTGAGAACAGACTTCCACAGAAAGATTTGTCGTTTGAAGTATAATTAGAAAAATAAGGTACTTCCGGAGTCGAGATAAAAAATTCAAAAGTTTGAAAATCTACGGAAGTATATAAGCTAAAAGTAAAATCACAAGCAAAACAATGGTCGTGCTCGTGATTATTTTTTTGAAATTTTTCTGTAAAGTCATTGTCATTCTGAAAAGAAACCCCGGAGGTGCTTTCTTCTCTTGAAATATGCTCATAGATATGAACAGATTGAAACAGCATTGCAAACAATACTGTTACCATCAGGCATAAATTGATTATGGCATATTTATTTTTCATACGCAGTAAAGGTAAACAACAATTTTTTAGCAATAAAAAAATTAACAGAAATTAATAAAATTCTTCTACTAAGAAGTTATTCAAAATTTATTTAATATTTTGATTATCAGTATTAATTTGGAAATACCTCGACTTCGCTCCATTAAGCTTGGTCAAAACCTAAACGTTAAAAACCTAACTTTAAACAGTTACTAAATTAGCCAAGTAAATTATTTTTAGTTAAATATTCTGCTATTTGTATTGCATTTGTTGCAGCTCCTTTTCTTAAATTATCTGAAACAATCCACATATTTAAAGTATTCGGCTGACTTTCGTCCCGACGGATTCTTCCTACAAAAACTTCATCTTTTCCTTGTGCATATTTTGGCATCGGATAGGTATAAGTATCTGTGTTGTCCTGAACTACAATGCCTTCTGTTTCGTGAAGGATTTTACGAATATCATTTATATCAAAATCATTTGTAAACTCAACATTCACCGCTTCACTATGACCTCCAACAATAGGGACTCTAACAGCGGTTGCTGTTACAGCAATGGTTTTGTCGTCTAAAATTTTCTGGGTTTCTCGAACGAGTTTCATTTCTTCTTTCGTATAACCGTTGTCTTCAAAAACGTCACATTGCGGAATTGCATTTTTATGAATGGGGTATTTATAAGCCATTTCTCCCTGAATTCCGGCATATTCGTTTTCCAATTGCTGAACTGCTTTTACACCTGTTCCGGTAATAGATTGGTAAGTAGAAACAATGACCCTCTTGATATTGTATTTTTTATGCAAAGGAGCTAATGCCAAAACCATTTGGATAGTCGAGCAGTTTGGATTGGCAATGATCTTGTCATTTTTGGTCAATGTCTGGGCATTGATTTCGGGAACAATTAGTTTTTTATCGGGATGCATTCTCCAAGCAGATGAATTATCAATTACAGTAATTCCTGCTTGTGCAAATTTTGGTGCCCATTCTGTTGATGTTGTGCCTCCGGCTGAAAAAAGAGCTAATTCGGGTTGCATATCGATAGCAGTTTGCATACCGACTACCTTGTGAGGTTTTCCCTTAAAAATAATTTCTTTTCCAACAGATTTTTCTGACGCAACAGGAATAATCTCTGAAACAGGAAAATTTCTTTGCGCTAATAATTGAAGCATTACTTCTCCAACCATTCCGGTAGCACCTACAACAGCAACTTTCATAAACAGTATTTTTATAGATTTTTAAAGTGCAAAAATATAGAATATTGCTGTGGGATTGAGAATTCTTTGTTTGTATTTTTATAAAAATATGTTATATATATAACAAAACCATTCTCGTCGAGAATGGTTTTAAATGGGTACATATAATAATAGTGTATTATTTTTTCAGTAAATCTCTAATCTGAATAAGTAATTCTTCTTGAGTAGGACCTGTTGGTTCGGCTTGTACTTCTTCTTGTTTTTTCTTCATTTTGTTAATGCCTTTTACAACCATAAATAAAACAAAAGCAACAATAATAAAGTTAATTACAGCAGAAAGGAACATGCCGTATTTCACACTTCCAAAAATGGTCAAATCTTCAATTTTTTCAAGATTTGCTGCTTCTAATGCGGGTTGTAAAAGCAAAGGTGTGATTACATCTTCGATAAATGAGCTTACGATTTTTCCAAAAGCTCCTCCAATGATAACACCGATTGCCATATCGACAACGTTGCCTTTCATTGCAAATTCTTTAAATTCGGATAACATTCCCATATAATAAATATTTAGTTAGTGATTTTGTCTTTAAACTCAAAGGTAAAAAAAATCAACTCAAATTCAATTTATTCACGATAAAAAACTCTTTTTACTCTTTGCGAAATGCTGGTTAATATTTCGTATGGAATTGTATGGGTTTTTTCTGCAATGAAATTTACAGTTGGGCTTTCGCCGAAAATAATCACCTGATCGCCTTCCTCGCAGTTGATTTCAGAACAATCAACCATCAGCATATCCATACAAATACTGCCAACTATTGGCGCTTTCTGGTTATTAATGGTTACAAAACCCAGACCGTTTCCCCAACTCCTGGAAATTCCGTCGGCATAACCTATCGGAATCGTTGCGATTTTTGTGATTCTATTTGCTGTAAATCTTCTGCTGTAACCTACAGTTTCTCCTTTTTGGATTGTTCGTATTTGAGAAATTACAGACTTTAGCTGGCTTACGTTTTCTAAATATTTTTGTTCAGATTCATTATTAGAAATGCCATAGAGTCCAATACCCAACCTCACCATATCGTATTGGGCTTCCGGAAAGTTAGAAATACCGGACGTATTAAGCGTATGTCGGATTGGGTTAATATTGAGTTCCTGTATTAGTTTTGAAGATAATTCTTCATACAATCTGATTTGTGCTTTCGCAAAATTTTGATCTGTTGTATCATCGCTTGTTGCCAAATGGGATAAAATGGTTTTTATCTGAACCAGGTTGGTGTTTTTAAGTATTTCAATGAGTTCATCCAGATTATTTCTTTCGAATCCTAAACGATGCATTCCGGTGTCGATTTTGATATGTATAGGATAATTCCGGATTTTATAAATTTCGGCAATTTTTAAAAAAGATTTTAATCCTTTTATGGAATAGATTTCGGGTTCTAAATTATTCTGAATAATTGCTGAAAAGCTTGTGCTCTCCGGATTCATCACCATAACAGGGGTTTTTATTCCTGCCATTTTCAAAGAAATTCCTTCATCGGCAAAAGCTACTCCTAAATAATCTACTTTATGGTGTTCGAGTAGTTTTGCAATTTCAAACCCACCGTTTCCATAGGAAAAAGCTTTTACCATAACCATTAATTTGGTTGTAGGTTTAATTTTGGATCTGTAGTAACTGAGATTATGTCCTATTGCATTCAGGTTAATTTCGAGAACAGTTTCGTGTTTTTTTTCTTCCAGTAAAGCAACTATTTTTTCAAATTCAAAACTTCTGGCTCCTTTTATGAGTATAGTTTCATTTTCGAATTTTAATTTTTCAAGATCTTTAATAAAACTTGTTGTGTCGGGGTAAGTTTGAGAATTGATGAATTTTTTTTGATATTTTGATATTTGAGGACCAATACCAATTACCCGATTAATTTTATTAGAAATAATAAGTTGTGAGACCCTTGCATACAGTTCATCTTCAGACAGACCGCTTTGAAAAATATCTGAAAGAATAAGTGTTTTTTTCTTATAATGCTGTTGGCTTTCCAGAAAATCCAATGCTATTTTAAGTGATTGAAAGTCGGAACTGTAGCTATCATCGATTAGGGTTGTATTATTGAATCCGTTTTTTACTTTAAGCCTCATCTCGACGGGATAGAGTAATTCCATTCTGTGTTCGATTGTACGATGGTCATAACTGAAATACAGCATAATCATCAAACATTGAATAGCGTTTTCTATTGAAGCATCATCGTGAAAAGGAATTTTTACTTCAAAATTTGAAGTTTTGTATTGAATTTTCAGAATAGTCTTGTCTAAAATGGGTTGTCGGGAAATCCAGACATCTGCAGTTTTATCTTTACAGCTCCAGGTAAAAGTTTTTCCTCCTTCGGTAAAATTTTTTGATGATAGATTGACACTTGGCAAAAATTGATCTATCGATTTGTTTTTTTCATAAACCAACACATCAACATGTTGGAACAGTTTCATTTTTTCTTTTATTTTTTCTCCGATATTTGCAAATCCTTCATCATGTGCTGTTCCTATGTTGGTTAAAATTCCTATTGTAGGGCGAATGATCTCCTGTAGATTTTGCATTTCTCCTGTTGTAGAAATCCCGGCTTCAAAAATGCCCATATTGTGTTTGTCGTTGATGGCTAAAACCGAAAGTGGTACTCCAATTTGCGAATTGTAGCTTTTTGGGCTTCTTATAATATTATAATCCGGGCTAAGTAAAAAGTTAAGCCATTCTTTGATGATGGTTTTTCCGTTACTGCCTGTTATTCCGATGACCGGAAATTGGTATTGTTTTCTATAATAAGAGGCAAATTCTTGTAGCGCTTTGATAGTGTTCTCTACCAAAAGGAAATTGGCTTTATCAATATATTGCTCAGGTTTTTCTTGTACTACAAAATTTTTGACACCTTTTGCAATTAGATCCTTAATGTAAAGATGTGCATTATAATTAGGGCCTTTGAGTGCAAAAAAAAGTGTTTGCGAATTGTTTTGCAGCGACCGGCTGTCGATGGCTACATTGTCTATGTAAATATTGGATTGATTACCAATATATTCTGCCTGTATTTGTGGGATAATGTCTAAAATGGTAATACTCATACTTATTGATTTTGATGGTATTTTATTTTGGTTAAAAACACTATTTGATTGTTTTTTACCGTGATTGTAGTAGAAATCTTCTTTAAATGGTTTTGACCATTATAAAAATTGGAGCGAAAAGCAGGAATATTATTTAAAAAATCCCCAATCGACTGAGTGCTTCAATTTTATTTTTGCCCTTTCTTTTTTGTTTCATTCTGATGTTTTTTCATGGCATTAAAATAAGCAGCACGACTTAAAGGTTCATATTCTTCGGTTTCACCAAGCATTACAAGTTTGTCGTTGTCGGTTTTTCTAAAACTGTAATTGGCAAGATTTCCTGTTCGGGTACAAACAGCATGAACTTTTGTAACGTATTCTGCGGTTGCCATGAGAGCGGGCATCGGTCCGAAAGGATTACCCTTGAAATCCATATCGAGACCGGCAACGATTACCCGAATACCGGAATTGGCAAGGTCGTTGCAAATAGAAACAATTTCGTCATCGAAAAATTGCGCTTCATCAATACCAACCACATCACAACCCTGAGCCAGAATCCTGATGTTTGCTGCTGCAGGAACCGGTGTAGAACGGATTTCGTTGGAATCGTGAGAAACCACCATCTCGTCGTGATAACGTGTATCTATTGCAGGCTTGAAGATTTCGACTTTTTGCTTGGCAAACTGGGCACGTTTGAGCCTACGGATGAGTTCTTCGGTTTTGCCGGAAAACATCGAACCACAGATTACTTCTATCCACCCAAATTGTTCTTTATGATTTACTGTATTTTCGAGAAACATTTTGTACTTTTCTGCCTCAAATGAGATTAGTTTTTTTTACTTTGTAACTGAAACAAATTTATTAAAAAAGTCAAGCCTTACTCAATATAATTTTTAAAAGTTATGAAAAAAAAGTTAGAAGCCGAGTTAATCAGTATTGCACATAGAATTTTGAAGCTTAAAAACAAATCAGATTTGGATTTGTTACATTTAGAAACTCAAAAACTATATGAAACCTTATCAATTTTAAAGTTTGCCGAAAAGCATTTAAACGATGTTAAACCTACAATTGGCTTACAGGATGTCGAAGAAAAACTGGAAGAATTGGCTCATGAAGCTGTAAAACAAGAAGAGGAAACTGCTTTGATCGATGAAGAGCATGAGATCGTAGAAGTTCAGGAAGCCGAAGAAGAATCAGCCGATGAAATAACTTCTATTGAAAATGATGTGGAATCTGATGAAAACTTTGAAAATACTACAGAAGAAATAGAAGATGAGCAAAATATTGAAGAGGAGAGAGAAGAAGAGAATTCTGATTTTGAACCAAGTTTTGAATTGAATTTTGAAGAGGAGAAATACGAAGAAAAAGAGGAAGTAAAAAGCAATACAATTGTTTTTGAAGATTTTTTAGGAGATCAATATAAAGATTTAGAATTTGTAAAAGCAGAATCAATACAGGTTATTGATGAGTCTGATGAGTCTGAAATTGCGAGAGAAGAAAAAACAGAAGTTCCTTCTGAAACTATAAAAGAAGAAATCCCTGTAATAAAAACAGAAGAAAAGGAAGAACAGGAAAGTAAAGCAGGAAAAGCTATTACTTTTGGGCTCAATGATAGAATTGGATTTGTTTCCCATTTGTTTGACGGAAGTAACGAAGATTTCAACAGAGTATTATCCCAGTTGAGTACTTTTAATTCGTTTGAAGATGCAAAAAACTTTATTGAAGACATGGTAAAGCCGGATTATAACGATTGGAAAGGAAAAGAAGATTTTGAAACCAGATTTTTTGAAGTGATTGAAAATAAATTTAAATAATTTTCAATGTCGAAATTATACATCGTTCCAACCCCTATAGGCAATCTCGAAGACATGACTTTTCGGGCGATTCGGGTTTTAAAAGAAGTAGATCTGATTCTGGCAGAAGACACAAGAACCAGTGGGAAGCTGCTCAAGCATTTTGAGATTAGTACACATATGCATAGCCATCATATGCATAATGAGCATAAAACTGTAGAAAATCTTATTAACAGATTAAAAGCAGGAGAAACATTTGCATTGATCTCAGATGCTGGAACTCCGGCCATTTCAGATCCGGGATTTTTATTGACGAGAGCCTGTATCGAAAATAATATAACCGTAGAATGTCTTCCCGGAGCAACTGCTTTTGTTCCCGCATTGGTCAATAGTGGTCTGCCCAATGATAAATTTGTTTTTGAAGGTTTTTTACCGGAAAAAAAAGGAAGGCAAACCAGGTATTTGGCTTTAGCCGAAGAAACCCGAACGATGATTTTATATGTTTCGCCACATAAGTTGGTTAAAACACTTTCTGAATGTACGACTTATTTTGGTGAAGATCGGCAGATTTGTGTTTCCAGAGAATTATCTAAGATATATGAAGAAAATATAAGAGGAACTGCAAAAGAAGTTTTATCGTACTTTGAAAACAAACCTCCAAAAGGTGAAATAGTAATGATTATTGGAGGTAAACCAGTAAAATAAAGTTATGAGCACACATCAGGTTACAACAAAATGGTTAGAAGGAATGGCTTTTGAAGCTACTAATCCCGGAGGAAATATCAGAATGAATGATGATGCCAAAACGGAAGGATATAATGAAGGGTTAAGACCCAAAGCCATGATGCTGGCATCTTTGGGAGGTTGTACAGGAATGGATATAGCATCATTAATTCCTAAAATGAAAATAGAACTCGATACGTTTAATATAGAAGTGGAAGGAGATTTAACCGATGAACATCCTAAATATTATCATACGGTCCGAGTACACTATAATTTTTTCGGAAAAAACTTAGACAAGAAAAAGCTTCAGAAAATAGTCGATTTATCTACAGAAAAATATTGTGGTGTTTTAGCAATGTTTCGAAAATTTGCAAAAATCGATATACAAGTAAACTTTAATGAATAATACCATCATTTTTTTCATTCCATTCATTAAGAAACTGTTGTAAGAAAAGCTCCATAAAATCATGTCTTTGCTGTGCGATTTTTTTACCGGTTTGAGTATTCATTCTATCTTTCAGAAGTAATAATTTTTCATAAAAATGATTAAGGGTAGGAGCTTCACTTTTTTTATATTCTTCCTTATTCATGTTTAGGTTTGGAAGGATCTCGGGATCATAAAGTTTTCTGTTTTTAAATCCTCCATAGTTAAAAGTTCTGGCGATTCCTATTGCTCCTATGGCATCAAGGCGGTCTGCATCCTGAATAATATCCAGTTCGATCGAAGAGAATTTTTTTTCGAAATTTCCTCCTTTGAAAGAAATATTTTTGATGATTTGAACCACATGCTCTATTGTGTTTTCTTCCAGATGATTTTCAGATAGAAATTTCCGGGCTGTTTCCGGTCCGATATTTTCATCTCCTTCGTAAAATTTACTATCGGCAATATCATGTAACAATGCACCCAACTGGACAATTTCTAAATTACAGTTTTCTGATCGGGCAATTAAAAGGCTGTTTTTGTAAACTCTTTCTGTGTGAAACCAATCGTGCCCGCTTTCTGCATTTTGGAGTTTTTGTTTTACAAAATGGATGGTTTTATTGATTAATTCGGGATTCATTTTGAAATGGATTTTAATAAAAAAACGCTGAATTCTTAAGACTAGGCTTTAGAATTCAGCATTTGTAGTAATTTAAAATTATATTTTGGCAGGTTCCACCCATTTAAAAATTTGAGATTCAGCAGGAATAATCAGTCTTTCAGAAATTTTAGCCATTCTTGAAGGAAGTTTCATCAAATAATCTCTTGCTTTTTCGGCTTCATCTGTAAGATTTGTTATTTTGTCTATTTCCCATTTGTCTATGAGTTTTTGCATAATATCTACATAATCGCTTGCTGTGTAAACACCGATTCTTTGCGCAGAGTCTGAAAAATGTTCGAAAGCAGAACTTATTTTTTCTCCGGATTCACGTAAAAACTGAGCGGGCATTATGATTTTTTGTTTCATCATATATTGAAAAGCCAGCATCATTTCACTTGGATCGACTTTAAATATCTGATTAACAAATTCACTATAAGCCTGGTGATGACGCATTTCATCTCCGGCAATCATTTTACATATTTTGGAAAGTTTGGAATCCCCGTATTTTTTTGCAATTTGAGAAACTCTGTTATGAGAAATATAAGTTGCTAATTCTTGAAAGCTGGTATAAACAAAGTTTTTATATGGATCACGACCTGTGCCGATATCGAAACCATCTGCAATGAGATGTTGAGTGGTAATCTCGATCTCGCGCATATTTACTCTTCCTGAGAGGTATAAGTACTTGTTAAGCAGGTCGCCATGGCGGTTTTCTTCGCTGGTCCAGTTTCTTACCCATTTAGACCATCCGTTTGCTTCAACCTGATTGATACCTTCAACGTCCATTAGCCAGGATTCATAAGTAGGGAGTGCTTCTTCTGTAATTGTATCTCCAACTAAAGTTACCCAGAAATCATAAGGTAAATCTTTGGCGATTTCTCTTAATTCTTTTACATCTTCAAAGAAAGTTTCGCTTTCGGAACAGGGTAATAAATCACTTGGCTGCCAAATTTTTTCTATCGGAATTAAAAATTGGTCGACAAATCCGTCGATGCTTTTTTCCAAATACTGCATTACTTCAATTCTGATATTTTGTATAGACATTAGGCTGTAATTTTCGTGTGTTATATATTTTTGAGATTTGTAATATTTATAGTTTTATAGCTTTTACAATTTCTCTTTCTGTAATACTCATTAGTTCATCAAAAGCATAATCTTTGATTGATAGAGGATTATGAACTGTAAAGGTAAGGCGATTTCCTAAACCAAAAGGAAAAAATCCGTATTTAACAAATTTCCATGAGTTGTTTATAGTTACCGGAACAACGTATGCGTTTGGAGCAAATTTACATAATATTTTTAATCCGCTTTGTGCAAATTCTTTTGGCTTACCGGTCTTGCTTCTGGTTCCTTCGGGAAAGATTACAGCAGATCGGTTGTGTTTTTGGATGTATTCTGCTAATGATTTAATAACCGGCAATGCTTGTTTTGGGTCTTTCCGGTCTATGAGAACCGATCCTCCGTGGTTTAAGTTGTATGAAACACTTGGAATTCCTTTTCCGAGTTCTTTTTTGCTTACGAATTTTGGATGAAAATCTCTCATAAACCAAATGATACCAATGATATCAAATAAACTTTGATGATTGGCGGCAAAAATAACAGGAACGTTTTTAGGAATTTTTTCCAACCCTTCAATATGATATGTCATTCCTGTAAGATTCCCGACTCTCATTAGGCAGAAGTTTAGATAATCGACACTTTTTTTATGAGCCTGATATCCAAAAATATTAAAACATATCCATTGTATAGGATGAAAAATCACCAGTGTGAGAAAAAACAAAATCAGACAAATGAATGAAATAGGATATGAGATTATTTTCTCCATTCTTAAAAAAATTGAAAGCAAAAGTAAGAAATTAAAAATTGTTCCATAATGACGAATGTCATTGTTATGTAAATATAAAAAATTATATGCGGAGATTATTTTCCGGAGAAATCTGCTTTTCGTTTTTCGAGAAATGCTGTAGTCCCTTCTTTAAAATCTTCGGTTCCGAAGCAGTAGCCGAAAGCTTTTATTTCGGTTTCAAAACCATTTATCCCGTCCTTATAATTGGCGTTTACTGCATTTATTGCTTTCGAAATAGCTACAGGAGAGTTCTTAATTATTTTTTGTGCGATAGCAGAGGTAAAATCTAGTAATTCACTTTGGGAAACTACATAATTTACCAATCCGTATTGCTTGGCTTCTTCGGCATTAAGCATTGATGCGGTCATGATCATTTCCATTGCTTTTCCTTTGCCCACTAATTGAGGTAAACGTTGTGTTCCTCCGTATCCGGGAATTACGCCAAGTGTTACTTCCGGTAATCCCATTCTGGCATTTTCTGAAGCGGTCCTGAAGTGGCAAGCCATAGCGAGTTCCAGTCCGCCACCTAATGCAAAACCATTTATAGCTGCAATAACGGGAGTTTTAAGGTTTTCTACAAAATCAAATAAGAGTTCCTGACCCTGAGCAGCTAACTCTGCACCTTCTTCTACAGAAAAATGAGCAAATTCTGAAATGTCTGCGCCTGCAACAAAAGCTTTTTCACCAGATCCGGTAATGATAATTGCTCGTGTATCGGGATCTGCTTCTGCTGCCTTGAAAGCCTCGTGTAATTCTTGTATTGTAATTTTGTTTAAAGCATTGAGCTTTGAAGGACGATTGATGGTAATAGTTGAGATTTGATTAGCGGTAGAAATCAAAATATTTTCGTAATTCATATATGATGGTTTTCTGATTATATTTTTAAAGCGTAAAAATAGGTTGTTTTTTGTTTGATTTCAAATTGTTTGATAACACAGAATGATTTATATAATTTTCTTGATGCTTTATATGAAAAACAATCAGGTTTGAGAGAGAATTTTAATTAGTTTTTATTGTCGATTGGCAGAGTTACTATAAACTTGGTGCCTGATCCAAAATGACTTTCAAAAGTAATATTGCCTTTGTAATTTTCAATAATGTTTTTAATAATTCCCAAGCCCAACCCCATTCCGGAAGTTTTTGTTGTAAATTTAGGTTCGAAAATTCTCGAATTATTTTGAGGAGCAATACCAACGCCGTTATCTTCAACAGAAATCAGCACGTTGTTTTTTTTCTTTTTTACTGTTACTATAATAGATTTTTCTTCCTGGTTTTCCGGGATTGCCTGTATCCCATTTTTAACAAGATTGGTTATAATTCTAATAAGCTGGGTTCTGTCCATAATAGTAATGATTTCTTTTTCATTACAATGAAAATAGATATAATCTTCGTTGAAAATTTCTAAAGCCAATTCGACAATGTTTACTACATTCAGAGTTTCGTTTTGTTGTGCAGGCATCGAGGCAAAGTTGGAAAATGCAGACGCTACAGAACTCATTGTGTCGATTTGTTGTATCAGCGTTTCAGAATAGTCTTTGAGCTTTTGTTGCACATCCGGATCATTTTCGTTGAACTTTCGCTGAAAATTCTGTACGGTCAGTCGCATTGGAGTTAGTGGGTTTTTAATCTCATGAGCGACTTGTTTTGCCATATCTCTCCAGGCTTGTTCACGTTCGCTTTGTGCGAGTTTCAATGCACTTTCTTCGAGTTTGTCAACCATCGCATTATAAGCATTTACCAGTAAACTTACTTCTTGTGTGCTGCCTTCCAGTTCTATTTTTTCATTTTTTTGATTCAAACTGGTTTCTTTAATTTTATCCGAAATAGATTGAAGCGATTTGGTAATATAAGAAGAGAGAAAGTAGGCTAAGAAAAATGCAATAATGAGCATAAAAGTATAAACCTGACTTAGATGAACCAAGAAATTTTTGAGTTCACGATCATAAAAACCGTCATCTTCAATATAAGGTAAATTAAGTATGCCGAGTGGTTTGAATTTCAGATCTTTAATTTGTGAAAACGATGAACGGTATTTTTTGTCGTTTATGTTTTTAATGTCCACATATCTTTTTTCCATAGAAGATTGTACCATTTTCAATATAAAATCTGAAACAGGCGGTGCAATGGAATCTACAGAAAAAGAAGCTTTAGAAGATCTAAGTAAATTTCCTTCGAGACTGTAAATATTGATTTGAAGATTATGAATGTCTGAAAGTTCGTAAATTTTATCTTTGAAAATTAAGGATAAATTTTCTTGAGTAAGCGGATAGGTTGTGGTGTTTAAAATAAAATTAATATGCTCTTTGATGGCATTTTCTTTTCTTTCTAAGCGCTCTGTATGGTAGTTTTTGGCTTCTTTTTTGAATTGAAAAATAGAAATAGAACCAATGAGAATTGAAGCGATTAACGTCAATATAATCATCGAGAGAAATATTCTTATTCTCAACGATACTTTTTTTATTTTGACGTTTCTGATCATGTTTTATGTGTTGTTTTTCTCTCTGATTTTTTTGTAAAATTTTACACCCAGCATCAAAAGCAGAGAAACTGCAAAAATCCCCAGAACTCCATAAATCCAATCTATCTCACTTTTTAAAATGACCAAAAACACGATGGAAAAAAGGATCAAAGTCGCTCCTTCGTTCCAAATCCGCATAAATGTGGGACTGTATTTTATGATGTCGTTTTGCAATTGTTTATAAATTTGATGGCATTTAAGATGATATAAATATAACACAAATACAAAGCCAAGTTTTATGTGCATCCATGGCATTTGTAACCAAATTTTTCCGGTTTCTGTAAAAAACAGCATCCAAAAAGCAAAAATACTTGCGAGAATTGCCGATGGCCACGTGATGATGTACCACAATCTGTAGGACATTATTTTGTATTGTTTTTGTAAAATTTCTTTTTCGGGAGAAGTTTTTTGAGAAGCTTCAATTTGATAAACAAATAATCTTACGATATAAAATAATCCGGCAAACCAGGTGATTACAAAAATGAGATGAAGTGATTTGATATAATTATAATCCATTTAGATTTTAAGATTGGGACCAATCATTGATCCAATTACCAATTATTTTTACAAAATCGTCATCATCATTAAGACAAGGGATCGTTAAGAATTCTTCGCCTCCATTTTCTATAAATTCTTCTTTGGCTCTCATTGCAATTTCTTCCAAAGTTTCTAAACAATCTGTTACAAATGCGGGAGTTACCACAGCAATTTTTTTAACACCTTGTCCGGGATAATTGTTTATTACCACATCTGTATAAGGTTCGAGCCACTTATCACCAACCAAACGGGATTGAAAAGTTACATAAAATTTTTCTTTTGGAATATTAAGTTTTTCAGTAACTAACCGTGTTGTTTCATAGCAATGCGTTCTGTAACAAAATTCCGCTTCTGGAGTTCCCGTTTCACAGCAGGGAATGTCGGTTGTAAAATTTTTGTGTTTTTTGGTACGGTCGGTTTTTCTTATATGTCTTTCCGGAATTCCGTGGTAAGAAAAAACCAATTTGTCATAATCAAAATTTTTCAAATGTTTTTCGATAGAATTTGCCAAAACCTCGATATAATCCGGCTTATTGTAAAATGCAGGAACATCGGTAATCTTCATATCGGGAAACTTTTCTTTTCTTACTTTTTCTGCCAATACCAATATGGTCAAAGTAGAGGCCATAGCGTATTGTGGATACAAAGGCAATAACAGGACATCTCTCACACCTTTATCGTACAATTCCTGTAAGCCTGACTCTACAGAAGGTTTGCCGTACCGCATTCCCAAAGAAACAGGGATGTTGGTTTGAGACTTTACTTTTTCATGCATTTTTTTTGATAAAACTATAAGAGGAGAACCCTCTTCCCACCAAATTTTTTGATAAGCCTCGGCAGAATTTTCCGGTCTTTTTCTTAAAATAATTCCCCGTACCAAAATAGACCTTAGCCAAAAAGGTACATCAATTACATATTTATCCATTAAAAATTCATCCAAATAGGGTTTTACATCTTTTGGTTGAGGGCTTTCAGGAGAACCCAGGTTTACTAATAATACACCTTTCATCGAAGTTATTTTCTTTTTTTTAGTTATGTATTTGGATTAATCGACATTAAGTATTTTTTGGGAGTTGTTGCATATTTCTTCTTAAATGCAGAAATAAAATGACTTCCGGTGCTGTAACCAATTTTTAATCCTACTTCATTTACATTGTATGACCCCGAGTCGAGAAGTTTTCGCGCATAATCCATTTTATAATCAAACAGGAATCCATAAACCGTATCACCATAGATCTGCTTGAAACCCATTTTGAGTTTTTTCAAATTCAGACCCACTTGATCTGCCAATTCCTGTAATCCCGGTGGTTCTGCCATATTCGAAACAATAATGTCTTTGGCTCTTCTTATTTTCAAAACATTTTCCTCATCTAATAAAAAAGGACATTGCTCAGCATTGGGATCGTCTGTCCGGTTGAAATACAGACTCAGCAACTCATATCCTTTTCCTTTAAAATATAGGTTTTTTATAGAAGGATGTAAGTTGAAATTGAATAACTGACTTAAAACAATTGCCATCGAAGGATTAATATTTCCCTCGTTGTAATATTTTTTATCTTGATTTTCTTCGCTTAAAAAAGGAATATAATCTGCTTCTGTAGAGAATAAGGCATGAAATTTTTTGATAGAAATAATTACAGAAATAACCCAGGAATTGGGAGCTAATTCTAAATTAATAGGTAATTCTTTCTGAGGATTATACAATAAAAGCGATTTTTCTTCCTTTAAGTCTAATGCATAGTTTCCTTGATTGAAGATAAATTTAGCACGCCCTTTTATACCAAAATGAAACTGAATTAATCCCTGATTGATTTGTCGTTCAATACGATAGACTTCACTATCATCATTTTGAAATCTTAACAGCCAAAAGTCATCGTCAATTTTGAAATCATCCTGAGAACGCATAGCGGTATTTTTTAAATTAATAATTGTCAAATTATGTACTTTTCTATTTAGAATTATTCTATATAATGTTAAATGAAAGTATTGATTTTAGTGCAAAGTTAATAGAAATTACTAACTTGGCTTAATTTTCAATCAAAAAATCTCACAGCGATACAAATTGACCTTACAGCGTTATTTTTATAATACAGTTAATAATAATTTTGTCTCACTTTTTATGGAAAGTGATATAAATGGAAATACATATACAAAATAAACATCAGTACTTTTATGCCGTAGGAATCAGTTACAAAAAAGCTGATGCTGAAATAAGAGGTAAATTTAGTATTGATGCCGGAGCCAAAACAGCACTGTTATTACAAGCCAAATCAGAAAATATAGAAAGTTTGTTAGTAACTTCTACTTGTAACAGAACAGAAATTTTCGGATTTGCAGAACACCCATATCAGTTAATCAAATTAATTTGTCAATTTTCAAGAGGAACAGCAGAAGATTTTCAAAATTTCGGATTTGTATATAAAAATCAAGAAGCAGTTAACCATATCTTTAGAGTTGGTACAGGATTAGATAGCCAGATTTTAGGAGATTTTGAAATCATTAGTCAGATTAAAACTGCATTTGCAGAATCAAGAAAATTGGGATTAGTAAATACTTATGTAGATCGTCTTACCAATGCGGTTATCCAGGCGAGCAAACGGATCAAAACGGAAACAGAATTAAGTTCCGGAGCCACATCTGTTTCTTTTGCTTCTGTCCAGTATATCATTAAGAACGTTCCGGATATTTCAAATAAAAATATTTTACTTTTCGGAGCAGGAAAAATAGGCAGGAATACTTGTGAAAATTTGGTAAAACATACTAAGAACGAACATATCACACTTATCAACAGAACCAAAGACAAAGCTGAAAAATTAGCAGGGAAACTTAATCTTATTGTAAAAGATTATGCAGACTTACATTTGGAGCTACAAAAAGCAGATGTAGTTGTAGTAGCAACCGGAGCCCAAAATCCAACTGTAGACAGAGCCATTCTTAATCTTAAAAAACCACTGTTGATCTTGGATTTATCAATTCCAAAAAATGTAAACGAGGACGTAAAAGAATTGCCGGAGGTTACTTTAATCCATATGGACTATTTATCTCAAATGACAGATGAAACTTTAGAAAACAGAAGAGCTTATATTCCTCGTGCAGAAGAAATTATACAAGAAATTCAGGAAGATTTTATAAAATGGACCAAAGCCAGAAAATTTGCCCCAACTATTAATGCTTTAAAAGATAAACTTAACGAAATAAAAACTTCCGAATTGGATTTTCAAAGCAGAAGGATCACAGATTTCAATGAAGCTCAGGCAGAAATCATCAGTAACAGGATTATTCAGAAAATTACAACTCATTTTGCCAATCATCTTAAAGACAATAATACAATGGTTGATGAGAGCATTGAGTTAATTCAGAAAGTTTTTCAGATACAATCCAAATAATTTCTGTTTCAAATATAAAAAAGTGGTGAAAAAGACAATCAGAATCGGAACCCGGGATAGCCAGCTTGCGCTTTGGCAGGCACATAATGTACAAAGCAAACTACACGATTTGGGTCATCAAACCGAAATTATTGCTGTAAAATCCCAGGGAGATATTATTCTGGATAAACCGCTTTATGAACTGGGAATTACCGGAATCTTTACCAAAACCCTTGATATTGCAATGATCAAAGACGAAATTGATATTGCGGTTCACTCCATGAAAGATGTTCCAACTGCTTTACCACAAGGAGTTGTGCAAGGAGCAGTTTTAGAAAGAGCCATCGAAAAAGATATTTTGGTGTATAAAGACAATACAGATTTTTTACAGCAAAACCATGCTATAATTGCAACAGGAAGTTTACGCAGAAAAGCTCAGTGGCTCAATAAATTTCCCAACCATCAATTAGTAGATTTACGGGGAAATGTCAATACCCGAATTCAAAAATTGTATGATAACAATTGGAACGGAGCCATTTTTGCCGATGCAGGCTTGCAGCGCATCGATATCAAACCTCAAAACACCATCGATCTGGACTGGATGATTCCCGCACCGGCACAAGGAGCGATGATGGTTGTTGCAATGGCAAAAGACACTTTTACCCGGGAAATACTACGAGAACTCAACGACCTGGAAACCGATATTTGCACCCACATAGAACGGCAATTTCTTAGAACACTCGAAGGCGGATGTACTGCGCCAATCGGAGCCAACGCTAAGATCGTAGAAGATGACATTACCTTCAAAGCTATTTTGTTATCACTTGACGGAAAACAAAAAATAGAAATAAACAAAGTCGTACCCTTATCAGATTGGAAAAAATTAGGATTCTATACAGCAGTTGAAGTGCTCGAAAAGGGAGGAAAAGAAATTATGCAAAACATAAAACAAATATTAAAAAAATAATCAGGAGCAAATTATTCGGAAATTTTAGCTCGAAGAAACGAACCAAAAAGGATTTTTTCTATCGCATAAAAGAAATAAAAGGCATTAAATTATTGGTAATATGCAAAACAATATTCAAATATTATCTACCAAAAAACTTCAGACCAATCAACGTCAGTTTTTGCTCAATGCCGATATAGCTGTTCTTGAAGCTAATTTTATTGAAACAAACGCAATAGATTTTCAAATCCAAACTATACATGAAAATCTGATTTTTACTAGTCAAAATGCTGTTCGAAGTATTTTAGCAAGTAAAGATTTCAAAATACTGCAAACCAAAAATATATTTTGTGTAGGTATAAAAACCAAAGAATTACTCGAAGAACAAGGTTTTAATGTTATTGCACACACGGATTATGCTTCGGATCTGGCAGAAATTATTACATTAATTTACAAAACCGCGAAATATACTTTTTTCTGCGGAAATTTAAGAAGAGAAACTCTACCACAAGCATTAACAAATGCAGGAATTATCTTTAATGAAGTTCGGGTATATGAAACAACACTTACCCCTCAAAAAATCAATACACCGCTTAATGGAATATTATTTTTCAGTCCGTCGGGAGTAGAAAGTTACCTTAAAGAAAATAACATTTACAAAGAAATATGTTTTTGCATCGGAGAAACTACCGCAGAAACATTAGAAGATATTACAGAAAATATTATAATTGCCAATCAGCCCACAGTTGAGAACACAATTATTCAATGTATAAATTTTTATAAATAATTACAAATGCTGAAAGTTTACAGCTTCAGCTTATAGCAAAATAAAATGATAAAAAACGACCTATTTCTAAAAGCATTACGAGGAGAAACCGTTCAGCGTCCGCCGGTTTGGATGATGCGTCAGGCAGGAAGGTATTTACCGGAATTCATCGCCTTACGCGATAAATATGACTTCTTTACCCGTTGTCAAACTCCGGAATTAGCAGCAGAAATTACCGTTCAGCCCATCCGTAGAATCGCTCCGGATGCGGCGATTTTATTCTCAGATATTTTGGTTGTCCCTCAAGCAATGGGAATTGAAGTCTTGATGAAAGAAAGTGTTGGGCCGTTTTTACCTAATCCCATTCGTACATCACAAGACGTAGAAAAAGTAATTGTTCCTAATATCCATGAAACCTTAGGCTACGTTATGGATGCCATAAAACTGACTAAAGAAATGCTGAACGACGAAGTACCGTTGATTGGTTTTGCAGGTTCTCCCTGGACAATTTTTTGTTATGCTGTAGAAGGAAAAGGGTCAAAAAGTTTTGATACAGCTAAAGGATTTTGCTTTACACATCCTGAGGCAGCACACGTTTTATTGCAAAAAATAACCGATACAACCATTGCTTATCTTAAAGAAAAAGTAAAAGCAGGAGTCAATGCTGTTCAGATTTTTGATTCCTGGGGAGGAATGTTATCTCCAATAGATTATCAGGAATTTTCATGGAAATATATCAACCAGATTGTAGAAGCTTTATCAGAAATCACTCCGGTAATTGTTTTCGGAAAAGGATGCTGGTTTGCTCTTGGCGAAATGGGAAAAAGCAAAGCTTCGGCTCTTGGAGTAGATTGGACTTGTTCTGCCAGAAATGCGAGATATTTATCCGGTGGCAATATTACGTTACAAGGAAATTTCGATCCATCGAGATTACTTTCTCCAATTCCAACCATTAAAAAAATGGTTCATCAAATGATCGACGAATTCGGAAAAGACAAATATATTGTGAATTTAGGTCACGGAATTTTACCGCACATTCCTGTTGATCATGCAAAAGCTTTTGTGGATGCGGTGAAGGAATACAATCAATAGTTTTCCTGCAAGGTTTTCAAAACTTTGTAGGATTGGTTTAAATTCAAAACTAAAAATTAAAGTTATGCCACTTAACAAAGGATTACGAGATGAAGAAAGCGAGAGAATCAGTAACATATTAAAAAAGCTGAACGAACTTATCTATGTCCCTGATTTTGATAAAGAAGAAATGGAAGACCAATTGAAATACCTTGGTCTTAATATGGAAACAGTATTAAATTTCTCTTCAGAAAATCTCATTTCACATCTGGAAAAATTTCATTTCGATTGGGAAAATACAGAACGTTTGGCTGATTTTATAGTTGCATTTTCAGATAGACTACCTGAAAATAAAGCATTGTTAAAAGAAAAAGCATTAGCCATTTACAATTATATTCAATCAGAAAGCAAGACTTTTTCGTTTGAAATTTTCAATAAAATAGCTTCAGTAAAAGCAACACTATAATGAAAAACAAATTCTACCAATACATCCAAAACCTCCAGGACACGATAGTTGCCGGACTTGAAAAAGCAGATGGACTTGCCAGATTTCGTGAAGATATTTGGGAACGCCCCGAAGGCGGTGGAGGAAGAACCCGTGTCATCGAAAACGGGAATGTTTTCGAAAAAGGAGGTGTCAATATTTCTGCCGTTCACGGGAAATTACCCGAAGCGATGCAAAAAATGTTCAACGTTGGCGAAGCCGATTTTTTTGCTTGCGGATTGAGTTTGGTTATCCATCCGAAAAATCCAATGACACCGACAGTTCATGCCAATTGGCGTTATTTTGAAATGTACGATGAGAACGGAAAAATAATCAACTCCTGGTTTGGCGGTGGTCAGGACTTAACCCCATATTATCTGTTTGAGGAAGATGCAATACACTTTCATAAAACTTGCAAAACAGCTTGCGATAAGCACAATCCGGAATTCTATCCAAAGTATAAAAAACAATGCGACGAATATTTCTGGAACAGTCACAGGAATGAAGCAAGAGGAATAGGCGGTTTGTTTTTCGATTATTGCAAGGCAAATGAGAAAATGTCAATGAAAGACTGGTACAGTTTCGTTACAGAGATCGGCGATAGCTTCCTCGAAGCATACATTCCTGTTGTGGAAAAAAGAAAAGACCTGCCTTATACTTCAGAACAAAGAACATGGCAGGAAATAAGAAGAGGACGGTATGTAGAATTTAATTTAGTTCATGACAAAGGAACTTTATTTGGACTGAAAACCAATGGAAGAATAGAGAGTATTCTAATGAGTTTACCACCTCATGTTCAATGGGTTTATGATTATCATCCGGAAAAAGGAAGCGAAGAAGAAAAATTAATTCAGGTTTTAGAAAAACCTATAAACTGGTTGTAAGGTATTCTCTTTTTCAGCTTTTAGCTATATGAGAATATTACCAAATTAAATAATGCTGAAAGCGAATAGTTAACAGTTTAAAGTTAAAAAAATATGTTCAATAGAAACAGAAGGCTCAGAACCAACGAATCGATAAGAAGTTTAGTTCGGGAAACTACAATAGATCCAAGCGATTTTATGCTTCCTATGTTTGTAACAGAAGGTAAGGACATCAAAGTTCCGATCCCGTCAATGCCGGGAATTTACAGACATTCTTTGGATCACACGATCAGGGAAGTTAAAGAAGCTTGGAATTTAGGAATCAGAGCGGTAAATATTTATGTAAAAGTTTCAGAAAACCTCAAAGACAATACCGGAAAAGAAGCTTGGAATAAAGATGGATTGATGCAACAAACCATAAAGGCAATCAAAGATACAGTACCTGAAATGATTGTTATGCCGGATGTAGCTTTAG
>CAZSOC010000013.1:0-15216 GCA_964608415.1 uncultured Flavobacterium sp.
TATATATGTATGTAAGGTTTAAGGATTAAATATTACTATACTGATGAAAATTAAAATCAACTTGTTACAATAAATTAAAACCATCTTTATAAAGTTTAAAATAAACCTAAAAAAGATGGTTTTGTTTTATAGAATTATAAATTATTGTGATCTATAGAATATTTAATTCGATCATACATTGTTTGATTGCTTGATATGTTCTTTCTATATCGTTATCAAGACCAATTGAAAAACGGATCAAACCATCTGTTAGTCCCATTTCTTTTTGTTCTTCAAGGGGAATTTCGCTTGAAGTAGAAGTGCCCGGAGCACTAAAAAGTGTTTTATAAAAACCTAAACTCACAGCTAAATAACCTAAATTTCGTTCCTGCATGAGTTCCATTAGAGCATTTGCTTTATCCAAATTTCCAACGTCGATGGTCATCATTCCTCCAAATCCAAATTCAGGATTAATCATTTTATTATAAATATTGTGACTTGGATGGCTTTTTAATCCAGGATAAACTGTTTTAATCTTATCATTCTCGAATTTTTCTGCTAAGTATTGTGCATTATAGCTGTGTTGCTTGATTCGGATATGTAATGTTCTTAAATTTTTCATTACACTGGCAGATCTCAAACTATCCATAGTTGGTCCCAAAAGCATACTGGCTCCGGTGTTTACATTTTTCAGGTCATTGATAAAATCTTGTGAAGCACAAACGACACCACCTACTGTATCGCTACTACCATTTATGTATTTGGTTAAACTATGTAAAACAATATCTGCCCCTAGTTTTGCCGGTGAAACAGAAAGAGGTGAAAATGTATTATCTACTACTAATTTTACTCCGTATTTTTTTGCGATTTTTGAAAGCGAGGTGATATCGGCAACTTCCAAAAGCGGATTACTAACAGTTTCGCAATAGATCATTTTTGTTTTAGGAGTAATTGCAGCTTCAACTTTTGTAAGGTCTGTGATATCTACAAAAGAAGTATTTATTCCGAATTTTGGAGTGAAATTTTTTAAGAAAGCGTAAGTCCCTCCGTAAATTGTTCTTGAAGAAACAATATGACTTCCGGTTTCACAAATTTGTAATATAGTTGGGGTAATTGCTCCCATTCCGGAAGCTGAAACATTTGCAGATTCTGTCCCTTCCATTGCTGCAAGTGCTTTATCTAAATATAAATTACTCGGAGATGAATGTCTTGAATAAAGATAACATCCTTCGGCATTTCCCTCGAATGTATCAAACATTGTTTCGGCTGAGAGGAATGTGTATGTTGAAGAATCTGAAATAGATGGATTTACTCCTCCAAATTCTCCAAAATATTGTAAATCCTGAATTTTATCTGCGGGATTGAATTTCATAATTAATAGTTTAATGTTTTTTATGTTATACAAATATGATTAATTGTAGTTATTATATCAATATATTTGCTTAATTTTAGATTTAATTTCTATAATATAGTTTATTTATAGATAAATATTTTTTAAAATTAAATTTTATATGAATATAAAAGAAAATTTATCATATCGATATGGATGAAATAGATAAAAAAATCCTTAATCTTATACAGAATGATGCCAAACTCACTACGAAATTTATTTCATTGAAACTTAATTTATCTGCTACTGCGGTTTATGAAAGGATCAGAAAATTGGAACGTGAAGAAATTATTGCCGGTTACGTGGGAATTCTTAATAAAAAGAAAATAAAAAGAAGTTTTGTGGTTTTTTGTAATGTGAAATTACTTCAGCATACTAAAGAATTTATTATTGTTTTTGAAAAAGAGGTAAATCTGTTAGAAGAAGTCTTAGAATGTTTTCACGTAAGTGGGGATTATGATTATATCCTGAAAATTTGTGTAGAGGATATGGAAGCTTATCGGGAGTTTATGGTAACAAAGCTTACTACTTTGCAGCATATTGGTAGCACACACAGCACTTTTATGATTGATGAAGTTAAAAGTTCAACAATGATTCCTTTGTAGTTTTTGAAATATATGACAAAAATTTTGGTAATGGATGAACAGTTGGTTTTCTGAATTGTTGAGAAATTAAAGTTAGTTAAAAAAATTCTTTCAATTTTATTTAACAAACGAAAATCAACATTAAACCAAAGACATCTTGACTCTGCTCATGTGACTTTATAATATTATTGTTCTAACAGTTTCAAATTTTGGTAAAAAAATAACGAGGCTTTAAAAACCTCGTTATTCTGCTTATTTTTGAATATATTTTTAAGAGAATGTGATTTACATCATTCCCGGCATTCCCCCACCCATTGGCATTCCTCCGCCAGGATTTTCTTCTTTAATATCAATTAAAGCACATTCGGTAGTTAAGATCATTCCCGATACTGATGCAGCATTTTCTAAAGCCACACGGGTAACTTTTTTAGGATCGATAATCCCTGCTTTTAGCATATCTACATATTCATCGGTTTTTGCATTGTAACCAAAATTACCTTTTCCTTCGGCAACTTTTGCAACAACCACAGAACCTTCCAGCCCCGAATTTTCTACAATAGTTCTCAAAGGTGCTTCAATTGCTCTAGATACGATCTGAATTCCTGTTGCTTCATCTGCGTTATCAGCTTTAAGGCCGTTTAAGGCAGATTTCGCTCTTAACAAAGCTACTCCGCCACCTGCGACAATTCCTTCTTCTACAGCTGCTCTGGTTGCATGCAGAGCATCATCAACTCTGTCTTTCTTTTCTTTCATTTCGACTTCTGAAGCGGCACCCACATATAATACAGCAACTCCTCCAGCTAATTTAGCCAAACGTTCCTGTAATTTTTCTTTATCATAATCGGAAGTTGTGGTTTCCATTTGAGCTTTGATTTGATTTACTCTATTTTTGATTAAATCAGGTTGTCCGGCACCATTTACAATTGTAGTATTGTCTTTATCAATAGAAATTTTTTCTGCTGAACCCAACATTTCTAAAGTTGCATTTTCCAGTGTATAACCACTTTCTTCGGCAACAACAGTTCCTCCGGTCAGAATAGCAATATCTTCCAGCATTGCTTTTCTTCTGTCTCCAAATCCGGGAGCTTTAACCGCTGCAATTTTAAGTGCTCCTCGTAGTTTATTGACAACTAAAGTTGATAGAGCTTCACCATCTACATCTTCGGCAATTATCAATAAAGGTTTGCCGGATTGTGCAACTGGTTCCAAAACAGGAAGCAATTCTTTTAATGAAGATATTTTTTTGTCATACAATAAGATGTACGGATTGTCGAATTCTGTTTCCATTTTTTCAGGATTGGTAACAAAATAGGGAGATAAGTACCCTCTGTCGAACTGCATTCCTTCAACAACATCTACGTAGGTGTCGGTTCCTTTTGCTTCTTCAACGGTAATTACGCCTTCTTTTCCAACTTTGTCAAAAGCTGTAGCGATCAATTCTCCGATAACTTCATCATTATTTGCAGAGATTGAAGCTACTTGTTTAATTTTTTCAGAAGTTGATCCTACTTCCTGAGCTTGAGAAGCCAAATCTGCAACAATTGCATTAACAGCTTTATCTATTCCTCTTTTTAGGTCCATTGGGTTTGCGCCTGCTGCAACATTTTTTAAACCTTCTTTTACTATTGCTTGTGCTAAAACAGTAGCTGTAGTAGTTCCATCTCCTGCTAAATCATTGGTTTTTGATGCTACTTCTTTTACCATTTGAGCCCCCATGTTTTCAAGAGGATCTTTTAACTCTACTTCTTTTGCGACAGAAACACCGTCTTTTGTAACTGTTGGTCCACCAAAAGCTTTACTGATAATTACATTTCTACCTTTTGGACCTAGTGTTACTTTTACTGCATTTGCTAATGCATCAACACCTCTTTTTAAGCCATCTCTTGCTTCAATATCAAATTTTATATCTTTTGCCATAATTATTTTACATTATGCTTTAAGCTATAGGCTTTAAGCTATTTTAACTTTTTAGTTTAAAATTTTTTAATTGTGTTTGTTTTTAAATCCAAATCAGAAATAATCTTTCTGTTTTATTTGTCTAAAATTTATTGTTTTTAGATAACTGCAAGAATATCATCCTCACGCATGATCAAATAGTCTTTTCCTTCAAATTTTAATTCTGTACCAGCGTATTTTCCGTATAGAACAGAATCTCCGATTTTTACAGTCATTGTATGATCTTGTTTGCCGTTTCCAACTGCAACAACAGTGCCTTTTTGAGGTTTTTCTTTGGCTGTATCAGGAATAAAAATTCCAGAAGCTGTTTGCGTTTCTGCTGCAACTGGTTCAATTAAAACACGGTCTGATAATGGTTTAATGTTTAATGCCATAATACGTTATATTTTTATTTTGTTAATTAAAATTACATGCTTTCGTTAGTTTCAGAAATTATGCCAATATGCTTTTTATGACATTTTTTCCTAAAAAAAATGCCAGCTTTGACAAGCTGACATTTTAAATGAAATTTTACTGTTAATTATTTTGTTTCTTCTGTAGTCGGAACAGTTGTTTCAGGTTCAGTCTGAGTTGCTGGAGCTGGTGTTTCAGTTTGAGGTTTTGCAGCTGGTTTTGCATCATCAAAAAGACTATTGCTTGAACCATCTTTAAAACTTAAACTTGAGAAAAGAACTAATAAAATTAAGATTGTTCCTAATGTCCAGGTACTTTTGTCTAAGAAATCGGTTGTTTTTTGAACACCTCCTAATTGTTGACTACCTCCAAGTGTAGATGATAATCCGCCTCCTTTAGGGTTTTGTACCATTATGACTACGATAAGAAGGAAACAAACAATTACTATTAATGCTAAAAAAATTGTAAACATGATATTGTATTAATTATTATTTTGTTGTAAAATTTTTATATCTAAAATTCGGTCTGCAAATAAACTACTTTTTTCTGGATATTTCAAAATTAAAATTTCATATGCTTGAATTGCTTTTTGATATTTTTTTTGTTCCAAATAAACTTTTGCCAATGTTTCGGTCATTAATAGCCCGGTTTCTTCGGTTTGTATGGGAGTGAAATTTGTTGTAGAAATATTTTTAACAGGAGAAATTTTTGGATTTGCTTCGATAAATTTATTTATAATTTCTATTTTTTTTGAGATTTCGGTTTGTTTTTCGGTTTTCTCTTCGGTTTTTTTCTCTCTAACGATAGGAGTGATGCTTGCCAGTTTGAGCCATTCTTGAAAGGAATGTTTTTCTTCTTTGGAGAATGACAAAGGTTTGCCTATTTCTAGTCTTTCTTCGGGAGATTCTTTTTTTGATATTTGGTTGAAATCTCTCTCCTTTACGGTATCGGATTTGAGGATGGAATTTTTTATAGATTGCTCAAGTTTGTCTTTTTCGACAGTAGGTTGAATAACTATATTGAACTCATTGACAGTGATATCATTAATTTTAGCGGCTTTTTCTTCCAGAAAAGTTTGCTGTAAGATTTCGAAATTTCCTGAAGTTATAAAGTCAAATAGTATATTCCTATCGGTTGTATAACTTGCTGTTAGTCTTAGATTTTGATTGTATTGAAAACTGTCTTGTTGGTATAGTCCTTTGAGATGTAAGGCTCTTGCACTTTGAAAATAAGGAAATTTATTAATAATCGTTTCTAAATCGGCCGTATTTTTTTGGTTGATTTGGCTGGGATGATTTAATAAATATGTAAACTCAGTTAGATTCATTATAAGTATCTTTATTATTGAAAATTACCATTTTGCCAAAGTATCATTAAAAATATCTTGTGTAATCCTTCCGAAAATTTCGTCTAATGCGGAGTTTAATAATCCTCCTACAAGTTGTTGGTCTCCTGCATAATCAAAATAATGACTAAAGCGTTTTTCAAGATCATCTTCTTCTTTATTTTTGTTGGTAAATCTTACGAGTACTGTAATGGTTAATCTGTTTTGAGCAGCTCTCTGATCTGCTGTTGCAGTCATTGGAGTGATTCTGTAATCTACAATTTCGCCTTCATATACTAAATCTCCTCCTGAATTGGTCAGGCTCAAATCGGTTTGATTTTGAATTAAATCCTGGAGTCTTCTTGTAAAATCTCTTTCGATTCCTGGTTCAATAAGTTCGGCAGCATTCTGAAAATAATTTACCTGAAAACTATTGGCGTCAATTTTTCCGGCACCTGTAAAATTGTAAATACCACAACCAATCATCAGAAAGGCAATGATAAGTGCTAAACTTAGATGTTTTACTTTTTTCATTATTGTTTTTTTACAAATCAAATTGCTTGATTTTTCTATATAATGTTCTCTCCGAAATGCCGAGTTCTTCAGCGGCAGCTTTTCTCTTTCCTTTGTTTTTTTCGAGAGATTTTTTAATCATTTCAATTTCTTTTTGTTCTAATTTTAAAATTTCTTCTTCTTCAACGGTTTCTGCAAAAAGATAATTATCATCTTCTTTATCTTGATAATCGTCTGTATAATTATTTGTAACCGGGATTGCAGAAAGTGTTTGTTCTTCTTCAAAAGCTATGTCGCTTTCGTCCGAATGTTTACCGTAGATTTTGTGAATGAGATGTTTGTTGTTTTCCTGAACATTTGAATTTCCATTTTGCAGTAATTCCAAAGTTAGCTTTTTTAGATCATTCAAATCATTTTTCATATCAAAAAGCACTTTGTATAAAATTTCTCTTTCGGTAGAAAAATCGCTTTCGGATTTTTTGTTTTTTACTACACTTGGCAGATTGTCGCCTTCTTTGGGTAAATACGACATCAGAGTGGATGCAGTAATATCTCTGTTGGTTTCAAGAACAGAAATTTGTTCGGCAACGTTTCGTAATTGACGAATGTTTCCGCTCCATCTAAATTTTAACAAAGAGACAACTGCTTGATCGTCTAGTTTTATAGCCGGCATTTTGTATTTATGCGCAAAATCCGAAGAGAATTTTCTGAATAATAAATGAATATCATCCTTTCTTTCTCTTAATGGAGGAAGAGTAATATCAACGGTACTCAGACGATAGTATAAATCTTCCCTGAATTTTCCTTTTTCAATTGCTTGAAACATGTTTACGTTAGTCGCTGCAACAATTCTTACATTGGTTTTTTGAACTTGGGAAGAACCTACTTTTATAAATTCTCCGTTTTCTAAAACGCGAAGCAAACGAACTTGGGTTGTTAAAGGTAATTCTCCAACTTCATCCAAAAATATTGTACCTCCATCTGCTACTTCGAAATAACCTTCTCTGGTAGATGTTGCTCCTGTAAAAGCTCCTTTTTCGTGACCGAAAAGTTCACTGTCTATCGTTCCTTCTGGAATTGCACCACAGTTTACTGCAATATATTTTCCGTGTTTTCTGTGAGACAAAGAATGGATGATTTTGGGAATACTTTCTTTTCCCACACCACTTTCCCCAACGACTAGAACAGAAATATCTGTTGGGGCAACCTGAATGGCTTTTTCGATTGCACGATTGAGTTTCGGGTCGTTTCCGATGATTTCAAATCTTTGTTTTATGGCTTGAACGGATTCCATAATTTATTTCGATTACTTTTTCTATATTAAAATTAATTTGGGTAAATCTGTGTTGAAGTTTATTTTTAACACATTTCACTATACTCAACAGCTTCTCCGATTAATGTTCCACTTGTACAGTTAGTTATTTTTACCTCTACAAAGTCCCCTATTTTATAATTTTTCTTTGGGAAAACTACTGTAATATTTTGAGGGTTTCTTCCAGACCAATCCAGGGTAGATTTTTTGGATTCCTTTTCTATCAAAACCTCTACTGTTTTTCCTAAATATTCTGCAGTTCTGACAGTACTATGTTTTCTTTGCAGGTCAACAATTTCTTGTAACCTACGCATTTTAGTAGCTTCTTCAACATCATCTTCCATTTTTCTTCCTGCCAAAGTCCCGGGTCTTTCAGAATAAGCATACATATAACCAAAACTATATTTTACATATTCCATCAGACTCAAAGTATCCTGATGATCTTCTTCGGTTTCTGTAGGAAAACCGGCAATCATATCTTGGGTTATTGAGCAATCCGGAATTATAGTATTGATCTTATCAATCAGAGCCATATATTGTTCACGTGTATGTAAACGATTCATTTCTTTGAGGATTCTGTTGCTTCCCGATTGAACCGGTAAATGAATATGGTTACAAATATTGTTATATTGGGCAATAACCTGTAAAACACTTTCGTGCATATCCTGAGGGTTTGATGTAGAAAAGCGAATTCTCATTTTAGGAAAATTCGTAGCAACCATTTCGAGTAATTGATCAAAACTTACAGCAGTTGCTTTTTGTATTTCTGAAGCTTTGTCAAAATCTTTTTTTAAACCACCGCCATACCACAAATAACTATCCACGTTTTGTCCCAAAAGAGTTACTTCTTTGTACCCTTTTTTCCAAAGATCTTTAATTTCTGTAAGAATACTTTGTGGTTCACGACTTCTCTCACGTCCGCGGGTAAACGGAACTACACAAAATGTACACATATTGTCGCAGCCTCGGGTAATAGAAACAAATGCCGTAACACCATTAGAATTAAGACGTACAGGAGAAATATCTCCATAAGTTTCCTCTTTGGAAAGAATTACATTTATCGCATCATTTCCATCCTCAACTTCCCTGAGTAAATTAGGCAAATCCTTGTAAGCATCAGGGCCAACTACAAGGTCTACAATTTTTTCTTCTTCCAGAAACTGGCTTTTCAATCGTTCTGCCATACAACCTAATACTCCGACTTTCATACGGGGATTTATACGTTTTACGGCATTGTATTTTTCCAAACGTTTCCGGATGGTCTGCTCAGCTTTGTCTCTTATCGAACAAGTATTGACCAGAACCAAATCGGCTTCTTCCAAAATCTGGGTTGTATTAAAACCGTTTTCGTACAAAATAGAGGCTACAACTTCGCTGTCCGAAAAATTCATCGCACAACCATAGCTTTCTATATATAACTTTTTAGCATTTGCGGCTTTTTGTTCCAAAACAAGTGAATTTCCTTGCATGGTTTCATCGATCACTTTTTCCATAATTTTTCCGTAAGGAATAAATTTTTAACGCACAAATATACAATATTTCATATCAATATGACAAGATGGCAGATTGATATTTAACAAAAGATTTTACATGTTTTCTTTTTTAGGAGTATTTAGCTTGGTTTGTTTTTATTTCAAAAACATTTCTTTTTTACTTCGATAGAGGTTAAATGTAAAACTCTGATTTAATGAGTTTTTGAATCAAAATATTTTTTAAAATAAAATTCAATAAATTCATAAAACCTAATGTAGGATATTAATGTGAGGATTTACAATAAAAAAATAACAATAAAAAAAACAAGTATATAAAGGTGTTTTCTGAAAAAAACAAGTGCTAATATTAAAATAAACATATTGCAATTTAAAAAAATCCTATACTTTTGCGACTCAAATCAAAGCATTATGGCAAAAAATTTAGTAATTGTGGAGTCGCCGGCAAAGGCAAAAACCATCGAAAAATTCTTAGGAAGCGATTATCAGGTAGAATCCAGTTATGGACATATAGCAGATTTGCCTTCAAAAGAGATCGGGGTGGATGTCGAGAATGGCTTCAAGCCCAAATATGAAGTTTCGCCAGATAAAAAAGCTTTGGTTAAAAAACTGAAGGATCTTTCCAAAAAAGCAGATACTGTTTGGTTGGCAAGTGATGAAGATAGGGAAGGAGAAGCTATTTCCTGGCATTTGGCAGAAGAATTAAAACTAGATCAAAATAAAATTAAGAGGATTGTATTTCATGAGATTACCAAATCAGCCATTCAGAAAGCAATTGAAAATCCGAGAGCGATAAACTATGATTTAGTCAACGCACAGCAGGCGCGAAGAGTTTTAGATCGTTTGGTTGGATATGAATTATCTCCGGTACTTTGGAGAAAGATCAAAAGCGGTCTTTCTGCCGGAAGGGTACAATCTGTCTCAGTAAGGCTTATAGTAGAACGCGAAAGAGAAATCCAGGACTTTAAAGCACAAGCGAGTTTTTCTGTAGTTGCAGAATTTGAAACAGAAGCCGGTAAAACTTTTAAAGCAAAACTTCCTAAAAATTTTAATACCCACAAGGAAGCAGAAGATTTTCTGAACAAAAGTATTGGAGCTAAATATAAAGTTGCCGATTTAGAAACAAAACCAACAAAAAAATCTCCGGCAGCTCCGTTTACTACTTCTACTTTACAGCAAGAAGCTGCAAGAAAATTATATCTTCCTGTAGGAATCACTATGCAGTTAGCACAAAGACTATATGAGGCGGGATTAATAACTTATATGAGAACAGATAGTGTAAATCTCTCTCAGGAAGCTATGTCGGCAGCAGAAACAGAAATCATAAAATCTTACGGAAAAGAATTTTCCAAACCGAGAAATTATACCACCAAAAGCAAAGGTGCCCAGGAAGCGCACGAAGCAATTCGACCTACAGAAATGTCAAGACATACTGTAAAGATCGATCGGGATCAGGCAAGATTATATGATTTGATCTGGAAAAGAACCATTGCCTCTCAAATGAGTGATGCTAATCTGGAACGTACAACTATAAAGATTGAAACAGATAAACATTCAGAAATTTTTGCTGCAACCGGAGAAGTTTTGTTGTTTGAGGGTTTCCTAAAAGTATATTTGGAAGGTCACGATGACGAAGATGAAGAACAAGAAGGAATGTTGCCTGCAGTAAAAATAAAAGAACCATTACAAAATAATAATATTGTTGCAACAGAAAGATATTCCCGCCCACCTTCAAGATATACAGAAGCTTCGTTGGTTAAAAAACTAGAAGAATTAGGAATTGGGCGTCCCTCAACTTATGCGCCAACAATATCTACTATAATGAACAGAAATTACGTAGAAAAAGGTGTTTTGGAAGGGGTTGAACGTAATTATACACAAATCAGATTGGAATCTGGCAAAATTGTCGAAAAAGTTCTTAAGGAAAATACGGGATCAGATAAAGGTAAATTGGTTCCGACAGATATTGGTATGATTGTAACTGATTTTTTGGTAAAGAATTTTCAAAAAATATTAGATTATAATTTTACAGCAAAAGTTGAGCAGGATTTTGATGAGATCGCAGAAGGAAATGTTAATTGGGCAAAAATGATGCAGGAATTCTACGATCAATTTCATCCTAATGTAAAAGATGTAGAAGCCAATGCAGAACGTGAGTCAGGAGAAAGAATTCTCGGTAAAGATCCGAAAACAGGAAAAAATGTAAGCGTTCGTTTGGGTAAATTTGGTCCGATGGCTCAAATAGGAGATGCAGATGATGAAGAAAAACAATTTGCGAGCTTGATGAATGATCAAAATATTTCTAATATTAGTCTTGAAGAAGCATTGTCGTTGTTTTTACTTCCTAAAAAAATAGGAGAATATCAAGGAGAAGAAATAGAAGTTAATAATGGTCGGTTCGGACCTTATGTTCGTTTTGGTAAAAATTTTATTTCTCTGCCTAAAGGAGAAGATCCATTAGATGTAAATCTGGAAAGAGCGGTAGAGTTAATTCAGGAAAAAGCAAAAGCAGACGCTCCGATTGCAGAATATAAAAAACTACCGGTTCAGAAAGGAGTAGGACGTTTTGGACCTTTTATCAAATGGAACGGAATTTTTATTAATGTAAATAAAAAATACAATTTTGATAACCTCTCAGACTCAGATATACAAGAATTGATTGAAGATAAAATTCAAAAAGATATTGATAAAGTAATTCATCATTGGGAAGAAGAAGGAATAAAAGTAGAAAAGGCAAGATGGGGACGTTCTGTAATTACTCAAGGAAAAGTAAAAATAGAATTGAATAAAGACATTGATGCGTCGAAACTTAGCCTGGAACAAGTAAAAATGATGATTGAAGAAAAGGCTCCTGCAAAGAAAACGGCAGGAAAGAAAGCTCCGGCTAAAAAAACAGCAGTAAAAAAAGCAACAAAAAAATAAATGGAACTGGATTTTTTATCACCACTGGAGGATCGTTTTTATGAATTTATAAAAAACTTATCCAACCAACAACTGGGAAGCAAAGTTGTGTTTCATACCAAAAGTGATTGGGTGGAATTGTCAAAAATTCAGATAGCGATTATTGGGGTGCCGGAAAATAGAGGGACAGGAAATAACCATTCAGAATGTAATTTATATCATATCCGTGAAAGCTTTTACCAACTTTATCCCGGTAATTGGAATGTTTCTATTGCAGATTTAGGAGACATAAAACAAGGAGAAAGATTAGAAGATACTTATTTTGCTTTAAAGTCAACGGTAAATGTCTTGTTGAAAAATAAGATAATTCCGATTATATTAGGAGGGAGTCAAGATTTAACATTTGCTATGTATAGAGGATATGATAATCTTGATCAGATGGTAAATTTAGTGAATATAGACCATTCTTTCGACCTATCAAAAGAAGAAGGGACGCTACCTTGTAAATCGTATATTTCTAAAATGATTTTGGAAGCTCCGAATAATTTATTTAATTATAGTAATCTCGGTTATCAAACCTATTTTAACGCTCAGGAAGAAATAGATTTGTTAGAAAATCTTTATTTTGAAGCATATAGATTAGGTGAAATTTCAGAGAAAATCCATATATCGGAGCCTGTCTTTAGAGATGCAGATTTGGTGAGTTTAGATTTAACATCTGTCAAATCGAGTGATTCGGGGAATTTTGTTACATTTACACCCAACGGATTTAATGGTAAAGAAATTTGCTCTTTGGCAAGATATGCAGGAATAAGTGATAAAGTAACGATGTTTGGTATTTTCAATCATAATAATAGCCAGCAAGAATCCTTGCTTATTGCGCAGGTTTTGTGGTATTTTATAGAAGGACATCAATGCCGGTCTAATGAATATCCATTTGGATCAAAAGAAAATTTTACCAAATATATTATTCCTTTAGAAGATTTTGAGTTAATTTTTTATAATAGCCCAAAAACTGAGAGATGGTGGCTTGAAATTCCGATAGATTACAATTTGAATAATAAATTAAAAAGAATTACGTTATTACCTTGCAATAAGGAAGACTATATGCTATCTATAAAAGGTGAAATTCCGGAAAGATGGTGGAAAGCACAAAGAAAAACCCTGTTGTAAACTCTTTGTTTAACAGAATTTTATACTTTTGTTATGTTTTATATGATGAAAAAGTAAAAAAAAATTGGTTTTTAAAAAAATAATAAATAGGTTTACGACCTCAAATTAAGAACATATTATAACCCGTATTTATATGAAGAAGTTCATTGCATTTGCAGCATTATCAACATTTTTATTTAGCTGTAGCTCTGGCGATAAAGGCGAGCTTGTGGGAGTTAAAGGAAAAAAATGGCGTTCCGAGAAACCTTATGGGATGACATTGGTTCCAGGTGGTGCTTTTATCATGGGTAAATCTGATGATGATTTACTTAATATAGGTGATGCTCCAACAAAAACTGTTACTGTTCCGGCTTTTTATATGGACGAAACGGAAATTACAAATAGTGAGTATCGTCAATTTGTGGAGTGGGTAAAGGATTCCATTATTAGAGTTAAGCTAGCGATCATGGCAGAAGATGCCGGTCAGACAGCGGGTTCAGGTTCTGGAGGGAGAAATGCAACAGGGATAGGAGATTATGCCTTTTTGGATACTAATCCGGACAATATGACCCCGTACGATAAGTATATGTATGAAAATTATTGGAGCTTGGGTACTGATGATGATATGTATGCAGGTAGAAAGTTGAATAAAAAAGTAAATGTTATTTACGATACTTCAAAGTATCCTGATGAGCATTATGTAGAGGTTATGGATTCGATGTACTTACCAATAGAAGAGTCTTATAATGGTTTAAGAACAATCGATGTGTCAAAATTAGAGTTCAGATATACAGAAGTAGATTTGAATGAAGCTGTAAAAAAACAAGGAAGAAAAGGTTTTATTAAAAAAACGGAACCTGTAAAAATCTATCCGGATACAACAGCCTGGATTAGAGATTTTGCTTATTCGTACAATGAGCCAATGCATACACAATATTTTTGGCATCAGGCGTATAGTGATTATCCTGTTGTAGGAGTAAACTGGAATCAGGCAAAAGCATTTTGCGAATGGAGAACCCTTAATAAAAACTCTTATATTAAAAAGAAAAAGAAAAAAGGAAGAAATTTGATTAATGCATTCAGATTACCTTCGGAAGCACAATGGGAATATGCCGCAAGAGGAGGTTTACAATCAGCAACTTATCCTTGGGGAGGACCATACACACACAATGACAGAGCTTGTTTCTTAGCAAACTTTAAGCCGAACCGTGGAGATTATGCAGCAGATGGAGCTCTCTATACGGTAGAAGCAAAATCCTTTGATCCAAATGGATACAATTTATACAATATGGCAGGGAATGTTTCAGAATGGACAGCAACTTCATATGATCCGGGAGCTTATGAGTTTATGTCTACATTGAGCCCGAATATTCCGGATGCTAAAAATCAAAGAAAAGTTGTACGTGGAGGATCTTGGAAAGATGTGCAATATATGTTGCAGGTAAGTACAAGAGATTTCGAATATGCAGATACAGCTAGAAGTTACATCGGTTTCAGAACAGTTCAGGATTATATGGGAACTAATGTAACTGGTAACGTAAGAAGATAAATTTTTTTAAATTTCAAACTATAAAACTATCAAATTAACTAAAAAAAACTATTATTATTATGGCATTATTAAGTAAAAAAGCAATGAACTTTGCTTATGGAATGGGAGCTGCAGTTGTAATTCTCGGAGCATTATTCAAAATCACACATATAGAACTAGGACCAATAACGGGTAATTTAATGTTGACAATTGGTTTGATTGTTGAGGCTTTGATTTTTGCACTTTCAGCATTTGAGCCTGTTGATAATGATTTAGACTGGACTTTGGTTTACCCGGAATTAGCAGGAGGAGCTCCAAGTGCTAAAGGAGCTAAAAAAGAAAACCCAGCTGAAGCACAAGGTCTATTGTCTCAAAAATTAGATAATTTATTGAAAGAAGCTAAAATTGACGGTGAGTTAATGTCAAGTTTAGGAAACAGTATCAAAAATTTCGAATCTGCAGCCAAAGGGATTTCTCCTGCTGTTGACGGAATTGCTGCTACAAAGAAGTATAGCGAAGAATTGTCTATGGCTGCTGCTCAAATGGAATCTTTGAATAGTTTATATAAAGTTCAATTAGAAAGCGCTTCTAGAAATGCTGAGGCAAATAAAGAAATTGCCGATAACGCATCTAAACTAAAAGAACAAATGCAATCTATGACTGCAAATATTGCTTCATTAAACAATGTTTATGG
>CAZSOC010000013.1:15226-50962 GCA_964608415.1 uncultured Flavobacterium sp.
TATGTTGTCTGCAATGAGTAACAAAGGATAATTAGTTATTATACTGAATATTTAACTAACAATATTAAAAACTAATTAGAAAAAATGGCAGGAGGAAAATTAACCCCTAGACAGAAGATGATTAACCTGATGTATTTGGTTTTCATCGCTATGTTGGCACTAAATATGTCAAAAGAAGTATTATCTGCATTTGGTATATTAAATTCTAAATTAATTGAGTCTAATCAAATTGCAGATGCAAATAATAATACTTTGTTTGCTGATTTGTCAGAAAAAGCTGAAAACCAACCAGGTCAATATAAAGAAAAGAAAGAAAAAGTTGAGCAGGTAAGACAAATTTCTGCGGATTTTAGTAATTATTTAGAATCTTTGAAATCTAAAGTTACAACCGGACTAAAAGTTGATGAGGACGGAAATTTACCATATGAACAAATGGATAAAGGAGATGTACTTGACAATTTGTTCTTTAAAGGTGATAAAGTATCTAAAGAAGGACAGGAATTTTTGGACAGAATCAAAAATTATTCTTCTAAAGTTAAACAAATTGCAGGAAGTGATTTATTAGAAGAAACAAAGATAAAATTGGATAAAAGATTTAGCATCGCAGATGTTAATTCTAAAAAAGTAGGTAAAGCTATTCCATGGATTGATTATCATTACAAAGGATTCCCGGCTATTGCTTCTTTAACAAAATTAACTCAATTACAATTTGATGTTAAAACTACTGAAAACGAAATTATTTCAGGGATGTTTTTAGAAGGAGTAAAAAGAGCAGCGTCTTTAACAGGCTTTGAAGCAATTGTTGTTCCAGATAAAACAGCGTTTTTTGCAGGTGAAACAGTTACCGGAAAAATTATATTAGGGAAAAAAGATCCGAATCTTAAAGCACATGCTGTTACTGTTAATGGTAAAGTTTTAGGTCCGGAAGCTATGAAAGCTGGTCAAACTGAATTTTCTTTTGGTGCCGGAAATGTAGGAGAACAAGATATAACAGGAGAATTCCAATTTAAAGAAGGAGATTCTATTATTAAATTACCTATCAAAGGAAATTATGTAGTTGTACCTAAACCTAATTCAGCAACTATTTCTGCAGATAAAATGAATGTAGTTTACCGTGGTGTAAAAAACCCAATGACGATTTCATTTGCAGGTGTTTCTGATAATAATGTTATAGCTAATGCTCCTGGATTAGTAAAAGCAGGAAAACCAGGTCAATATATGATGAGCCCGGGTCAAGGTGTCGAAGTGCCAATTCAGGTTAGTGCTACTTTACCAGACGGAACTAAAGTTTCTGATAAAAAAGTATTTAGAATTAAAAACATCCCAACTCCTCAAGGAGCAATCGCTAAGCAATCTGGTGAGCTTAAGGGTTCTAAATCTAGATTGGAAAATTCTGAAATAACAGTAGAGTTACCTGATTTTGATTTTGATTTGAATTTGAGAGTGACTCAATTTACTATGAGAATTTCAGGAAAACCTTCGGTAGTTGTTAATGGAAATAGATTAGATGCCAGAGCAAAATCTGCACTAGCGACATTAGGTAGAGGTGACATTGTTACTTTTAGTGAAATCAAAAGTAGAATAGAAGGAGGAGCAGAAGTTTCTATTAAATCAGCTTCACCAGTATTCTACGAAATACAATAAGACTATCCTAATTTATTACTTTAGTCAAAAAAATTAAAATATGAATTATAGAAATTTAATCATCGTCGTTACAGTGGCATTTTTTGGATTTACTGCTCAGGCACAATCGAATCTTCTGAATGCTAAAACTCCAAGTGAAATCGGGAAAAAGACCGAAGCTCAGATGATTTCGGATAACGATACTCCATTGCCTTATGGTTTTGTCGACGACAGGGATCGTTTATTCGGGAAATCTGTTTGGGAAATTATTGATTTGGATGAAAGAATCAACTTTCCTTTATATTTTCCGATCGATACGAATAATATCGGATCAGACAGGAGATCTCTCTATGATGTTATAATTAAAAACATCAAAGAAGGGGCAATAACTGAAGTTTATAGCGATAGTTATTTTAACAGTAAAAGAACTCTCGAAGAACTACAGACCTCGTTCAAATTTCGTGATACAATCCCATCTGGTCATGACGAAATAAATAATTACTATAATGATTATAAATCAGGTGTAAGAACTTTAGATCTACAGTATATCGATGAGAGAGAATTAACTTCTCAAGATATTTCTGCTTATAAGATAAGAGGATACTGGTATTTTGACAAAAGACAAGGAGAACTTAAATATCGTTTATTAGGTATTTGTCCAATGGCTAAAGAAGCTCGGGATATTGGAAATGATGATGCAATTGAAATTGAATTGTTCTGGGTTTACTTCCCTGCAGTTCGTGATATTCTTCATGCATCATACGCATTTAATGACCGTAATTCGGCAATGCCTATCAATTTTGATCAATTGCTTAATGCTCGTAGATTTAATGCAGTAATTTATAAAGAAGAAAACGTTTATGGTGATCGTGAAATCGAAAACTATTACAAAGATAATTCTCAATTTCAGCTCTTGGAATCCGAAAGAATCAAAGAAAAGATTAGAGATTTAGAACAAGATATGTGGAGTTACTAATTTTACAAATTTTATAAAACCAAAACTCTTACCTTCGGGTAAGAGTTTTTATTTTTACGCTATGTTAGATTATATAATTGTTGGAGGAGGATTAGCAGGTATTTGTTTTGCAGAAACCTGCATTCAAAACGATAAGTCGTTTGTATTATATCATGATGATGCGTTCAAATCTACAAAAGTGGCTGGAGGGTTATTTAATCCAATTGTTCTCAAACGCTTCACTATAGTAGAAGATGCAATCAATCAATTGGAATACCTTCAAAAATTTTATAGTGTTATTGAAGATAGAATAGGAAAAAAAATTATTTATAACATTCCGGTTTATAGAAAATTGAGCTCTGTAGAAGAACAAAATGATTGGTTTATTGCGTCAGACAAACCATTACTTTCTCCTTTTTTATCAATTAGACTTATAGATAATAAGTATGATTCGATTGATGCTCCGTATAATTATGGAGAAGTTTTATCGACCGGGTTTGTAGATACATTATTATTGTCTGAAACTTATTTAAAATATTTAGAGTCTTTAAACTTTTTGATAAAATCAACTTTTAATTATTCTAAAATTATCTTTGAAGATAGTTTTATTGTATATGAAAATATTAAAGCTAAAAACATTGTTTTTGCAGAAGGTTTTGGACTGCAACACAATCCATTTTTTAATTATTTACCACTTGATGGTACAAAAGGGGAATTACTTCTGATTAGAGCTAAAAAGCTAAAATTGGATGCAATAATTAATGCCAGCATTTTTATTTTACCATTAGAGAATGATATTTACAAAGTGGGAGCAACTTATAATTGGGAAGATAAAACCGAAAATATTACAGATGAAGGGAAGAATGAATTACTTGAAAAGCTTCATCAAACTATTAATTGTGAATTTGAGGTAATAGATCATCAGGCGGGTATTCGTCCAACGGTAAAAGACAGAAGACCATTATTGGGCGCTCATCATTTATATAAAAGATTACATGTATTAAATGGATTAGGAACCCGTGGAGTAATGTTGGGACCGACAATGTCAAAAAAGATGTTCAATTCTATAGAAAATAATATCGAATTAGAAAAAAATATTAGTATTAGAAGATTTGATAAAAAATATTTAAAATAAAAAGAGATTAGGCATTTTGGTCATAAGATATAAAAAAGTTGATATAGATATTTCTTGATAATCTCATTACCCAGGGAAATAAGACAATAAGGGCAAACATAATAGAGAAAAATCCTGTTAAAACACTAGGTTTGATCATATAAGAAATAATAAAAGCAGCAATACCTATTGCAACATTCAGTCCATAACTTACATACATTGCGCCATAAAAAAAGGAAGGCTCTATTTGATATTTTAAACCGCAATGACTGCAATTTTCTTTCATTTTAATCAATTTTGATAAATGTAAAATGTTTTTGTCCTCATACATACTTTCATTTTGACATCTGGGACAAGTTCCTGTTAAAATACTATAAAATTTGGATCCTTTTTTTAACATTTGCAAAAAATTTAATTTTTATAAAAATATAGTGCAAATTTACAAATAGCAATCCATTTAAAAATATAATAAATGCTAAATATACATAATTTATCAGTTTCTTTTGGGGGTGCTTATCTGTTTGAAGAAGTGACCTTTAGATTAGGGGCAGGTGACAGAGTAGGGTTGGTTGGTAAAAATGGAGCAGGAAAATCTACAATGCTTAAAATTTTAGCCCGTGATTTTCAACCGGATTCGGGAAGTATAGCTACAGAAAAAGAAGTTAAAATAGGCTTCTTACGCCAGGATATAGATTTTGAACAAGGCAGAACCGTTTTGGAAGAAGCATATCAGGCATTTTCAGAAATTAAAGAAGTAGAAAAAAAACTGGAAGAAATTAATCACTTGCTGGTTACCAGAACTGATTACGAAAGTGAAACTTATAGTCAGATTATAGAAGATTTGTCAGATTATACACATCGTTTCGAGCTTCTTGGAGGTTATAATTATGTGGGTGATACAGAGAAAATTTTGTTAGGATTAGGGTTTAAAAGGGAAGACTTTAACAATCAAACAGAAACATTCTCCGGTGGTTGGAGAATGCGTATTGAATTAGCAAAATTATTACTGCAGTCTAATGATATTTTATTACTGGATGAACCAACAAACCATTTGGATATTGAATCGATTATTTGGCTGGAAAGTTTTTTGAGAAATTTCCCTGGGGTAGTAGTAATTGTTTCTCATGATAAAATGTTTCTGGATAATGTAACTAACAGAACAATAGAAATCTCTTTAGGAAAAGCATACGATTTTAATAAACCGTATTCCCAATATCTTGAGTTAAGACATGAAATCAGGGAAAAACAATTAGCAACTCAAAAAAATCAGCAGAAAAAAATAGAAGAAACCGAAAAGCTTATAGAAAAATTTAGAGCAAAAGCTTCAAAGGCATCAATGGCGCAATCTCTAATTAAAAAACTGGATAAGGTAGAAAGAATAGAAGTAGATGAAGATGATAACTCGGTAATGAATATTTCTTTTCCTATTTCTAAAGTTCCAGGAAGAGTGGTTATTGAAGCAGAAAATGTAACTAAAAGTTACGGAAGTAAAACTATCTTAAAAGACATTTCACTTTTGGTTGAAAGAGGAAGTAAAATTGCTTTTGTCGGTCAAAATGGTCAGGGAAAATCTACATTTATTAAAGCAATTGTAAATGAATTTGAATACCAAGGAAACATTAAATTAGGGCACAATGTACAAATTGGATATTTTGCCCAGAATCAGGCAGAATATCTTGACGGAGAACTTACTTTACTTCGTACAATGGAAGATGCGGCTACAGATACCAATCGTTCTAAAGTACGTGATATGCTTGGAGCATTTTTATTTAGAGGTGATGATGTTGAAAAAAAGGTAAAAGTACTTTCTGGAGGAGAGCGTAATCGTTTGGCATTGTGTAAATTGTTGTTACAGCCAATTAATGTTCTGGTAATGGATGAGCCGACGAATCATTTGGATATTAAGTCCAAAAATGTATTGAAAGCAGCTTTACAAAAGTTTGAAGGAACACTTCTGCTTGTTTCTCATGACAGAGATTTTTTACAAGGAATGTCCAACATTGTTTATGAGTTTAAGGATCAGAAAATCAAAGAATATCTGGGAGATATCAACTTTTTTCTTGAGCAGCGCAATCTGGAAAATATGCGGGAAGTAGAGAAGAGAGATGTCGTAAGAAAGGAAAATATAAAAGAAAATTCTAAAGTTTCTTATGAAGAGCAAAAGAAAAGTAAATCACTACAAAATCGGCTAAGCAAAATTGAAAGTCAGATACAACAACTGGAGAGTGATATTCAAAAAGATGATAAAGCCTTGATGGATAATTATGACAAGCATATTGAAGATGCAGGTTTTTTTATGGCTTATAATAAAAAGAAAAAAGAACTGGATCAATTGCTGGGAGAATGGGAAATAGTTCAGGGAGAAATTGATACTTTGTAATTTTTCATTAATAAATAATTGCTTGCTTTTATAGGAATTATTCACAATAGAAACTTTTTGGTACTGTTTGAGAGGAGATCTTTTCTGTAGAATTTGAAAATGAAATAAAAGATAAAATCGAAAAACCGGAAAATATTTTTGAAAATAGTTAAGCGATTTGTTCCAAAAAATTAATTAATTAAGCCGATTTTCCTGGAATGTTCGATGGCTTGGCTGCTGGATTTGAAATAACATGTCTCAATATTGAGGCTTTCGATATTTTTAAGAGTAAGAAGTGTTTTTTCTTTTGGACGTTTTCCGGTTTGACGAATGTAAACAGCTTTTACAGTAATAGGAAAGATTTTACAAATCCGTTCGTATAAAAAAGGATCTTCCTGAGAGTCATCACCTAAAAGAGTGTATTTTAGATTGGGATAAAATTCAAGAATATGCTTTACTTTTTCGAACTTATGATTGTGGTCACCTCGACCCGTTATAAAAAAATCGGTTAAACTGGTTTTGATATCTTTGAGAAGTAAAACAGCCTTGGGAAGATTATTGATTTGGGTGAAATCTACGATAAAGCGATACAAATTCCATTCGCTGCTCGAAACATAAAAAAAAGTATTTTGTTCGTTCCCTTCACGATTGGCTTGACTTAAAGCTTGATAGTGCGGAACAACCCCTTCAAAAACTTTACGGTCTAATACATTTTTGAACAGCAGAATGTAGAGTTTTTTGAATGGATTTCGAGTATGAGAGATCAAAAATGTGTCATCAATGTCTGAAATAAACCCTAAATTTCCGTCGTGAGGTCTTACAAAATTTCCTTCGGAAGAAATCTCTGTATTTTTATAAATTATAGAAACTTTATAATTTATCCATCCATAATCTATATTTTCTTTTATAGGAATATGAAAGGCAAAATAGCCATCATCTAAAGTTTTGGTATGAATTTTTGTATTGTTCCAATGTAGATAAACATCTTGATTGGCTTCAGTTTTAATCCGAAACATATCAATTACCGACTTTGCATTTTTTAATTTCTTTTTGCGGAAATCATAATCTTTTTTTCTGGTTGGTCTGAAAACATGCCCCATTACTATCAATTCCTGCTCATTTGCGTAGCCTCGATATATTTTTAGTTTTGGTTTTTTCATAGTTACTTTTTTGATACAACAATTTAATTAAATTTACGTGAAATATGAAATTATATATGAAAAAGAATGTCTTGTTAATTGTAAATCCTATTTCCGGGGATATTGACAAATCCGATATTGTAGAAACTGTAAAGTTTTATGCAGAAGAGAATGGATATACATTTCGATTGTTTGAAACTACCGGAGATCAGGACGAACAAAAAATTCTGCAAGAATATCAGAAATATCAGCCGGAAAGAGTTTTGATTGCCGGTGGTGATGGTACTGTAAAACAAGTTGCAGAAGCACTGGGTGATTTTAATGTAAAAATCGGGATTATCCCTGCCGGATCTGCAAACGGACTTTCTGTAGATTTGGATCTGCCTTCAAATATAGAAGAAAATTTACCTATTGTTTTCGGGAACCGCTTTATAGCAATGGATATGATTTCGATAAACAATAAACTGAGCATACATCTTAGCGATATTGGTCTTAATGCGCAATTGGTCATGAATTACGAAAATAGTTCGACCAGAGGAATGTTGGGATATGCATTACAAGCTGTAAGTACTTTGACCAATTTGGAAGATCCGTTTGAAGCAGTTATTGAAACCAATAATACAATATTTAAGAGTGAGGCAAGGATGGTAGTGATTGCTAATTCTAAAAAATATGGAACCGGAGTTATAATAAATCCCAATGGAAATGTAAGTGATGGTGTTTTTGAAATTATTATTTTAAAAAATCTGGATTTACTTGTTTTAGGTAAAATTATTACAGGAAATATGCCGGTGGAGTCTGATGATGTAGAAATTATTTCAACAAAAAAAGCTTTTATTACGACTAATTTCCCAGTAAATTTTCAGATTGATGGAGAATATATAGGTAAAGAAACAAGGTTAAATATTCATATTTTACCAGCAAAAATGAATGTTGCTGTAAAATAATTAATTTTTAAAGGGATTTCGTTCGATCCAGTCTGTTTTGGGTTCCAGATATTTAAAAATTTTATCAATGTTTTTGTTGATAAATCGATTGTTATGTTCTAAAAAACCAAAAACTTCAATAGGTTTTGCTCCAACCGAACTTTTTATTTCCAAAGCTGTCCTGGCAAATATGATCTCTTTATAATTTTTTTTGATGGAATAAGCAATCATGTCGTATAACATATTAAGGTATAGCATTTTTTCTTTTTGTATCTCGTTGTCATAACCTAAAAAATAAGTGTCCATCGTACAGCCATTTTTTATTAGAGTATTAAAGCCAATCAATTCATTATTATCAAAATACCCATAAAGAAGGAAATCATCTTGCAGCAATTCTTTCATTTTGCTAAAATGATTTTTGGCTAAGAAAAAAGTATTAAAAGGAGCATTTTGAGCCACGTGATGGTACAGGTTGTATATTTTTGTTTCGTATTTTTTTATTTCAGATAAATTAAGTCTTCGTTTGTCAACTCCTTCAGATTTTTTTCTTGCCCGTTTATATTGATCCCGATATTTTTTAAGTAAATCGCCGGTGTAATCATCAATAGATTTCCAATTGTTTTTTATTTCTAAAACCATATTAGGCTGTGTGGAAAATTTGAAATATTGTTGAAAACCGGAATTTTTTATTTGTCTAATTTCATCTTTCTCAAAATCTTTTACAGAAGTAAGATGAACAGAAAAACCTTTAGATTGATATAATTTTTTGAGCGAAGAAATAGCTTTTTTCAAACATTGCAAAGCTTCTGTGGGATTTATTTCGTCAGAAAAAATGAAAGCATTTTGACCAGTGAGCATATTATTACCAATAAACAATACGTGTGACGAAAAATTTCTAAAAATAAAATTTCTAACAGTAGTTTTTACACACCGGTCTCTGTCTCCAAAAGACTCTAATTGATTTATGTTCAAAAATTGCGCAATTGCGACACCAACTAATTTTTTATTGTCAAAAAAACCAATAAAACTACAAATCATATTCTCCGGGGCAGATTCTTCCAAAACTTGTAGATAACGGCTGGTAAGAAAAATATTTTCATGTGCCAGATTATCCCACTCGGCTGGAAGTTCTCCGACAGAATTATATATATAAAATGTAAGGGTTGTTTTCAATATAAAAAATAAATCGCCCACAAATGTAGAGCGATTTTTCTTTATTTTTTGTTAATTATTTCCAACTACAAATTATACCACCCATAATAGTCATACTTATAACCCAGTAACCGCCAACTATGAGTACATATTTGAAACTGCGTTTTTCGTAAAGTGAATTGTTGCCGATTAAAGGTAAGGCAAGAAATAAACCGGTCATAAATCCGTGTAAAGCACCATGCTTAAACGTTCTGTATGTTTCACCATAAGCGGCAATATAGTTTTCTAATACAGAAGGGTCAATGCCTGTAATGTCTATTGTAGATGCATAAGCGCCAAATTGATGAATGACTAAAAATTGTAAAATGAATGAAATAAAAAAGGCATATACAAAAGAAGTAATAAAAATTCCGATCATGCTAGGCATTTTTTCAGAATCCATCTGAGTTCTCGATTCTCTCATCCAAATTGTTCCAAAAACTTTTGGATGGTACCAGACAGAACCAATTACCAAAGTTGAAAATGCTGCGAGCAATAAAGAGTAAATATTAATGTCCATAAATTTGATTTTTTTTGATTAATAATATTCAAATTTATACTAAAAATAAATAAGTATTTAACTCAATAAAGAAAATATAAAAGGATATGTAGAAATTACTTTAAAGCATTATAACCATTGCTGGCAGATTAAAAATAAAAGCAGCCAAAAAATCGGAATACTTTCCACCCAAAGAGTCGTGTAGTATCTTGATCTTTCCGGATGAGCAAAATGTAAAAATAAAGTACACAAAACCGTAGGAAATAGAAATAATACCCATTGGTAAGAAGAATGATCCGATGAGAAAAATTGCGAACAGAAAAATAACAGTAACAACGCAAAACCAATACGTTTGGTTCGGGAAACACCAATTCTCTGAGGAAGTGTTTTTAGTCTTGGGTCGTCGGTTTTTAGATCTATGATTTCAAAAATCAATAACAGAATGATCACTAATAAAAATCGTTGAAAAAACTTTAATTTTACTTCATTGTCAATTTTTTCTGAAGCATTAATAACAGGAAGCAAAACTGTAACGCCAGACCATATCAGAGCAACCAGATAAATTTTTACCCCACTTAAATTTCTGAGATTTTTACTCAAAAGAAGAGGCAACGCATACAACCCAACGACCAAACCACAAAAGATCAGTAATATTTGTGAGGCTAAATTGAATTTAAAAAACAAATAAAAAACAACAATTAAAGCTAACATTGAAATTGAGAAAATCAACTTAAGACTTGATCTTATGTTGCTGTTTTTTCTGAAAATTGTATCATATTTTATAAAATTATACCCTGCAATAGTTCCGAAAAAATTAAAAATTATGATATCAAGATCTATTGTAAGTTTAAAAATATGATAAGTTAAAACAGTTAGAGAAACTACCGCAACCGCAACATGTAAGCTGCTTTTGAGATAAAAAGATAAAATAGATTGAAGTAGTTTCATAGGTACAAAATTAAAGAAACTTTAGAGGTTAATTCAATTGAATTAAAAATAACAAAATTGGTCTTAAAATTGACAAATTCTTTATTAGAAATGATTAATTTTGGGCATCAAAAAAACAACTCAATTTTTTATATGAAAACAGATGCTTTTGCTTTAAGACACATCGGGCCTAGAGAACATGATTTGGATAAAATGTTAAAAACAATAGGTGTAGATTCTATCGAACAGCTTGTTTATGAAACCTTGCCGGATGACATTCGTCTTAAAACCCCATTAAATTTAGAACCAGCATTAACCGAATATGAATATCTTAATTACATTCAGCAATTAGGGAATAAAAATAAGGTTTTTAAATCTTTTATTGGTTTAGGATATCACCCGACAATTGTTCCGGCAGTAATTTTGAGGAATATTTTTGAAAATCCGGGATGGTACACGGCATATACGCCATATCAGGCAGAAATCGCACAAGGTCGCCTGGAAGCATTATTGAATTTTCAAACCACAGTTATAGAATTAACCGGAATGGAGATCGCAAATGCATCTCTGCTTGATGAAGGAACAGCTGCTGCCGAAGCAATGGCTTTACTTTTTGACGTAAGGACAAGAGATCAGAAGAAGAACAATATCAATAAATTTTTCGTTTCAGAAGAAATTCTTCCTCAAACATTATCTGTGTTGCAAACCAGATCTACTCCCATTGGAGTAGAATTAGTTATTGGAAATCACGAAGAATTTACTTTTGGAAATGATTTCTTCGGAGCGATTTTACAATATCCCGGGAAATTCGGGCAGGTATATGATTATGCAGAGTTTATTGCTAAAGCCAAAGCTAACGAAATAAAAATTGCTGTTGCAGCAGATATTTTGAGTTTAGTAAAATTAACTTCACCCGGCGAAATGGGAGCCGATGTTGTAGTTGGAACAACACAACGTTTTGGAATCCCAATGGGTTACGGAGGTCCGCATGCCGGATTTTTTGCAACCAAAGAAGAGTATAAGAGAAGTATGCCGGGAAGAATTATCGGAGTAACTGTTGACGCAAACGGGAACCGTGCTTTGAGAATGGCTTTGCAAACCCGTGAGCAACATATTAAAAGAGAGAAAGCAACTTCAAACATTTGTACAGCTCAGGTTCTTCTTGCGGTTATGGCAGGAATGTATGCAGTTTATCATGGTCCGAAAGGATTAAATTATATAGCAGAAAAAGTTCATGCAAGTGCCGTAACTACTGCAGATGCATTAAACAAATTAGGTGCTTATCAAATTAATACATCATTTTTTGATACGATTGTAGTAAAAGCCGATGCTCAGAAAGTAAAAACGATAGCAGAGAAAAACGAAGTAAATTTCTATTATATTGATAATGATACCATTTCAATTTCTTTTAACGAAACTACAAGTATCGAAGACATTAACAGAATCATTGATATTTTTGCAGAAGCAATGCAAAAAGAAACTTTCAGTATCAATGAGTTGTCAACAGGAATAAATTATCAGGAAAGCCTATACAGAGCATCACAGTTCTTAACACACGAAGTTTTTAACAAACACCACTCTGAAACTGCTTTGATGCGTTATATCAAAATGTTGGAAAGAAAAGATTTAGCCCTAAATCATTCGATGATTTCACTGGGATCTTGCACGATGAAATTGAACGCAGCCGCAGAAATGTTGCCTTTGAGCATGGCAAACTGGAACAGTATTCATCCTTTTGCTCCAATAGAACAAGCAGAAGGATATCAAATTATGTTGAAAAAACTAGAACAGCAACTCAATGTAATTACAGGTTTTGCTGGAACTACCTTACAACCCAATTCCGGAGCACAGGGAGAATACGCAGGATTAATGGTTATTCGTGCTTATCATCATTCACGTGGAGATTTTCATAGAAATGTATGTTTGATCCCCGCTTCTGCTCACGGTACAAATCCCGCTTCTGCAGCGTTGGCAGGAATGCAGATCATAGTAACCAAGACTTTAGAAAACGGAAATATAGATGTTGAAGACTTAAAAGCCAAAGCTATCCAACACAAAGACAATCTGTCTTGTTTGATGGTAACTTACCCTTCTACTCATGGAGTTTATGAAGCTTCGATTATCGAAGTTACAAAAATTATACATGAAAACGGAGGTCAGGTTTATATGGATGGAGCCAATATGAATGCACAGGTAGGATTAACAAATCCTGCAACTATTGGAGCCGACGTTTGCCATTTGAATTTACATAAAACATTTGCTATCCCTCACGGAGGTGGAGGTCCGGGAGTTGGGCCGATTTGTGTAGCAGAACATTTGGTAGAATTTTTACCAACCAATCCTGTAGTACCAACCGGAGGTAAAAATCCTATTTCGGCAATTTCTTCAGCACCATGGGGATCTGCATTGGTTTGCCTGATCTCATACGGATACATCACAATGTTAGGCGCAGAAGGTTTGACAAATGCTACAAAATATGCAATTCTTAATGCAAATTACATAAAAGAACGTTTAAGCGGTCATTATACTACTTTATATTCGGGAGAAATGGGTCGTGCAGCTCACGAAATGATTTTAGAATGCCGTCCTTTTAAAGAAAACGGAATCGAAGTTACAGATATTGCAAAACGATTGATGGATTATGGTTTTCATGCTCCAACAGTTTCTTTCCCGGTTGCAGGAACATTAATGATTGAGCCAACAGAAAGTGAAAATATAGAAGAATTAGATCGTTTTTGTGATGCAATGATCGCTATCAGAAAAGAAATTGCCAATGCTTCTATGGATGATAAAAATAATGTTTTGAAAAATGCACCTCATACTTTGGCAATGGTAACGGCTGATAACTGGATTTTTCCTTATACCAGAGAAGCAGCAGCTTTTCCGTTGGAATATATTTCCGAAAATAAATTCTGGCCATCTGTTAGAAGAGTGGATGATGCTTATGGAGATAGAAATTTAATTTGCTCCTGTGCTCCAATTGAAGTGTATATGGAAAGTTAATTAGAAACAAATAATTTATATTTACAAAACAACTTAAAGTTCTTTTATAAAACGAAAAACTTTAAGTTTTTTTTTACGTTATGACAGATATTAGAAATAGAAATGATTTATATTTTTTGTTGAGTAATTTTTATAATAAATTATTACTTGATGAAAAAATAAATTTTATTTTCACAGAAATTGCTCAGATCAATCTCGAAGAACATCTTGAAGTCATAACAGATTTTTGGGAACAGACATTGTTTTTTAAGACAGGTTATCGTAATAATGTTCTTCAAATACATCAAAATTTACATCATAAATTCCCATTGCAAAAAATACATTTCGATATTTGGCTGAAATATTTCAACTCTACTGTCGATGAAAATTTTGAAGGCGATAATGCCGAAATCATTAAAACTAAAGCTCTTTCTATAGCTACAGTAATGCAAATAAAAATGAATTTATAGATTGGATTGAAAATATTTTCACTTATATAGAAATATAATTTTATATGCAAGCATAATATTTTTATCAAAAATCTTTTTTTTCAATAACTTAGCATAACTTTAAGTAAGATTACAATGAATGTGAAAATATCAGGTATCGGGAGTTATATTCCTACGGTGAGTAAAAAAAATGAGGATTTCATTCATCATGAATTTCTCAACGAAGACGGAACGCCTTTTACAACGTCAAATGATCATGTAATTCAAAAATTCAAATCAATAACAGGAATTGAAGAAAGACGTTATGTAGAAAATCAATTTATGTCTTCGGATATTGCATTCTTTGCATCAGAGAAAGCCATAGAAAATGCAGGAATAGACAAAGAAACTATCGATTATATTATTTTTGCACACAATTTTGGAGACGTAAGACACGGAGCAATTCAATCAGATATTTTACCAAGTCTGGCAACCAGAGTTAAACATAAACTGCAAATAAAAAATCCGAAATGTGTTGCTTATGATATACTTTTCGGATGTCCGGGTTGGATAGAAGGAGTGATGCAAGCCAATGCGTTTATCAAATCAGGAATGGCAAAAACCTGTTTGGTTATTGGAGCAGAGACACTTTCCAGAGTTGTAGATCCACATGATCGGGATAGTATGATTTATTCGGATGGAGCAGGAGCTTCTATTATCGAAGCATCCGAAAATAACGAAGGCATTCTGGCACATGAAAGTGCGACTTTCGCACTTGAAGAATCAGAATATTTGTTTTTTGGAAATTCCTACAATATAGATCATGATCCGGATGTGAGGTATATCAAAATGCATGGAAGAAAAATATATGAATTTGCTTTGAATAATGTTCCAAATGCCATGAAAGACTGTTTGGATAAAAGCAAAATAGATATTTCAGAAGTCAAAAAAATACTTATTCATCAGGCTAATGAAAAGATGGATGAAGCAATAATTAATCGGTTTTATAAATTATACAACCAAAAAGTACCCGAAAACATAATGCCTATGAGTATTAATATGTTAGGAAACAGCAGTGTAGCGACAGTCCCAACATTATTTGATTTATTAATTCATGGTAAGATACCAAATCATCAGATTCACAAAGGAGATGTGGTAATTTTCGCATCGGTTGGAGCAGGAATGAATGTTAATGCATTTGTATACCGATATTAATCTTTTGATTCTAATTACAAAAACAAGTTTATATATTCAAAAAGAGCTTTCTGCAGGGTACTTTTTTCAGTAAAACCTGATGTTTTGCTACCCCGGACTTTTTACTTCGAGCGGGTTAAACCAAAACTGCAAACAAAAGAAATAGTATATTTGTTCCGATAAATCAAATAAAATAAGTTTAAGGAGGAGATGTACGAAAAAAATTATCCAAGCAAGCGATTTTGTATCACACTGGCATTTCTCAAAAAGCATATTTCAACATCAGAAAAGATATTAGATCTTGGGGTCGAAAATCCTTTTTCTGAAATTATGCAGGCAGAAGGATATCAAGTGAGTAATACAACAGGAGAAGATTTAGATTTCAACCAAGAGTTCATTCAGAAATCTGAAGTTCCGGTTATTACAGCATTCGAAATTTTCGAACATTTACTTAATCCGTTTACAGTTTTGCAAAATATAAGCTCACAAAAACTAATCATTTCAGTTCCAATGCGATTATGGTTTGCTCCGGCTTATCGTAGCAAAACAGATATGTGGGACAGGCATTATCATGAATTTGAAGATTGGCAGCTTGATTGGTTATTAGAAAAAACCGGCTGGAAAATAATAGATTCTCAAAAGTTTACCAATCCAGTAAAAAAGATTGGAATACGACCTTTTCTTCGGTATTTTACCAATAGGTATTATATTGTTTATGCCGAAAAAATCAGATAATGAAATACTATATTGTTATACCGGCACATAACGAGAGTGAGTTTCTCGGGCAGACTTTACGATCTATAGTAAATCAGTCATTCTTACCGGAAAAAGTTGTAGTTGTAGATGATAATTCAACAGATAATACAGCTTCTATTGTTATAGAATTTCAAGAAAAGTATAATTTTATACAATTGGTGCAAAAAAAAACTGAAGCAATACATTTGCCCGGAAGTAAGGTTATTGAGGCTTTTCAGTCAGGGTATGAAATTTTAGACGATTCGTATGATTTTATTGTAAAAGCTGATGCTGATTTAGTTTTTCCGGATAATTATTTCGAAACCATCAAGGCTCATTTTCAGTCCAATCCCAAAACAGGAATGGCAGGTGGGTTTGCTTATATTTTCAGAAATGGGAATTGGATACTGGAAAATCTAACCAACAAAGATCATATAAGAGGAGCGTTCAAATCGTATAGAAAAGAATGTTTTTTACAAATAGGAGGATTAAAACCTGCAATGGGTTGGGATACCGTAGATGAATTGTTGTGTAAATTTTATGGATGGGATATAAAAACCGATGAATCTTTGCAGGTTAAGCATCTTAAACCAACAGGAGCCAATTATAATATTGAGGCAAGATACAAACAAGGAGAAGCATTTTATCGCTTAGGGTATGGTTTTTTTATTACATCTATAGCTTCGTTAAAATTGGCTGTACTCAAAAGAAAACCCTTGTTGTTTATAGACTATATGAAAGGATATTTTAAAGCGCAATTTTCAAAACAATCCAAACTGGTTTCTTATGACCAGGAGAAGTTTATTCGGAATTACCGTTGGAAAAAAATATTCTCAAAAATGAAATTGTAAAAAACTGCTGTGAAGCAGTTTTTTACAATTTGTTTTAAATCGTTAATTTACATTTTTAAAGAATGCAGGAGCATTTCCGTAAATAGGTGTTTTTCCATCCCATTTTTCAATAAATTGCTGTTGTATTAAAAGTGAATTCAAGGACAATTTTCTCAATTCGTTTGCTTTTGCTTCAGATTCTGCAAGGACAATTAATTTTCTGGCTTGTGCCTGTGCAATTTTCAGCTCATTTTCTACTCGCATGGCTTCCTGAACAGCTGCGTTTTTTGCATTAATTGCTGTAGTTATGCTTTCCGGATATTGAATTCCACTGGTCATTTGTTCTAATTGAAAACCTTCTTTGTTCAACAGGTTGTTCATATTGGTTTGTATAGCAAATTCAAACTTCTCTCTGTTGCTAATGATACTGTCGGTTGTGTATTTATTAAATTCAATCCTAAAAGCATCTTTAATATAATTAAACAATGTGGTTTCTGTAATTTCTACAATGTCTTTTCTGTATTTTTTGAAAATAACCGGGCTATGACCATCTTTTACTTTAAAAGAAAGGGTTGGGTCTACAGAAAAAACAGAACCATCTTTTGCATTAACTGTAAATGCGTCATAATTGATGGTTTGCACATAAGTTGGGAATTCGTATACACTTTCTGTAAAAGGGTTGTACCACACTCGTCCTGTTACCAAACTTACATCCTGAACACCTTTTTCAGACCCGTAAAGTTTAACTAAAATACCTTCGTACCCAGCATCAATTCTCTCGTTACAGGAAACAAATGCGATTAAGAAAAAAATAATAAAGGAAATAACTGCTGTAATAAATGAAATTCTTGTTTTCATAGAAAATAATTAATGTTTAAAATATTTGTTGTTGATGTATAGTGTACTTAAAATAACTGTAGCCAGTGTTACTCCAAAAATTAAAAATCCGTAGAATACAGAAGAATCCGAAGGAGCACTAATGAGCCGGAATGCATGCGAGATAATCCACATTATTAAAATAATGCATACTGGTATTATGGCAATAAATATAATTTTTTTGTTTTTCATAATTGTTCTGAATGTTTTATACAAAATAGGAAAAAAAATTCATGTTTACAAATTTATTTTTATGAAAGGAATCATATTTAAAACAAAAATCAAGTTATGTTTAAAATACATGCTTTTTATAATTTCTGATAATTTCCTTCGAAGCAGCTCTAAAAGCAGCCGACTCACTTTCATAATCTTTTTGAATAATGTCTAATAAAATATCCTTTAACCAAATATCATTTTTACTCATATAATAAATGCTTTTCATAGCATATACTTTAGATGCAACTTTGGTATTGCTAATCAGCCAATCCAGAAAAGTTTCTTTGGCTATTTGTAATTGCTGGGGGCTACAAGGCAAAATCTCGTTTTGTTCAGTAATGATCTGCATGGCAATTCTTGCAATAGATCGTCTGGCTCCGTCATGATCAAACAACGGTAAATTTGTAAAAAACAAATCCAGGTATTCTTTAAACCAAATGGGTTTGTGGTTGAATACCCATTCGAGTATCCAGCAGGCTTTGTGATGAAACAGATAAGAAACATCCATTGCGTAGCCTAAAAGCTCAGGAAATAAATCTTGATTTTCAAGGACGAAATCGGCAGTATCCTTGCGGCTTTGTCTTAAAGCAGTAGATTTTTCTATGGCTTGTTGTAAAGAAATATTCATAGGAGGAAATATGTTTTTTTCTAAATTATATAATTGCAAAAATAATTTTTTACAGGATTAAATCTTCATTTGAATTAAATTTAGAAATCTAATGACCGGATGAATGTGAGCGAATTAAAACTAAAGTTTTATAAAGTTGATGGTTCAGTTTTTAGTATATTTGCAAATTATTTAAAAACACAAACAAAAGTTTTTGTCTAATTTTATATTTAAGAAGTTGATACAATTACACGATAAAAAATTTGTTCCATTTATTTCAGCCGAAGAAATAGATTTTGCGATTGCTGAAATGGCAAAAAACATTGAGGCAGATTTTGCAGAAGATACACCGGTTTTTATTGGAGTTTTAAATGGTTCTTTTATGGTTGTTTCAGATTTGATGAAACACTATACCAAACCATGTGAAGTTTCATTTATAAAAATGGCTTCTTACGAAGGGACTGCATCTACCCACCAGGTAAAACAACTTATTGGATTAAATCAAAATCTTGAAGGCAGAACGGTAATTATTGTTGAAGATATTGTAGACACTGGAAATACTTTAGAAGAATTAAAAAAACTTTTTAAGGAGCAAAAAGTAAAACACTTTAAGATTGCTACTTTATTTCTTAAGCCTGAAGCATATAAAAAAGACATTAAATTAGATTATGTAGGAATAAGGATTCCTAATAAATTTATTGTAGGATATGGTTTAGATTATGATGGTTTAGGAAGAAATATTGCCGAAGTTTATCAATTGGCAGATTAGAAAATAGAAACTACTTTTTATAAAATCTCACATACACAACACAAATGATTAATATAGTTTTGTTCGGAAAGCCTGGAGCTGGAAAAGGAACTCAAGCAGAATTTTTAAAAGAAAAATACAATTTAATTCATCTTTCTACTGGAGATATTTTTAGATTCAATATCAAAAATGATACAGAATTAGGCAGATTAGCAAAAACATATATCGACAAAGGAGAATTGGTTCCGGACAATGTAACTATCAAAATGCTGGAAAAAGAAGCAGATAAAAGTCCTGATTGTAAAGGTTTTTTGTTTGACGGATTTCCAAGAACTTTGGCTCAGGCAGCAGCATTAGACGAATATCTGCAATCAAAAGGACAATCTATCACAGCTACAATTGCACTTGAAGCAGATGATGATATCCTGGTTCAAAGAATCCTGGAAAGAGGAAAAACTTCTGGAAGAGCAGACGATCAGGATGAAGAAAAAATACGACACAGATATAACGAATACAATCAAAAAACTGCACCATTGATGGATTATTATAAAGATCAGAATAAATTTTATCCGGTCGATGGTATTGGTGCAATCGCAGAAATTACAAAAAGATTAAGTACTGTAATAGAAAGTTTGTAACTTTAGGAACTCAAGGTTTTGGAAACTAAAATCCTGAGCTAAAAATAAATAAATGGAAATACTTATAATTCTTTTTTTGATAATTTTGAATGGTGTTTTTTCTATGTCAGAAATTGCATTGATCTCTGCTCGTAAAAACAGATTAGAAAATTCTGCAAAAAAAGGAAATGCAAGTGCCAAGACTGCTTTGGATCTGGCAAACGCACCCAATAAATTTCTTTCTACCGTACAAATAGGAATTACACTTATTGGTATTCTTACAGGTATTTTTAGTGGAGACAAAATCACTACAGATGTCAAGTTGTTTTTAGAAGGATTTGCCTCAATCAAACCCTATGCAGATTCATTAGCTGTAGGAGTGGTGGTTGTGATTCTGACATTTTTCTCATTAGTTTTGGGAGAATTGGTGCCAAAACGAATAGGACTTAATTACCCTGAAACTATTGCCAAAACAGTAGCTGTTCCGATGAAAGTAATTTCGGTTATTACAGCTCCGTTTATTTGGTTATTAACTATTTCTACAGAGTTTTTATTAAAAATTCTAATGATAAAACCTTCGGCAGATGGTAAGATTACAGAAGAAGAAATCAAAGCCATAATTAAGGAAGGGACAGAAGGAGGAGAGGTTCAGGAAATCGAACAAGACATTGTAGAACGTGTTTTTCATATTGGTGATCGAAAAGTAAACTCTCTTATGACCCATAGAAAATCGGTGGTGATGATTCCGAGGAATTCTGATAAAGAGCAAGTACGGGAACTAATGCTTAAAGAGTTACATTCCATTTATCCTGTTTATGGAGACAATTATGATGATATAGTAGGTGTAGTTAATCTTAAAAATATTTTCGCACATTTTGAAAACGAAAAATTCAATCTGAACGATATTATAACAGACGCACCCTTTATCATGGAGCAAACCACAGCATACAAAGCATTAGAAAATTTTAAGAAAAGTGGGATTCATTATGCATTTGTCTCTGACGAATACGGGGTTTTTCAGGGAATTATCACTTTAAATGATATATTGGAAGCTTTGGTGGGAGATGCTTCAGAATTTTATAAAGAAGATTTTCAATTGGTTGAACGCGAGGACGGAACCTGGCTAATAGATGGACATTATTCACTGCACGACTTTTTAACCTATTTTGAACTGGATGAACTTATTAATGATTACGAAGTTACTACAGTAAGCGGATTAATAATGACAGAACTTTCTTATATCCCAAAAGAAGGTGAAAAACTGTTATGGAATCAGTTTGAACTGGAGATAATAGATATGGATGGTGTGAAAATAGACAAAGTATTGGTCAAATCGATCAAACAGGAATAAAATCAGTTTTTGAAAATAAATAATTAGAATTTCTTTTTTAGTGGAAAAGATAAAAATATAAAGAGAAAATGACAGAAGGAAATTTTGTAGATTATGTAAAGATATATGTTTCATCGGGTAAAGGAGGTCGGGGTTCGACTCATTTACATCGGGAGAAATTTATAGAAAAAGGAGGTCCGGATGGAGGAGATGGAGGTCGTGGAGGACATGTATATCTTGTAGGTAATCGAGGATTATGGACGTTATTTCATCTTAAATTTGCCAAACACATCAAGGCTGGTCATGGAGGAGATGGAGGAAGTGATCGTAGTACAGGTGCAGATGGAGAAGATAAATTTATTGAAGTTCCTTTAGGAACGGTTGTTCGTGATAAGGAAACCAATGAGGTTTTATTTGAAATAACCGAACACGGAGAAAAGAAAATTGTAGTTCAGGGAGGAAAAGGCGGTTTAGGGAACTGGCATTTTAGAAGTTCTACCAATCAAACGCCACGTTATGCCCAACCCGGATTGTCAGCAACAGAAATGGATATTGTTTTAGAGCTCAAAGTTCTCGCAGATGTAGGATTGGTTGGCTTTCCTAATGCGGGAAAATCTACGTTACTTTCTGTATTGACTTCTGCAAAACCCAAAATTGCAGATTATCCTTTTACAACTTTAAAACCCAATTTAGGAATCGTAGCATACAGAGACTTTCAATCGTTTGTAATTGCAGATATTCCCGGTATTATTGAAGGAGCTGCAGAAGGAAAGGGATTGGGGCATTATTTTCTCAGACATATCGAGAGAAATTCTACTTTGTTGTTTTTAGTTCCTGTTGACACACCGGATATCAAAGCCGAGTACGATATTTTGGTTAACGAACTGACTAAATATAATCCGGAAATGCTCGATAAAGAACGTATGCTTGTGATTTCAAAATGTGATATGCTGGATGATGAGCTTATAGCAGAACTAAAGATGGAACTGGATAAAGATTTTAAAAATATACCTTATCTTTTCATTTCATCTGTTGCACAACAAGGTCTTACAGAGCTTAAAGACAAACTGTGGCAGATGCTGAATAAAGAATAATGGTCAAGATCAGATTAGGCAAATAAAGTCACTGGCAACAAAAATGTTGCGATTAAAATGCAATATTTCATAGATAGATTTTCTTAAATTTTTTCTTTTATATTTTCCAATCTATTTTCGTTTTTAGCATGGTAAAAAATAATATAAGAAATGGGACCTACAAACGGTACTACCAGCACTAATAAGACAAAAAACAAAAGATTTAATTTCTTTTCTCTTCTAAATACAAGAATTAAAGAATACACTATCATAATAAGATAGATACAAAATAAAAAAAGTAGAACAAAAGAATTTACTTTACCCATAATAAGAATATTAAATTAATTAATCTGTACAACACCAAGCAAAAGTTGAAATACAAGCCACTTTCCAAAAACAATTTGTTTCGAAATCTTTACTTATTTCTTTACAATTATTAAATTCTCCTGACATGGCTGCCTCTTGAATTACATGAGTTAAATGGCTTTCAGCACCAGCTTTTGACCCACCTACACCAATAGAGTAATATGTATTAGATAAAGCACATCCATTACCATTTCGATCCTATAAAACCATTATAGTCTGTTACTAAATCTGAATCTCCACTTGAATCTAATGTTAATTCTCTAACAGCTAACAATATTACATTAACATTTGTATCTTCAAAAACTTTTTTATCTATTTTTTCTAATGAAGATTTAATATTTGGAGTATTTATAAAAATAGAAGATCCTTCTTTTTTAATAGAATACTTGTAATTAATACCACTATTAATCTTATCTAATAAGAAATATGTGTTACTTTAAATTCAATTGATAATCCTTGTAGAAACAAGATGTTCTTTTGTAGTAATGATTGCGATAGGGATAGTAGTGACTCCATTTTTCTCTATATTTAAGAGGAAAAAGATAAAGCGAACAGTTCGGTCTTTGCCCAAACTCTAAAAATTGAGTTAAAAAGCACTACAACGTTTTAGTTTCTGTTTTAAATTTTGTGAGGTCTTTCAGAAAAAAGTATATTAGCACGATTTAATATGCCACTGGTTTTGAGTGGTGATGGATAACTTATTTTAATATTTATAATGAAAAAAATTATTTTGTTCTTAAGCATTACTTTGTTCGTTTTACCGGTACAGGTAAAGGCTAACGAAGGTATGTGGTTTTTGATGTTTCTGGAAAGATTAAATCAAAGAGACATGCAAAAAATGGGGCTGCAGCTAACTGCCGAAGAAATTTATAGCATTAATAATCACAGTTTGAAAGATGCTATTGTTCAGTTTAATGGAGGTTGTACTGCTGAAATGGTTTCTAAAAATGGTTTGGTTTTAACCAATCATCATTGTGGTTATGATGTAATTGCAGAACTTTCTTCAGAGAAAAATAATTATCTGAAAAATGGTTTTTGGGCTAAAGATCTCAAAGAAGAGATGAAACCGAAGTCACTTTATGTGAGATTTTTTGTTCGTATGGACGATGTTACCAAAAGAATTTTGTCTTTGGTAAACGATAAAATGGATGAAAAAGAAAGAGAAGCGGTAATCAACCAGGAGATTCAGAAAATTCAGGAAGAGAATAATGAAGGTGGAAAATATACAGTTTCTGTAAGACCCTTTTTTCAGGGAAATGAATATTATTACTTTGTATATCAGGATTATACAGATGTTAGATTGGTAGGGACTCCACCGGAAAGTATCGGAAAATTTGGAGGAGATACAGATAATTGGGAGTGGCCAAGACATACCGGAGATTTTTCAATGTTTAGAGTTTATGGAGATAAAGATGGAAATCCGGCAGAATATTCTCCGGACAATGTGCCTTTGCAGCCCAAACATCACTTGCCCATTAGTATAAAAGGATATGACGAGAATGATTTTGCTATGATTTTAGGATATCCGGGAAGAACCAATCGCTGGATGCCATCGGGAGGAATTGAGCAAAATGTAAAATATGCTTATCCTGCATGGGTTGAAGGAGCAAAAAACGGTATGGATGTTATGAAAAAACATATGGATGCAAATGAAACCATAAATTTGAAATATGCATCAAAATATGCAAGAACATCCAATTATTGGAAAAACCGTCAAGGTATGATCGACGCTTTGACAAAATTTAATACTGCCGCTAAAAAAGCAGATGAAGAGAAAAAATTTGATGTATGGGCAAAAAAAGCGGCTAATAAGGCAAAATATGGTAATGTAGTATCTTCAATAAACAAATATTATCAGGCAACCGATAAAAAAGCGAGTCATGACAGTTATTTGATGCAGCTTATCAGAACTTCTACTTATGCTGCAATGCCGGCAAATTTTGGTAATAGATTATTAAAGTATTACAACGAACCAAATAATCGTACAGCTTTAAAACCACAATTATTGGAAATGGCAGATAACTATTACGATGAATTTTATTTACCATTAGAAGAAGAAATTTTTGCAGCACAATTAAATTTGTATACATCAAAAGCAAAAGAGAATGGTGTTTCTCCGATGTTGGCAGAAATAAAAGACAGAAACAATATTTTTGAAAAAGTAGTTTATGAAGCTTCTTCAAAGAGTATTTTTTCGTCCAAAGAAAGAGTATTGGATTTTATAAATAACCCTGCGTCTGATGTAATCAGTAACGATATGCTGTATATACTATCTTCGGATATTATGAACAAATACCGTGAAAAATCACCGGATCTGGAGGTTTTAGAAAACGATTTCCTGAGTTCATACAGATTGTTGGTGGAAGGGCTAAGAGAATCGGGATTGAATAAAATTAAGTATCCGGATGCCAATTCTACGTTGAGGTTAACATACGGGAAAGTACGCTCGTTGCCAAAAGATTCCCGCAATGATGCCAGGATCAATAATTTTACAACGATGGATGGTTTGGTAAAAAAATACAAACAAAATGATCCTGAATTTGATATGCCGGTTGAAATATTAGAATTGAATGCTTCCAGAAAATATGGACAGTATGCAGATAAAGAAGGAGTAATGCCAATTAATTTTCTGACAGATAATGATATTACGGGTGGAAATTCCGGATCGCCGGTTCTTAATGGAAAAGGAGAATTAATCGGGTTAGCATTTGATGGTAATATTGAAGCTATGGCTGGAGATGTAATTTTTGATGATAATTTGCAAAGAACTATCAATGTCGATATCAGATATGTACTTTGGATTATCGATGTATATTCCGGAGCTCAAAATATTATTGACGAGTTAACGATCATAAAAAATTAAGAATAGATAATTATTAATTCTTAAAAAGGCCGTTTCAATACAGAAACGGCTTTTTTATTGGTATAATTATTACTTCTAATTGCTTAAATTTGAAAAAAAATATCTATGTATTCTCACATTTGTACATTTTCATGGATTATAATACTTTTTTTTAATACTCCTGATTTTGATAAAGCTGAAAAGTTATTTCAAGAAGGGAAATACGAACAATCAGAAATCTTATTTGAAAAAATATATAAAGAAAATTCTGAGAATTATAAGGCAAAAGAATATTTAGGAGATATTGCCGGACATCAGCAGCAATGGGATAAAGCAATAAAACATTATGAATTGCTTAAAAATAAATTCCCGAAAAACGCTGTTTATCATTACAAATACGGTGGAGCATTAGGTATGAAAGCCAAAAATTCAAACAAGTTTAAAGCATTTAGAATGATAGATGAGGTTGAAAATTCTTTTTTGAAAGCAGTAGCTTTAGATAAAAATTTTATAGATGCACATTGGGCTCTCGTAGAATTGTATTTGCAATTGCCTGGAATTGCAGGCGGAAGTGAAAAAAAATCCCGTAAATATGCAGAAAAATTACAATTATTATCTGCCGTAGACGGATATTTGGCAAAAGGCAGGATAGAATCGTATTTTAAAAGGTATAAAAAAGCAGAAATCTATTATTTGAAAGCTTTTGAAACAGGCAAATCAAAAAACACATTTGAAGTGTTGTATGATTTATATCAAAACAAAATGAAAGCCTACAAAAAAGCAGAAATATTAAAGGAGAAGTTTACAGCTAATAAATCCTAATTTTTACATTTGTATTCTTAAAATCCAATATAAAATTATGAGAACTCATTTTATCGCAATAGGAGGAAGTGCTATGCACAATTTGGCATTGGCATTATTTGAAAAAGGATATCATGTAACAGGAAGTGATGATGCGATATTCGAACCTTCTTTTACCAGATTAAAAAACAAAGGTTTATTGCCTGATGAAATGGGATGGTTTCCGGAAAAAATAACCAATAGTATTGATGCCGTAATTTTAGGGATGCATGCAAAATCCGATAATCCCGAGCTACTCAAGGCACAGGAATTAGGTATCAAAATATATTCCTACCCGGAGTTTTTGTATGAGCAGTCTAAAAATAAAACACGGGTTGTAATTGGCGGTTCTCATGGTAAAACAACAATAACCTCTATGGTTTTGCACGTGATGAATTATCATAATATAAACGTAGATTATATGGTTGGAGCTCAGTTGGAAGGGTTTGATACTATGGTAAAGCTCACCCACGAAAATGATTTTATCGTATTGGAAGGAGATGAGTATCTGTCTTCGCCAATAGATAGGAGACCAAAGTTTCACTTATATCAACCCAATATTGCATTGATTTCAGGAATTGCATGGGATCATATTAATGTTTTTCCCACTTTTGAAAATTATGTAGGTCAATTTTCGGAATTTGTAAGCAAAATTACCAATGGAGGAATTTTAGTTTATAATGAAGAAGATGAAGAAGTAAAAAAGGTTGCAGACCAAGCAACCAATCCTATAAGAAAAATAGCATATTCTACACCTGCTTATACTATTCAAAATGGAGTAACATTGCTGGATACTCCAGAAGGACAAATGCCAATTGAAATTTTTGGAGCACATAATCTTAATAATCTTGCAGGAGCAAAATGGATTTGTCAGAATATGGGTGTGGATGAAGCAGAGTTTTATGAAGCGATAGCATCTTTTAAAGGAGCTTCCAAACGATTAGAAAAAATTGCTGAGAATAGCAAAAATGTAGCTTATAAAGATTTTGCCCATTCTCCGAGCAAAGTTGCAGCAACAACTAAAGCGGTAAAAGAACAATATCCGGATAAACAAGTTATTGCATGTTTGGAACTGCATACTTACAGCAGCTTAAATGCGGAGTTTTTACAAGAGTATAGAGGAGCATTAGATCACGCAGATCACGCAGTAGTTTTTTATTCTCCCGAAGCATTAAAAATTAAAAGATTAAATGAAATATCTGCTTCTCAGATAGAGGATGCTTTTGATAAAAAAGACATAGTTGTATATACTAATCCTACTGCTTTTAAAGAATATTTATATCATTTGAAGATGAATTCCGATCCGTATGTATTATTACTTATGAGTTCCGGTAATTACGGAGGATTGAATTTCCAGGAAATTGAAGACATGATTAAGTAAAATGTAAATATTCAATTTTATTAATTGATAATTCTGTTTGATTTGAATTACAGGTTTTATCTATAGATCTAATTTTAAAAAATATAATTTGAGTTAAAATTGACTAAAAAATATATTTTATTTTCGCTAAGTTTTGATAATGTTATAAAAAATTATAAATTGGCACGGTAATTCATAGATTTGGAAACCTAATGATACTGATTTCTTAAGTTAAAACTACATACAATAAAATGTTTTATTGACCAATGCGTTAAGTTAATTCCGATAATATCTTGTAGAAGATTTCCATGAGATACAAGGAATTTTTAATGCAGTTATTTGTAGTTTTAACATATTATTTGCAAAACAGTACGTATTTCCTGATCTATTTTTGTCTGTTATAAAGAATAAAACTTTCTCTGTTTTAGAAATTAATAATTGATCAGTTTTTAAAATTTGAGAAATCATTTTTATTTTAAATAAAAGCATACAAGAATAACCGCCCGAACCATGTTAAAGAATTTATCTAAAAATTATGTATAGACCACGTTTAATTCCGGTATTATTACTTCAGGATTCAGTTGTAGTAAACTCTGTTCAATTCAAAAAATACAGAGATATTGGTAATCCACTCCAAATAGTAAAACAATTTAATGATCTGCAAGCTGATGAATTGTGTTTTTTAGACATTACTGCAACTAATGAAAAAAGAAGTATTTCTGTAGATTTAGTAAAAAAAATAAATGAAACAGCTAAAATGCCTTTTACCATTGGAGGAGGAATAAAAAATATTAAACAAATTAATGAAATTATAGAAGCCGGAGCAGATAAAGTAATTTTGAATTCTGTGACTTACAAAAACGCAAAATTTATAACAGAAGCTGCAAAAGAATTCGGGTCTTCTAAAATAGTGGTTTGTATAGATGTAAAGAAAAACTTTTGGGGAAAAGAATCGGTTTGGTTTAATCAAGCTACAAAATCCCATAAAATCACGCCCGGAAATTTCGCCCGGTCAATGCAGGATTTAGGAGCAGGACAGATTATTCTTCAATCTATAGAAAGAGATGGTACAATGCTGGGTTATGATGGTGATTTGATAAAAGATGTTTTACAACAAATTTCCATACCGCTTACTGTGGTTGGAGGAGCTAACGAATTTAAACAAATGGTAAGTTTAAGCAAAAATTCAAATATTTATGGGTTTGGTGTCGGAAGTAAATTTTTGTTTAATGAATCAACCAGAAAAGCTGAGATTACATATCCTTCAACAGAAGAAATTTCAAATCTTTTTGAAAAATAGTTATTTCTTTGTTCTTGCGAAAAGTATTAATTAAAATTTAGAGTAAAGAGGATTTTAGTTATAATTTCTCTGATTTTAAAATAGACGTATGCGAAGTATCGGGTTGATTTCTAAACCCGACTTCGGATAAAGTCTCAATAACAATTATTTCCCTAAATATTGATACCTTCCGGTTAACTCATAACTTAATAAACAATCCTCCAGGACCTGTCCGTTTCCTATATTATGTACAATTAAAGGTCTTTTTCCATCAAGAGATTTTTTATTAGTTACAATTCCTATATGAGGCAGTTTATTGCCAATCATCCAGGTTACAATATCTCCCGGTTGAAATTCTAAAGGATTTATCTTATGAGAAAGTTTTTTTCCTTTTCTCTCAAAAAAAATCTGCAAATTTGGAACTCTTCTGTGATCTATGTTCGAATCGGGTTTTTTGAGACCCCAAATTTTTGGATATAAATTAAAATTCTTTTTCATATCCTCATGAACCAATTGTTGCAGATCGATACCCAATTTTCTATAAGATCTGATAATTACATCAGTACAAACTCCTTTTTTAGGTGAAATATCACCCAAAGGATATTTTATATTTTGATAACTGGGATCATAAATAATAGTACTGTCTATAATAGATAGAGCAGCATTACTCAGTTTGATTAAAAAATCATTATCCGTATGAATATTAAAAATCAAGAATAAAAAAGTTGTCAGGAATATTGTTTTCATAATAATTGAGATTTATTAATAAACGTTTTGATCGTATAAAATAGTATAAAAACGTTTTGTAACCCTTTTGTTAGGTAAAAAAATATATTGAGTTTTTTTGTTCGATAGATTTAAAAATCAATCAAATGATTTAAATTTAACTCAAAAAAAACTATGGAAAATCAAAACCATCTCACCATAAAACAATGGGCCGAAGACGATAAACCACGTGAAAAATTATTACTCAAAGGCAAGGCTGTTTTAAGCGATGCCGAACTTATTGCGATATTAATTGGTTCGGGAAACAGATCAGAAAGTGCAGTAGATTTAAGCAAAAAAATTCTCTCAACGGTAGAAAACCTCAATGCTTTAGGAAAATTATCTGTAAAACAATTGATGCGTTTTAAAGGAATTGGCGCGGCAAAAGCCATAACAATTATTGCCGCTTTAGAATTAGGAAGACGAAGAGGAGGCGAAGATCGGGTGATTTCAAATAAAATTACTTCAAGTAAATCCGGATACGAAATTTTAAAACCAATTATTGCCGAACTGTTACACGAAGAGTTTTGGATTTTGTATCTCAACAATTCCAATAATGTTGTCTATAAATCTCAACTTAGTAAAGGAGGAATGACGGGAACAGTTGTAGATGTTAGAATAATATTTAAAATGGCACTAGAATATAATGCTACCGCAATTATTTTAGCACACAATCATCCCTCCGGAAAATTATATCCTAGTGAAGCAGACAAACAAATTACAAGAAAACTAAAACAAGCCGGAGAGAATCTCGACATCAACGTACTGGACCATCTTATTATCACAGAATCCGGATATTATAGCTTTGCAGATGAAGGAGTTTTATAATTACAAATGTTAACCCTTTTTTAAGGCTTTAAGTTTTACATATTTATTATATTGCGGACATATTCCAAAAAAATAAAGCAAAAATGATTGTTAGTAAAAATCTTACTTTTCAATACAATGCAAAAACTCGTTTTGATTTTCCGGATTTAAATTGCCAATCGGGGGAAACACTTTTGATTACAGGAAAATCAGGAAAAGGAAAGACGACACTTTTACATTTATTAGCAGGGTTAATCAAGCCTTTATCGGGTGAAATAATTATAGATAATGTTGATTTTGTAAAATTATCAGAAAGCAAATCCGATCAATTTAGAGGAAATAACATTGGCTTAGTTTTACAACAAAATCATTTTATTGCATCATTATCAGTGTTGGATAATATTATTTTAGCATCTTGGCTGCCTTCCGGAGAAAAGAAAAAACAACAAGCGGTTGAATTATTAGAACAATTGGATCTTATCGGTCAAGCCGAAAAACTACCTTCACAGCTTAGCGTTGGTCAGCAACAGAGAGCATCAATAGCAAGAGCTTTAATCAATAATCCAAAAGTTTTATTAGCAGATGAACCAACGTCCAGCTTAGATGATCACAATGCAAAAAAAATTGCAGAAATGTTATCAAATGTAGCGCAAAAATACGGTGCAGCATTAATTATTGTTACGCACGATCAACGATTAAAAGATACTTTTACAAAATATATTGAGTTATGATTGCAAAAATAGCATGGCGAAATATTTGGTTTAAACCTCTCAACACTTTTTTGAGCATTGTATTATTAACAGCCGGAATTGCAATTATTACTTTGTTGATATTACTGCAAAATCAGTTCGAGAAAAAATTTTCTAATAATATAAAAGACGTAGATGTAGTGATTGGAGCACAAGGAAGTCCATTGCAACTTATTCTTTCTTCTGTTTATCAGATGGATGCTCCAACTGGAAATATAAACTATCAGGAAGCTCAGGTATGGATGAAACATCCGTTTGTAAAAAATGCAATTCCTTTAGCATTTGGAGACAATTACAGAGGGTTTAAAATTTTGGGAACAACCCATGATTATATAGATAAGTACGAAGCCCGATTAGAATCAGGGAAGTTGTTTGAAAAGAATTTTGAAGTGGTTATCGGTAGTGAAATTGCTGCAAAATTAAAATTAAAGATCGGAGATAAATTTTACGGTTCACATGGTGATGCTGCAGAAGGAGAGGTTCATGAAGAATTTGCTTATAAGATAACAGGAATTTTAAAACCTACAGGAATGGTTATAGATAATCTGATTGTATCGAACATACAAAGTGTATGGGCAATTCATGACGAACACGATCATGACCATGATGACCATAATCATACCCAACACGAACATGATCATGCACATTGTGACCACAACCATGATCACGATGACCATGAGATTTCCGAAGAAGGAAAAGAAATTACCGCTGTTCTGATAAAATTCAAAAATAAAATGGGATTTGTAACCTGGCCAAGATTACTGGCGCAGAATACCAAAATGCAGGCAGCTTCACCGGCAATAGAGATTAACCGTCTTTTTTCTCTTTTTGGAATAGGAATTCAGGCACTGCAATATTTGGCATATGGTATTATGTTTATCTCAGGGTTAAGTATTTTTATTGCTTTATATAATACCCTCAAAGAACGAAAATACGAATTTGCATTATTGAGAATAAATGGTGCAAAAAGATTTCAATTGCTGGGATTGGTTTTATTCGAAAGTTTGTTGTTGTGTATTGTAGGTTTCCTTTTTGGTACAATTGTTGGGAGAGGTGCGTTGTGGCTGATCTCTTCTGCTACACAAGAAGAATATAAAATGACTTTTGATCCTTTCGAAATAGATTTCCAAAAAGAAGGGATGTTGTTTTTTATTACAATTTTAGTAGGAATAATTGCAGCGTTAATTCCGGCAATCAAAGCTTACAAACTCAATATTTCAAAAACTTTAGCAAATGCGTAAATTATTTTTTTTCAGTGTTTTTATTTTGATGGCATTCTTTATTTTGAGTTCTTTTAATAGAGAAAGAGCTGAAAATAGAACAGAAAATTCTTCGGAAGAAATATTTTTTAATACCAAAACAGATACCATCAATTGGAAACTTCTCTCTATGATAAAATTTATCAAAAAAACAGACATTAATTATGGAGAAGTAATGTTTCCTGTTGCCAGTCCGCTTTTAAAAGAAAAAAACAAAAAGAAAATTGCCATAAGCGGTTTTATAATCCCTATAGATTCAGAAAATTACGCTTTAAGCAAAAATGTTTTTGCGGCTTGTTTCTTTTGCGGACAGGCAGGACCTGAAACGATTATGGGAATCAAGTTCAAAGGGAATGCTCCAAAGCTAAAAACGGATCAATATGTAACTTTGGAGGGGAATTTCAGAATTAATGAAAATGACCCTGATGATTGGATTTATCATATCGAAGATGCAGTAATCGTAAAAGGGAAATAACAATGCAGAATAAAATCAATCACATTTTTTTTGATTTAGACCACACACTTTGGGATTTTGAGAAAAATTCTGCGCTGGCATTTCAAATTGTTTTTCAGAAAAATCAAATAAACATTAATCTGGATGATTTTCTAAAAAATTATATCCCCATAAATCATTTATATTGGGAAAAATTCAGAAAAGACGAAGTGACAAAAGAAGAACTTAGATTAGGGCGATTAAGAGATTCTTTCAGATTTTTCGATGTTCGGTATGAAGACGGCTTTCTCGATATTTTAGCAGAAGATTATATTGAGTTTTTACCACAAAGCAATCATTTATTTGAAGGAGCAATAGAAATTCTGGAATATTTAAAAGGGAAATATAAGTTACATATTATTACCAACGGATTTGCCGGAGTACAAGAACATAAAATTAATAATGCAAATATTGGGCATTATTTTCAATCTGTTACCAACTCAGAATCTGCAGGGGTAAAAAAACCAAATCCCGTTATATTTGATTATGCCTTGCAGCTTGCAAATGCCCAAAAATCTGAAAGCATAATGATTGGTGATTGTATAGATGCAGATGTAAGAGGCGCGATCAGATATGGTATAGATGCAATTCTTTTTGATGAAAGCAACCAATACCACAATGAAACATCTATAAAAAAAGTAAATCATTTATTACAATTAAAAAATTATCTTTAGGTCTTAAAAAAGAATAAAAATGAAAAATTTAATTCTGGTTATATTTATATTTTTTACAACTTTTACTTTCTCTCAAAATATCAATGATTTTGAGTACGTGATCGTACCGGAACAATATGAAAATTTTAAAAATTCGGATCAATATCAATTAAGTACTTTTTCAAAATCATTATTTGAAACAATTGGTTTTAAAGTATTTTATGATAATGAAATTTTGCCCGAAGCAATAGCAAAAAATCAATGTCTTGCTCTCAAACCATATCTGGAGATCACATCTAATATGTTTCTCACAAAAATTACTATTGTTCTGAAAGATTGTTATAATAAAGAAATTTTCAGGACAGAAGAAGGAGTCTGCCGAAAAGAAAAAGACAATAGAGTTGCACATCAACTGGCATTTAGAGAAGCAGCAAAAAGCCTTAACGAAGTGAATTATAAGTTTTCCGGAAAATCTTTGCAAAAAGAACAGTCAATTACACAAATAGAAAATCAAATTCCTGCAAAACAAGATCCGAAGGATTTTGAAAACATTTTGTATGCACAAGAAATTGAGAATGGGTTTCAATTGATTGATAGTACTCCAAAAGTAATAATCAAACTTACAAAAACTTCTTCTTCCGATATTTTCTTAGCAAATTATAATGGTTCGGAAGGAGTGGTGATAAACAAAAATAACAAATGGATTTTTGAGTTTACTCAAAACGGAAAATTAGAATCACATGTACTTAACATAAAATTTTAATAATCATATTTGTCTTTCCATCTATTTCTTAGAAATTCTCTTGTACTGTTTTCACGGCTATTGTTTCCCGGGTCATAAATTTTAGTATCATAAATTTCATCCGGTAAAAATTGTTGTTCTACAAAATTATTGGCATAATTGTGCGAATATTGATATTCTTCACCATAACCCAGCTCTTTCATAAGTTTGGTAGGAGCATTTCTCAAATGTAGCGGTACCGGTAGATTCCCCGTTTGTTTTACAATTTGCTGAGCTGTACCAATTGCCATATACGAAGCATTACTTTTTGGAGAAGTTGCCAGATAAATAGCACATTGACTCAGTATAATTCTGCTTTCGGGATAACCAATTGCAGAAACTGCCTGAAAAGTATTATTTGCCATTACAAAAGCCGTAGGATTTGCATTGCCAATATCTTCACTTGAAAGAATCAACATTCTTCGGGCAATAAATTTTACATCCTCACCACCTTCGATCATTCGGGCGAGCCAATATACAGCACCATTAGGATCACTGCCACGAATAGATTTTATAAAAGCAGAAACAATATCATAATGCTGTTCGCCGGTTTTATCATACAAAACAGTATTTTGCTGAACCAATCCCAAAACCAAATCATTGGTAATAACTATATTTCCCTCGACAGAAGTATTCACGACCAGTTCAAAAATATTGAGTAGCTTCCTTCCGTCACCTCCCGAAAGTCTTATTAATGCTTCGGTTTCTTCGAGGGTAATTGTTTTTGTTTTTAGAAAAACATCTTCATTTATGGCACGATTAAGCAAAAGTTCCAGATCTGTTCTCGAAAAAGCATTAAGAATATAAACCTGACAACGAGACAATAAGGCAGGAATTACTTCAAAACTAGGATTTTCTGTTGTAGCACCAATCAATGTAATCCAGCCTTTTTCCACTGCTTCAAGCAAAGAATCCTGTTGAGATTTACTAAAACGGTGAATTTCATCGATAAACAAAATAGGATTTTTTGTCGTGAATAACCCGCCAGATTGTTTCGCCTTATCAATTACATCCCGAATATCCTTTACGCCCGAATTTATAGCACTTAATGTATAAAAAGGGCGTTGGGATTCTTGTGCAATAATCTGAGCCAAAGTCGTTTTTCCGGTTCCCGGAGGTCCCCAAAACAACATTGAAGGTATTATTCCTTTAGAAATTTGTTGTGTTAATGAG
>CAZSOC010000014.1:0-45602 GCA_964608415.1 uncultured Flavobacterium sp.
CAGGAGGAGAACTGCTTCCGCTGGTAGGAATAGTTACAATACCATTGTTTGGTATGCCGGAAAAATTGGCTGTATGGCTTATAGGCGGATCTGTGTTTGGCAGAGGGAAGGATTGAGGGGCTCTTACACTGTATCCTGCTCCTGAGGACATAATTTTCGGAGTTCCGTTAGAAGGGTGAGATACCCATGCGCCTGTATTGCTTGTGCCGCCTGTCGGGTTCCAGCTGTAGAATTTATCAAATAAGGTTAGTGGAGAGACATTTTTTAATATAAAGTCTTTTACCGGAGAAGACCAATAGGTAAAATCGTAACGAGACATTGGTGGAGTGATTCGCTCCATATGGATATTTCCAATATTGTTGTTGGCGGTGGCGTTGTCTACATCGGTAATCTGTACGAGACTACCGCCATTTTCTATAATCATTTTTCCATGATTTATTTCCAACGGATCTTGTTCAAGGGTTATTCCGTTAATGACTTCAAAAGTAGCATCATTTGGAATTGTTAATGTTACGTTTTCTTCTACCAGACATTCACAGGCTTGTAATAAACCAACGGATAGAGTATAATTGGCACTTATTACAACAGGAGTTGAACGTGTCGGGGTAGTAGACCAGGTACCATTATATGTTGCAATAGTATTAGAGCAATAACCATTTCCTATACCAAAATCCTTGATAATTCCGGTTAATCCTAAACGGCTTATAGTAATATTTTCAGGAGTTCCGGATGGTTCAATATGAGTTCCCGGATTTAGCCAATTTGTAGTGTCTCTTGTTAAAAGAGTTTGTTTGCAAATGTCAGTTGTCGAACTGCTTTGTTTTGTAAAGGTTGCATTGTAAGTTCCTCCTGTTAAAGAAGTAGGTGTTAAATTCCAGTAAAAATCATCTGTTCCTAAAACAGTAAATGCCGGACATGTTCCTGTTGCGGGAATGTTTGATAAAGCAGCAACTCCTGTGTCTCCCATAGTACTTTCATGAAGAGCAATATCCAAATATCCTCCCGAAGAAGGAGCGGTAGTAAATTCTATTGTTGCAAAACGTTTCAGGTTTGCAGAAGTTCCCATTGGGAAAAGTCCCGAAGTGCTACCACTATTGATACCGTTAAACCAGCGACGCAGAGCACCTTTTACCATACCATCTGTATAGGTTAGAGTTCCTTTTGCAGAGATACTTGCTCCCAATTCCAAGCGATTTGAATCTGTAACAATATTACCCTGTATCATTGTTAAAGTATTGTTTACTGTAACATTACCGGTTAGAGTAATATTGCTGGTTGCTTCTTCATTGTTGATTACCAGATTTCTTACATTAGCGAGAAGCCCTGTTCCTGTGTTTTGATCGACTTTTCCTATATAATGATAATCTCCATAAGGAGCAGTGGTAGCAAAAATTCTTGTGGTTGTCTGTACATTACCTGAAGTTCCCGATGACATAATTCCCTCAGAAGAAGTGATTTTTAATGTACTTCCGGGTTGCGATTCAAAAGCAGTACCTGTTTGGCTACCTGATATTTTTACGTTTAATGGAGTAGTACCATCAAACCCAAAATCTAAAGTACCTCCGCTTTCAACGGTTAGTTTTGAGTTTTCTCCTAGTTCAAAATCTCTGTTGACTAATTGGATGTAGACACCATTTTTTATATTGAAATTTATTTTACTGTTTTCTAAAGTTGAGGTTGAAGCAATATCAATAGTTTGAGGAGATGTACCAGTAAAATTAAAATTGTTGAATATACCATTATTAGCCTTTAACAGAGCCCCAGAGCCTACTGATAAATTTCCTTTTAGATTTACGATTCCTGTTCCTCCATTTGTGTAATTTATATCAAATTCCCCACCTGAAAGTGTCATGCTCCCATCAATGTTAAGTGTTGCTGTTGCTGAATTTGTTTCCCCTAAATAAACAATTCCCGCAGTTTGAGTGAAATTACCCAAAACATTAACTGTTTTACTAACAGCAGGACTTGAATATCCAATTGAAAAATCTCCAGTGCCACTAAAGATTAAATTATTATAGGTAAATGGCAACATTGTCCAACCTGTATTAGGAGAAATATATTCTACTGTGCTTCCGGTTACTGTATAGTCATAAAGAGTTGGGTTTACGTTAAATCCATTACAGATTTTGATTATTCCTGTTGGAGAGAAAACTCTCGAGCCTCCTGTAATATCAAGATTTCCGTAGGTTAAAGGTGGAATTGGTTGTGATGATGTACTTGTAATATTAATTTGACTATCGCAATCTAAAGTTGCCGTTGCCGCCCCTCCATAAGTTACATTACCGTTAATGGTTAGAATTCCGGCAGAAGACATATTGAAATCCCCGATCCCGTTAAGTGTAAAGTCATTAACCGTTTTACTTGAAGTGATATTCAATTCATTTGTACCCGGAACATTGATGATAACATTATTAGTTGCATTCGGTACTCCGTTAGGCGTCCAGTTACAAGCTACATCCCAAGAAGATGAAGTGCTACCATTCCATGTATAGGTATCAGGAACGGTAATACCTCCTGCACAAACTACATCTTCCCAAGTAGTTCCTACTCGAATTCCGTCTATTAAACCTTTTGGTTTATTAGTTTGTCTAAGAGCAAAAGCTTTCAAATTAGTTGCATCTGTTCCAGAAACCGTGGCTGATATGAATCCAGTTGCTGGTTCAGAAGTAGGCATGCTTCCTGAAAATACCCATAATTTGAACGGATCGTTTGTTCCACCGGAAATGAATTCATATCGAACAACTATCAAGTAAGTTGTATCAAAATTTAATAACCCAGTATGAGTATCCGCAGCACCACCTGACGAGGATTGTTTTCCAACACCTAACCTGAATTGTGTACCATCTTTTTTAAGATAAATCCTTGCATTATAGTTGTTTCCGCTATTTGGATCGCCAACCAAAGCTATAAAGTAATCATCTGAAGTACTGGTTGAGCTATTCAAGTTGATTAGAAAAGATGCATATACATTTCCAGAAGAAATACCTGTTGTAGAAAACACTCTTTTTATGTCATCAGTACCATTAGTTATAAATTCTGCTGCTCCTCCAATTCCAGAGCTTGCGTAACCTGAGTAGCTTAATCCCATAGCAGAATATTTAAAGTCATTGTTAGACCCGCTAAATCTAACCCAATCAGAAGCAATAGTTGGAATATTATTATTATCTACACATCCATAATCAAAATTATCTTCCCATATAGGAGTACAGATAGGTGTATCGGAAACGGTAAGCTCCGCTTCATCTGATGTGAGTGGGCTGCCACATTCGCCTAAAATTTGTACTCTGTACAGATAGTCGTTCATTGAAAGAGTAGTGTTTACGGTTGTGAATGTATCAGTATCTCCGTCTGTTCCATCTGCTAAGGTAACATCTCTCCATCCAGTTCCGTCATCTATTTGCCATTGGTATAGTAGGTTGCTGCCTGTTGCGATGACTTCAAAAACAGCAGGGGTGCCCATATAAACTGTTTTATCTTGAGGATCATTTACAATTAGCGTTTCTTCGTCTACTATCACTTCTATACTTGAAGCGGTACTCCAACAATCAGTAATGTCGTTTCTTGAACGAAGATAAACCGTAGTCGATCCCGGAGTTGTCACATTATAAGTAGAAGCCGAGTTTACAGAAGCTATTTCTGTTCCTGTAGCAGTCGTTTGCCAGAACCAGGATTCTCCTGCTGGTGCAGACCCTGCATATTCTACTGTAACACCGGTTGGTGCACATTGTGGAGAATTACTCGTAGGTGTAGGTGGTACAGCCGGAGGCGTACAAGCCATAGTGACAATCAATTTGAAATCTAATGCTTCACCCCAAGCAACATTATCGCAAGAATCAGGATTCGAATTGTTATAAACGGCTCTTATTCTCATTCTGTAATCACCCGGTATTGTAGATAAAGGAATAGTAAATTCATCTACAAAACCTGTACTACTAGTGCCTCCCGAGGCATATACTTTTTCTCCTGCATCTATAAAATCTCCATCACCACTCCAATCTATCCATATATTGAATCCATGAGTTTCCGGATTATTAGAATTTTGAACATAGGTTTCTGCAAAAGTCAATGTTTCCCCCGCCTGTTGTGTAACAGAATGTATAGCATAAAGATTTCCGTAACCTCCTGCGGAAATTGCAGATGAAGTATATAGCAATGTTGTTATTCCTTCTATTTCAAAATAATTTATTTTATCTCCACCCGCAATATTTGTAGTGGTTGGTGTACAATAAACCGCACTTGGTGTACAACTTGTAGTTACACCATTACTCCAGTTATTATCGTTTCTTGTAAATATTTTATAATGATAAGTAGTTCCGTTGGTTAATCCTGATACAGAAACTGTTTGAAGGGATCCTTTATAAACAAGGAAGCCTCCATCAAAACCAGTTCCTGACCCAAAGGTTGTACTAGCTGTTGGATAGCCACTTCCATTGCCGGTTGGTATTGCAGCTGTAAAAGCTCCTTCTTTTGCAAACACAAAAACTTCATCACGGCATCCTGATGCGTTTATCCAAGTGACTTTGGTTCCTCCGTTTTGACAATTGGATGTTGATGGAGAAGTGGCATCATTTGGTATTGCGGAAGTAAAGGTGTGTATAGCTCCGTTTGAAGCAGTACCCGACTTGTTCCCTGCAGTAAATGTTAGCCCGGCTGTTGTAACTGCATTTACTCTAAGGGTATAAGCCGAAGTAGCATCAGCAGTACAAGGAATATCGGTAGTGATAAAAAAATATCCGGTGTTTCCATTATTGATAATTTGAGTAAATCCGGTAAAAGTTTTGCTACCAGCTGCTCCTGAAGCAGGTAAAGTAGCAATGGTAGTATCGGAAACCGAATTAAAAGTAGCATCGGCAGAATACCAAAGCTTATAATTGGAAACTTCGGTATTGGCATAGCCTCCTGCAATAGTAAAAACTACTTGAGTTAAAGCCGCATTTGCAGTAGTTACAGCCAGGTCAAATCCATAGATAACATTGTTTGTTGTGCCTTGTATTAAATTTCCTGCGGTTGAGGCTGGGTTTCCTGAACTTAAAATAATTTCCGGCGGATTTGAAACATTAATTTCTACTTCATTACTTAATAATGCTCCACAAGCAAAGGTGCTTTCACAAACTACAAAATATGTCCCTGCTGTTGGAAAGTTGGGGGTATAAGTAGAAGCTGTTACTCCGGTAGAAGTTCCGTAAGGACCTTCTGATACAGTACCATATTTCCATTCTCTTGAAGTAGCACCTGTATCGGTAGCGGTTAATAGACTTCCATTTGCTCCTGTATAAATATTTTGGGTTGTCGTTGGAGCAATCGTGACATTTCGTACGGTTATGGTTGATGATGCCGGAGAGGTACTGGCACAATCATCTTCTGTATAACCTACAGTTACGGTTTTATTTCCTCCGGTTAACCATTTTAACGTTACGGTATTTGACGCCGTTCCTATTCCTCCACTTGTAATTGAATAATCTGTATTTAACACTCCGGGAACACTCCATACATAATCTGTATTTCCTGATTCTGTCGTATAAGTAACATCTGCTTGAGCACAAACGGTACTTGACGGTTCGGTTGTATAGGTTGGTGTTGGCGCAGTGCAGGATGGTGTTAGTTTATATAATTGTAGTTCATGTTGACCATCATTTCCGTAAGCTGCAAATCGAGGAGATCCACTGTTATATGACAATTGTCTTACTGGAGTATTCACATTGTTAACTGTCCATTTAGACGATCCGTAAGAGAATGTCCATCTATTTGTATTAGCAGGTGTGTCTTCTATCGAGGCGGCATTCCCTGAGTTCCAACCTACATATTTTTCTATTCCTTCATTATATATTGTTCTACCACTGCCATTTGTTTCAATTTTCCATACCTGCGTCATCGGTGGATTTGTAATTGTTCCTGACATTGGCGATATCGCAGTACTTAAAAAATATCCACCTGTTGCAGTCCCTGATCTTTCATTAGTCATTACAAATGCATCGGCCTCATTTAGAATAACATAATATCCATCGGTAAGTTCCCCTATTGAAGTAATTTTTGTAAACGTTCCAGTCCCAGAATATTGCCCCCATCCAACAACAGAAACCATCATCAACAAAACGAATAAAAACCGATTCCCACTAGATTTTACTGCATCCAAGACCCCGTTGCATTTCGCAACAAAACCCAAACGTAATTCTCTTTTCATATCTTAATTTCTCTTTTAATCTTTTATACCACAAAAAAATACCTGCTGTTGCTTGTTTTAAAAAAGCAACAACCTACCTGTTCTATGAAAATATTCATAAAATCATACGTTAGGATAAGATTTTTCCTGCTGCCGGTTTCCTTTTTTGCAATAATCCCTGTCCTTTGGGAAGACACATGATTATTGGCGTTAAGTTAATTTTAACACTTATGGAAGCAGCAATTTCAATACTATTTTTCTAAACTATTCTTTTACAACCAAGTACGGCTTAGAATAAAAACAAAGATATATTTTATGTTTAAATCTTATAACAAAAACCAACATTTTTGTTACTTCATCTTTTATTTTTGTTTTATTTGATATATCTGTATTATTTTTCACAAAATTATTACATAATAATCAGTTAATTCTATATTTTTTGTGTTTATATTCAATGGTGTTTTTATTTGCTTTGATCGGGTTTTAACTTTTTTTCAATATCTTATTTGTGTTACAGAATTCGTTTTGATCTTTCACAGGGTCTTTTCTGCTTCTTTTTATTTCATTCAAAAGCCGGTTCCGGTTGGGCAAATATAGACCGTACCTGCCCGAAAGTGGTTTAGGATAAAGTTATCAGATGTTTAATAAAAAGAGTAGTAGAGGAAGATGTTTTTACAGGGTTTTAACTCCACCCGGTGGAACAATAAGTGAGGAGGAAGGTACATTTTTTGAATTGAGTCGTACTCCTTCAATAAATATAAAAAAAACGATACAGGTAAGACTAATCCATTTATAGTATTTTGAAAATTCGTTTATTTTGAGATTTCAGGTTTTCGTCTGTTGCAAAACAAACTTAATGTAAGACCAATTTACAGGATGTTTTTGGCACATTTGTTCGGGTCTTGTTCGGGAAAAAGTACTTTTTGTTCGGGTTTTACCGAACAAGACCCGAACAAGACCCGAACAAAACCCCAGAAAAAGAGTTGAATCACCAGGGTTCTATTTTACCTAAGAAATAAAAAAAACCGTAAACTCAAAAGTATGAATTTACGGCAGTAACATTAAGTATGATAGGAAAATTTTAGGGGTAAATTAATTCATGATTATTTTTCGGGACAACTGTGCGTTGTTCTCTGTTTTTACTTTCACAATTATAACCTGATTTTGCACGTTAAGTGGCGAAGTAGAAAATTGTGTTGTATTTATTTTGTTATTGCTGTAGATGGTTCTGCCAAGCAGGTCATATACTGTAACTTCTTGTAGGTTTAAATCTGTAGATTTAATTTCGATCCGGTTTCCGTTTTTGAAAACAATTATTGAGTTAGGGTCGATAACCGGAGTATCCACGCCTAAGGTTTCCTGTGGTGTATAACGCAATACAAAACGCTCGTTAAAAGTTCCCGGCACAGTAGTAAAAGTATAGCTTGACAGTTTTAGATCGTGAACCACATTTAAAAGTTTGTCTTCTAAATAGATGTTTTGATTTGAGAATAATCCGTCGAATCGATCAAGACTGATTTCGAAATTCCCTGCTGTGGTGGATTTATATCCTAAAGGAACTATGTCCTGATTGCTAAAAGGTAAAGCTTTTCCCTGAACAGTGTAGTCCTTATTGTTGATCAAAGAATACAATATTAAAGAATTGGTACTATTTACTTGTGCATCATAAGCCCAGTCGACATCGTTTGTAGCATTTTCTATATATCCTACCAAAGCTTGACTGAATGCGGTATGATTGCTGTTTTCTATATTAAGCCAGATTCTGTGCTTTCCTGTTGTATCCCAGTTTTCTACAGGTTCGGTTGGATTAGGAGCTCTAAAAAACTGAGCATTTTCTCCAGGACTTGTAATTCTCATGCTATTATTAAAAACAACTTTGTCTTCGGTACCATTTAGTTTTCCTTTCATGAAAAAAGATTGACCGGCAGCCAGGGTTTTAGTAATTTCAATAACATCGTCTTCATTTCCTGGATTGGATTTTCTTAATAAACTTCCTCCTGTTTTATTATATATCGCAAAATCACTTCCGTAAGTATAAACTACTCCATCTGTTGTTGAAGGAGCTTTGTTTTGTGCCCATAAATATACAGAACCTTCTACAGCATCTTCATTCGCTCCAATAAACAGATCCAGATCAATAGCAGAGGGATAAGGGTTTCCTATTAAATTCCAACTTTCAAAACCTGCGGTGCTTGTGACAACGGGCACTTCAACGATACCATTGTTCGGAATTCCTTCAAAAACTGCTGTATGTATGCCGGGTTGAGCTCCTGCAGAACCTTGAATAGCAAAACTTTGCGGGGCACGAACGATATATCCTACTCCGGGATCCATAATTTTTGCTGGACCATTAGAAGGATGAGATTTCCAGGCTTGTGGATTGGCAGTAGCATTCCAGCTGTAGAATTTATCAAATAAGGTCAGGGGAGAGACATTCTTTAATATAAAATCTTTCACAGGAGATGACCAATAGGTAAAATCATATCTGAAAACTTCTTGGGTTTTTCTATACATTTTGAAAGAATCACCAGTTCCTTCATAACCTGCATCGTTGTTGATTTGTACTAAAGAACCGTTGTTTTCTACAAGGATACTGCCGTTATTTATTATTTTATCTTCAACAATATATACAAATCCGTCTCCAATTTTTAATTCTACATTTGGAGCAATTTCCAACTGGCAAGAATTTAACACATTTACATCACCCATAGTATAAGGTCCGGATATAACGATTTTAACATTTTCGTTACCTGACCAATTAGCAGGTTGACCGTTACTCCAACTTTCTCCGTCCCAGGTTACTACTTCTGTACATCTGGTTTCTGAAATTTCATCAGCACCCATTGTGGGTCTTGTAGCATACCTTTCGTCGCCGTCGATATCTTCTGTGATCCCTAATCCGGAAACACCTCCTAAAGATTGTACATTTATGATATTATCCGGTACTAAGTGCAAATCGTTGTCTTCGTCAACAAAAGCAGGCTGAACATTTGTCGATTGAGTATCTTTTCCTAATGATGTTTTCCAGGCACTGAGAGTTTGGATATAGCTTGGATTTCCGTAATCGATCCAAGTTACAGTCCCAGCTTTAATTCCTATAACACCATTCGAATAATAATTGTTGTAATCTAAGTGGGTAAATGTATCGTTAGCAGAATAGTTCACAATTGCAACACTTGCTCTTCCTGCGGAATTATAGGTGAGATTATTGTTGAAAATATTGTTTCTTACATCCAGTTTAGTACCCTTATCTATTAAAAGTGCAGCGGAAATCCCCGTTGTTTGAAAGTCTTGTTTTAAATTAATAGTATTGTGGTAAATTTTAAACCATTGTCCGGACTCTATATAGATACCATAAGCACCTTGAGAAACACTTCCTCCTCCTCCTGTTTGCAAATTAGTTATAAAATTATTACTAACAGTGATAGCCTCATTAATGCTTGTTGCGGTTGATTTCAACCAAATCCCTGCAATTGATTGGCTTGGATTCGTTCTCTTTATGTCGTATAAAATATTCTTATTAACTGTACCTTGCTTTCCGTCGATATAGATGCCCAAATAATGATCAGAAGAAAAAGAAGTATTAACTTTTTTAACTTTATTTTCAGAAACAGTAAACTTACTCACTCCTTTCAGGTAAATACATTTATGCATCTTTCCTGTAGTTTCGCTTGCAAATTCGTTGTTAGAAATCGTAATATCTGATGTAGGATTATGGACATATACCCCTTGCTTTATCCCTTCAAAAATATTATTTGAAACTACAAGTTTTGAACTTGTAGTAGATCCTTGACTTCCTACAGTATTATTTGATCCTTGGAATACCCCTGCAGAGAAAGCCCAATCACCGTTATAATTACCTTGTGCTATTTTTAAGTTTTTAATAACAGTATTATTTGTGCTACTTGTTAACCAAAAAACAGTTCTATCATTAGACTCTATATGATCATTATTAATTAAGTTAAGAGAACTTCCTGTGTTTGAACCATCAAAAACAACATTGTTGGCACCATTTAATTTAAATAAAAATAAAGGATGAATTAATTTGTTATTAACTATTATATTATTAACCTTAATTGTCACATCTGTATTTGGAGCAGGTTTAAAAGTAACTGTATTTGTTGGAGTAGTATTAATTGTATTATTGATTGTTAATGGGAAATTTTCACCATTAGTATTACCTGCAACATTTTCATATAAAGTGTTTGTTAATATAAATGTTACAGCACAACTAACACCATTTGCATTTAAGTAATTGACTGCTTGAGTTAAAGTTGTAAAGTCTCCTGCCTCTCCTACATAATATGTTCCACATAATGGCCCTGATATGGTAGGAATATATGCGTCAGAACTGGTCAGGTCAGTTACCTTATTTATAGGATCATTCCATTTTACCTCAGTCGCTTGACCAAAAACAGGTAATAATGCAATAGCAAATAATAATAAAATTTTTTTCATAAGAATTATTTTGGGGTAATCTATTCAGGAACTCATAAAGAGGGGGTCTTCCTGAAATTTCGAACAAAACTAAATCTACTATTAACCTAATGTCAAACTATCATTAAGCTAATTTTAATCTTTTCGACAAAAGGTATTTTTTATTCGACGAACTGCACTTTCATCGAAAACGGTTTCGTGAAATAAAGTTTCAAAAATGATTTTTTTGTAACATTGGGAGAGATAGGGGTATTTTTACAGGGTCACAAATTTGCCCAACCCGACATATCCGCTCGTCTGTCGTGGAATGTTTTTTTATAAGGAGATATTTAAAAATAAGCCCTTAACTGAATATTTCCGATATGGATGGTTTTGTAATCTTCCGATTTTCTACCCTGGTAGTTCAGATTTATATCGAGGTATTGCGTAATGTTTTTTTGTACCAGTAATCTCCATGTATAGTTTTTTCCGGGTTGTAGGCCTTCCAGCATCTGATAAGCTGCGGGAGCCAGCTCGTCGCCGGAAAATTGGTTTTTGTACATGGATATTTCGCCGTTCATAGTGAGTTTTTTCTCGCTGCTGTAAGTAAAAGAAGTTCCGAAACGGTGCTGATCCAGTTTTTCAAGATCGCCTATTGTATTTTTCTTTTGCTGCATTTCATAAAAAACATCCCAGCTCGTACTTTTTGAAAACAAATAAGAGATCTTGGGTGCAAGTTGATATCCTTCTATTTTATAGTTTTTTGACACATAATTTTCTGAATTGACAGATGTTCGTATGGTTTTAGAGGTCATGTTGAACAACCAGGTTTTTTTCAGCAAATGCGTGTATTGAAGCTGATGTGACCTGTTATCACTGGATTGCGAACCAACAGACAGCAGATTTTTTATGTTATTTACAAGAAAAGTATAGGTAAGAGAATGTTTTTGTTTTCCCCGGTTGTAGAACAGACTGTTTCGGAAACTGGTATTAAGCCCCAGCAGATCATCACTGTTTTTGCTAAATGGGTTAAAATCAAAATTACCGCCATCCCGTACAATTTTTCTTTCTGTAAGATAGGACGTCTGGTTGTAGAAGTAGGAAAGCACCTTTTTTATTCCGGTTTCGTTTTGCCATTGCAGAGGATTTAAGATCAAAGATTGCGAAAATTTGTTTTGATGTGTTTTTAGAAATATCTGATTCGGCAGATAAACCCTTACATATTTTGCCTGATCGGGAAAAGCGGCTACTTCAAATTCTTCCAGCTCCTGTATTCCGTTACCGTTATAATCTATCCAGGTATAAACACCTTGTCCGGGTTCTACTTCGAGGTAAGAAAATTCCTGCTGGGCAATACTTCCTGAGGTTGTTTCGAAAGCGGTATTGATTTGTACCAGCTGGTCGAAAAACCGGTCTCCATACTGAATTCTGGAATTAACAGAAGGTTCCGGTTTTCGGGTTTTGTCTTCAAACTTCAAAACCCGGTAATTGGCAAAAACGGCGAGATTGGTGGTTTCGTTTTGAATGAGTTTTGATTTTACATAATAGGAAGAAGACCGGTTTACCCTTTCCAGGTTTCCATTGATCAAACTGTCGTTCAGCCTGTGGAGATAACCCAGCTCTACAAATACTTTGGTAGAATCGCCTCTTCCTGCAAAAGCACCGTACTCTGTAAATTTCTGGCTCAGAGTACTTAGCAACTGTGTTTCTTTTATAATTTCTTTGTTGTTTTCTGCACGCAGGCTTCCTCCGATCCAGTTTTTCTTCCAATGGTATTTAGCCTGTGTTTCGGTTCTTAAAAATTGGGAAGAAGCATGGTTTCCGTTGCTTTTTAAGTAACTGCTCACATTATGCAGTGTCCAGTTTTTCAGGTTGAACTGCAGGTTTACCAAATGTCTGTTTCCGCTAAAATTATCCGAAAAATCAAGCTGCTCTAACTGATAGGTTGCACTGCCTTTTTCCGGTAACTGAAAATGGACTCCTGTAGTAAGTAAACTTTGATTGCCGGAAACCAGTGTAATGTTCCAATCGCGGTTGAATTCGATATTGAAAAGCCTTTCGATGGTTTTGAAATTTTCTTCTACAAACTGGTATTTGGCAAAAGCGTCAATATGCCATTTTCCTGTAAAGATCCTTTGTTTGGTATTTATATGGCCAGCAATCCCCTGGTTTTGGTTATCATTTACGGATGAAAATAAATTTTGATCGTTATTGCTTACGCCGATTTCGAAATCTATATCTGTTTTTTCTGAAGGATTATAACCTCCTAAAAACGTTGCGATCTGAATTTTGGTAGGAGGGACCAATCTCGTGATCGGTTCATAATCTCCTGAAGGAACACCGTTTTCCGGAGAAATATATTGATAAATTTTGCCCACTGCGGCACTGTTTGCCAGAATATAATTCCCCTTTTTACTTCCAACCAATGAAAATCTTACGTTGTATAGCTCATCTTCGGGATTGTTGGAAAATTCAAAATATTCTACACCGTTTTCCGACACTTTTTTATACAGGATTTTATTTTCAGAATAAGTGTCCGGATAAGCGGAGGGAGCAAACATCAATGCAGGGTCGTTTCCTGCCTGAGAGAGAATTTCTACTTGCTCGGGAGATAGATTTTGTTGTAAAGGCTGATTTTTTACATCATTTTCAGAATAGAGAAAACCTCCTATCTTCCATTTTTCCTGTGTATGAGTTGCGCCGGCGTAGGTAGCAAACCGGGTATAATTCCTGTCGGAATACTGATATTCTATATTAATTCTCATTTCGGATGAAATAGGGAATAATGATGTAAAAATGATTTCTCCGGCATTATAATCGATTACATAATCATTGTTTTCTCCTCTTTTGAGCAATCTCCCGTTTACATAAACTCTTTCTGATCCCGAAATGACCAGAACATACAATTCTCCATTGGGACCTTTGAGCTTATACGGACCCTGGTTTCCCTCTTCTCCCACAAAGGTGCTTTTGGCATATTGCCCTCTTACCAAAGCTGCAGAAGCGAATACATCGGTTTTGGCTTCCTCATTTCCAAATGTGAATTGTGTAGAGAGTCCCTGCACTTTTTTATTGAAATTAAGGTACCGGGATTGTCTGTTCTCTAAAAATAAGTCTCCGGCACGAATACTCCAGTTCTTAGAAAACAATTCGATGAAAATCTGGTCGAATTCATCCAGTTTTTGAGAATAACCGCCTTCCTGCAAAGGGATGTTGGTATCCTGAATAGAGGCGCGCAAGTTTACTTTGTCTGAAATTTTTCCTGTAATCTGAAGATCTAAGCTGGAATTTAATACCGCGTTCTGGTTGTTGCCAATGGTCATTCCTCTGGTGATGCTTCCTGAGGTATTGAGTCCGTCAAAAGGTACGAATGGTTTGCTGTTGTTTTGATCAACAGCGAAAAGGTTGGGATTGGAACCGTCGACTACACGCTTAGAATCGTAAATAGAATACGTTTTTGTAAGAAATTCCGGAAGTTGGGTATAATGGATCATTAAAGAATCATTTACCGCTGTACTTTTATCGGTAAAGAAGAGTTTTCCACCTGAAGCATCAAAATAATACAGGGAATCCGGAACAGGGTTTCCGTTAAAATCAGTTATTGAAAATGTTTCGGGATTGTAATCCTTTATCGTAAAATGTATCGTATCTTTTGAAAAAGCAATCTTTTCACTTTTATGCAATAATTGAAATTCCTGTGAAAAACCCACTGAAAACCAAAACATAAAAATTATAGAAAAAATTCTTTTAAACATACCATTCATAACGCTGAGACTTCAAAAGTAGTATTATGATTTGAAATTGCAGGAGTTATAAATACGAAATATTTTTTGAGCGTTTACATTTTTATAATAAGTTTTGTATGTCCCCGAAGAGAAAGACACAATAAATGTGTTTTTGTAATCTAATGCCCGGCAAAAAGGATCTTATGCCTCCGCGGGATCTTTTGCGACAATCTGGATCGTTTCCCTGCTGGTTTGTTTAACGAGAACCGTTTTGTTCTTTTCTATGATCGCTATTGAATTTTCATTAAAATGCCTAATCGTATAAAGCGAAACATTTTCGTTGAAAGAGATTTTAAACTTTTTAGAAAGAACAGATTTTAAGGTTTCGAAATTTCCGAATTTGTCTTCAACACATACAGAAAAACTGATCGCAGTATTTTGAATCAGATTTACCTTGATTTTATACTCATGAAATAAAGCGAAAATTTCGCTGATATTTTCTTCCATGATAAATGAAAAATCTATAGAAGAAAGCGAAATTAAAAGCTGATTTTTTTTGACAATATAACAAGGTAACTGCGGAATCAGATCTGCCCCTTTGGAGACAGAAGTTCCCGGTTGTAATGGTTCGATAAAGGATTTTACATACAAAGGAATTTCTTTTCTCTGTAAAGGCTGTAAAGTTTTAGGGTGGATAACAGAAGCGCCGTAAAAAGCCAATTCTATTGCTTCCCGGTATGAAATCTGATTGAGCAACTGTGCGTTTTCAAAGAATCTCGGGTCGGCGTTAAGCACACCCGAAACGTCTTTCCAGATGGTTACGCTTTCTGCATTAAGGCAATAGGCGAAAATAGCGGCACTGTAATCGGAACCTTCTCTTCCTAATGTTGTGGTAAAGTTATTTTCATCCGAACCAAGGAAACCCTGCGTAATGTTGAGTTCTTTTTTTCTTATATTCTTGGATATCAGATCTTGAGTCAGTTCCCAGTTTACATTTGCATCCCGATAATTATGATCTGTTTTGATGTAGCTTCTTACGTCGAGCCAATTGGTTTTTATACCTCTGTAATTCATATAACTGGCAAGAATCGTAGTAGAAATCAATTCTCCGAAACCGATCACCTGATCGTAAACAAAATTGTAGTTAGGAGATTTATTGTTTGCGAGGAAAAAATCCAGATCTTTAAAAAGTGCATTTACATCGGTAAAAACGGCATGGTTTTCATCATTGAACAAATCAAAAAGAATAGTATTGTGGTATTTTTTTACATCTTGTATGGATGATTGTAATTCATTAGATTTTTCAAAATAATTTTTTATGACAATTTCCAGGGCATTGGTAGTTTTACCCATTGCAGAAACGATCAGAATAACATTTTCGTGTCCTACTTTTTGTAAAATATTGCAAACATTCATTACGCCGGCAGCATCTTTTACAGAAGCTCCACCAAATTTAAAAACTTTCATAAGTATTATTTTGAAATTGAATTTATAAATTGTTCTATTCCTTTTTCATCCATTTGTGCAATTCGCCAGTCATCGAAGACCTTTGCTCCCGATTTTTCATAAAACCGAATTGCCGGAGTGTTCCAGTCGAGAACGTTCCATTCTACTCTTTTCACGTTTTCCCGATACCCTGTTTTTATTACTTCACTATATAAGGCAAAACCAGCTCCGCAGCCCCGATAGTTTTCTTTTACAATAAGATCTTCCAAATGTATGGTTTTTCCTTTCCAGGTAGAATACCGATAGTAGAACAATGCCATTCCGATAACTGTATGGTCAATTTCTGCCACAAAGGTCCTGAATAAAGGATTGTCTGAAAAACCGTCTTTTATCAGATCTTCGGGAGTAATAATTACAGCATCCGGTTCTTTTTCAAAAGAGGCTAACTCTTTTATGAGCTCTAAAATTTTCGGCATATCGGATTTTTCACCAGCTCGGATTTTCATAGAAATAAATTTTGGTGCAAATATAGTATTCTGATAAATTCATATTTAAAATTGATATGAATATCACAAAAAAGCCGATATTTGTACGGAATAACTACAACGATTTCGTAATGAAAGAACGCAACAGAACTTTGGGAGAGTTCATAATTGGTAAACAAAGTGAGTTTAAATATTCATCAGGAGAACTTTCCCGTATTATTAATTCTATCAGATTAGCAGCAAAAGTTGTTAATTATAAAGTAAACAAAGCCGGATTAGTAGATATCATAGGAGCTGCCGGTGAACAAAATATTCAGGGAGAAGATCAGCAAAAACTGGATGTTTATGCCAACGAAGTTTTTATCCAGACATTAACCAATAGAGAAATTGTTTGCGGGATCGCGTCGGAGGAAAATGATGATTTTATAACAGTTGCCGGAACGGATAATTCACACAACAATAAGTATGTGGTATTGATGGATCCGCTTGATGGATCTTCAAACATTGATGTAAACGTTTCTGTCGGGACCATTTTCTCGGTTTACAGAAGAATTACTCCGGTAGGGACTCCGGTTACTTTAGAAGATTTTCTTCAGCCCGGAATTAACCAGGTGGCAGCCGGATATGTAATTTACGGTACTTCAACCATGCTGGTTTATACAACAGGTCATGGTGTAAATGGTTTTACGCTCAATCCTGCAATAGGAACATTTTATTTGTCGCACCCTAATATGGAATTTAAACCGGACGGGAAAATTTATTCTGTAAATGAAGGGAATTACATACAGTTTCCGCAAGGAGTAAAGGATTATATCAAATATTGCCAGTCAGAAGAAGGAGATCGTCCTTATACTTCCAGATATATCGGGAGTTTGGTTTCGGATATTCATAGAAATATGATAAAAGGAGGAATTTATATTTACCCTACAAGTTCAAAAGCACCAAAAGGAAAATTAAGATTATTGTATGAATGTAACCCGATGGCTTTTATCGCAGAACAGGCAGGAGGAAAAGCTTCGGATGGATATAATAGAATTTTAGAAATCGAACCAACCGAATTGCATCAAAGGGTTCCGTTTTTCTGCGGAAGTAGAAATATGGTGGAAAAAGCAGAAGAATTCATGAGGATTTCAGTTGAGGTAAATTAAGTTTTTTGAAGCCGGTGATAAAATTTTCCGGCACTTTGCCTCATTGACCAAGTAATTTTATATAAAAAACAAAAAAAACCATCACTCAATTGTAATGGTTTTTTTGTTTAAAAATAACTGGTTTTTATCGATTCATATTCTGCATTTCAAAAAGAAAAGTATCCAGATCGACATTGAGCACTAATAAAGACAATGCTTTGTCAACAATATATTGTACGTTTCCCGGAGTAAACCCAAGTGCAATGGCAAAACGGGTTAAGATATCTTTTTGCTTAGGACCTAAGATATGATCTGCATAGACCATTCTCGATAAGTCGTATAAACGCTCTAATCTGTGAATGTGTAAGTAAGGAGGGTTGATAGGATATTTTAGAGGGTTTTCTAAAATCTCATTGTATTCCTCCTGAGAAATCTCTAATTCCTTGGCAAGTTTGTCTAAGAATAATTTTTCTTCCTCACTTAATTGTCCGTTTTCTAATGCAACTCTTACAATTGCAGAAAAATGACCTTTATTCCTGTTTTTAAATCCGCTGTCGAATAAATCTGAAAATGACATAGTTTTTATTTTTAATTTTTGAGCAAATATATTGTAATTATTTAAACATTGATCCAGTACCAAAACTCAGATAGTTATAGTTATTGAATTCATTAAATGTAGTTATAAATTTAAGAAATGCCAAATAAATTTGTAAGTTTGGTATCCCAAATTAAAGTAAAAATTATCAAATATGTCAGAATTCTGGACTTTTGTCAATATAGGTTTCCGTCACGTTATGGATATCAATGCGTACGATCACGTATTATTTCTCATTGCGCTAACGGTTCCCTATGTTTTTAAGGATTGGAAAAAAATCCTGCTTCTCGTTACATTGTTTACTCTCGGACACACATTTGCTTTATTCTTATCGGTATATGAAGTGATTACCATAAAAAGCAGTCTGGTAGAATTTCTTATACCCATAACGATCATGATAACTGCATTGAGCAACATCATAAACAATAAAAAAACTTCTAAAAAAGACAATGTCAACCTCAATTATATTATCACATTGTTTTTCGGGATCATACACGGATTAGGTTTTTCCAACTATTTCAAAAGTATATTGCCCGGAACAGCCTCAGAAAAAATCTTACCATTATTAGAATTTGCTTTAGGAATAGAGTTGGCACAAATTATTGTAGTGTTAGTTGTACTGGTACTTTCATTCATAGTCAGTTATTTTTTTAGAAATGCCAGACGGGATTGGGTACTTGTTATATCAGCAATCATTATCGGAATTATCATCCCAATGATTATAGAAAGCGAAATCTGGAAATAAATTTTTAGGAGCAAATCGTTTGTGTACTTTTGTAAACCATTATCCTTATCTCTGTTTACAGAATCGTCTGAGGACAGAAAGATCCGATTACCGGGGTTAAAAATTAATTAGAAGCATATTATAAACGCATGAGCGAAATATCAAATACGAACAAATACGACAAAGCCTATCTCCGTATTGCCAAAGAATGGAGTTTGTTATCTTATTGTAAACGCAAACAAGTAGGAGCAATTATTGTAAAAGACAGAATGATCATATCAGACGGATACAACGGGACACCATCAGGATTCGAAAATTGCTGTGAAGATGAAGAAGGACTTACAAGATGGGAAGTTTTGCACGCAGAAGCCAATGCGATCCTCAAAGTTGCAAAATCTACACAATCCTGCGAAAATGCTACCTTATATATTACATTATCACCTTGTAAAGAATGTAGTAAACTCATCCATCAGTCCGGAATAAAAAGAGTGGTATACCAAAATGGATATAAAGATAATTCCGGAATTGAATTCCTTCAAAAAGCCGGGGTAGAAGTCGTACAAATACCAACACTGGAAGACTAGATGAAGATAAAAAAGAAATATTTGCCAATATGGATCTGCAGCATTTTGGCTGTAGGAATTTTAATGGGTTCATTGTTTAATTTTTCTCCGTATGGTAAAAGTAAATTTCCAAAACATCAAACCAACAAGATTTTTCAGCTTATAGATCTTATCGACAGAGAATATGTAGACAGTATCAGTACAGACAGTATTATGGATCTCACCATTACCGATCTGCTCAGTAAGTTAGATCCGCATTCTGTATATATTCCTGAAAGTGAAATGGAGCAAGTCTCCCAGCAGATGAAAGGAGATTTTGTAGGGATTGGAATTAATTTTTATGTAATAAAAGATTCTCTCGCTGTAATCAAAACAACACCGAATGGTCCATCTGAAAAAGCAGGAATATTATCCGGTGACCGGATTCTCTTTGCAGACAATAAAAAGCTTTTTGGAAAGAAAATACCATTAGACAGCCTTTTTGCAGCCCTCAAAGGCAAAGAAGGTTCGGAAGTTGCGCTTACAATTTATCGGAAAACAGAAAATAAAACATTCAAGATAAAACTCAAAAGAGATAAAATCGCACTAAATAGCGTAGATGTTTCAGTAAGAATTAACGATACACTGGGTTATATAAAAATAAATCGTTTTGCAGAGAGTACTTATAGGGAATTTGAATCCGGACTTGCCGCACTCAAAAAGCAGGGCATAAAGTCTTTGATTATAGATGTAAGAGATAATGGAGGAGGCTATCTGGACCAAGCTGTAAAAATTGCAGACGATTTACTGCCGGATCAGCAACTGATCGTTTTTACAAAAAACAAAAAAGGCAGGATCGATAAAACGTTTGCTACTCAAAAAGGCAGTTTCGAACAAGGGAATGTCTTTGTCTTAATCAACGAAAATTCAGCATCTGCAAGTGAAGTATTGGCGGGAGCCGTACAGGATAACGACAGAGGAATTATAGTAGGCAGAAGATCTTTTGGTAAAGGTTTGGTTCAGCGTGAAGTAAAATTCGAGGACAGATCTGCAGTAAGATTAACCGTAGCAAGATATTATACGCCAACGGGAAGATCGATCCAACGTTCTTACAAAAACGGATCCGAAGAATATTTTAATGAATTCGGACATCGCTTTGAAACAGGAGAACTTTATAAAAAAGACAGCATAAAAATTGCAGACACACTTAAATTCAAGACTCCAAAAGGAAAAATCGTCTATGGAGGCGGAGGAATTGTGCCCGATATTTTTGTTCCTTTTGAAACAGAGCACGGACAGGAAGGGATCGTTTATATTATGAAATCTGCAATTGTCGGGAATTTTGTTTTCAAACAATTAGATCAGAACAGAAAAGAATTTTTGATGTTGGATAAGAAAGGATTGGCTTCAAAAATTAATGATTCCGATTATTATTTTGATGCTTTCTGTAAACTCTTAATGGAAGATGGATTTGTTAAAAACTCTAAAAACTTCAAATTGGAAAACAATAAAAGTTTAGTAAAAACCTACATCTGGGCAGAATTTTCCAATCAGTTATTTGGAGAAGAAACAGCATATGAGATATTACTTCAGCAGGATGCTATGATTCAAACCTTGATCAAATAGATTTATTTTCTAATGCTGTCGTGAGCATGCGTTTGATTTCCGTTATTCCATAAAGTAAGAATATCTGTTGCAACCATTGCGCCACTTCCCGATGCAATAGACAATTGACTTCTCCATCCTGCTAAAGTTCCTGCAACATAAATGCCATTTGTAACCAGATGATCGTTGTTTTTTAGCTGAATTCTGTTCTTTTCAGGAATGCTCTTCTGATGCGGCTCTATAAATTGATTGAGACCATCTATATCGAAAGTATTTGAAGCGTTTGTTGCTACAACTATAATTTTACTTTCGTAAATATTTTTGTTGGTATGAATAATAAAATGAGTGTCTGCATTTTCAACACGCAGTACTTTCTCATTCGGAATTTGCTGGATTTGGGGATAAGTTTGTTCCAATTGTTCCAATGTCTCAGACATCAGCTCCGAACCTAATTTCCCGGCAGGAATCCCATAAGCATTATAGAAAATGGCATCTTGCAGATTGGTGGATTTTTGATGGGTAAGTATTGCGATTTTTTTGTCTGCTGCAAAAGGTTTTTTATGGGCAGATCCAAGGATCATTGCACAGGACACACCTGCAACTCCACCGCCAATGATTAATACATCCAACATACTTACTCGTTTTTAGACTTTTCTTCGATCATTTTGGACATCCGAAAGATCAATAAGATAAATATAGCACAAAACGAAGCTACTATACCAATTAATCCTATCAGGCTATCACCATCGAATAAGTTATTGTAATCTAATAATGTGATATTAAAAACAATTAAGGCTAAAGCGATAACGATCAATATTGAAGTAAAAATTTTCATGTATAAATTTTATTTTCTAAAGTGAAATTAATGAATATATTTTATAAGAATAAAGCTTTAACATTAGAAGCAAATAATTTAACAGCGATTGCCAGCAGTATCACTCCAAATGTTTTTCGAATTATTCCCAAGCCGTTTTTACCAAGTATTTTTTCTATTTTTGAAGAAGACTTTAAAACAGCATAAACCAAGATGATGTTTAGTAAAATGGCTATAATTATATTTATGGTTTGAAATTGGGCACGAAGAGACAACAATGTGGTCATAGTTCCGGCACCGGCAATAAGCGGAAATGCGATAGGAACAATAGAAGCGGAACTGGCTTCTTCATCTTTATAAATTCGTACACCCAGAATCATTTCCAATGCAAGAAAAAACAATACAAATGACCCTGCAACAGCAAATGAATTTACATCAATACCAATAAGATTAAGCATTTCTTCCCCGATAAAAAGAAATACGATCATGATCACCCCTGCAACCAATGATGCTTTTTCAGATTCTATATGTCCGTGTTTACTGCGTAAATCGATTATAATCGGTACTGTACCAACGATATCTATTACTGCAAACAAAACCATTGCTACTGTAATTATTTCCTTAAAATCAAAATGCATGACTAAGTATTATTATCTGTGCAAAATTATCTTATTTTATAAATAATTATCCTAAGTATTCGTTAATTTTTAACAAGTTAAAATACTGATTATTAGGTGTATAAATTATTTAAAGTCATTCTAAATCGATCACTATGCAAACTATTGGTCAATATTGTATATTTGCGGCATGTTTCAATTAGGTAAAACCATAGTATCAGAAGACATTCTTCAAAAAGATTTTGTGTGTAATCTTTCTGCATGTAAAGGCGCATGTTGTATAGACGGTGATGCAGGAGCCCCGCTGTCTCAGGAAGAAACGAAAATCCTGGAAGAAATATTTCCGCTCGTAAAACCTTTTCTTAGAAAAGAAGGAATAGCAGCTATTGAGTCGCAACACACATGGATAACAGGCGCAGACGGAGATTTGGAAACGCCACTTATTGATAATAAAGATTGCGCATATGTGATTTTTGACGGAACAACCGCACTTTGTGGGATCGAACAAGCTTATAATCAAGGAATCATCAGCTGGAAAAAACCGGTTTCCTGCCATTTATACCCGATTCGGGTAAAAGATTTTTCAGAATTTTCAGCAGTAAACTATGATAAATGGGATATTTGCGATGACGCTTGTTCGTTAGGAAAGGAATTGGAAGTCCCGGTTTATAAATTCGTTAAAGAAGCGTTGATCAGAAAATTCGGACAAGATTGGTATTCCGAATTAGAAAAAGTTGCAGAAGAACTCAAAGCATAATTTCCCTTTTAAAAAATCGTTAAAACGTACTTTTAGTAGTTGTTGTAAACCCCTTTGTTTTCAATAGCTAACGAGATTTTGTAATTTATAAACATTTGATTTTCAGATAATTAAAAATCAATATTTTTTAATTTCAAAACTTTTACGTTGTTAAAAACTCCCTCCAATTGTGGATAAGTTTGGCTTTCTTTTACCGCTATAATTTCCAATCTTTGTAACAGCAAAAAGATAAAAATCTTCATCTTTATAATAAAATAAAACTCAATCCGATATGTCACAAGTCGAACCAATTTTACAAGAAAACAAAAACAGATTTGTAATTTTTCCTATCAAACATCAAGATATTTGGGAATGGTATAAAAAGATGGAAGCCAGTTTTTGGACAGCTGAAGAAATAGACTTGTCTCAGGATGTAACCGACTGGAACAATAAACTTACAAACGATGAGAGATATTTTATTAAACATATACTGGCGTTTTTTGCCGCTTCGGATGGAATTGTAAATGAAAACCTTGCAGAGAATTTCGTAAACGAAGTACAATATGCAGAAGCCAAGTTTTTTTATGGATTTCAGATCATGATGGAAAACATTCATAGCGAAACCTATTCTCTGCTTATCGATACTTATGTAAAAGATGAAGTAGAAAAAAACCAGTTGTTCAACGCATTAGAAGTATTTCCTGCAATACGCAAAAAAGCAGAATGGGCACTCAAATGGATTGAGTCAGACTCATTTGCAGAAAGGTTAATTGCATTTGCAGCAGTAGAAGGAATCTTTTTCTCAGGAGCATTCTGCTCAATCTTCTGGCTTAAAAAACGAGGATTAATGCCTGGATTGACCTTTTCCAACGAATTAATTTCAAGAGACGAAGGTGTACATTGCGATTTTGCCGTACATCTGCATAACCATCATTTGGTAAACAAAGTATCAAAATCAAGAATCAAAGATATAATCGTAGAAGCATTGGACATCGAGAGAGAATTTATCACAGAATCACTTCCGGTAAGCCTTATCGGGATGAACGCCAAGCTCATGACCCAATATCTGGAATTTGTAACAGATCGTTTGCTCGTAGAATTAGAGTGCGAACGTGTGTACGGAACCACTAATCCGTTTGATTTCATGGATATGATCTCACTTCAGGGAAAAACCAATTTCTTCGAAAAGAAAGTATCCGAATACCAAAAGGCAGGTGTTCTGAACAGTGGATCGGCAAACAATTCCGGAGATTCACAAAAAATCAGTTTCGACGCAGATTTCTAAAAATATATTTAGAAGCAAAACCAAGAGAACTTTATAAGCCATATACCCGCTTTTCGCTACAATTTTTTGCTTTTGCCCAAACCCCGGGCAAAAGAAAAAAGATTTTTGCTGCAATCGGGGCTAAATAAAAATTTCAGGCTTCTTTTAAACCTTATTAAAATAACACGAATGTTCCGACATTCACAAAATTTGTAAACTTATGTATGTAATAAAAAGAGATGGACACAGAGAACCGGTAATGTTCGATAAGATTACGGATAGAATAAAAAAATTATGTTACGGTCTCAACGACCTTGTAGATCCCGTAAAAGTAGCCATGCGTGTGATCGAAGGATTATATGATGGCGTAACAACCTCAGAACTCGACAACTTAGCAGCAGAAACAGCAGCCTCAATGACCGTTGCACATCCGGATTATGCGCAACTGGCTGCAAGAATTGCCATTTCTAACCTACATAAAAACACGACCAAATCCTTCTCGGAAACAATGAAGGAAATGTATCATTATGTAAATCCCAGAACCAATCAGGAAGCACCATTACTGTCTGATGAAGTCTATCAGGTAATACAGGGAAATGCCGCATTTCTGGACTCTCATGTAATCTATAACAGAGATTTCAATTACGATTATTTCGGATTCAAAACATTAGAAAGATCATACCTTTTAAAAATCAACGGAAAAATTGTCGAGCGTCCCCAACATATGCTAATGCGCGTTTCTGTAGGAATCCACTTAAATGACCTGGATGCAGTGATAGAAACTTACGATCTTATGTCTAAGAAATTCTTTACACATGCAACACCAACGTTATTCAACGCCGGAACACCCAAACCACAAATGTCATCCTGTTTTCTTCTGGCAATGCAGGACGATAGCATCGACGGAATTTATGATACACTCAAACAAACCGCCAAGATCTCACAATCTGCGGGAGGAATAGGATTGTCTATTCATAACGTTCGTGCAACAGGATCCTACATTCGTGGAACTAACGGAACCTCCAACGGAATTGTTCCAATGCTTCGGGTTTTTAACGATACTGCGAGATATGTAGACCAGGGAGGCGGAAAAAGAAAAGGAAGTTTCGCGGTTTATATAGAAACCTGGCATGCAGATATTATGGATTTTTTAGATCTTAAGAAAAATCACGGTAAAGAAGAAATGCGTGCAAGAGATTTATTTTATGCAATGTGGACTTCAGATCTGTTCATGAAACGTGTACAGGAAGATGCCAACTGGACTTTGATGTGTCCTAATGAATGCCCGGGACTTTACGATGTTTATGGTGATGAATTCGAAGCAATGTACACCGGTTATGAAGCACAGGGCAAAGGCAGAAAAACAATCAAAGCAAGAGAATTATGGGAAAAAATCCTGGAATCTCAAATTGAGACAGGAACACCTTATATGTTATACAAAGATGCTGCAAACCGTAAATCCAATCAAAAGAATTTAGGAACTATACGTTCTTCAAATCTTTGTACTGAGATCATGGAATATACGTCCAAGGATGAAATTGCAGTTTGTAATCTGGCGTCTATCTCGCTTCCAATGTTTGTAGAAAACGGAATGTTTAATCACGAATTATTGTTTAATGTTACCAAACGTGTAACCAGAAATTTAAACAAGGTAATCGACAGAAATTACTATCCGGTAAAAGAAGCAGAAAATTCTAATATGCGTCACAGACCAGTAGGTTTAGGAGTTCAGGGACTGGCAGATGCTTTTATTCTGTTAAGGCTTCCTTTTACTTCGGATGAAGCCAAAAAACTGAATCAGGAGATCTTCGAAACCTTATACTTTGCAGCCGTTACTGCTTCAATGGAAATGGCAAAAGAAGAAGGACCATATTCTACTTTCCAGGGATCGCCTATTTCTCAGGGAGAATTTCAATATAATCTTTGGGGATTAAAAGATGAAGAATTATCAGGAAGATGGGATTGGTCTGCATTAAGAAAAGAAGTGATAGAAAATGGAGTAAGAAACTCACTTTTGGTTGCTCCGATGCCAACAGCATCAACTTCTCAGATCTTAGGAAACAATGAAGCATTCGAACCCTATACTTCCAATATTTATACCCGTAGAGTACTATCGGGAGAATTTATCGTGGTCAATAAACATTTGTTAGAAGATTTAGTAAAACTTGGACTTTGGAATGATGATTTGAAACAGGAAATTATGCGCCATAACGGTTCTGTACAAAATATCGATATAATTCCGGAAGATTTAAAAGAGCTGTATAAAACAGTTTGGGAAATGTCTATGAAAGATATTATCGATATGTCAAGACATAGAGGGTATTTTATTGACCAATCCCAATCGTTGAACCTGTTTATGCAAGATGCCAATTATGCTAAATTAACATCAATGCATTTCTACGCATGGCAATCGGGATTGAAAACAGGAATGTATTATCTGAGAACAAAATCTGCAGTAGATGCGATTAAGTTTACTCTTAATAACGACAAAAAAACAGAAAATATCCCGGCAAAGCCAATTGTTGTAGAAACTACAGAATCTATAGAAGTAGATGAGTTTAGAGCAATGCTGGAACGATCTAAAAATGCAGAACCCGACGATTGTGAAATGTGTGGTTCGTAAGAAAGATCAAATACTTTTAAACTGCTTCAATTATTTGGAGCAGTTTTTTTATTAATATACATTTCTCCTTACATTTGAAAATTATAAAACAAAGTGTTATGTCAAAAGAAAATCAAAAAGGAGTTTACACAGGAATAATAGAAAAGGATGCAGACGGAAACTTCTTTTGCGGTCCTTATTTATTGGATTATCAATATACAGTTACAAATTTTAAATTAGGCGATGAAGTAAATATCAAAACGGTTATAGAAAATCCAAGCGATAAGAGTTATGATAAATACCCAAAAAAATCACGGGTTTTCTTCTTGTCAAATAAAAAATCATAGCTTTTTTATGAATTTCGAAACAAAAAGACAATATCAGATAGACGAAAGTATTTATGCTACAACCCAGCAAAGATTGACAAATTTGATAATAGATTATATTATTAGGTTTTTAGGCAGTCTGGTTTTAATAACGGGAATCGCAATAGTTACAGGCATAATGGGGAATCATAATTTTTTACAGCAAATAGAAAATATGAACCGTTTAGAAGAACTGCTGTTCAGTTATGTAATTGTGATTATATATTATAATACTTTAGAAATCTTATTCGGAATTTCAATTGGCAAACTCGTAACAGGAACTGTGGTAGTGGATCTTTATGGAGAAAAGCCTGCCGCACGGGAAATTTTCGTGAGGACATTTTGCAGGATTATTCCATTCGAAGCAATTTCTTTTTTGGGAACTCCGGGAAAAGGATGGCATGATACACTGAGCAAAACCTACGTTGTTCAGAGAAAGCTTTTGCAAGAACAAAAGGAAAATTTTAATTCACTGGATCAGATCGGTCAAAATAATTTTTAGATTATGATGAATTGGGAACAGCTTTTATCACTAAAAAAGCAAGGAGATAAAGGTAAAAGATTGCGAAAAGAACAGGATGATACGCGATTGGGTTTTGAAGTAGATTATGATCGGATTATATTTTCTTCGGCGTTCAGGAGTTTGCAGGATAAGACTCAGGTAATTCCATTGTCTAAGACAGATTTTGTTCATACCAGATTAACACATAGTCTGGAAGTTTCTGTTGTGGGAAGATCAATAGGAAGATTAGTCGGAAAAAAAATTATAGAAAAATATCCACATCTTAAAGAAGTTCATGGTTATCAGCCCAATGATTTTGGAGCCATTGTAGCAGCGGCTTCTTTAGCTCATGATATTGGAAACCCACCATTCGGACATTCCGGAGAAAAAGCAATAGGAGAATATTTTAAGATAGGCAACGGAAAAATATTTCAAGATCAACTTACGGCAAAACAATGGCAGGATTTAATCGATTTTGAAGGAAATGCCAATGGATTTTCGCTTTTGAGTGCTTCAAGACCAGGAATTGAAGGAGGATTGAGAATTTCATTTGCAACACTTGGAGCATTTATCAAGTACCCGAAAGAATCTCTTCCCAAAAAACCAACAACCAATATTGCCGATAAAAAATATGGTTTCTTTCAGTCGGATCAATCTTTTTTTAAGGAAATTGCTTCAGAATTAGGATTGATCCCTAATAAATCCGGTGAAGATATAGGTTTTGAACGTCATCCTTTGGCTTATTTGGTTGAAGCTGCAGACGATATTTGTTATACCATTATCGATTTCGAAGACGGAATTAATTTAGGATTAATTTCAGAAGATTTTGCTTTGGAATATTTAATCAAATTGGTAAAAGAGAATATCGATTCGGCAAAATTCAACTCACTTAAAACAAAAGAAGATCGTATAAGTTATTTGAGAGCTCTGGCAATAAATAGTTTGATCTATGATGTTGTAAATATTTTTATTGAAAATGAAAATGCGATTCTTCAAGGCAAATTTCCTTATGCCTTGACAGACAAAAGTAAATATAAAGCACAAATGAGAGATATTATTTCTTTGAGTGTCGAGAATATATATCAAAGCCGCGAAGTAATAGAGAAGGAGCTGGCAGGTTATCAGGTTATTCAGACATTGCTGGATAAATTTATTATAGCTTATAATAACGAGTATGAAGGAAATGCTTCAAACTATGATAAATTACTTTTGAAGATGTTGCCGGAGAAATTTCAAACAAAAAAAGAAAATCTTTACGAAAGGCTTTTACATATTTGTCAGTATGTTTCTCTTCTTACAGATGGAAATGCACTGAAGATATATGAAATGATTAATGGTAGAAAAAAGCAATAAACAGAGAAGTAATTCAGGTTTTAAAAAGTATAGGTAACACCGATTCCCAATACTTGCTTGATTTGTACTTTAGGACCCATAATTACTTGTTCGCCTGCTATTTCTTTTTTTGCCTTGATATCGTCATCATAAATCATGTGCAGATTAATATTGGCTTTTACGTGTTTATTTACAATAAAATCCAACTGCATTTGCCACTCTACATCTATATTGCCAAACTTATTTAGGTAATCACTATAGATGTTAAGCCGGTTTTCCAGAGTAATATTTTTAAAAATTTCCTTTTTATGAACACCGGTAATGAGAATACCAATTTCTGTTCTGGACTTTTTTCCATGCTTAATAAGATTCCCTTCTTCATCATAAATTGCTTTTTCCACACCAAAAGAACCCTGATCGGCAAGTCTTTGATCAAGAACCATGGTGTTTTTCATTGTTAGCGGAGAAAAATACAATTGCATGTCCTTGGATTTATTGTTGTATTCGGCTCCGACCCCTAAAAAAGTATAAGCGGGAGCAAACGGCTTTGAAATAGGTAAATCGGTATTAGGATAGGCATATCCGCTGGTAAACTGGGTATTAAAATTAAATTTTGCAGAATGATACCAGTTGGAAGTTGTATCTCTTCTATAACCAAAAGTAGAGTTGATCTGCAATGCGTCATCAGTTTTTCTTAATTCGACTCCGTCCTGTTTGCTAACACCGTATCTTACAATTAATTCATTGAGCCATTTGGTATTGCCATTTTCGTATTTTCTGGTAAATTTTCCTTTCAATAATCCGGAAATCGCACTGTTTCCTCCGGCACTCCAGTTTACAAATGCAATTTCGTTGAGATCAAAACCGATATTATTTTCTTTCTCCCAATTACTTTTTTTGATCTTTACCAGAGTGTCTTGTTTGGTAACAACAATAGAATCAGTAGATTGCCCGAATGAAACTGTGCAAACAAACAAAAGAATTGAAAGAAATAATTTATAAAAACTCATTGAAAAAAATAGTTTGGATAAGAAAGTTGCAAAATTCAATAATTTAAACAATTTTCAAAAATATTTTGCAAATTTTTCACATCTATTTTACACAATTCCTGTAATTCTTCAATTGTTCCGTGTTCTATAAACAAATCGGGGATTCCCAGAGTTATAATTTTATTTTTAAAATTATGTGCTGCTGCAAATTCACAAATTCCGGATCCGAAACCGCCTTTTATTACCCCATCTTCAATAGTAATTATAATTTTAAAATTGGAGAAGATCTGTTTCAGCATTTCATCATCAAGAGGTTTTACAAATCCAAAGTCATAATGAGCCAGATCATCTGTGTTTTTTGAGATCGCAATTGCCTGAGCTACATTATTGGCAATGGTTCCTGTAGAAATTACAGCAATATTCTTTCCGGATTTTAATAAATTGGCTTTGCCAATTTCGATCTTTTGAAAGTTGTTTTGCCAATTTATATGAATACCTCTTCCTCTGGGATAACGTATTGCGATAGGATTTTTTAGCTCCAACTGAACCGTAAAAAGGATATTTCTCAATTGGATCTCATCTCTTGGAGCAAATATTATAAGGTTAGGAATGCTGCGTAAATAAGCCAAATCAAATACACCGTGATGGGTCGCTCCGTCTTCTCCGACCAAACCCGAACGGTCGAGACAAAAAATAACTGGAAGGTTTTGTAATGCTACATCGTGAATTACCTGATCGTAAGCTCTTTGTAAAAATGTCGAATAAATATTGCAATAAACAATCATTCCCTGAGTAGCCATTCCGGCAGATAAAGTTACAGCGTGTTGTTCTGCAATTCCAACATCAAAAGCACGGTCCGGGAAAACATCCATCATGTATTTCATAGAACTTCCTGTAGGCATTGCCGGGGTAATTCCTATAATTTTAGAATTATTCCGTGCTAATTCGAGTAATGTTAATCCGAAAACATCTTGAAATTTAGGAGGTAAATTTTCTTCACTTTTCGGAATTATTTCTCCTGTTTCTTTATTGAATTTTCCCGGAGCATGATATATTACCTGATTTTCTTCTGCTTGTTGAAGCCCTTTTCCTTTTGTCGTAATAATATGAAGTAGTTTTGGACCTTTTATTTTTTTTAATCGTTTTAATTCTTTTAATAAAACCGTTATATTATGCCCATCAACCGGGCCGGAATAATCAAAATTCAACGATTTAATTATATTATTGTGTTTGGGGTTTTTTCCTTCTTTCACAGAAGTGAGATAATTTTTTAAAGCCCCGACACTTGGGTCGATTCCTATGGCATTGTCGTTGAGAATTACCAATAAATTGGCGTCTGTAACACCTGCATGATTAAGTCCTTCAAACGCCATTCCGGATGCAATGGAAGCATCTCCTACAACTGCGATATGATTTTTATCTGAATCTCCACAAAGTTTTGAAGCCATTGCCATTCCTAAAGCCGCAGAAATTGCAGTCGAAGAGTGACCTACTCCAAAAGTATCATAATTGCTTTCTGACCTTTTTGGAAAACCGGAAATTCCATGAAGTTGTCTATTGGTGTCAAATTTGGATTTTCTTCCCGTTAGAATTTTGTGCCCGTAAGCCTGATGACCTACGTCCCAAACCAGCAGATCTTCAGGCGTTTTGAAAATATAATGTAATGCAATGGTTAGTTCGATCACGCCTAAACTTGCTCCTAAATGTCCCTCTTTGACAGAAACCACATCAATAATGAAGTTTCTCAGTTCCTGAGCCAATTGAGGAAGTTGCTCTGGTTTAAGCTGTCTTAAATCTTCGGGAGTTTCTATATGATCGAGCAGGTTGTTTTTCATTTGGATTTTAAAATTCAAATTTACAATAATGTTTTCTATTTTTGAGTTATGGAAAATATCTTCAATGATGAATATTTTATGAATCTGGCTTTAAAAGAAGCACAACAAGCTTTTGATAAAGATGAAATTCCGATTGGTGCAGTTGTTGTGGTTGCCAACCGGGTGATTGCCAGAGGACATAATCTTACAGAAATGCTCAACGATGTTACTGCTCATGCAGAAATGCAGTGTATTACCGCTGCGGCAAATTTTTTGGGAGGAAAGTATCTTAAGAATTGTACGATCTATGTTACTGTTGAACCTTGCCAGATGTGTGCAGGAGCTTTATACTGGAGTCAGATTTCTAAAATTGTTTTTGGAGCCAGAGATGAAAAAAGAGGATTTATTAGTTACAAAACAACCATTCATCCTAAAACCGAAGTGACCGGCGGAATACTTGAAGAAAGATGCAGGGAATTGATGCAGCGTTTTTTTGAAAACAAACGTTAAAAAAAATCCTCTGACATCACCATATCAGAGGAATACATTAACAAACTATAATTAACAACTAAATCTTGATGAACCTAAGGGGGTGTTATATTTTAGAATATATCTTAAATATGAGCATTACTGTTTTTAAGTTCGGGATATTATTTTGTAATTATCGGTTCTATTTGATGATAGATGCCAATTATTTTAAAAGGTTGCATATTTTCTTCAATTTTGTTTTTCCCGGAAATATCGAGAAAAATTTTGTTGAAGCAAATATACCTGCCGGATTATATCATAAGATTTTATTGGTTCTTATAATTGCCTGTTCATTTTTATAATCTATCCATGCTTGTCCTTTAAATTTTCTCATTAAATTATCATAATGTCTCATGATAAAAATATTATAAACAGCTTTGGATAGATGATTTAAATTTCTGGGTAAGGCTCTTAAGCTCATAGAAAATCCCGGAGTAAGGTACTTCATATAGTGCCAATAACCTTCCGGCACATAAAGCATTTCACCATGTTTTAGATCACAAACCAATCCTTCTGCATATTGAAGCGCAGGAAATTTTTCGTAATCCGGGTTGTCAAAATCGATGTCTTCTCTGGAGATTAATGAGTGCGGGACTTTATATAAATATTTTGGCTGATTCTGGTGAAAAATCACACATCTTTTTTTTCCGTGAAAATGAAAGTGTAAAATGTTAGAATAATCAATGTCAAAATGCATGAAGACTTTAGAATTTTCTCCGCCAAAAAACAGCATTGGCATTTGTTTGATTAGATTTAATCCTAAATCGGGCCATTTGAAATCGTTTTGAGAGAAGGAACCTGTTTCATTAAATTGTATAAAAATATACGATAATTAGTTGGTTGTGAATTGAGGATGTCAATGTATTCGCTCATTTTCATTTTTGCATGCGCCTGATTAAATCCTTCTTTGTGAGAAACAGGTCTGTCATCGTAAAGCGGGACGATTTGTTCTCCGGCAATTTCTTTTATATATTCTAGTTTCCATTTGAGATATGCAGGCCAATCTTGAGTAAGCTCTTCAATAACGATAGGAATTTGTTTTTTTACGTAGTTATTGTAAAAATCTTTTTTGGAAATAGTTTTAACACGTTCAATTTCTTTCAGTTTCAAATTCATAGCTAAAATTGATCTAAAATAAAAATGCTTCTACCAATATTTGATAAAAGCAAATTTAAAAAAAGGTTTTTTTGCTATATGAACTTTAACAATAGTCTAAGAATTATTTATGTCTTAGATTTTTTTGAAGCTTCCAGGTTTCTTTCAATTTTGTGGGAAGGACGGGACCATTTCGGTTTTTCTCCAAGAGGTTGAAATTGAGAGTTCTCCGCTTCAACAGTTGTAGGTTGAGATATTTTTGTAAATGGTTTCTGAGGGATTAATCCAAGCATTTCGAACATTTTCATATCTTCGTTTACATCAGGATTTGGAGTAGTCAATAGCTTATCTCCGGCAAATATTGAGTTTGCTCCTGCAAAAAAGCACATTGCCTGACCTTCTCTGCTCATATTGGTTCTTCCGGCAGATAATCTTACCTGAGTTTGAGGCATTACTATCCGGGTGGTTGCAACCATTCTTATCATATCCCAGATTTCTACTGGTTTTTCTTCTTCCATAGGAGTTCCTTCTACTGCAACAAGTGCATTAATAGGAACAGATTCCGGCTGTGGATTAAGAGTAGCCAATGCGACCAGCATTCCTGCACGATCTTCTATAGATTCTCCCATTCCGATAATCCCACCGGAACATACCGTTACATTTGTTTTTCTTACATTGTCTATAGTTTGTAAACGGTCTTTAAATCCTCTTGTAGAAATTACTTCTTTATAGTATTCTTCTGAAGTGTCGAGATTGTGGTTGTATGCATATAAACCGGCTTCTGCTAATCTTTGAGCTTGATTTTCGGTAAGCATACCTAATGTACAACAAACTTCCATATCTAATTTGTTGATAGTTCTAACCATTTCCAAAACTTGGTCAAATTCCGGGCCGTCTTTTACATTTCTCCATGCGGCACCCATGCATACTCTGGATGAACCACTGGATTTGGCTCTTAGAGCCTGGGCTTTTACCTGGCTTACACTCATCAAATCATTTCCTTCTATATCTGTATGGTATCTTGCGGCTTGTGGACAGTACCCGCAATCTTCAGGGCAACCGCCTGTTTTTATAGAAAGTAAAGTTGAAACCTGAACAATATTTGGATCATGATGTATTCTATGGATCGTAGCTGCTTCGTAAAGCAAATCCATAAGAGGTTTGTTGTATATATTTATGATTTCTTCTTTGGTCCAGTTATTTTTTGTGATAGTCATATCTCCACTTTTAAATTGCTTCAAAAGTAGGTAATTCCTTTTTAAGTAGGAAAACTTCTTATATTTTTTAATTAAAAAGAAAGATCGGATATTATTACCCTAACTTATTAATTGTTTCAACTTTATTTTTCCAGAATTGCATTAAGCAAAAGGAAATTATAATGGACGAAGCAATGGATTCAAATAGTAAACCAATACAATAATAATTGACCGTTAGATCTCCTCCTCCAAATAAAAAGCCTTTTGACAGTCTCTGAATATAAGCTTCACCACCTCTATATTCTATATAAGCAAGTAAACTGGCAATACATAAAAATGCACCAATCATAGATGTTATAAATGCAGAAAAAAGATGATTGTTGTATCCTCTTAAACCATTTTTGTAATTGGTTTTGATGGCTCTGTTTACTCCGAAAGCAACTATCAACAGATTAAAAGTTCTTAATAAAAATTGATCAGCAAGTCCTAAATATTCCAGAATTAAAAAATAAACTCCAATTCCGATAAAGATGATGATGCCATTGGTTATTTCAGTAGTTCTTTTCATAATTTTCTGTTTTCTGATTAAAAATTAACCCAATAAAATTTGAGTATGAAATTAACTCGCTAAAAATGAATTAATTGTGAAGAGATAAAATTACGAAAAATTTAAAATAGAAACATTGTAAGATTTAAATAATATTTTTTATAATTTCAGATAGTTATTTTATGAGATTTCCTTCTTTATCATAAAGTAAAATCCAGTCATTATGAAAAAAATAATTCCAGGGAACAGATGCCAGGTCTACATTTTCATCTATATATACTCTTTGAATATTGTAATTTACAGTCATATATGACTTGGCGTAAACAGCGACATCTATTCCTTGTCTGGCCATGTCTTTTTTGATGTATTGTGCCATTTGCCATATCCCGTCAGGATTAGATGAAACAAATACCTTTTGTTTTGGAGTAAGTTTGTCTCTAAAGTTATAATAGATCTCCTGATTGTTGCTTTTATCTACAACTTTATAATTTAAAGTTCCGTAACGATGTCTCAACATCATCCTCCAACTTAAGCGGTGACCTTCTTCGGTCCAGAGCACATCTCCTTTTATCGTCCAATGTCTGAGTGGCAATAGGATTTGTATAATAAAGTAAATGATTAATATTCCGAGAATTTTTTTATTGAATCTGAATGTTGTTTCCTGAGGTTCTTCAATAATTCTTTTTCTGAAAAATAGTTTTCCGATTTTTTCCGGAGGGTAAAAAAATACTACAAAACTTAATGCAAAAAACGGGAATATTCCTATTTGCAGGACAATAGCGTTAAATAAATGAAAAAATATTGCAGCTATAAAAGCCAGTGTCCGGGTTCTTTTCCACAACAAAAAAGGAATAATCAGCAGGTCAAATAAAATTCCTGAATAGGCAAGGAAGAGATGAAACCACCTGGATTTAAAAAAAGTTAGTGTTTCTGCAAATTGATTGTATGAGAACAGGTTTTTAGTAAATGTCCCATCGAGCCAATCGGGATATAATTTGGCAACGGTTGCATAAAAATAAACGATGAAAATCTGTAAAATCATTATTGCACTACACCAAAAAGGCATCTGATAAGATTTTATTTCAGGATTTATTTTAGCATCTATCGAAGCATATCTGTTGGCAGGCTGTACAAGCATTATCAGACAAACTAACAGTAACAGATAGTAGTGATTGTTATAAGCTGATTTTTGCATAAAATATACTCCGGCCCAAAGTATGGTGTACAGACCTAATGTTAACCGGTACTTGTAACCCAGCATAACGCAGATCCCCAATACTCCCATTGTGGCAAAGTAATAATACATGCCATTTCCCGGAAGAGGTTGAAGCCAATCCAGTCCAATATGCGAAAATGTGAATTGCGGCTCGATCAATATTCGTCTTACCCATCCGGTCATTATTGCTCCGAAAGTTTCGGCAGCCAGCAAAAATCCCAGAAATATTCTAAATATTATAAGAGGGGCATTGTCTATTGGACGTAATAATTGATCTGTAAGACGACTCATTTTTCGAAAAATTTTATTGTATTATCCTTATCCGATTTTATTTGACTCTTAAGTTTTTCAAGAGATTCAAATTTTATTTCGTCCCGAATTTTTTCAACTATTGAAATAGTGATTTTTTGATCATACAGATTTTCATTAAAATCAATAAAATGCGCTTCAATAGTTCGGTCTGTTCCATCTACAGTCGGTCTGTTCCCGATATTCATCATGCCAAATACTTTTTTGTTGTTTAAAAAAGCATAAATCATGTAAACACCATTTTTAGGAACAAGTTTGTACGGTTGGTCGATTTCCAGATTTGCAGTAGGAAACCCGATGGTTCTCCCTAATTGTTTACCCTGAACGACTTTTCCGGAAATAAAATAATCGTACCCCAAATACTTGTTTGCTTTTGTAATCAGTCCTTCATTCAGTGCATTTCTGATTTTTGTTGAACTAATTGAAATGTCATTTATCGTCTGAGAAGGAATTTGTTCTACTTCAAAATTATATTTTTCTCCGAATATTTTTAAATCATTAAAATCGGCAGATCTGTTTTTTCCAAATCTATGGTCATGACCGATTATTATTTTTTTAATATTGAATTTTTCAACCAAAATACTACTTACAAATTCTTCTGCCGTTAAGTTTGAAAATTCTTTATCAAAAGGATGGATTACCAGATTCTGAACTCCTTGCTGATCCAACAACATTGACTTTTCTTCGATAGTGTTAAGGAGCTTTATTTCTTCACCGGATTGTAAAACCATTCTGGGATGAGGAAAAAAGGTAAGAATTAGATTTTCGCAATCATCATTTTTTGATTCATTCAACAATTCAATGATTTTTTTATGACCTATATGCACACCATCAAAAGTGCCGATTGTGACAATTGATTTTTTGTCTGATTTAAAATCATTAATTGAATGGAATATTTTCAAAATATAAAAATTAGCTCACAAATTTACTTGATAAGTTTTTAATAGCAAACGAGATTATGCAAATAAAAGAATAATTTGATAATCTTGAACTTTCTATTTCACTGGCTTTTACCGAGTGAAATCAAATTTTGAAAAAAATTAATTGTATTTAGATTTAATATAAGTTAAATTTGAAAGCTTAATATAATTTAATTCAAAATGAAGAAAAAAGTATTTTTACTTTTTGCAGTAATTATTGTAAATCTGTCTTTCGGGCAGAATAAAAATTACTGGGAGGTAATCAAAGATGATAATATATCCAATGAAAACAAATTTGATCGGTCTGTAATGCCAAGTGTTTATCATTTGTATTCATTAGATTTCAATAGATTTAAAAACGAATTGGCGAAGGTAAATGTTTCAGAAAGAGATATAATGAAATCTAATGTGATTCTGAGTTTACCGCTTGCAGATGGGAGCTTTGAAGATTTTAGATTTTCGGATTATGCGGTTATGCATCCCGATCTACAAAAAAAATATCCGGATATTAGAAACTACAAGGCAGTTTCAGTAAATGACAATTCTAAAGTTGTTTATTTAAGTGTCAATATATTTGGTATTCATAGTATCACACATATTGCTGGTGAAGCAATAAACTATATGGATACTTATACGAGAGATTTAAAGTCCTATATTGTTTATTCCCGAAATCATGTAGTGAATTTAAACCCTTTTCAATGTCATGTAGAGGATGAAGGCGACGATTTACATAATGACAGAAATGGGTTTCAAACCAAATCCAGCAATGGAATATTCAGAACCTACAGATTAGCACTTTCTTCTACTATCGAATACAGTAGTTATCACTGGAATGCAGCAGGAGTACCTGGTTCTGCAAGTGTCGAAACAAAAAAAGCAGCAGTTCTGGCGGCTATGGTTATTTCTGTTACAAGGATAAATTCGGTTTACAATAAAGATCTTGCAGTTCATTTGCAGCTTATTGCCAATAATGATACGTTAATTAATATAACTTCTGATAATTTCAGCAATAATAATGGAGGAGCGATGCTTGAACAAAACCAGGCTTTTGTCGATAGTAAAATTGCATGGGGAGATTATGATATAGGTCATGTATATTCTACAGGCGGTGGAGGAGTTGCTATATTGCAATCTGTTTGTTCGGGATATAAAGCAATGGGAGTAACCGGTTCCAATCAGCCTGTAAATGATCCTTTTAATATTGATTATGTAGCTCACGAAATGGGACATCAATTTGGAGCAACACATACATTTAATGGATTAGGGTCTAATTGTACAACAGGGGCAAGAACAAATTCTACTGCAGTAGAACCAGGCAGCGGAACTACAATTATGGCATATGCGGGTATTTGTAGCCCGGTAAATGTTCAGTTCAACTCAGACGCTTATTTTCATGCGGTGAGTATGAATCAGATATCTGTTTTTGTTAATGGTTTTGGAGATTGTTCAGAAAATGAAGTTGTTACCAATACTCCACCAAGTATTAAGCCGTTAAAAAATTATACTATACCAAAATCTACACCGTTTATCCTGGATGCAATTGCGATAGATAACGAAAATGATTCTATGACTTATTGTTGGGAACAAACAAACAATAATATATCTACCCAACCTCCTTTGTCTACAAATGCTAATGGGCCTAATTTCAGATCGAGAACCCCGATAACTTCTTCTAAAAGATATTTTCCGGCATTAAGCAATGTTGTACAAAATGATTTATCTCCTGCTTACGAAGTTGTTCCTTCTGTTGCCCGGACGATGAGTTTTGCTTTAACTGTAAGAGATAATAATACAAGTGATTATCAGCAAACAATAAGAGGCAATAACATCATTACTTTTGCAAATGTAGGTCCATTTTTGGTTCAATCTCCTAATACAAATGTTACATGGACAGCAGGCGCCGGACAAACAGTTACCTGGGATGTTGCGGGAACAACTGCAAATAATATCAACTGTAACTTTGTAGACATTTATTTGTCCACAGACGGAGGTCAAAATTTTGATACCATGCTGGCAAGTAAAGTTCCTAATGATGGTTCCGAATTGGTTTCCTTGCCAAATATTCCGGGAACAAATAATAGAATTATGGTAAAAGGGAATAATCATATTTTTTATGATATTTCTGATGAAAATTTTTCTATTCAATCTCCAATATTTCCAACATTTGCTGTGAAATTTAACGGAATAGAAGGGAATCAAAATATCAATATGTGTACAGGAGGTCAAGTGATCTATCCTGTGGTTTTTGAAAAAGTCGGTGCTTTTATCGGAACAGTAAATTTCTCAATAACCGGAAATCCTGCCGGAACAACGGCAACTTTATCACAAACATCTGCGACAGGAAATGGGATTGTATATGTTACGATATCCAATACAGCCGGGTTAGCACCAGGAGTTTACCCGATGGTATTAAGCGGAACAAGCGGAACAACAACAAAATCAGTAAATTTATATCTTGAAATTTCTTCTGCTACTTTTGCTGTAATCAGTAATACAGCTCCCGCAGACAACACTGTAATAAGTACAACTACTCCAACACTTACCTGGATTGCCGATAATACCTCTACAGGATTTTCGTATAATGTACAGATCGCAACCGATGTAAATTTCAGCAATATTGTAGAAGATTCGATAGTATATACTAATAATTATACTCCGTCGACTTTGATTGAAAATCAGGACTATTTTTGGAGAGTAGCTGCAAAAACAGAATCAGGATGTGTTAATAATTATACTACAGCGTTTAAATTTACAACAGAAAATTTAGGGGTTGAAAACATTACTTCTGATGATTTTGGATTTTTAGTTTACCCCAATCCAAATATTGGTATATTCAATATAGAGATCAATAATTTACAATCAGATAAAGTAAATATCTGTATATACGATGTACAAGGCAGGGTAATTTATTCTAAAAATTATACTGCAAACGGAGATTTGAAACAAGAGATAGATATAACTCATGCTTCCGCAGGGATCTATTTGATGAGCGTAGAAGATGGTTCGAACAAATCTGTTAAGAAAATAATTATTAAATAAATTTCCGACAGAAAAAAATACCCCGTCATTTTCTTTAGTGACGGGGTTTTTCATTAAAAATATTAAGGGATTTTTATCGAAAATTTTTCTATAATCTGAGGAACTTCTTTTACAGCAAATTCTATAGAAATAATTTTGTCTTTGAGGTTAAAACGACCATTTCTAACTTTATAATAACCGGTGTATCCCTTACAATAACAAAATCTGCCAAATAGCATTTGGATCTCTTGCAGCTCGTCTCCTGCCAATTGTAAGTTTTCGATATTATTATTGAGTTCAAAAACAATTTGCTCCCGATAATGTCCATCTATCAATTTTTGATCAATGTTTCGGTTATATTCAATAATGTAAACAGTTTTATCATTATGTTTTTGAAATTCATAAGAAATTCCGTTGAGGTCATCCTGACTGATTTTCAAACATTTGTTTTTTTCGATTTCAATACTGCAAATACCATCATTTGGGCAGCCATATATAAAAGGATCATTCTTTTGTGATTTTTTTTGATATGACGAACAACTCATGATCAATATTAAGACCGGGGCTAAAAGAATTTTTTTCATAAGCTGTTGTGTTTAGATTAAAATTTATTTGCCATTGTAAAAATTCATCGTATTTTCTAATCCGGCTGTTCCAAACGATCTGATGATTTCTGAGGACAGTTCCAGTCTTTCCGGTAATTTGCTACTTTCATCATCTCCCCATTCGCCAAGCACATAATTTACCTGTTGTCCTTTTTTGAACTCGTCACTAATTCCAAATCTAAAACGGGCATAATTTTGTGTATTGAGAATCTGGTTGATGTTTTTTAATCCATTATGCCCACCATCGCTTCCTTTTGGCTTTATTCTTATTGTTCCGAAAGAAAGGTTAAGGTCGTCTGTAATTATTAAAATATTTTCCAGCGGAATTTTTTCTTTTTCCATCCAATATTGGACGGCTTTTCCGGAAAGATTCATATAAGTATTAGGTTTCAGCAAGAAAAAACTTCTTCCTTTGAATTTATATTCTGCCAATGCGCCTAATTTTACAGTTTGAAAATCCAACGATTCTTTTCTTGCAAAAAAATCTAAAATTTTAAACCCGATATTATGCCTGGTGTTTACGTATTCTGATCCTATATTTCCTAATCCTACAATTAAATATTTTTTCATCGGGTCGATGCTTTCTTTTGTTTTTTGTTTAAAAATAGATGTGATCCAATTCATTTTGTAAAGATAAGAAAGTTTGCAAACACTCGAATACATTGTGTTGGATCTAAAATTTAAAGCAGATTTTTTAGTTACTTTTGTAATGAATTAAATCTAAATAAGATGAAAATTTTGCATTTGGATAGCAATCATCCAATTTTAAAATCACGATTGGAAGCTGAAGCGTTTGTCAACGAAGAAGATTTTGTTTCTTCCAAAGAATTGGTAGCGTCCAAAATTGCCAATTATGACGGAATTGTTATAAGAAGCCGATTTAAAATCGATCAGAATTTCATTGATCAGGCTGCTAATTTAAAATTCATTGCTCGGGTAGGGGCTGGTTTAGAAAGCATTGATTGTGATTATGCAAATTCAAAAGGCATCGAATTGATTGCTGCACCAGAAGGAAATCGAAATGCAGTTGGCGAACATGCTTTGAGTTTGCTTTTAGCATTAATGAATAAAATAATTCCGGCTAACGAAGAGGTCAATGCAGGTTTTTGGAATCGTGAAAAAAATCGCGGGTACGAATTAGATGGAAATACCATTGGAATTATTGGTTATGGAAATATGGGTAAAGCTTTTGCAAAAAAACTACGTGGTTTTGATGTTGAAGTTCTATGTTATGATATTGTTGATGGAGTAGGAGATGAGAATGCGCGTCAGGTTTCTTTAGGAGAATTGCAACAAAAAGTACAAGTTTTGAGTTTGCATGTCCCATTGACCCATTCGACCAATAAGATGATTGACCAAAATTTTATCGATAAGATGCAAAATCCATTTTGGTTGATCAATACTGCCAGAGGAAAAGTGGTAGAAACATTTGCAGTTGTTGAAGGTTTAAAAAACAGTAAAATTTTAGGTGCCGGTCTGGATGTATTAGAATTTGAAAAATCGTCTTTCGAAAGAATTACAAATGAAAACGAACGCGATCACGAAGTTTTTGAGTTTTTGAAAAATTCGTCTCAAGTGATTTTGACACCACATATTGGAGGCTGGACTTTCGAAAGTCATGAAAAATTGGCCAATGTAATCGTAGATAAGATTATTGATTTGAACAACAGATTAAAATAAGAATGACATTTAATTTTAAAAAATTCTCGGTAGAACAAGATCAATGTGCTATGAAAATAGGAACCGATGCTGTTCTGCTCGGTGCCTGGACACCTGTAAAGCACAATCCCGATAGTGTATTAGATATTGGTGCAGGAACCGGAATTTTGGCATTGATGCTGGCACAACGTTCAAATGCAGAGCAAATAGATGCTTTGGAAATAGATGAACTGGCTTACGAACAATGTGTAGATAATTTTGAAAACTCACCTTGGGGAGATAGACTGTTTTGTTATCATGCAGCTTTGGATGAATTTATAGAAGAACAGGAAGATGATCTGGATGATACAGAACCGATTCAACAATATGATTTAATTATTTCAAACCCGCCTTTTTATACAGAAGATTATAAAACCAAAAGCGAACAGCGCGATTTGGCGCGTTTTGAAGATGCTTTGCCTTTTGAAGAACTCATTAAAGCCGCTGGTTTGTTGCTTTCAGAAAACGGAATATTCTCGGTGATTATTCCATATAAAGAAGAGGAAAAATTCATTAATTTGTCAAAAGGTTTTAATTTATTTCCAATGAAAATTACACGTATTCGAGGTACAAATACTTCTGGGATCAAACGTAGTTTATTGGCTTTTTCCAGAAATGAATTACCTGATTTTTCTCAGGAAGAATTGACCATAGAGATTTCAAGACATGTTTATACTCCCGAATACCTCTCACTTGTTCAGGATTTTTATTTAAAAATGTAAACCAAAGCAATGAGTTTAGTTAAATTTCACGCGAATAATAATTGATTTGTTAGATTTGTTTGTCTATTTTTGCGGGGAATTAAATTTATTTCAATGAAACCAGATCTTTTTCAAGCTCCTGATTATTATTTATTAGACGAATTATTGACAGACGAACATAAAATGGTTCGTGATGCTGCTCGTGAGTGGGTGAAGCGTGAGGTTTCTCCGATAATTGAAGAATATGCCCAAAAAGCAGAGTTTCCGAAACAGATTATTAACGGATTAGCAGAAATTGGAGCTTTTGGTCCCTATATTCCCATAGAATACGGTGGTGCTGGACTGGATCAGATTTCTTATGGTTTAATCATGCAGGAAATAGAAAGAGGAGATTCTGGCGTACGTTCTACGGCATCTGTACAATCTTCTTTGGTAATGTATCCAATCTGGAAATATGGCAATGAAGAACAACGTAATAAATACCTGCCAAAACTGGCTTCTGGTGAATATATAGGTTGTTTCGGTCTCACAGAACCCGATTTTGGATCTAATCCAGGTGGTATGATCACTAATTTTAAGGATAAAGGAGATCACTATTTATTAAATGGTGCAAAAATGTGGATTTCGAATGCTCCGTTTGCAGATATTGCCGTAGTTTGGGCAAAAGATGAAAACGGAAGAATCCACGGTCTTGTTGTAGAGCGTGGTATGGAAGGTTTTACAACTCCGGAAACACACAATAAATGGTCTCTTCGTGCTTCGGCAACAGGCGAATTGATTTTTGATAATGTAAAAGTTCCTAAAGAAAATTTATTGCCTAATAAATCCGGGTTGGGAGCCCCTCTTGGATGTTTGGATTCTGCTCGTTATGGTATTGCATGGGGAGCGATTGGGGCAGCAATGGATTGTTATGACACTGCTTTGCGTTATGCAAAAGAGCGTATTCAGTTTGATAAACCAATTGCAGGAACTCAATTGCAACAAAAGAAATTGGCAGAAATGATAACCGAAATTACCAAAGCGCAATTATTGACATGGAGATTAGGTGTGTTAAGAAATGAAGGAAAAGCAACTTCTGCTCAGATTTCTATGGCAAAAAGGAATAACGTAAACATGGCAATTGAAATTGCTCGTGAAGCACGTCAGATTTTAGGAGGAATGGGAATTACAGGTGAATATTCTATTATGCGTCACATGATGAATTTAGAATCTGTGATTACTTATGAAGGTACTCATGATATTCATTTATTAATTACAGGAATGGATATTACAGGGATTGCTGCTTTTAAGTAAACCATTTTGTGATTTTATAAAATTTAGCCATCCTTTTTGAGATGGCTTTTTTTTGCATTGAAGTTATCGCAATGTTTTCGTACAAAAAAAGCTGTCCGATAGGACAGCTTTTGAGAGCAAAATATATTGAAAATTATTTTTTCTTTCCTTTTGCAGGTGCTTTTGCAGCTTTTGCAGCTTCTTGAGCAGCTTTCATTGCAGCACGGGAAATTCTTACCTGAGCAACGACAGTGTTGTCCGGATGTAACAATTTGTAATTATCTGTAACTAATTGAGTAACATATAATTTGTTCCCCATTTCAAGTTGAGAAATATTTGCTTCTATAAAATCAGGTAAATGTTTTGGTAAGGCTTTTACTCTTAAACGACGTTGGTTAAGACGTAACACCCCTCCTAAAAGTACACCTGGAGAAACACCTGTAATTTGTACAGGGACTTCAATTGTAACTTCTTTATCATCTTGCAATTGATAAAAATCAATGTGTAAGATTTTATCAGATACAGGATGAACTTGAATATCTTGAAGAATTGCACTGTAAGATTTTCCTCCTTGAAGCTCGATCACAACAGTGTGAGCGTTTGGAGTGTAAACCAAGTTTTTGAATGCTTTTTCTTC
>CAZSOC010000015.1:0-13148 GCA_964608415.1 uncultured Flavobacterium sp.
GAGAAGCTCTTGGTAAAGAGGATTCTTGTCAAAGGGTTCTTTTTCAAAAACATCTAAGCCGGCAAATAATACTTTTCCTGAATCGAGTGCTTCGATAAGTTCAACTTCATTGATCACTCCGCCACGGGAAGCATTTATTATACCAACTCCATCTTTCATTTTTTCAAATTCATCTTTTCCAATAACATAACCATCCTGTGCAGGAACGTGTAAGGATATAAAATCAGAGTGTTTGATAACTTGTTCCAAAGGTTCTGTAACAATATCTACATTGATAAACTGATCGTTGTAAAAGTCAACTTTAACAGAAGCATTTTCTACAAAAGTATCGGTTGCGATTACTTTCATCCCCAATCCTAACCCGATTTTTGCAACAGCACGTCCAATGCGTCCAAAGCCTATTATTCCTAAAGTTTTTCCTCTTAATTCTATACCATTTGCATAGGCTTTTTTCAAACCTTCAAAGTTGGTATCTCCTTCTAAGGGCATATTTCTGTTGGAATCATGTAAAAATCTTACACCATTAAATAAATGTGCAAATACAAGTTCGGCAACAGATTCAGATGAAGAAGCAGGGGTATTGATTACATGAATGCCTTTACTTCTGGCATAATCTACATCAATATTGTCCATTCCTACACCTCCGCGGCCAATAATTTTTAGTCCGGGACAGTTGTCAATAATATCCTGTCTTACTTTGGTCGCACTTCTTACCAGCAAAACCGAAATGTTATTCTGATTGATATAATTGATAACTTGTTCTTGTGCAACTTTTGTAGTAATTACTTCAAATCCATTATTAATTAATGTGGAGATGCCTTTTTTTGACAGACCGTCGTTTGCTAAAATTTTCATTAAAATTGTATTATAAATAATTTACGGGAAGCAATCCTTAAAATTGATGGAAGCTTTATCAACGTTTTTTTGTTCGTTTTTTTGAAAAAAATATTTTGCAAATTTAGAATATTATTCATTTGAAAGATAAAAAACAAAAAAAAATACCTTTTAAACCATTTGGATTTAAAAGGTATTTTTCGATTTAGGTCAAAAAAGGCTTTTATTTGTCTATAGATCCCAGAACTCTTTTCATAAATGTGTTGAGAGCTTCTTTTTTATCGGTTCCGGTTTTTATCATTTTGTTTACTTCGATTGCACCGTACATATTTGAAATTAGCTCTCCAATAACATCTAATTCTTCATCTTTTAATGAAGGGATTTCTGTTAAAGCTTCCAAAACTTCAATAGTTTCGATCAGATAATCCTGATCATTTTCTTCAATAAACTGAGTTAAATGTTTTATTACAGGTAGTTTCATAATTATGAGATTTCTTCTACTAAATTTGACAAAACTTCTGCTTTATTAGTTTGGGTTTCGTTTACTAATTTTCCATTAACAAAAGTTGCAAAAGTTGGAAGATTTGATACGTTGGCCAGTTTTCTCGATTCAGGGGAATTTTCTGCATCAACCAAAACAAAAGTAAGGTTTTCTTTTTCTGAAGCTAATTTTTTGAATTTTGGTTTCATAATTCTACAATTTCCACACCAGGATGCCGAAAATTGTACAACTACTTTTTCATTTTGAGAAACAACATCCTGTAAGGTGTCTTCTGTTAGTTCTATTAACATTTTTTTTAAATTTATATAAGGCAACTTCAAATATTATTTTACTGAAATAATTTATTTGGCGATAAGCAGGGTTTTGAGAGTTGCCTTTATTTTATTATTTATTACTTAAATAGCTTGCGACACCATCTCTGGTAGCAGACATAGCCTCTTTTCCTTGTTCCCAGTTTGCAGGGCAAACTTCACCTTTTTGCTGTACATGAGTATAGGCATCGATCAGTCTCAAATATTCGTTCACGTTTCTTCCTAACGGCATATCATTTACACTTTCGTGGAAAATTTTACCGGTTTCATCGATTAAGTAAGTAGCTCTGTAAGTTACATTAGATCCTTCTACAAGAATTGTATCTGTATCTTCGTTGTAAGTAGTAGATTCGATGTCCAGAATTCCAAGTATATTGGCTAAATTCCTGTTTGTATCTGCTAATATCGGGTAAGTAACTCCTTCGATCCCTCCATTGTCTTTTGGAGTGTTTAGCCATGCGAAATGCACTTCATTTGTATCACAAGAAGCTCCTATAACGATAGTGTTTCTGACTTCAAAATCGGATAAAGCCGATTGAAAAGCGTGTAATTCTGTTGGACATACGAATGTAAAATCTTTTGGATACCAAAATAATAATACTTTTTTGTGATTATTAACCGCCTCTTCAAAAATGTTGATTTTCATGTTATCACCCATTTCTGATATAGCATCTACTGTAATGTTTGGGAATTTTTTTCCTACTAATGACATGTTGTTAGTTTTTTAGTTGTTATTAAATTTTCTGATGCAAAAGTAGTCTTACATTTCAATTTTCATTATGTGTTTTAATTATATTAATTTATTTCATTATAGATTTATACTATTGTTTTGTGTAGAAAAATGAAAATCAGTCAATTACTAAAACTTTAGTAGTAATAATTTTTTTTAAGTTTTGGTTTTATATATTTGTTTTTAAAATATTTAAGATAGTAGTAAGGATAATCCATTCAAAAAATATGAGCTTTAATAACTTATTTAGAAAAAAAACCGTACAAGATATTCTCAAACAAGTAGAAATCAATGAAAAAAGCTCATCTGGGTCGTTAGGCAGATATTTAACCACCCGGGATTTAGCAGCATTTGGTATTGCAGCAATTGTTGGAGCAGGGATATTCAGTACCATCGGTAAGGCTAGTTTTGATGGCGGTCCTGCTGTGATTTTTTTATTTATTTTTACGGCACTTGCATGTAGTTTTGCTGCTTTTGCCTATGCAGAATTTGCCTCTATGGTTCCTGTTTCCGGAAGCGCATATACTTATTCTTATGTAGCGTTTGGAGAAATTATAGCATGGATTATCGGTTGGGCACTCATTATGGAGTATGCTATAGGAAATATTACAGTAGCAATTTCCTGGAGTGATTATTTTACGGGACTATTAAAAAGTGGAGGATTGCATCTCCCACAATGGGTACAGATGGATTATCTGACAGCTTTTAACGGTTTTACAGATGCAACAGCTTTGATGCAGGGCGGTAAAGCATTTACCGATTTGTCTTCAGGTTTACAGGATGCTTATACAGCCTGGACAACAGCTCCAACTATCGGATCATTTCATTTTGTTGCAGATATCCCTGCATTATTGATAATTATTCTTATCACAGCATTAGTTTATAGAGGAATGAAGGAATCCAGAAATGCAGGAAACATAATGGTTGTTGTAAAAATAAGTATTATACTCCTGGTAATTGCTGTTGGAATATTTTATGTTGATACTGCCAACTGGGATCCATTTGCCCCAAACGGTATTTCAGGAGTTCTTAAAGGAGTTTCGGCTGTTTTCTTCGCTTATATAGGTTTTGATGCCATATCTACTACTGCAGAAGAGTGTAAAAACCCACAAAGAGATCTGCCTCGCGGAATGATGTGGGCAATTATTATCTGTACTATTCTTTATATTGCAATAGCATTGGTGTTAACAGGGATGGTGCATTATTCTGAATTGAATGTAGGTGATCCGCTGGCTTTTGTTTTTGATAAATTAGACTTAAAATGGTTATCCGGAATTATTGCTGTAAGTGCTGTAGTCGCGATGGCAAGTGTATTGTTGGTTTTTCAAATGGGACAACCAAGAATCTGGATGAGTATGAGTAGGGACGGATTACTGCCAAAAAGCTTTTCGCGGGTTCATCCTAAGTTTAAAACCCCTTCATTTGCTACAATAGTAACAGGTTTTGTAGTTGCTATTCCGGCTTTGTTCATGAATCTTACGATGGTTACAGACCTTTGTAGTATAGGAACTTTATTTGCTTTTGTATTGGTATGTGCAGGGGTTTTAGTTTTACAAGACAAAAAGGATTTACCAAGAGGAAAATTCCGTACGCCTTATGTAAATTCAAAATTTATTTTTCCGGTGATGATATTGGCAGGATTGATATTTTCTTTTACTTATAATAAAGAAGCTACAATGCAATTTATCAATAACGAAAAACAAATTAATACCCCGGAATCTATTGTAACTTCATTGAGTAAAGATCAGACAGTTCAGGTTTTCGAATATATAAAATCTGTTGATGTAAAAAATGTGACTTCCGCTACGGCTGACCTGGAAAAAATATTAACTGTTTATAGTTTGGATCATAAAGCTTATACCAATCTGGTCGAAAATATGCCGATTTCTGAAACTCTTAAATACGAAACAGGATTACAATTGTTTAAACACAAGATACCTATGTGGATTTTTCTGATTGTAGTTGTGGGATTAGCAATCTGGTCTTATAGAAAGAATTTATCCTTAATTCCTTTGTTAGGATTGGTGTGTTGTCTGTATATGATGGCTGAACTGAGTGTATGGAACTGGATCTATTTCTCGATTTGGTTATTGATAGGATTAACGATATATTTTAGTTTTAGTAAAAAGAACAGTAAACTTAATGTGAGTTCTATATAGCTTTATTCTTTTCAAGTCTTTACACGTGATTCGAAATCTATGTGTATTTTAGATTAACTTATTATAGAATATTTTTCATATACTTTCATAAGTAAAACATTTTTAGTAATAATTATATTTAATATCATTGTAAAAAGAAAAGCAGCCGTAAGTAAGTAAAAAAGTAAATAATCTATTTTTTCATTATTTTTTATTGTATTAAATAAGGTATATAGGAAAAAAAACAATAATAAAACAGCACAAATGTAATGTAAGTAAGTTATATCAAAATATATATATATGAAATTAAATATAAGGAGCTTATTATTGCAAATTTTTTACTAATATTCTTTAAGTTTATCGTATTATATCGAAGCATTTGGATTGTCATATACATGAAAAAAACAAAAAATAAAAAACTATATAATAAAGTAGGAATGTTATAATATAAAAACATCAACATTACAATGACATGTAATAATGTTTAAAAATTGCGGGTTTACGCATTTTAGGATAGCTAATCATAATGTATTTTTTTAATGTGAAGCTCACAGTTTTTTATGATAAATAGATTTATTTTTTAGAAGGATCAAAATTTATAGATAGAGAATTTACACAATAGCGTTGGCCGGTAGGAGTGGGGCCATCGTCAAAAACATGCCCCAGATGTCCGCCGCAATTGGCACAAATAATTTCTGTTCTTATCATTTGGTGTGAGTTGTCTTTAATATAAAGAATAGTTCCCGGTATGGAGTCATCAAAAGAAGGCCATCCACAGTAGGCGTTAAATTTTGAATTGCTTTCGAATAAAGGAGTTTTACATGCGGCACAACAATAAGTACCTTTTTCAAAATGTAAATTATATTCACCACTATGAGGATATTCGGTTCCTTTTTGTCTTAAAATTCTATAACGATCTTCACCTAATTCATCCCTCCATTCCTGTTCGGATTTTTTAATTGGAAATTCCATAATATTTATTTTTTTTCTTTTGGTATAAATTGTATTGCAACAGAATTCATGCAATACCTTTCTCCTGTTGTATCTTTTGGTCCATCTTCAAAAACATGACCCAGATGACTGTTACAACCGGCACAACGTACCTCGGTTCTAACCATATTGTGAGAGATATCTTTCCTGTAAATTACAGATCCTTTTATGGCTTGGTCAAACGATGGCCATCCACAATTAGAATCATATTTATTTTCAGAATCAAACAATGTATTGTTACATGCGGCACATACATATTTCCCTTTTTCGAAATAATCGTAATAATTACCGGAAAATGCAGGTTCGGTTCCATTTTCTCTCATAACATAATATTGAAAAGGACTCATTTCTTTTTTCCAGTCCGCATCAGTTTTTTGAGAAACGTCCGGAACATTTTGATATTTTGCATCTTTCTGACCGTTACAACTGCAAATGAATGTCAGAAGTATTAACTGAATTATCGTTTTCATACTCAGTATCTGTTATGAATTCTATAGTTTTACGAATGACTTTACTGTCTCCTAATATCTTTCTGTGACCTAATCCTTCGGTGATATAAATAGAGCCTTTTTTAAGGTGTTTATGGATATGAAAAGCGCATTCTACAGGAACATCCCCATCATTCTCATCATGAATGACTAAAACCGGAATATCTATTTTTTGTGCCGAAAGATAAGTAGAAAGCGAGTTCATTTTTTGTTTTGACTTTTTTTCGAAATAATTTTTCAGCCTTATACTCATTTGATGTTTCAGTTTCATTTGAGATACAAAATCATCCAGAATATCCTGAACCACATCACCACTTCCTATAATTACAGCTTTTTTTGTATTTAGTCCGTCTTTAACCGAATTAATAACAGACATTCCACCAAGAGAATGTCCTACAACACCTTCAAATTTTCCGTAAATTTTTTCCAGATGCAGAATAGAATCAATAAACTCAGGCATTAAGGTAGATTTTCCTTCAGAATCCCCGTGAGCCGGAGCATCAAAACTTATTGTTTGGTATCCTTTTCTCAAAAAAGCATCGGCAATTTTTACCAATTGAGTTCCCCGTCCGGACCAACCATGTACCAACAATATTTTTTTATCTGATTTGCCATATTCATAAACCATTATTTTTTTTGAAACAGAAGGTATTTCGATCATTTTTTTTCTACTGTTTTCTCTCATTTCAAGTTCTCTTTTGGGTGTTTTATACCTGATTGGAGTACTAAATAATCTTGCTGCAAACAGAGTAGCCCAATATAAAGAAACAGATTGTATTATTTTGGCAGTAAATAATATAAGCTTGGGAATTTTTACAGATGGTTTAAATCTTTTATACCTTTGAGACATAAGAAATATTTTTATGCAAGTTAGTTTATTATGTAATTTTTCTTAAATTTAAAAATCATAAATTTTAGCCAAAAATATTCCTCATTCTTTATACAAATAATCAATCAATGAAAAAAGTTCAGGTATATAGTTTATTTTCTGGATTTGATATCGAGCTATTCAAATCAGGAAAACATTTCAGATTATTTGAAAAGTTAGGTTCTCATGTTGTTGAAGTTGATGGAGTTAAGGGTGTTTATTTTGCTGTTTGGGCTCCTAATGCCAAAAGCGTTAGTGTTATTGCAGATTTTAATAATTGGGATTGCAGCTTCCATGTGCTTAATGTAAGATGGGATTCTTCGGGAATTTGGGAAGGCTTTATTCCCGATATTGGAGAAGGATGTTTATATAAATATCATATCCGGTCTAATTTTAATGAAGTTGTAACTCAAAAAGCAGATCCTTTTGCAAGACTGGCACAAACTCCTCCGGAAACAGCGTCTGTGGTCACTGCATCTTTCTATAAATTTAAAGACAAAAAATGGCTTAAAAAAAGGCATTCTTCAAAAATACTGAACCAACCGATGAGTATTTATGAAGTTCATCTGGCATCATGGAAAAAATACCATGAGAACAGATTTACTTCTTATATAGAATTGGCTCAGGAATTGGTCAAATATGTAAAAGAAATGCAATTTACCCATGTGGAGTTTTTGCCTATTATGGAATATCCGTATGATCCGTCATGGGGTTATCAGATTACAGGCTACTTTGCACCGACCTCACGTTTTGGAGATCCGGATGAGTTAAAATTTCTTATAGACTTATTTCATCAAAATGATATTGGGGTCTTGCTGGATTGGGTTCCTTCTCATTTTCCTGAAGATGCTCACGGTTTAGGCTTTTTTGACGGAACAAATCTTTATGAACATCCCGATAGAAGAAAAGGCTATCATCCCGATTGGAAAAGTCTGGTCTTTAATTACGGTAGAAACGAGGTTCGCGCCTTTCTTATCAGTAATGCAATGTATTGGCTAGAAGAGTTTCATTTTGACGGAATAAGGACAGACGCCGTTGCTTCGATATTATTTTTGGATTATTCCAGAAATGAAGGAGAATGGGAAACCAATATTTATGGTGGAAATACCAATCTTGAAGCCATTAGTTTTTTGCAGGAGCTAAATATTACGATTCATCAAAATTTTCCCGGAATAATTTCAATTGCCGAAGAGAGTACTACTTTTCCTGATGTTTCGAGATCTGTTGAGACTGGTGGGTTAGGTTTTGATATGAAATGGATGATGGGATGGATGAATGATACACTTGCTTATTTCAAACGTGATCCGATTTATAGAAAATATCATCAAAACGATCTGACTTTTTCTATTAATTATGCTTTTACGGAAAACTTTGTTCTGCCATTATCGCATGATGAAGTTGTCCACGGAAAGAGTAGTCTTTTGGGAAAAATGCCCGGAGACGAATGGCAGAGATTTGCCAATTTGAGATTACTTTTTGGATACATGTTCACACATCCTGGAACAAAATTATTGTTTATGGGAGGAGAATTGGCGTTGTATAATGAGTGGAACTTTGCTTCAGAATTAGATTGGAACCTGTTACAATATGATTATCATCGGGGAATGAAGAAATTAGTTCAAGATCTTAATATTTTATATAAAAACGAAAAATCTCTTTATCAGAAACAATTTGAGCAATCTGGTTTTGAGTGGATCGATATTTCAGACCATCAACATGCCGTAATATCATATTGTAGAAGAGGAAATTCCAAAAACGAAATGATCATTGTAGTTTGTAATTTTACGCCGGTAGTGAGACATCAGTATAGAATTGGCATACCCAAAAAAGGAACGTTAACAGAAATTATAAATACCGATGATGAAAAGTATGGAGGAAGCGGAGTATGTAACCGTCCGAAAATAGAAATAGAAAAAATTCCTTATCATAACAAGCAGTTTTCTGCAGAAATTATATTCCCGCCATTGGGAATGTGTTGTTTCAAAATAATTTAATTGTTAATACTTCATAAAATCTTCAAAGTTGATTTATTTATTTTTAAAAACTACCTTTGGCAGGTAAAGAAAAATCGATGGATGAAGCCGTAAAAATTGTAAATGATATAAAATCAGGAATAATCAAACCTATTTATTTTCTAATGGGGGAAGAACCTTATTTTATAGATAAAATCTCAGATTATATAGAAGAAAATATTTTGTCGGAAGATGAAAAATCGTTTAATCAGACTGTTCTTTATGGACGGGATATAACTGTCGAAGATGTAATAAGTACGGCAAAAAGATTCCCGATGATGGCAGATAAACAAGTGGTTATTGTTAAAGAAGCTCAGGATTTGTCAAGAAATATAGACAAATTTGAGAGTTATTTTGAAAACCCGATGCCATCAACAGTTTTAGTATTCTGTTATAAATATAAAACCTTAGACAAGAGAAAAAAATATACCAAATTTATAGAAAGCAACGGAGTTCTTTTCGAAAGCAAAAAATTGTATGAAAATAAAATTGCTGAATGGATCAAACGTGTATTGCAAGGAAAAAAACTTCAGATAGAACCTAAAGCAGCGGCAATGCTGGTTGATTTTTTGGGAACAGATTTGAGCAAAATAGCAAATGAACTCAATAAACTTGCCATAATTTTACCTCCTCAGAGTATAATTACACCGGATGAAATAGAAAAAAATATTGGTTTTAGTAAAGATTATAATGTTTTTGAGTTTAGAAACGCAATAGGACAGAAAGATAAAATAAAAGCATATAAAATTGCCAGGTATTTTGCAGAAAATCCTAAAGAAAATTCTATTGTTATGACATCGAGTTTGGTATTTTCTTTTTTTGTACAATTACTACAATATCATGGATTAAAAGATAAATCTCCAAAAAACGTAGCTGCTGTTTTAAAAATAAATCCGTTTTTTGTAAAAGATTATGATGTCGCAATCCGAAATTACCCAATGAAAAAGGTAAGCCAGATAGTCGCCCAGCTTAGGCAAACCGATATAATGAGCAAAGGTGTGGGAGCCAACTCTTTAAAAGATACCGAACTATATAAAGAACTATTGATTGTGGTTTTTAGTTAGAATAGGGAACTGATTTATTTAATTTTGCGATATTTGCAGATTAAAATTTCAAAAAGATAATTTATGGGAATGAATAAAAATACAGTATTAGGTTGGGCTACTTTTATAATGATACTCATGGGTTTACTACTTATCGGACTTGGAATTTTCAGATATAATGATGTTGCCGGATGGGGATTTGGGGCGGTTGGTATCGGTTTTTTTGCAATAGCCTGGGTATTCAGTTCTTTAAAAGGAAGAGTTTAACGTATTTAGGTTATACTTCTTGCCAATCTGGATTTTCTACTTATTTTCTTTATTTGTAATGCCAGATTCTTCTCTCTTAATTATTGTTTTTATATTTTACTTTCCAAGAGGATTGTAATTGTGTAAAGAAATGTAAAAATCAGACAAAATACTACAATGTGTGAATTGTATAACTATTCTTTCAAATAGTATACAAGGTTTACTTTATTAAAAAGCAACCTTTACCAAATACTATTCAATAAAAAATAAGTAAGATGTCTAAAGAAAAAAATTTAAAAAGAAAATCTGATAAAACAGCTCCGGCGAAATCTCAAAAGGAGAAAAAAGCAGATAAAAAAGAGAAGCAAAGAGATAAAGATAATGAAAGTAGGATTAGCAATTAATTAAAGTATTAAGCTGATTTTTTCCATTTATGTTATGTTTATTTAATATTTACAGACCCATAACTTTTGTATGGTGAGGGTTGTAAGAAATTATATATTTATTCTAAGAATTTAGCTTTTAATTCAGGAGTTGGGATCATGCACGATTCTTTTTTTCCATACCATTTGTAACGGTTTTTTGCCACATAATTATAAAATGGGTCACGTAGTGATTTAGGAAAAATTTTCAGGATAATTCCAAATTTAAAAAAACCTCCCAGAATGTTTCCAATTTCTATTACAGCAGAAGATTTGGTATAATAGGCAACCCCGGGATCATACAAAACAATAGAGCTGATCACATCGGGATCTAATCCTATATGACAGATTATTTTTCGACCAATTTCTGATTGTAATGAAGTAAAAACAAATTGATTTTTTTTGTCTTTTTCAATTATTTTCTGAATAAAAGTATCACAGAGATTACAAACTCCATCAAATAATACAATTTTTTTATCCTTAGGCAGATCCAACATAGTTTTATTTTTTAGTTTCGACTAATTCTAATTCTTCTAAACTTACTGTAGATATAAATAATCCGTAATTTACCACAGCTTTTTTCTTTTCGATCTTATCAATACTCCCGACTGCTTTTCCGTCGATCATTCTCACACGGTCACCGGTTTTTAAAACTGGTTTTGGTTTTTCGGGAATAAGAGAGGCTTTAAGTTTTCTCTCTTTTTTCTCTTGTCTTATTTCTTCGACTTTTTGAGTAACTTCTTTGAGAATCTCCTTATTTTTTTCTTTCTCTTTCTTGATTTCTTTTGGCGCTGCTTTTTTACGTTTTGAGTTTTCTATTTCAACCATTTTTAAAAATTCCCCGATCAGTTCTTTTTTATTTTTATTATTGAAATATTTTTCGGCAATATCATCGACTTTTTGACCTAAGTAAATCACTTTTTGATTACTATCATATAATTCCTGATAGCTTTCTAATTTTTGTTTGATTTTCTGGTTGGTGGTTTCAAGCTTCTTACTTTCTTCTCTGGCTCTGATTTCTTCTTCTTTCAGCGTATTTGAAGTTTTCTCCAATTTTGATCTTTCCTTTTGCAAATTGGCAATAGTTTTATCAAAACGTACTTTTCCTACTTCAATTTTTTTCTTGGCTCTATTGATCAATCCATACGGAATTCCGTTTTTTTGAGCTACTTCAAAAGTAAAGGAACTTCCCGCCTGTCCCAAAACCAGAGTATAAAGAGGTTCCAGGGATTTTTCGTCAAAAAGCATATTGGCATTGGTTGCAAAAGGCAATTCGTTGGCTAATATTTTTAAATTGGAATAATGCGTTGTTATAATCCCAAAAGCTTCCCTGTGATAGAATTCTTCCAGAAAAATTTCTGCTAAAGCTCCACCTAATTCAGGATCGGAGCCGGTACCAAATTCATCAATTAAAAATAAGGTGTTTTTATTGCATTTTTTGAGAAAATAATTCATGTTTTTCAAACGATAACTATATGTGCTCAGATGATTTTCAATAGACTGATTGTCTCCAATATCGGTTAAAATACGGTCAAAAAGAAAGGTTTCACTTCTTTCGTGAACGGGAATCAAAATCCCGCTTTGCAGCATTAATTGCAATAAACCTACGGTTTTTAGAGAGATGGTTTTTCCTCCTGCGTTAGGTCCGGAAATTACGATAATCCTTTTTTCGTGTTCGAACTCAAAAGTTTGCGGATAGGTTTTTTCGTTTTTTTCGGTGTTATTGAGTAATAAAATGGGATGATATGCTTCTCTAAAATATAATTTTCTTTCGTTATTAATTTTAGGCAAAATCCCTTTTATTTTCCGGGCATATCTGGCTTTAGCAGCAATTACGTCTATGTCGCTCAGAAGATCCTGATACTGAATGATCAATTCTCTGTAAGGCCTGATTTCATCTGTAAGTTTTTTTAAAATTTTGAGAATCTCTTCCTTTTCTTCAAACTCTAAATTGTTTAGTTCACGAGAGTATTTTAATGTGGTTTCGGGTTCTATATATGTGATACTTCCGGTTTTGGAGTTCCCCATAATAGAACCTTTTACTTTTCGTCTGTACATAGATAAAACAGCCAAAACCCTCCGGTTATCTACGATTGTTTCTCTTATTTCATCCAGATAACCAAGTGAGTTATATTGAGATAAAGCACTTGCAAAACTTTGATTGATTTTGCCTCTTACAAGACTTATCGATTTTCTGATATGATTTAATTCCAAGGAAGCCGAATCTTTTATTTCTCCATATTTATCGACTTTTTCATCGATAAATTTGTTGATTATTTTATTGATCTCTATTTCACTGGATTTAAAATATAATTCAGAGTAATATTCTTTAAATTTTTTTAAAAATTGTAATAATGTGTTGGCTGTATCTGCTGTTGCAGCTATTTTTCTAAAACTTCCGACTTCCAGATAACTGTTTTCGATCCCTAAATATTGGATTTCATGATATAAAGGTTCAAATGCGTGATTAGGAAAAGCATTATCATTCTCAAAAGAAGAAACGTATTCTGACGTTTGCCTGAGTGAAGCAAGTAAATCATCTTTATTTTGAAAAGGTTTGATAT
>CAZSOC010000015.1:13158-19578 GCA_964608415.1 uncultured Flavobacterium sp.
ATTACAGTAATTTGCAATAGTTTGCAATACAGTATCAAATTGTAAATCTTCTAAAGTTTTAGTATTTATAGAAATCATTTATTCCTGATGGATTATTAACATCCAAAGTTACAAACTTTGGGAGAATTCTAATGCAGGAGACTTATTCTTTATGAAAACTTTTCTTTTTGAAATTCCAATTTTAAAAATTTATACAGGGGTAGTTATTTATCCAAGTTTTAAGTAAATAACTGAGACTAAAATTGCAAGACCAAAACTTAAAAGCGTTCCGATCAGGATATATTCTGTAAGTTTTACATCTTTATTTTCTTTGAGGTCTCCAAATCTGAAAATGGATTTTGCAGCAAGTAAAAAACCGATTCCTTCCCAAAAATTTATAATAATAAACCCGAAAATAAATAATCTTTCGAGCATTCCTATATATTTTCCGGCATTATCATTACCCGGAATTTTGGATATTTTATCAGATAAATTCTGCATTACAACTTTTATTATTATTGAAGAAACAAAAGTTTGTACAATTATTATAAGGAGTAAGAGATAATTTTGTGTATTCAAAATTTTATCCCAATCGATTTCGAATGAGTAAAAATATTTTATAAAGATAGTTATTGATATCAGATGTAAAATTTGATCTATAAAAAAACAGGCAGTTTTATTTTTTTGGTTTTCTATAAAAAATTTAATAATGATATCGATTATAATGTGTGCAATACTGAGTAATAAAGCTGGTAATATATATTGAGTTTTAAATCCGGTAATTATGAAGATGAGTAGAAAATGGGTAATAAAATGCAGATACAAATATTTTGATTTGAATTTTTTTTCCCGAATTTGTTTTACGGAATGATTGGTTTGTAAAACAAAATCACCAATGAGATGAGCTAATAATATTTTGAGAATCAAATCAAACATATTGTTCTATTTTATTTTGAAATAAATTAATTGCCTGGGAAATTTCATGATATCCGCCTCGTTTTAAAGCTTCGCTGATGCTTGAAGGACTTTTGTTGAATTTTTCACTAATTTCTTTTTGATTAAGTTCCGGGTGAAACAAGTTATAAAAAATGGTTTCTGAAGTAATTGGTTTCCAATCATCAGAAATTTTTGCGATAAGTTGTAATATGGTTTCAAAATATTCATTAAGTTCCGGAAATGGTGTTTTAATGTTCAAATTGGTTTTTTTCAACAGACTAAAGCTTTCTCCGGAGTTTATAAATGCAGGACCGTTAGACTCTGTTATTCGTTCTGCCTGATAATTTATTTCTCCCATACCAATTGCCATCCGAACATCTATTTTTTTATTTTTTTTAATGAGAGATTTAATTATCAGGATAGTTTTTAAGGTATTTTTTACATCAACTTGTACTTGAAAACTATCTCCTCTGTATATTTCCCAATATTTGGGGTTGGTTCCGATAGTTTCAAAATAAGATTTGAGATCTGGAAGCCATTCTTCTGTATTGACCTTTCTAGAGTTGATAATATCTCCTGTAATAATACTGACCATTTTTATTTTTATTTCAAAAATAATAAAATTCGTTTAAATAACCTAATTACCTGTAATTCGTTCAAATTGACGAATAATTGATAATTCGTGTAAATTGACGAATTTGTAAAATAATTTAAATTTGTTTCCTAAAAAATCAGTTAAGTGTAAGTGCTCCGAGGATTTCTTCGGACATAAATGGACCTCCGGGATAATTGGCTGTATAATCGAGATTGAGCCAAACCTGACCACGTTCGTCGATGTGATAATGAATTTCTTTACCTTTACTTTCTCTTTTAAAAAGGACTTCTTTGATGAGGTAATTGATGGCTTCCAAATCTTTCTTGTTTCCAATAAGCATTTCCGGATAGATATGTCCTCCGGTGTGAATAAGACGGGGAGTTCCTCCAATAGCTCTGACTCCGGCCGCCATTAAAATAGCATGATCATCACAATCGCCGGAAAAATGTTGCAAAGATTCGCTTGCTCTGGCAATATATTCTTTACCTTTTGGATCGTTAACATAATTCCAGTTGTTTTTGATTTCTTTAAAAACAGCAAAACTTTGTATAATAGTTCGATATTCTTTATAATCTTTGATGTCTCTGAAATGTTTGGTTGTCGCCATGAGAGCAAAATTTCTTACATCCGGATTATTATACTCTATGGCATTAAGAATTTTAGTTTTATTAGGAAATGGAAGTAGTTTGGCAATAATTACATCTTGCGGATTAGGATTATCAAGCATAGTGTACATCATAGATCGGTAATCCTCAAAAACAGCGTTGAATCCGTAATTTCCAAATGTACTGCCATAAATTAAAACCAATAGATAGACAGCAATGCAGAGAATCATAATGGTTCTTAGCATTCTTAAAATAAGCTGAATAATAATTAATAAAAGAATAAATAATAAGATTCTGTCTATATGGATCGGCCAGTCGGGATCAATTATATTTTGATGAATAATAATAAAAACGGGAATGGCAATGAGAATGTTCAATATAAAAATAATCACCATATCCCATGGTTTTCTAACCTGGAGTTTGGATTTTATTTTTTTGAAATCAATTTTTGTAGTTGTTGTCATATACCAAAAAGAACCATGAGCATATTAGCTTAAGGCTATTTCAGCAAAATTACCTTTTTTATCAATAATAGATAGTTTAATAAGTTGATTTTGAATATTGTTTAACACTTTTTCAGATAACTTTTTTTTGGACCATTCTGTTAGTGTTAACCATTCCTGTATATCATCTGTTTTTTGATGGTATCGATCTGCAAGTATCTGGTCAATTTGAGGGATATTTTTGAAGGTAGATGTAGTTTGATTAATGATTTCAAGTATAGTATTTAAGCTATTTTGATTTTCTTTCAGAAAGGTATCTGTAACAGCAATAACAAAACAGGGCCATGGAGTAGGGCAGTCTCCAATTTTTCTGAAAACACCTTTATCTACAAATGGTTTAGTCATGAAACGTTCCCACATGAAATAATCTGAAGTACCATTTTGCAAAGCTTTAACAGCTCCATCAATAGTATTAACAATTTCAAATTGAAGAGAGTCAATGTCCCAGTTTTGATTAATTGCGTTGACATACGCCATCAATTGTGAACCAGAACCTATTCTGGAAATAGCAGCCTTGGTATTTTCTAAATCTGAAATGTTTTTATAAACAGAATTAGCATCTACATGAATTCCCCAAATAAGTGGAGTTTGTACATAAATCTGAACTATTTTTGAGGGATTACCTGCTAAAATGTCTTTTATAATTCCTTCGGTAAGAATTACTGCAATATCTGTTTCGTTATTTCTGAGCATTTGGCAAAGTTTTCCTGTTCCTTCGGGAACATCTGTCCATTGCAGTTCTATATCATGATTTTTGAAAGAATTATTTTCTATGGCAATATGCCATGGTAAATTAAAATGTTCTGGTACCCCTGCAATTTTTACTTTTTTCATAGTAATTAAAATTTTGATTAAAGGTATGGAGTGTGTATTAAAGTATCAAATAAAAATTAGAATGACAAGGTATAAAAAACTATCTCGATGATCTTTCATCGAGATAGATAGTAAATCATAAGTGTTAATCATGGTATATAAAAAATGATCAGGTAAATCGGTGTCTATTGCGATGATAATTTTTTTAATGTATATGCAATCAGCTCATCAACAGCTTTATATGGATCTTCGCTAAAAGTACCTGTTGCGCGATTGGCAATAATTGCGTTGAGCGAAAGTGCTTTATGACCTAATAATGCCGAAAGTCCGTAGATTGCGGCAGTTTCCATTTCCAGATTGGTGATCTGAATTCCGTTATGGTTGAAGTTATCCATTTTAGAATTTAATGATTCATCCTGAATCGGTAATCGCAAAATTCTGCCTTGTGGTCCGTAAAAACCTCCAGATGTTGCGGTAAATCCTTTAAAAATATGATCGCTTTCAATCATTTTCTCAAGTTCTTCACTACAGGAAATCACATAAGGTCTTCCTTTTTTTATATCCCAATCGGTATGATTTACAAATGCTTCTTCAATATCTTTATGGGTAATATCATCGATAATGTAAGAACGCAACATATTATCCAAGCCTAAGCCATATTTGCTCATGACAAAACTATCTACAGGAATATTTGTTTGTAAAGACCCTGAGGTTCCGATTCTGATAATATTTAGTGAAGTAAGATTCTCTTTTGGTTTTCTTGTTTCCAGATCGATGTTTACCAGTGCGTCTAATTCGTTTATTACAATATCTATATTATCGGGACCGATTCCTGTAGACATTACGGTAATTCTTTTTCCTTTGAAAATTCCTGTCTGGGTTTTGAATTCTCTTTTTTGAGTTGAAAACTCTATGGAATCAAAAAATTGGGTGATTTTTTCTACACGGTTTTGATCACCAACAAAAATAATGTCGTGAGCAATGTTTTCTGGTTTAAGATTAAGATGGTAAACACTTCCATCTGGATTTAATATTAGTTCTGAATTTTGAATCATAATTTTGGTTTGTTTATATTGCTTAAGGGTTAAAAGTTTAAGGTTAAGAAAAATCTTAAACGGTCAACCAATTTAACCTCCTACACGTTTTACTTTGAATCCTTTTTCTTTTAAGATCACCATGATCTTATCACGATAATCTCCTTGAATAATGATACTATCGTCTTTAAAAGTCCCGCCAACACTCAATTTTGTTTTAAGTTCTTTAGCTAAAATTTTAAAATCATCATCATTCCCGGTATAACCTTCGATAATAGTTATAGGTTTTCCTTTTCGTTTTTCAAATTTACAAATCATCGGCTCTTTTTGCACCCAAACTTCATTTGAAATTTCCTCAATTGGTTCAGGTTCATTGGAAACTTCATGATCGGGAAATAATTTTTTGAGTTGTTCTTGTAAATCCATAATTTTTTTTAAAATCAAAAAGACATCAAGTAAAATACTCAATGTCTTTAAGTGGTTGTTTTTAACAATTTATTTTTTGATCAAACCTAAATCTACTAAACGTTCATGCAGGAATTCTCCAGCAGTAATATCCTCGTATAATTTTGGATTTTCATCATCAATACAGCTTTCCAGACAATTTAATTTCATATCACTTACCGGATGCATAAAAAACGGAATGGAGTATCTTGAAGTTCCCCATAATTCTCTTGGGGGATTTACCACTTGGTGAATAGTAGATTTTAATTTATTATTTGAATGACGGGACAACATATCTCCTACATTAATAACCAATTCATCTGGTTCAGCAATTGCATCTATCCAATCTCCATTGTGATTTTGTACTTGTAGTCCACGACCTTGAGCACCCATTAATAAAGTGATAAGGTTAATATCTCCGTGTGCTGCTGCACGAATCGCATTTTCCGGTTCCTGAGTAATAGGCGGGTAATGGATAGGTCTTAAAATAGAATTTCCTTCTTCGGCGTACTTGTCAAAATAAAATTCATCCAGACCTAAGTGTAAAGCCAAAGCTCTCAAAACATAAATTCCTGTTTTTTCAAGCATTTTGTAGGCTTCTTTTCCTACTTCGTTAAATCTTGGTAATTCTTCAACGTCAACATTATCGGGATATTCTCCAGCCCATTTTGAATCTTTTGAAACGTATTGACCAAAATGCCAAAATTCTTTTAAATCACCTTCTTTTCTGCCTTTAGCATGTTCTTTTCCAAAAGAAACATAACCTCTTTGTCCTCCAATTCCAGGGATTTCATATTTATATTTGGTTTCAACAGGTAGGGAAAAAAAGTTTTTAATTTCGCCATACAATTCGCTAACCAATTGGTCATCAAGAAAATGACCTTTTAATGCTACGAAGCCAATTTCTTCGAAAGCTTTTCCGATTTCATTTACAAATTTCTGTTTACGTTCCGGGTCACCCGAAAGGAAATCACGCAAGTCAACACTAGGAATATTTTGCATACTCTTAAATAATATAGATGTTAATAACTTTGCTGGCTGTAAAGCCTTGTACTTACAAATGTAAATAAATATTTATAAAAATAATTTCAAAAGTTATTAACAATTGAAAAAGATATAACATTTGCATTAAAAAGTGTTATTTTTTAATACTTTTGGACGACGAAAAAATAGTCCTATAAATTTTTATTTCATAAAGATGATTTTTGATAAGAAAAACCTCACAGATACCCAACTTTTAGAGTTGTATAAAAGATTATTAAAACCTAGATTAATAGAAGAGAAAATGTTAATCTTAATTCGTCAAGGTAAAGTTTCCAAGTGGTTTTCCGGAATCGGCCAGGAAGCAATAGCTGTTGGTGTGACTTCTGTTTTGGATAAGGACGAATATGTATTGCCAATGCATAGAAACCTGGGGGTTTTTACCACCAGAGATATTCCTATGAGCCGTTTGTTTTCTCAATGGCAAGGTAAAGCCAATGGATTTACAAAAGGACGTGACCGTTCATTTC
>CAZSOC010000015.1:19588-29194 GCA_964608415.1 uncultured Flavobacterium sp.
GAACCCAGCAATATAAAATTATCGGAATGATTTCTCATTTAGGTCCGCAATTAGGGATCGCAGATGGAATTGCATTGGCAAATAAACTAAAGAAAAACGGCAAAATTACTGCTGTATTTACAGGTGAAGGGGCAACTAGTGAAGGAGATTTCCACGAAGCATTGAATATTGCTGCAGTATGGGAACTTCCGGTATTTTTTGTAATCGAAAATAATGGTTATGGACTTTCAACCCCGACCAATGAGCAATATCGTTGTGAGAACCTTGCTGATAAAGGTGTGGGTTATGGTATCGAATCTCATATAATTGATGGAAATAATATTTTAGAAGTTTATACCCGATTAACCGAATTAAAATCTTCGATAATTGAAAATCCTCGTCCGATTTTGCTGGAATTCAAAACCTTTAGGATGAGAGGTCACGAAGAAGCAAGCGGTACAAAATATGTTCCAAAAGAACTGATGGATATGTGGGCTGCAAAAGATCCTGTGGAAAATTATAAAAAATATCTTGTTGAAATTAAAGTTTTAAACGAAGATCTGGATGCAGAATTAAAAGCAGAAATCAAAAAAGAAATAGACGAGCATTGGACAGTTGCCAATAATGAGCCTGCTATCGAAGCAACTTATGAAGGAGAATTAAATGATGTTTATAAACCTTATGATTTTGAAAATATTCAACCTTCAGGAGAAAAAGAAAATATACGATTGATAGATGCCATTTCATCCAGTTTGAAACAATCTATGGAACGTCATGAAAACCTGGTTATTATGGGTCAGGATATCGCAGAATACGGAGGAGCTTTTAAAATAACGGATGGATTTGTAACACAATTCGGTAAAGAAAGAGTTCGCAATACACCAATTTGTGAAAGTGCTGTAGTTTCTGCAGGAATGGGATTGTCTATCAATGGATATAAAGCGATCGTGGAGATGCAGTTTGCAGATTTTGTTTCTACCGGATTTAATCCGATAGTAAATTTGTTGGCAAAACAACATTATCGTTGGCAGGAAAAAGCAGATGTTGTAGTAAGAATGCCCTGTGGCGGCGGTACTCAAGCCGGACCATTTCATTCGCAGACTAATGAAGCCTGGTTTACAAAAACTCCGGGACTTAAGGTGGTGTATCCAGCATTTCCTTATGATGCAAAAGGTTTGTTGAATACGGCTATTAGTGATCCAAATCCGGTTATTTTCTTTGAACACAAACAATTGTACAGAAGTATTTATCAGGATGTACCAAAAGATTATTATACTTTGCCATTTGGTCAGGCATCTTTAATCAAAGAAGGAACGCAAATTAGCATCATCACATTTGGAGCAGGAGTACATTGGGCATTAGAAACTTTAGCAAATCATCCGGAGATTTCGGCAGATTTACTTGATTTACGAACTTTACAACCCTTGGATGAAAAATCAATTTTTGAATCGGTTAAGAAAACCAATAAAGTAATTATTCTTCAGGAAGATACAATGTTTGGTGGAGTTGCAAGTGATCTTTCGGCTATGATCATGGAAAATTGTTTTGAGTATTTGGATGCTCCGGTAAAAAGAGTTGCGAGTTTGGATTCTGCAATTCCATTTACAAAAGCTTTAGAAGATCAGTTTTTGCCTAAAACCAGATTTGAAAAAGAATTATTAGAATTATTGGTTTATTAATAAATTAAATAATATTTAGGTATTTTTGCCAACAAAATTTATACCATGAAAACAGAACAACAATTACAACAACGAAGCGGAAATCAATGTGAACTTTCAGGATCCAAAGAGAATTTAAAAGTTTATGAAGTTCCTCCTGCTGCAAGTAATGACACCGATAAAGAAATTTACATTTGTGAAAAATGCCTGGCTCAAATCGAGAAAAGAGAAGAGTTAGACAGTAATTACTGGCAATCGTTTTTATTAAGCTCGATGTGGAGTGAAGTTCCGGCAGTTCAGGTTGTTTCCTGGAGAATGTTAAACCGTTTCAGAAACGAAAGTTGGGCGGCAGACGCATTAGATATGATGTATTTGGATGATGAAGTATTAGAGTTTGCAAAAGCTTCCGGTGATCATGAAGGAGATGGTTCGGTACAGCTTCATAAAGATTCAAACGGGAATATTTTAGTGAACGGAGATTCGGTTACACTTATTAAAGACTTGGATGTAAAAGGTTCTACGCTTAATGCAAAAATAGGAACTGCAGTAAGAAATATCAGGTTAGTTCATGACAATCACGAACAAATAGAAGGAAAAATAGACGGACAGATGATCGTAATTCTGACAAAGTTTGTGAAGAAATAAAAAATAAGTTTACATCAATAAAAATGCTGTAATATTATGTATTACAGCATTTTTGTATTTATTACTTAAGTCTTAAATATTATTTTTCAGAAAAATTTGTTTCTGCTGTAAGTTCAGCAATTTTTATAATTACATCAATTGCTTTTTGCATACTTTCTACAGGAACATACTCATATTTGCCATGAAAATTGTGACCTCCTGCAAAAATATTAGGACAAGGCAATCCCATGTAAGATAATCTGCAGCCATCAGTTCCGCCGCGAATAGGCTTAATCAAAGGTTTGATATTTAATTCTTTCATTGCCTTTTCTGCCAAATCTACGATATACATTACTGGTTCTACTTTTTCACGCATATTGTAGTACTGATCGTTGATTTCCAGGATTACGATATCTTCGCCAAATTGTTTAGCGTATTTTTTATTTAGTTTTTTAGCTAATTTTTCAACAAGTTTTTTTCTTTTTTTGAATTTTTTAGCATCAAAATCACGAACAATCAACTGAACTTTGGATTCTTCAATACTTCCTTCCAGACGGGTCACATGGAAAAAACCTTCATAACCTTTGGTTTCTTCAGGGGTTTCACCTTTTGGAAGTTTGGAGATGAATTTACTTGCCAGCAACATCGAGTTGATCATTTTTCCTTTTGCATAACCCGGATGAACGCTTTTTCCTTTAAAAGTCAATTTTACTCCGGCAGCATTAAAATTTTCATATTCCAATTCTCCAATCTGGCTTCCATCCATTGTATAAGCCCATTGAGCCCCAAATTTTTCAACGTCAAACAAATCGGCTCCCCGGCCAATTTCTTCATCGGGAGTAAATCCAACTCTTATTTTTCCGTGTTTGATTTCCGGATGTTGCACCAAATATTCCATTGCAGTTACAATCTCTGTAAGTCCGGCTTTATCATCTGCACCCAATAATGTCGTACCATCGGTAGTGATAATAGTTTGACCTTTGTATTGTAATAAATCTTTAAAGTAGTTTGGAGACAAAACAATATTTTGTTCTGCATTCAAAACAATATCGCTACCATCATAATTGGTTATGATCTGCGGATTTACGTTTGCCCCGGTAAAATCCGGAGTAGTATCATAATGTGCCACAAATCCAATAGTTGGTACTTCGTGATCTACGTTACTTTCCAGAGTTCCCATCACATAACCATTCGAATCGATAGACACATCTGTAAGTCCTATTTTCTTCAATTCTTCTACCAACAAATTAGCCAGAACCCACTGTTTTTCACTGCTGGGAGTTGTTGTAGAGTCCGGATCAGATTCTGTATCAATTTTTACATAACTTACAAAACGGTCAATAATATGCTGCATAATTATAGTGTTTTAATATTAAATTTCTTCTGCAAAGATACAAATACAAACTGTTTTTTGTTCTGATAATTTGAAGCTATTTACTGCTTTTATTTCAAGTTTTCAGTTTTGCAACATTTGTAGAGGAGCTTCTGATGATCGCTATTTCTGTCCGGTAAAAAAATCGATTTTAAGTTATATGTTGTCTATTATATCAAGTTTAAAAACAATAGAAGTTTTAGAAAAAAATCGATTCAAATTACTAATTTTGCGAAACAACAACACAACTATGTATAAAACAATCATAAGACCGGTACTTTTCAAAAGTGATCCGGAAAAAGTACATTATTTTACATTTTCGAGTATAAGAAAATTGCACAAAATCCCCGGAATTTCTGCAATCATCAAAAAAATGTACCATATTGATCATCCTCAACTGGCAAGAGAAGTATTTGGGTTAAAATTTAAAAATCCGGTAGGACTTGCTGCAGGATTTGATAAAGATGCCAAGCTCTATCAGGAACTTTCTAACTTTGGATTTGGATTTATAGAAATAGGAACACTCACCCCCAAACCGCAAGAAGGAAATCCTAAAAAACGATTATTTCGTCTTAAAAAAGACCATGCAATTATTAACAGAATGGGATTTAATAATGATGGAGTAGATGCAGCCGTATTGAGATTAAAGAAAAACAAGAATGTTTTGATTGGTGGAAATATAGGTAAAAACAAAATTACGCCCAACGAAGAGGCAATCAGTGATTATATCATTTGTTTCAACAAACTTTTTAATTATGTAGATTATTTTGTAGTAAATGTAAGTTCGCCTAATACCCCGAACCTTAGGGAATTACAAGAGAAAGAACCTTTGACCTATTTGTTACAGACATTACAAAATTTGAATAATGCCCAGTCAAAACCAAAACCTATTTTACTAAAAATTGCTCCTGATCTAACCAATGAGCAGCTATTAGATATCATAGATATTATAAAAAAGACTCAAATTGCAGGTGTAATTGCAACCAATACAACAGTTGGGAGAGAAAATCTGCAAGATGAAAATAAAAAGGAAACAGGCGGATTATCAGGAAAACCATTAACTAAAAGGTCAACAGAAGTTATCCGGTTTTTGTCAGAAAAAAGCCATAAAGCATTTCCTATAATTGGAGTAGGAGGAATTCATACTCCCGAAGATGCTTTAGAAAAACTCGAAGCAGGAGCAAGCCTCATTCAATTATATACTGGATTTATTTATGAAGGACCGACTTTAGTAAAAGCTATCAATAAAGCGATTTTAGACAAATTGAAAGATTGAAAAAAATGAGTAGATGTCTTATTTAAGTGATTTAGATGTTTATTTTTACAATAAATTTGAATGGTTGTAATAAGAAATTAATACAAAAGTAAAATTTCTATTTATAATAATAAAGTTCCCGTTAGTCAATTAATTTTTTATACCTAAAATAATGAAAAACAATTCTGTTTTATCAAAATGGATACCTTATAGATTTTTGATTAGTACATTGGTAATAATAGTATTCAATTTTGGAGCAATGATTTAATGGATGTTTTTGAAGGTGAGGATTGGAAAAATAAAATAGGATTAAAAAATAAGTTAATAATATCAATTGTACTTGGGTTTATTAATTTTGTTTGGTGGAGCACTTTTTATTTCATTAATAAAGAAAAAACAAAATGTAGTTTCCAAAGACGAACAAAACATGAAGAACTAAGTTAATAAAATCTATTTAAGGTTTAAAAAAAGTAAAAAAGCTGTCCGAAAAGTAAAGACAGCTTTTATATTTGTTATTTTACTCAAAAATCGGGTGGTGACTTTTTAAATTTGTCTTAAAAAGAATTAAAATATCTTTTTTGAAATATGATTTTTAACCCTATTTTTGCACATGCAACACAACGTACTTATTTTAGATTTCGGATCGCAATACACACAACTTATTGCCAGACGAGTTCGCGAATTGAATATATTCTGCGAAATTTTTCCTTACAATCATTTTCCAAGTGATTTATCAAGTTATAAAGCCGTAATCCTTTCAGGAAGTCCATTTTCTGTCCGAGCAGAAGATGCGCCACATCCTGATTTGTCTCAGATTCGCGGAAAAATGCCCTTGCTTGCCGTTTGTTATGGAGCTCAATATCTTTCGCATTTCAGTGGGGGAGAGGTAGCGCCATCAAACACACGCGAATACGGAAGGGCAAATTTATCCTTCATCAAAGAAAATGAAACATTCTTCGAAGGCGTTTCGCCCAATTCACAGGTTTGGATGAGCCACAGTGATACCATTAAAAAATTACCAACAAACGGTATCAAATTGGCGAGTACTCACGATGTAGAAAATGCGGCTTACAAGATCGAAGGCGAAACCACTTATGCCATTCAGTTTCATCCGGAAGTATATCATTCTACAGATGGAAAACAAATGCTGGAGAATTTTTTAGTGAAGATTGCACAAGTTCCTCAAAATTTTACACCAAATGCATTTGTAGAAGAAATGGTAGCAGAACTGAAAGAAAAAATCCAGGAAGACAAAGTCGTTTTAGGACTTTCCGGAGGAGTAGATTCTACTGTTGCTGCGGTTTTATTACATCAGGCAATTGGAGCAAATCTGCACTGTATTTTTGTAAACAACGGACTTTTACGTAAAAATGAATTCGAAAACGTATTGGAACAATACAAAGGAATGGGATTAAATGTAAAAGGAGTGGACGCTTCGGCACGTTTTTTGGATGAACTCGCCGGAATCAGTGATCCTGAAACCAAAAGAAAAACCATCGGACGCGTTTTTATTGAAGTTTTTGATGATGAATCAAAAATCAGTGATGATGTAAAATGGCTGGCTCAAGGAACTATTTATCCCGATGTAATTGAATCTGTTTCGGTAAAAGGACCATCAGCAACCATCAAATCGCATCACAACGTAGGTGGTTTACCGGATTTTATGAAATTGAAAATTGTTGAACCGCTTCGAATGCTATTTAAGGATGAAGTAAGAAGGGTTGGTGCAACATTAGGTATAGATCCAGCGTTATTGGGAAGACATCCATTTCCAGGACCTGGATTGTCAATTAGAATTTTAGGTGATATTACTCCGGAAAAAGTACGTATCTTACAAGAAGTTGATGCCGTTTTTATTGATGGATTGAAATCTTGGGGATTGTACGACAAAGTTTGGCAGGCTGGAGCAATCCTGCTTCCTGTAAATAGTGTCGGAGTTATGGGTGATGAAAGGACTTATGAAAAAGTCGTTGCTTTGAGAGCAGTAGAATCTACTGACGGGATGACGGCGGACTGGGTTCATCTGCCTTATGATTTCCTGATGAAAGTATCAAATGATATTATCAATAAAGTAAAAGGTGTAAATAGAGTCGTGTATGACATCAGCTCCAAACCACCTGCAACCATAGAGTGGGAATAATAATTGAAAAATAAATAAACCTTAAAGCTATGATTTTTGTAACTTTAAGGTTTACATTTTATAATAGATAGTTTATATGAAAAAGTTTTTGTTGGCAAGTTTTATGTTGTTGCTTTTTTTTCCGGTATTTGCACAGGATAATCTAATTAAACACGTAGTAGAGAAAGGAGAAACAGTAACTAAAATTGCTCAAAAGTATTTGATCACACCTTCTGATATTTATACATTAAACCCTGATGCCCAAAATGGATTAAAACCAGATCAAATATTATTATTGCCAAAAGGAAAAGGAGTAATAATAATAGAAAAGACACCAGCAGAAATTACCCAGAATATAACCCATCTTGTTGTAGCAAAAGAAAGTTTGTATGGTTTAGCCAAGCAATACAATACAACAATTACAGAACTATATAAACTTAACCCGGGATTAGAGCAATCAGGACTAAAAGAAGGAGCAAAGATTATCGTCGGGTTACAAAAAGAAACTATATCTTCGATAAATTCACCGGTTGTAAATTCAGAAAAAATACATGAAGTAGTTGCAAAAGAAACCAAATACGGAATCGCAGCAAAATATAATATGACTGTTGAAGAATTGGAAGCTTTAAATCCAGAAATTAAAAACGGATTGCCAATAGGTACAAAATTAAAAATTTCTTCAGCACAGAAATTGATTGATACTAAAGAAGTTGTTACAGAAACAGTTTCTAATAATAACTATGTTGTTCAGCCTAAAGAAACAATATACAGCCTGACCCGAAAGTTTAATTTATCCGAAGAAAAACTAATACAGTTAAATCCGGAACTCAAAGATGGTTTGAGAGAAGGAATGGCACTTAAGATTCCCTCTGTAAATATTTCTTTGAGCAATTATACAAAATCTCATTCAGATTTGACACAGACGCTCAATAATGATGTTCAAAAAGAATTGGCTGTTTTATTACCGTTTAATATTTCAAAAATAAAAAATGATACAACTCAAAATATTACGGCAAGACTCTCAAACGATAAATTTTTAAATAGAATTTTAGATTTCTATTCAGGAGCTTTGATCGCAATTGATTCGGCTAAAACTTTAGGGTTAAATGTAGATATTAAAATTTTCGATTCTCAGGAAACCAAAAATTCTTCCGGCGTTACATCTATTATTCAGCAAAATAATTTTAAAAATACAGATTTAGTGATAGGGCCTTTTTATCAGGTAAATGTAGAGAAAACAGCCCAATTGCTTAAAAATGATAGTGTTTTAGTTATGTCGCCACTTTCCAGAGAAACAGGGGAAACAGGTTCTAATATTATCTATACCATGCCTTCAGTTGCAGAAATGCGTGATGCAGTTATGAATTTTATCAAATCTAAAAAAGGAAAATTAATTGGAGTTATCGATCCCAAAAAGGGGTCTGTAAGAAAATATTTCTCGGAAAACTACCCATCTGTAACAATGGCAACTTTTAATGGAGAAGGAAATCTTAATATTGAAAGTTTAAAATTAAGCTTGGATAGATCCCAAAAGAATTTTGTAATTGTAGAGACTGCTAATACATTTATATTAAAAACAACGATCAATACAATAGTAAATGCTTTGACTGAATTTGATATTCAAATGGTAATATTAGAATCAAATGACAGATTAGAGTCAGATGAAATATTAATTGAAAACCTGGCAAAACTCAAATTACTGTATCCTTCTCTTTATAGAGAAAACAACTCTCCCGAAGCGGTAATTTTTGAAAAAAAATTTAAAGAGGCTAATAAAATCGCTCCGAATGCATATGCTGTCAGAGGCTTTGATGTAACATTTGATGCACTTTTGAGATTATCCCAGCAAAAAGGATTTAAAGAATCTTTGGTTTCGGATGTGAGTGAACAAGTAGAAAACAAATTCAATTACACCAATATAGGAAATCAAGGATACAAAAACAACGGATTTTATATCTTGCAATATGAAGAAGATCTGTCTGTAACAATTGCACAATAAAATAATTATTATGACTTCAAAAATAACTTATTTAGGAGAATTAAGAACATCATCAGTTCATCTGCAATCAGGAACCGAAATCCTTTCTGATGTACCCACCGATAATCATGGTAAAGGAGAAGCCTTTTCTCCAACAGATTTATTAGCAAATGCATTAGGAAGTTGTATGATTTCTATCATGGCTATAAAATCAAAAGATCTGGATGTAAATCTGGAAGGTTCTACAGTCGAGGTGACCAAAATTATGCAAGCCGAACCAAGAAAAATCGCAAAAATTGTAATTGTGATGAATATGTCGGTTTCGGTTGATGAAAAAAATAAAACGATTCTTGAAAGATCAGCAATGCATTGCCCGGTTTTATTGAGTTTAAATCCTGATATCGAAAAGGATGTTACTTTTAATTGGAAATAACTTTTGGACGATCAGCAAAAACAACTCATCAAATTGGCACATACCAAAATGCCTTTTGGCAAATATGAAGGAAAATATCTTATCGATTTACCCGAATATTATATAGTTTGGTATAGTAATAAAGGTTTTCCAAAAGGAGAATTAGGTCAGCAAATGCAATTAATTTACGAATTGAAACTCAACGGACT
>CAZSOC010000015.1:29204-45349 GCA_964608415.1 uncultured Flavobacterium sp.
CGGACTGGAAGAAATAATTCGTAATGTTAAAATGAAATTTCCAAAACCTATCTAAATTAGATAATTAGTAAGCGTAAGCATTCAGTAAATTATCTCATTATCAAATTGCCTCATTATCTAATTAAATTTGTACTTTTGCCTCGTTTTTTTACACAACTACAACAAACGACAACACAATGAATCAGACAAAATATATTTTTGTTACAGGCGGTGTGACATCTTCCTTAGGTAAAGGGATTATAGCAGCATCTTTAGCAAAATTATTACAGGCAAGAGGCTATCGAACGACAATACAGAAATTCGATCCTTATATTAATGTAGACCCGGGAACACTTAATCCTTACGAACATGGAGAATGCTTTGTAACAGATGATGGAGCTGAGACCGATCTGGATTTAGGACATTATGAGCGTTTTCTTAACGTACCGACCTCTCAGGCAAATAACGTTACAACAGGAAGAGTATATCTTTCTGTAATTGAAAAAGAAAGAAGAGGAGAGTTCCTTGGTAAAACCGTGCAAGTAGTACCACATATTACCAATGAGATCAAAGATAGAATGCAGTTGCTTGGTAATTCGGGTAACTTTGACATAGTGATAACAGAAATTGGAGGTACAGTTGGAGATATAGAGTCCTTACCTTATATTGAATCTGTACGACAATTGGTTTGGGAATTAGGAGAAAACAATAGTATTGTGATTCATCTTACCTTAGTCCCTTATTTGGCTGCAGCCGGAGAATTGAAAACAAAGCCAACACAACATTCTGTTAAAACATTGATGGAGAGCGGGATAAAAGCAGATATTCTGGTTTGTCGTACAGAACATGAGCTTTCAGATGAATTACGTCAGAAATTAGCATTGTTCTGTAATGTAAAACGAGAAGCAGTAATACAGTCCATTGATGCATCTACGATTTACGAAGTACCCAATCTAATGCTCGAAGAAGGACTGGATATAGTAGCACTCAAAAAATTAGATTTACCACAAAAAAATGCCCCGGATCTTAAAAATTGGAATGTATTTTTACATCGATTAAAAAATCCGAAGCACATTGTAAATATAGGTTTGATAGGCAAATACGTAGAATTACAGGATTCTTACAAATCAATTCTGGAAGCATTTATACATGCAGGAGCTTCGAATGAGACTAAAGTAAATGTTGTCTCTGTACACTCAGAATTTGTGGATGAAGGTAATGTAAAAGAAAAACTGAAGGGATTGGACGGAATTCTTGTTGCTCCCGGATTTGGAGAAAGAGGAATTGAAGGAAAGATAGAATGTGTAAAATTTGCAAGAGAAAACAACATTCCGTTTTTAGGAATATGTCTCGGGATGCAAATGTCAGTAATCGAGTATTCACGAAACGTTTTGGGGCTTGCAAACTCTAATTCGACAGAAATGAATACAGGTACGGCAAACCCGGTAATCGATCTGATGGAAGAACAAAAAAACATTACAGATAAAGGAGGAACAATGCGTTTGGGAGCATGGAAATGTGAATTGAAACCAAATACTCTGGCACACAAAATTTATCAGGCAGACACCATTTTGGAGCGTCACCGTCATCGTTACGAATACAACGGTAAATATCTGGAACAGTTGGAAAAAGCAGGATTAAAAGCTTCCGGAATTAATCCGGAAACAGGATTGGTGGAAATCGTAGAAATAGAGAAACATCCTTTTTTTATCGGAGTTCAGTACCATCCCGAATACAAAAGTACCGTGGCAAACCCACACCCTCTGTTTGTTAGTTTTGTTGCAGCGACAGTAAAGTCAAAACAGCAATAAAAACTAAAGAGCAAAACAGTAGGCTGTTAATAAAGGTAATTCCTGTTTTTCGCTATATCTTTGCTTGAGCAAATAAAAATTTGCCAAGCAAAGGATGCCGCTACAACCAGGGCTAAAAGAAAAACCATTTTCGTTTTCAGAATGGTTTCAAAAAAAACTTCAAACATTAAAGTTGAAGAAGATATTAAATAAATTTAAAAAATGGAAGAAAAAAAGTTTGACTTTAAATCAATTATCGGATTTGTATTGATTTTCGGAATCTTGATGTGGATCATGTATCAAAATCAGCCAACCGAAGCAGAACTCAAAGAAAAAGCCAAAAAAGAACAACTTGCAAAAGAAAATCAAGCCAAAGAACTTGAAGTAAAAGAAGCCGTACAAGCTGCAACAATCACAGCAGACACAATTGTATCAGATTCTATTCAAATTGCAAAAGTACAATCGGTACTTGGTGGATTTGCTTATTCTGCAACACTTCCATCAGCAAAAGAAAACACTACAACTTTAGAAAACGACCTTATCATACTTAAGTTTTCAAATAAAGGAGGTTATATAGAAGAGGCAACACTTAAAAATTTCGAGCAATTTCATAAAAATTCCGGAAAATTAGTGCAAATCATCAAAGATCACAATGCCCATCTCAATATTAAGCTGCACACCAAAGACAACAGAATTCTAGATACTAAAAATTTGTATTTTGAACCAACAGTTTCGAAAGAAGGAGAAAACCAAATTATCTCCATGAAACTTAAAACCAGTGCAACAGCATATCTGGAATACAGATACGTTCTTAAACCCGATGATTATATGATGGATTTCTCTATCAAAACAATAGGTTTAAACAACGTATTAAATACTCAAAATCCGTTAGAACTAGAATGGGATCTTAAAGCATACCGTAACGAAAAAAGTATTTCTTACGAAAATCGTTATGCAGAAATCGTTTACGAATACGAAGGAGGAAAAGACGATTACTTAAGTCAGGGCAATGATTCGGAAGACGCCAAAGATGTAACTTATATCGCGTTCAAACAACATTTCTTCACTTCTATTTTACTTACAGATACTAAGTTTGATAATGTAAAATTAGAATCAAAAAATTTGGTCGCAGATATAGAAAAAGACACGATTTTTACCAAAGAATATAAAGCTACAATTCCATTAGCTTTCAAAGGAGGAGAAGTAAACTATAATATGAACTGGTATTACGGACCGGCAGATTATAAAATACTTAACAAGTACAAAAGAAACTTAGACGAGATCATTCCGTTAGGTTGGGGAATTTTCGGATGGATCAATAGATATATTTTTATCCCGACTTATGATTTTCTGATCATGTTTTTACCATACGGGATCGCTATTATTGTATTTACCATTTTAGTTCGTCTGGCAATGTCGCCAATTACATATAAATCTTATCTTTCTCAGGCTAAGATGAAAGTATTGCGTCCTGAAATTGCAGAATTGGGAGAAAAATTCAAAAATGACCCAATGAAAAAACAACAGGAAACAATGAAACTGTATAATAAAGCAGGAGTAAACCCAATGGCAGGATGTCTACCTGCATTGATGCAGATTCCGGTTTTTTATGCCTTATTCATGTTTTTTCCTTCGGCGATAGATTTAAGACAAAAAAGATTTCTTTGGGCAGACGATTTATCATCTTTCGATTCAATAATCACATGGAAACAACACATTCCGGTTATTTCTACTTTTTACGGGAATCACGTAAGTTTATTTCCGATTCTGGCGGCAATTGCGATCTTCTTTTATATGAAAATGACGACCGGAGATCAGGCAATGAGTGCGCCTCCACAAGAAGGAATGCCTGATATGGCAAAAATAATGAAAGTCATGATCTACATTTCTCCGGTTATGATGTTGATTTTCTTCAATAATTATGCTTCCGGGATGAGTTTGTATTACTTTATATCCAATACGATTACAATTGGAATTATGCTGGTAATTAAAAATTACATTGTTGACGAAAAGAAAATTCATGCTCAAATTCAGGAAAACAAAGCTAAACCGAAAACCGAAAGCAAATTTCAAAGAAAAATGCGTGAAATGATGGAACAGGCAGAAGCTCAAAAAGCCAAAAATGCTAAAAAATAAATCTTTAAAACACCCGGATATTCGGGTGTTTTTTTGATATACTAAATTTAATTAAAAAAACGTTTATAGTAAATTCGCATAAAAACATAATGATGAAATATTTTGCATTTCTTTTGTTTACTTTTTTTTCTTTTGCTCAGGAAAACACCAATCAGTTAGACAGCAATGGTAAAAAACACGGTTTATGGAAAGGTAATCATGAAAAATCTCAAAGACCAAAATACGAAGGAACCTTTGAGCATGGGGTAGAAGTAGGGACTTTTATTTATTATGATGATACCAAAGCAAAGACAGTGTTTGCAACTCGTGAATTTTCAGAAAAAGGAACAATTGCTTATACTATTTTTTATGACCATAAAAAAAATAAAGTAAGTGAAGGAAAAACTATAAATAGGCTCAAAGAAGGAGAATGGAAATATTATCATAAAGAATCCGAGTCAATCATGACTATTGAGCAATATAAAAAGGGGAAACTCAACGGTATTAGGAAAGTGTTTTTTAAGGATGGGACTTTGGTGGAAGAAGCGCAATATCTGGATGATAAAAAAAATGGTTTTTATAAAAGCTATTCAGAAAAAGGAACCATTTTGGAAGAATCCCAATATGTAAACGGTTTATACCATGGATATGCGGTTTTTAAAGATGGGGGAGGAAACCTGATCTCTGAAGGAAATTATAAAAACAATGTGAAAGATGGTGTCTGGAAACTGTATAAAAAAGGAAAATTCATAAAAGAAGAAACTTACCCAAAAGTAACATACATACAAAAAAGAAAAATCCCGAAATTATAATCGGGATTTTTTTTGAAATTAGAATATTGTTAACGTGTAAGACTCAATTTTAATGGTATTTTTGTAAACTTAAAATTTTTCAAAATGAAACGTGTAGTTGTTGGGCTTTCCGGAGGAGTAGATTCTAGTGTTGCAGCTTATTTGTTGCAACAGCAAGGTTATGAAGTTATCGGCTTATTCATGAAGAACTGGCATGATGATTCTGTAACAATTTCTAACGAATGTCCTTGGCTGGAAGACAGTAACGATGCTCTTTTAGTTGCAGAAAAATTAGGGATTCCTTTTCAGACAGTAGATCTGAGTGAACAATATAAAGAAAAAATTGTAGACTATATGTTCGATGAGTATGAAAAAGGAAGGACTCCCAACCCCGATATTTTATGTAATAGAGAGATTAAGTTTGATGTTTTTATGAAAACAGCAATGAGTCTTGGTGCAGATTATGTGGCAACAGGTCATTATTGCAGAAAAGGTGTGACAGAAGTAGAAGGAAAAACAGTTTATCAGTTATTCTCTGGAGTAGATACGAATAAAGATCAATCATATTTTCTGTGTCAGCTTTCTCAGGATCAACTTGCAAAAGCATTATTTCCTATAGGAGAATTAACTAAACCTGAGGTGAGAAAAATAGCTTCTGAAATGGAGCTGATCACAGCCGAAAAAAGAGATTCTCAAGGATTATGCTTTATAGGAAAAGTAAGATTACCGGAATTTCTTCAACAAAAACTACAACCTAAAGAAGGATTGATTGTTCAGATAGATAAAAATGATCCGGTTTTGGAAAAAGACTTTTCTAAAATTGAAGGAAAAGAAAATCAATTGGCATTAGCCGCTCAGAATATTGCCTACCAACCTACAATGGGTAAAGTAGTAGGAAAACATCATGGAGCACATTATTTTACCAATGGTCAACGAAAAGGGCTTAATGTAGGCGGAACAGGAGATCCTTTGTTTGTAATTGCAACAGATGTAAAAACAAATACAATTTATACAGGTTTGAGTAATGAACATCCCGGATTATTTAAGTCTGCATTATTCATTCAGAAATTGGAAGTACATTGGGTAAGAGAAGATCTACAATTATTTTCGGGACAAACCATGGAAGTTATGGCACGAATAAGATACCGTCAGCCTTTACAAAAAGCGATTTTATACCAGTTTGATAATGGTATGTATATAGAGTTTGAAGAAAAGCAATCTGCCATAACAGAAGGTCAGTTTGCTGCCTGGTATCTTGCAGATGAATTGATAGGTTCCGGAGTGATTTCGTGATTTACTAAAAAAAAACTTAGGGTTATTACATGTTATTATTTTTTAATTTTTTCGGTTTCCCTGAAAATTAACTGAAATAATACAGACAGCGAAATGGTTAATACAGCTCCGATAAAATTTAACCATAAATATCCTAGTTTCTGATCACTGCTTTCGTAAATATGAATTGCAAAATAATAAATGAAAAAGATAGTTAGCTGGCTGATCACCGCTCCGTAAAATATAGCTTTTGCTTTTACAAAGTGAATATAGAATCCAACCAGAAATATTCCCAGAACAGTACCATAAAATATAGAGCCTATAATATTTACCAATTGAATGAGGTTTTCAAATAATGTTCCTATACAAGCAAAAAGTATTGCGATAATACCCCAGATTAAGGTAAAAAACTTAGAAGCGTGTACATAATGTTTTTCTGTCTTTTCTGTTTTTAAATTTCTTTTATAAATATCGATTACAGTAGTACTTGCCAAAGAGCTTAATCCCGAGGCAGTAGAAGACATGGCTGCACAAAGGATTACAGCCAATAACAGCCCTACAAAACCTTTTGGCAGATAATTGATGATAAAATGTATAAATACATAATCCGAATCGTTGACCTTGTCTTTTTGGGTCGCTTCTGCAATGATTGTTTTTGCCTGATCTCTAATAGATTTTTCTTTTTCTGATAAAGCAATTATTTGTTTTTTTAATACCTGATTTTCAATATCGATATTAAGTTGGTTCGCATATTCTAATGTAACTTCTCTTTTTTCGTTGGAAACTTTAATTAGCTGATTCTCTAATTGTTCATATTTCTCTTTGTATTCGGTATTTTGAACTACATTTTTACTATTCGGATTGAAATTCAGCGGAACATTCTGAAATTGGAAAAAAACAAAAACCATAACCCCGGTAAGTAAAATAAAGAACTGCATAGGAACTTTAAGTAACCCGTTAAAAATCAATCCCATTTGACTTTCTCTAATTGATTTTCCCGATAAATATCTTTGTACTTGAGATTGATCGGTGCCAAAATAAGATAATGCTAAAAATAAACCTCCTGTGATTCCGCTCCAAAATGTATATCTGCTTTCGGGGTTAATAGAAAAATCTATGATATTCATTTTTTCATTTACCCCTGCAATTTTTAATGCATTAGAAAAGTTTACTTCATCCGGTAAGTAGCTTAAAATAAGATAAAAAGCAATAAACATCCCGGACATGATGATAAACATCTGTTGTTTTTGGGTAACATTTACAGCTTTTGTACCTCCGGTTACTGTGTAAAGAATTACACAAGTTCCAATGATAATGTTCATTTGGGTTAAATCCCATCCTAAAATAGAAGATAAAATAATTGCCGGTGCATAAATCGTTAATCCGGTACCTAATCCTCTTTGAAATAAGAATAAAATAGCTGCTAATGAACGTGTTTTCAGATCGAATCTGTTTTCTAAATATTCGTAAGCCGTATAAACTTTGAGTTTGTGATAAATTGGAATGAAAGTATAACAAATGATAACCATTGCAATTGGTAATCCAAAGTAAAATTGTACGAATCCCATCCCGTCATTAAAAGCCTGACCCGGAGTAGATAGAAACGTAATGGCACTTGCCTGGGTTGCCATTACAGAAATACCAACTGTGTACCACGGCGTTTCGTTGTTTCCTAAAATATATTCTTGTACATTTTTGCTTCCTTTGGTTTTCCAAACACCGTAGAAAACGATAAATAATATGGTTACGATAAGGATATTCCAGTCTAATAAGTGCATATTTTAGGAATTGTATTTCATTATAATATAAAAAAACAGGATATAAAGTGCATTAGCAAAAAGTACCAATGTGTAATTTTTTTTCCAGCGTTTTATTTTTTCTTTTTCCATTGTCATTATTTTTCTTGTCCTAAAGCGATCATGTTGGCTAATAATCTATAAGCTCCGGGAACTCCGGCAGGTAATTCTCTAAAAAAACTTAGCCCTGTGTAAATATAGTATCCTTTTCCATATTTAGCTATCAGTAATGCGCCATTTTTTGGAGTTTCACCTTCATCATTAGCAGAGAGAATAGGAGTAAAGGATTGATCCCATTGATCCGGGTAATATAATCCTTGTTCTTGTACCCAACCTTCAAAATCTTTTGAAGAAATCTTATTCGGAAAATTTAATACAGGATGATCCGGATTCAAAAAACGAACTTCGGCATTTTCTTCAGTAACACGGTCTCTGGAAATTTTTAGAGAAAATGGAGCAATCTGATCTGTAACAAGTTTACCGGTCGTATTGTATTGAACGATTAAATTTTTTCCTTTCTTAATAAAATCAAATAAAATTTCTTGTTTGAATTTGAGAGGCTCGATCACATTATAAGCTCTGATTCCTACTATGATTACATCATATTTTTCTAAAGAATCAGACGTGATTTCAGAAGGTGTCAGGAGAGTAATTTCATAACCCAATTGAGATAAATAATTGGGAACTTCATCTCCGGCTCCCATAATGTATCCAATAGTTTTATTTTTTGTTATAATGTTTAAATTGATGTATTTAGCTTCTGATTTTTTAAGTACTTGTTGAAGTGAAATATGTTCATAATTGATGTCTGTTTTTTCCTGATCATAGAAATTATTATCAACTTTGACTATTGCTTTGGCTGTAATTTCACCATTTGTTTTGGGAGATTTTACTTTAAAGTAAATTATTTCAGAACTGCCTTTATGTTTTAATTCAAACGGTAAATTGTTCTGCTCGATGATCCAATCTTTTGGCAAGTCCAGCTTTAGATTGCCCTTTACATTTTCGGTACCTGAAGTAACTTTTACAGCTATATTTTGCTCAATACCGGTATTGAAAATTTTTACCTTATCGATAAATGAAGTAGTAACTTTTGGTGTAATATCAAAAGGGAAATACACTTCTCCTTTTACAGGATCATTTAATTTGTATATGATATTTTTATAAAATTCGAATGATTCTCCTTCAATTATTAAGTCAAATTTTATTTGAAAGTCTCTGAGAATATCCGGTTTTCCTCTGTTTTCCTGTTCATCTACCCGATACATTCCTACCGAACCTTCTTTCTCCAGCCAATATGGAGCTGTATAGGCTGTATGGTCTGGGATTTCTATGTAAGTTTCATAAGTTTCTTTGATATTGTTCTGAAGAGACTGATTGATTTCGATAGATTTTGAAACAGGTTGTATTGAAATGGATTTTAGTTTTACAGAACTGTTACTTCTGTTAATTGCTTCTATTTGAATAATCACAGATGTTTTTGAAGTAGCAGTTTGCTGATCTGCAACTGCTTCAAGATACAATCCTGCACAAGCCTCAATAATTCGTTTAATTTCCTGAGATTTGACAGATTTCCAGTGTTCATCTTCTAATTTTTGAATTAATTGGTACGCTTTAACCAACTCGGGAATACTTGCCGAAGGATTATTGAAATCGTATTTTTTTTCGACCTGATCGAGAATTTTTTCAATGTTTTCACCTCCTTTTACACGTTTCCACGAAGTATCAATTCCTTCAAACAAGTTTTTTTTGTCAGAAAAAGGTTCTCCTTTGATGAATTCTAAGTATTCCAGATCTTCTCCACGTACTCCTGTTGCTCCAAATCCCTGAGATTGATGCTTACTTCTGCTTAATGCTGCGATCTCTTGATTTGATTTACCTAAAAGCGGATAATATATTCCTGTTTCTAAATTGATAAGATGTGATTTATCTGCCTGATCAAATTTGTCTTTTCCGCCATAAAACCAGTACGAAACATTAAAAAATAATCTTTTTGGCTCCCAGGTTTTGACCAAAGTTAGTTGGTCACCAAATTGATTTTTATCTTTAGCAATATCAAAAGCTTCTTGTGTGAGTATTGCAGAAGATGTATGATGCCCGTGTGTAGTTCCCGGAGATCTGTGATCAAATCGTGTAATAATTATATCCGGTTGAAATTTTCTGATTACATAAACCATATCAGAAAGAACTTCTTCTTTATCCCATATTTTGAGTGTTTCATCAGGTATTTTAGAATAACCAAAATCATTAGCTCTTGTAAAATACTGAATTCCACCATCTATTTTTCTTGCTTCTATAAGTTCTTGTGTACGAATTACGCCCAGAAGCTCCCTTATTTCGGTTCCAATTAGATTTTGACCACCATCACCTCTGGTCAGTGACAAATACGCAGTTCGGGCTTTTACATGATTTGACATATAAGAAATAAGCCGGGTATTTTCATCATCAGGATGTGCTGCGATGTAAAGTACTGATCCTAAAAAGTTGAGTTTTTGTATTTGGTGAAATATTTCTCCGGAATTTAATTTTTCTGGTTTTTGAGAATAGGTAGGTAAAGAAAATAGGAGAGAGATTATTATAGTAGATAAGATTTTGTGCATTTTTAGAATTATTTTCTGTAATTTCAAATATAGATATTAATTGAAATTTAGAATACTTTAAATATAATCTTTAACAAAATTTTTATTTATAGATAATAGTTCTAGGTTTACCAAAATCAAATTCCTGAAAACCAAAATCTTCTGTATGAAGCGAATTGGTCTTAAAGAGATTATAACCTTCTCCCGGAATATTAGGGTAATAAGCAATAGAAAATTGAAAAGAATTAAATACCAGATAGTCATTACTGATAATTACTCCTATTCCTATTGAAGAGTATAATTTGCTTTTTGTGATTCCTTTTGTTTCGTTACCAATCATTGCTCCACTATAAATAAAATAAGGATTTATCCTAAATCCCCATAAATCCCATGGGGAATAAAATTGGGTCTGTGCAGAGAATAATAGTTTTTTTGTTCCGTATAAAGGACTATCAAAACCACTAATACCCGCATTATTGGTATCTCTGTATCCTGCACCATAATTTCCCTGAAAAGAGGCATTTTCGTTGATTGAAATATGATCTCCCTGGATAGGTAAGCGATTGTTTCCTAAAACCAATTGGGGTTTTATAAACTGGCGGAGCTTCCATTTTTTTCCTAACTCCATCAAATTAGTAAAGTAATTGGCCTGAAAGGTAAAAGCGGTTTGTTCTGCTTTGGATTGATTAAAAAATGTGCCATACTCAAAATTAGTACTCAAATATCCCCATTTGAAATAATTACCAAAGGCAGCCCGGGCTCCGAGATAAAGTCTTCCGTTGTTATTTTTGGTCTGATATCCTGAAGTAATTCCGTACACTTTACCTATGGGAACGTCTTCAATAATACCGTAATTGAACAGATAACGATCTTCTACATATTGACGAGAGGTTATACCAATGCTTGCCATTACAAACTTTTCATTGGAGTAAAACCGGATACTGTCATAAGCTGCAGATGGATTTTCTTTGAAATTTACATTAAGAAACCGGGTTGAAAGTATCAAATTGGAAGTTCTGTCCTGTTCTGTATTTCCTTCAAATATTCTGAAAGATCTCCCTGCCCAGATATCCTGAGAATAATATTTGAAATTCTGAATGGCATAATTAAAATCTTTGTCGGGTAATGAATCTTTCATAAATTGTTCATCGACATATATTCCACCTGCCCATTTTGTAAAAGGAGAGAAAAATGTTCTTTCTATGTTCAAGCTTTTTTGATAGTAATTTTCCAAATCAAAATCATACAAAATAGTGGTCCTAACAAATGAATTTCTAATATTGGGAACAACATATTTCATTCTGTAACCATTTTTTCCGTCTTCAAACCGGTGCGTAATTTTGTTATTGAACTCATGTCCTGTTCCTAAAAAATTTCGTTCGTTCAGTTCGGCATTCATTCTGGAAGAGGATATAGAGCCTTTTGGAATCAAGCTCCAGGAATCGAGAACCCGTATAGTAATATCTACAGAATCAGTAGATGTTTCTGCTGGTTGTGCAGTAATGTTTACTTGTCTTACAAATCTTTCGGTTCTTATTAAACGTTCGGTTTCTTTTACAATAAGTGTATCCAAAGGTTTATTTTTTTTAAGCAGCAGGAGATTTCTTATTGCAAATTCCCGTGATTTCATGTGAATAGCATTTCCTGCTTTTTCTGCCCAGTTTTTTGGATTTTTTGTAGTATCTGTTACAGAATAACCAAATGGATCCAGGGTTTCTATAGTGATATTCCTAATGATTTTGCCTTCAAATTTTTTATATTGTCTTTCTCTGGGCCTGCGAATGGGATTGGAATTTTTAACACTGGTTGGTTCAAAAACCAATTTGTGAAGCATTTGTGTAAATTTCCTTTTTTTGGAGAATTTTTCAATTTTTTGATAGACCTGAGTAGTGTCTTTTTTTGGTTCTGTAGGCGAGGTCTGACTATAGCTAATATGAATATTCAAAAATATCATTAAGGAAATTAAAAATATATTTGTATGGAATTTCATATAGTAATTTTGGCTTATAGTCTTAAGATTCTCTTTTTAAGGGTCTAATTTAATTTAAAAAAGGTTATATATCATTATTATATAAAAATTTCGTTTACAAAATATCAATGTGATAATAGTGTGAACGAAATTTTAGGTAAAAAAATTATGTAGACTGTGAAGCGTTTTAATTCTTACTATTGGTTGTAGAAATTGTTAATCCGGAAATTATGGTTTGTAACGCACTGCCAAGTATCTTTTTGAATATTCCTCCGGATTTTCCTACGATTATTTTTTTGGAAATAAAACCACCGGCTAACCCGGCAGCATATTTCATTAAGTTGGATTTAAAATCCGGGGATTTTACGGCAGATTCTACAGAAGAAACTGCGTGATAAATATTTTCTTTCAAGAGATTTTTTGGTTTTAAACTTTCTACAGTAAAGTTAAAATGACTTTTTAGATCATTTAATTCTACGGTTTGTTTTATCTCAAGATTTTTTATTGCTTTACATAGCGATTGGTCGTTATTTATTGTCTGCATTTTCTTTTTCTTTAAAAATTTGATCAATCAAATAGTCATTAAACTTATTTTCTAAAAACTTTTTGCTGTTGTATTTTAAAATCAAAGCCACTAAACCATATACTAAAGCCAATATAAAAAAGCCTAAATAATTTTTACCTAACAAATCTCCTATATAAAGTGCAAGACCAATAGAAATAAGTATGAAAAATAAAGTAATGATTACTGCTAACACGATTTTTGACATAAGTGAAGCTAAAACATCGGTGGTTTTATCTATTGCTTTTAATTTGTACAATTCTAATGTTGTTTTAGAATATTGTTCAAATTTTTCATAGAGCATTTCAATTAAAATTACTTTATCTTTCATACTATATATTTATTATAATTGTTCCGCAACTTTATTTTTGGTTTTGGTGGCAAGATCTTTTCCATCCTCATACAATTCCTGAGAATCTTCTTTTATCTTGTTTACTTTAGACCCCAAAGTACTTACGATATCATCGTATTTGTCCTTTAATTCGTCTATTGAAGATCTGGTCTTATCAGAAATTTTCTTTCTGGTAGATTTTCCTTTGTCCGGAGCAAAAAGAATTCCTAAAATTGCTCCTGTTGCAAGTCCTGCAAGTGCGCCTAATACTACTTTACCTGTACTCATAATATAATTATTTTTAGTTAATTTTAATTTATTTAGAAGATATACCCAACAGTAAACTGAATTACCTGATTTTTATATCTTATGTCTGATGAATTTCCATTGGTGTCGGTTTTACTTATATCCCAATTTCCTCTTGCTGATAACAAAAAATTGTTGATCTCATATTCTACTCCTATAACCAACCCGAAAATTCCTTTTTTGTAATTGTTTTTATCGATTTCTTCTTCTGTTTCAGAACTTAATCCGTTAAAATCATTTTTTGTACTTAACAGATATGAAAATTGAGGACCGGCCAGAATGCTGAAATTTTCAATAGGTTTTATTTGTAATAATACCGGAATGTCAAGATAGGAAGTGGTTCTTTTGAATTCATAATCTGTGCCTAATAGACTTCCTGTGGCTTTAAATCCTTTTTGGGAATACATTAATTCCGGTTGAAGCCCAATCAATTTACCTAAAGGGAAGGATGCAAAAACGCCTCCTGCAAATCCTGTTTTTCCTTCGGCAACAAAATCATTTCCTTTTTCGTCGTAAACATTTGAAAAATTTACTCCGGCTTTTACTCCGAATCTTGTACTTTCTCTATTGTCAAATGAAATTCCGTCGTTTGAATTAGTCTGAGCATGAATACTTGTAATCCATCCTGATCCAAAAACCAGTATTATAGAAATAAAAATCTTTTTCATAGCTTTTTTTTAATTTCTAAAATTTAATTAGTCATTGATTCTGTTAAAATCATTTTCTAAAGAATCGACTGCTCTGCTAACATCTGCTTTAAAAGATTCCCATGTATCTTCACTATATTCTGTATAATTATTTAATTTCGATTGTAATTTGGCATTACTCTCTTCTAATTTTGCAATTTTTTCGTTGTAACGGGCTTTTGCATCATTAGAACCTGTAATTCCTTTTACTTTCAAATCAGCAATTTTTTGATTGTTTCTCAAGATTTTCTCATTGATCTCTAATTTGTAATTTTCATACATTTGATAAGCTTCATTTTGTGCTTCTGCAACATCTTGTTGTGCTTCTAATACATCATTTTGTGCATCTTCTATTTTTGCTTCTGTGTTTTTACAACTGGTAAAAGACATTGCTAACATCATAGAACAAATACCTGCGAATAAGATTGACTTTTTCATAAAATTGATTTTTTAATTAGTAAATTATTTATGTTACAAATTTCAGTCAAACTTTCGAAGCCGGTGTTACAGATACTCTATTATTGTTTATAATATTTATGGATTAGTATTTTTTTAAGAAAGAGTTGATTCAAATTCTGAATATAATTCAGTTATGAAGAATAAAATGAATTAAAGTAGACACAAAAAAACCATCAGGATTATTGATGGTTGTTGGTTCTTTTAAAGAAAAAAATCTTATTTGAGGTTCTCCTGGAAATTTAAGTCAAAAAGACCTACAAAAGCATTTACTATTTTGGCATTTTCATCTACGATCATAGTACGGTGTATTTTATTTACAACCCATTTTTCCCTCAAGAGGTCAAAATTGGTAGCGCGGTATTCTTTTATCCCCGCATAATTAATACGTCCTAACATTGTTTTCCATTTATCTTGATTATCATCTACACAGATTGCTATAAAATCGTACTCCGGATGTGATTTTTTTATTTCTAAAACCTTTTTATGTGCAGCAGTAAAATGGGATTCTAAATTTTTAGTCCAGAAGAAAATAACTGTTTTTTTATTTATAACCTGATCTATAGCTACTTTTTCGCCTTCCTGATCGATCAAATCAATAGGAGGCAGGATATTTCCGGGCTTAAGATATTGAATAGCTGTACTTATTTTAGAAATTTCATTTTGCTGGCTATTGTCTGTAGACAACTCATGGTATTTATCCAGAAATTTTTTATTGTTGGTTAAGTTTTGATCTTCAAGAAGGTATGCAAATGCAATATTATTCAATACAATATTTTTAAGAGGTTTGTTTGTAAATATTGAGTCTGCTATGAGTAATTTCCTGATATTGGTTTCTAACGACTTTTCTACATCCGAAGCATATTGATAATTGTTTTCAAAAGCTACATTGTTCATCATATTAGTAAGGTATCTTACAAAAGGAGAGAAGTTGATAAGTAGAGGGTTATTAAAGTCTATAGAGTTTCTAAATTGATAAAAATCACCAGGAAGTTCGCTGGTTACGTCTTTTCCTGTTCTTAGTTTATGAACCAATGGATAAAACTCTTTTTTGGAATAATGGTAAAAATCTAAAGTGGAAAGAGCGAACAGATCAAATTCGTCATTCCATTTTATTTTTTCTTTTTTGGATTGATAAAATTTCTTTTTAGATTGGTAAGAAGAATCAATATTTTTAATAAATTGATTTACATCCAGATCAAAAACATTAAACATTTTTGCTTTATCATCTTCATTTTTAAGATAAAGCTCCATAAAAAAATTATTTTTTTCTTCGCCTCTTCCACAAAACACAACAGATTCGTCAAAATCATGTGTATTGACACGAACCATCAGACTATCGTTTTTGTCAAAATATACATATTGATATTCCGGTTCATTTTTAAACGAATACATGCCCGGTGTCAAAGAATCAAAAGTTTTAAAAAAAGTATTGTCGCTATTAAGGTGTATGGTATCTATTACTTTCGAGTCTTTACAGAACAGAACATATTTACTTGTAGGATTTATAATC
>CAZSOC010000016.1:0-10775 GCA_964608415.1 uncultured Flavobacterium sp.
GTGCTGACAATGTAACAATGTAGATTATTGTAAATCCAAGCCAGACGGCAATTTTTACACAAGTTGCACCGATTTGTCAAGGCGAAACTTTATCCGCTTTGCCAACAACATCCAATAACGGAATAACGGGAACCTGGTCTCCGGCTTTAAACAATTCTGCAACAACAACCTATACTTTTACTCCGGATACAGGACAATGTGCAAACAATATAACGATGCAAATTGTAGTGAATCCGTTTCCAATTTTGGCTTCTGATGAATATATAATGTGTGGTCCTGATACTTCCGGTTTTGCAGCATTTGATTTGCAGGGAAATATTCCTGTATTTTTAGGAACTTCCCAAAATCCGGCAGATTTTGGTGTTACTTTTTTCAGAGATGCTTTGAACACTATTCCTATAAATTCAAATCCTCATACAAATACCACTCAGGATTCGGAAACTATTTTTATAACCATAACCAACCTTACTACAGGTTGTTCCATTACAGAACCATTAGAGTTAAAAGTAGAGTCAGGAGTCCAGATTACACAACCAATCGATATTGCTATTTGCGATTATGAAGGCGAAAATGATGGTATCGCTACTTTCAATCTAAGAGATCTGGAAACAGAAATATTAAATGGGCAAAATCCGGTAAATTTTCTAATAACCTATCATTTAACAGCCTATAATGCCCAAGTGGGGACAAATCCTATTGCTAATCCGGAAGAACACAAAAATACTATTTCCCCATTTTTACAAACGATTTATATACGTGTAAAGAATGTCAATTTTGCAACTGATTGTGTTGGTTTAACAAATGTGGACTTGATTGTTGAACCCATTTTAAAACCTAAGATAATTACCGGTCCTGATGGCAATAATACTATTTGTGTAAATTATCAAACAGGAGAAGTAGAACGTTCACTAACTTTATTCAGTCATATCCAAAGTCCTGATTACACTTATAAATGGTTTTTAAATGGTGTAGAAATTCCGGGAGCAACAGCAGGAAATTATGAAATCATTACAGCATCACCCGGATTATATACCTTGGAAGTAACAGACACTTCATCTATATCTAACTGCCCTCCTGAACCAAGTGACACATTTGAAGTCATACAATCCGGAAAAGCTGTTGTGGTAAATGTAGAAACAACAAGTGCTTTCAACAATGAACAGACGATTATTGTGGTTGCGGAAGGATATGGTGAGTATTGGTTTCAGCTGGATTATGGTCCGATTATGGATAACGGAGGTGTTTTTACAAATATTAGTCCCGGATTACATACCGTTTATATTTATGACAGAAAAACCGGCAAACCTTCTTGTGATCCTGTTATAATCGAAAACATCAGAATTATCAATTATCCAAAGTTTTTCACACCAAATAGTGACGGATATAATGATACCTGGAATATTTTTTCACTAAAAGAAACACAGCCTAATGCAAAAATTTTTATTTATGACAGGTATGGTAAATTAATTACTCAAGTAAAACCTTCCGGACCGGGATGGGACGGAACCTTGAATGGTGCCAATTTACCCTCTACAGACTATTGGTTTCATCTCAACTACGAAGAACAAGGTGTTTTAAAAGAATTTCGCTCCCACTTCTCTTTGAAACGATAATAAAAATAGAACCGCAAATACGTAAATCATTTGATCCCTAAATTAAATTTACGTATTTGCGGTTCTAATATTCAACAACCTTCACCATTTACAATTCATCATTCCCGATTCAATAGATTTATCGTAAATTTGCCTTTTATTACGAAAATTTATACTAAATCATGATGTTACGCCTTCAATTACCAACCGACCCAAGATGGGTAAATATTGTAGAAAAAAATATAGAAGAAATCCTTACAGACCACGCTTGGTGTGAACAAAAAGCAGCGTCAAATGCGATTACTATTATTACAATCAATTCAGAATATCCGGATTTGGTTACCGATATGCTGGCTTTAGCAAAAGAAGAGATTGAACATTTTGAGATGGTACACGAGATCATTAAGAAACGTGGATTAAAATTAGGTCGTGAGCGTAAAGATGAATATGTAGGCGAACTTGCTCAATATATGAAGAGAAGTAATACAGGCAGCCGAGTGTCAGGATTTGTAGAAAGAATGCTTTTCTCAGCAATGATTGAGGCCAGAAGCTGTGAACGTTTCAAAGTACTTTCTGAAAACATCAATGATGAAGAATTATCTAAATTCTATTGGGAATTAATGGAAAGTGAAGCCGGTCATTATACTACCTTTATCACTTATGCCCGAAAATATGGACATGGAATTGATGTAGAAAAACGCTGGAGAGAATGGTTGGAATTTGAAGCTACGGTTATTGCCAAATATGGTAAATCGGAGACTATTCACGGATAATATCAAACATGAAAATTATTCAAATAGATTCTAAACATTTCTCTATAATACGGGAATTGGCTTACCAAATCTGGCCGCATACTTACGGTAATATTCTGTCTGAGATCCAATTGAATTACATGTTAGAGAAATTCTATTGCGATGAAATATTACTCCAAAATATTATTGAAAAACATCATCTTTTCTATATTATTCAATCAGAGAATAAAAATGTCGGCTTTTTTTCTATAGAAAATAATTATAAAAATCAGCTCATAACACGGATACATAAATTATATCTTTTACCAGAGACACAAGGTAAGGGTTACGGAAAAAAAATATTGGGATTTATAGAAAATTTAGCCAAAGAAAAAGGAACTAACAAACTTTCTCTTAACGTCAACCGATATAACGCTGCTCAGAATTTTTATCATAAAATGGGATTTAACATTATCTTAGAAGAAGATATCAAATTGGATTATGGATATTTGATGGAAGATTATCTAATGGAAAAAAATATTTAGCCTAAGTATTTTTCAATAATTATCCAGCAAATGTTTGTATTCCTTAAATTTGTAATCGTTCTAACCACACAAAAACAACTCTAAAAATGTCAATTCAATCCAATTTAGATCAAATAAAAAAATCTTTACCCGATAATGTTACATTGGTTGCTGTTTCAAAAACAAAAGCTGTAACCGATCTGATGCAGGCATACGATGCCGGTCAAAGAATTTTTGGTGAGAACAAAATCCAGGAAATGACAGAAAAACACGAACAAATGCCCAACGATGTAAAATGGCATATGATCGGACATGTTCAAACCAATAAAATAAAATATATGGCTCCTTATGTTTCCTTAATACATGGGATCGATAGTTTTAAATTATTACAGGAAATCAATAAACAAGCTTATAAAAATAATAGAATAATCGATTGTTTACTTCAAGTTCATATTGCAGAAGAAGAATCAAAATTTGGTTTGTCCGAAACCGAACTGACCGAAATCCTGCAAAATCCTTTGATAAAAAATTTAAATAACATTAGAATTAAAGGTTTAATGGGAATGGCTACTTTTACAGAGAATCTTAATCAAATTGAAAAAGAATTTTTAAATTTAAAATCCATTTTCAATCAATTAAAAAAACAATACCCTAATTTTACAATACTTTCCATGGGAATGTCCGGAGATTATTCTCTTGCTATTCAATGTGGCAGTAATATGGTTCGCATAGGAAGCAGTATTTTTGGAAGCAGATAAAAAAGAAAAATTTGTACGCAATTTTAGACATAGAAACCACCGGAGGTCAATATAATGAAGAAGGAATTACAGAAATTGCTATCTACAGATTCGACGGACATGAAATCGTAGAGCAATTTATAAGCCTGATCAATCCCGAAAAACCAATCCAGCCATTTGTAGTAAAACTTACAGGGATTAACAATAACATGTTGGTCAATGCTCCTAAATTTTATGAAATTGCAAAACGAATTGTAGAAATCACAGAAGATTGTATCCTGGTAGCCCACAATGCCCAATTCGATTATCGTATTTTGCGGACAGAGTTCGGAAGATTAGGCTATGATTTTCAAAAAGAAAATCTATGCACAGTAGAATTAGCCAAAAAACTTATTCCGGAACAAACTTCATACAGCTTAGGAAAATTAGTCCGTGCTTTAGGAATTCCGCTTACAGACAGGCATAGAGCTTCCGGAGATGCTTTGGCAACTGTAAAATTATTTAAACTTTTACTTTCAAAAGATACAGATAAAGAAATCGTAAAAAAATTAATTAAAACTGAAATATCTAAAGGATTGCACCCCAAAATGCTTGATATCGTTTCTAAGGTTCCATCTGTTATAGGCGTTTTTTATATTCATAACCAGGAAGGGAATATCATTTATATTTCCAGAAGTAATAATATGAAAAAAAAACTCAATCAAATATTATTAGGGCAAAGTTCTAAATATAAAAAAATCCAAACCGAAATATTTGATGTTTCATATGAAGAAACCGGGACAGAATTGATCGCTATGTTCATGGAAAATCAAGATATTATCAACAACAGACCAAAATACAATCGCGGTTCAAAAACGATTGCTTTTCCCTGGTCAATATATTGTGAATTAGACAAAAACGGTTATTTATCCCTTCAGATTCAAAAAACAAATAGAAAGAAAAAAGAGATTTCTTCTTTTATAAATTTTGCAAAAGCACAAACTTTTTTATACAAAATCACTCAAAATTATAAACTCTGCCAAAAAATAAATCTATTGGATAAAGTTCCGGAAAATTGTTTTTCTTATACAATCAACCAATGTGACGGAGCCTGTATTCAAAAAGAGAGTTCCGAAAATTACAATAATAAAGTAGAAAATTATTTACAAGAAACCAATTCCAGAAATAAAAACCTCATCATTATAGATCGAGGCCGGAACATACACGAGAAATCCGCCATTCTGATGGAAAACGGAAACGTATTGGGTTATGCTTTTTTCGATTTGAATTTTCAGGTCACTTCAATAGATATCTTAAAAACTCTTATCACCAATCTTCAGGAAAATCAAGAATATCAATATTTAATTGAAAATTATATTGAAAAAAAGAAAGTACAAAAAATAATCACTTTCTAATTATCTCCTCATAAAATCAAACCATATATTATTATAATTTATGAGTATTGTTTTAATGACATGATTTAAACTATTTTTGCTCTATGAATTACCTAATTACAATAATTGGTCCGACAGCAATTGGAAAAACCGCTTTAAGTATTGCTCTCGCAAAACATTATAAATGTGAAATTATTTCCTGTGATTCCAGGCAATTTTACAAAGAAATGAATATAGGTACCGCTGTTCCCACACCAGAAGAACTTGCTGCTGTAAAACATCATTTTATCCAGCATATAAGCATCGATGAAAATTATTCTGTTGGAGATTTTGAAAAAAATGCAATTGAACAATTGGACAAATTGTTTACAAAAAATAATATTGTAATCATGGTTGGCGGCTCTGGATTATATGCAGATGCAATTCTCAACGGATTAGACGATCTGCCCAAAGCAGATATTCTTATAAGAGCTTTACTCACAGAAGCTTTTGAAGAAAACGGAATATCTTTTTTACAAAATGAATTCAAAAAACTGGATCCTGAGTATTATAACAAAATTTCAATTGAAAACCCTCAGACTTTACAAAATCCAGCCCGATTGATGAGATTTATAGAAGTAAGTAAATCCAGTGGTCTCCCCTATTCCCGCTTTCTGAAAAAGAAAAAAATCACACGTAATTTCAAACCTGTCATAATTGGTCTTCAGGCAGAACGTAAAGTGATGTATGACAGGATCAATTCCCGTGTTGAGCTGATGATACAACAGGGATTAATTGATGAAGCACAAAAATTAATTCCATATAAAAACAATAATGCATTACAAACTGTAGGATATCGCGAACTATTCGATTATCTTGATGGAAAAATCAGCCGGGAATCTGCTATTGAAGAAATCAAAAAAAATACCCGGAGATTTGCCAAAAGACAAATTACCTGGTTCAAGAGAAACCCGGATGCAGTTTGGTTTGATTACCAGGAAGACCTAAAAAACATCATCACAATTATTGATGAAAAATTAAATTAAATTTACTCTACTTTATGCCTGTTTCTCCAAATTTCAGATCCATCCATCAAAAAGAATTTGAGATCTATTTTTCTCAATCTGCACCAAATGAAAAAATAAAATATACAGAGTTATGCAATATTTTTCAATTAGTTGCTGCAGAACACGCAGAAATTGGAGGAATAAGCTTCACCGATATGCAAACTTACAATCAAGCCTGGGTGATGAGCAGAATGCGGCTGGAAATCGAATATCTGCCAAAATGGAGAGATATTGTTACGGTAAAAACCTGGATTGTTTCTCTGGAAAATTCCCGATCTGTCCGTGCCATGGAAATGTATCTGGGTGATCAAAAACTGGTAGGCTGTGAGACTTTTTGGGCGGTTTTTAATACCAAAACCCGAAGGCTTGAAGAATTAAAGCTTCCTCATGATCATTTTGAAAAATTTGAGAATACATTTTCTACTAAAGAACGTGTGAAGAAAATTATTATTCAGAAAAATGGAGTAAATATCGGAACCAGAAAAGTCTTTTTATCCGACCTTGATGTTGTAAATCATGTAAATAATGTAAAATACCTGGAGTGGTGCCTGGATTTTGCACAAGATTTGGATGTTCTTAATACTAATTTCAAATCACTTGACATGAATTTTATAAAAGAATTAGTATTGAATAATGAAGTTGATATTGTTCAGGAAAAATTAACCGACAGTTATACTTTTTCTGTAAAAAATAATGATCTCCTATGTTTTTCTTTACAAATAGGATTGTAATCAACCGTATTTTTAAAATGAATCATATAAAAAAAACCTCAACGTAAGTTGAGGTAATTTTTATTTAGCCGTTACTGCAGGTTTATTTTTTACAACAAGTCTGAATCCTTCTCCATGAATATTGAGTATTTCTACATTTTCATCGAGTTTAAGATACTTTCTGAGCTTAGCAATATACACATCCATACTTCTTGAGGTAAAATAATTATCATCTCTCCAGATTTTTGTAAGCGCAAGTTCTCTTGGCATTAGATCGTTTTCGTAGATGGCTAACATTTTTAACAATTCGTTCTCTTTTGGAGAAAGCTTGATCGGCTCCTGATCTTCAAATGTTAAAAATCTTAATTTTGAATTGAGATGAAATTTTCCGATTTCAAATTCAAATTTAGTAACATCTGCTTTTGTTTCTGTGGTTTTTCTCTGAATAATTGCACGAATTTTCATCAAAAGCACTTCAGAATCAAACGGTTTATTGAGGTAGTCATCTGCTCCTACTTTGTATCCTTTCAGTACATCGTCCTTCATAGACTTGGCTGTAAGAAAGATCAAAGGCACATCTTTATTTTTTTCTCTGATTTCTTTTGCAAGAGTATATCCATCTTTGTATGGCATCATTACATCCAGAATACAAAGGTCAAATGTATCTTTTTTGAATTTTTCGAATCCTTCCATACCGTTTTTTGCAAGGGTAACATCAAATTCGTTTAAAATCAGGTAATCTTTTAGGATCGCTCCAAAATTTGGATCGTCTTCTACTAAAAGAATTTTTTTGTTTTCCATTTCCATAACTTAATTTATTAAAGGTAACTTAATATAGAAGGTACTTCCCTTCCCTTTCTCACTTTCTACTGTAATCTGACCATTGTGGTCGTCGATTATTCTTTTTACATAGGCTAAGCCTAATCCGTGTCCTTTGACATTATGAATGTCTCCGGTATGTTCTCTGTAAAACTTCTCAAAAATTCTTTTTTGTGCTGTTTTACTCATTCCCGAACCTTGATCCTGTATTTTAATAATAACAAAATCTTTAACATTTTCTGTAAATACATCTATTATCGGCTCACTTAACGAATACTTGATTGCATTGTCCAGTATATTTACAATAACATTTGTAAAATGTACATCATTAAGCAAAACTGTATTACGATTTGCAGAAAAATGGGTTCTTATGATCCCGTTTCTGTCTTCGACAATGAGATTTACATGTTCTATTGCATCCTCGATTATTTCATGTATATCTGACGATTCCTTGTTGATCTCAAGTTCTCTTTTTTCCAGTTTAGAAATTCTCAAAACATTCTCTACTTGTGCATGCATTCGTTTATTCTCATCACGAATCATCTGTAAATAGCGTTGTGTTTTTTCTTTATCCTCAACAATTTTAGGATTTTTTATAGCATCTAATGCAAGGTTTATCGTGGCAATCGGAGTTTTGAACTCATGTGTCATATTGTTGATGAAATCTGTTTTTATCTCTGATATTAAACGTTGCTTAATAAGTTGGCTCAATGCACTTGAATAAGCTATAATAATGATTAATGTAAATACTATTGATAAAGTTGTAATCCCGATCAATTCTGAAAAAAGAAATTGCTTTTTTTCTGGAAAACTTACTAAAAGCTGGTACTTGGATTTGCCACTACTATCTGTAAGAATTGGTATAGAAAAAGTCGAATTCTTATCATATTTAAAATTTTCCGACTTAATTTTTGTGGCCAGTCCATTACTGTAAATTCCAAATTCAAATGGTGTTTTTACATCGTTAACCTTAAGCTCTTCTGTTAGCATTTCCCGCAAAGTTTCAACAGAAATTCTTTCATTAAGCGGTTTAAGTTCAGTAATGTTTTTAAAAAACTCTTCATATTGAATTTTATCCAGCAGTTCTAAGCTTCCGGATTTTTCCAAAACTATTTCAGGAGAATTAGACATACCGGATCCTGTTTCACGGGTAGATCCTGCATAAATTTCTGTTCTGCTGTTCGAAACAAAGTTTTGTACTTTTCTTAATGAATCTTTTTTTCTTTCAAAGAACGATAGATTAATTCCATAATCTTCTGATGTAATACTGTTAGAATAAATAATAGTTTTATTTGTTATTCTGTTTTTTTGAACTAAAATAAAATCTAATAATTCATTTTTGGTAGGATCTGTTCCTTTATTTTGAGCCAAAAGGTTGTACTGACTAAGAGTGGAAACCAATTCTTTTTCTCTAACCTTATCAGAAACCGTACCAATAACCTGTTTTACATGGTGTTTGAACTGTTCTTCATTGTTTTTGAATGAAGCATTTATCAAATATAACTGTACAAGAATAATCCCTATTAACGAAAGGCTCATCAAAAAAACAAGTAATCGAAAAATTGTCTTATTCATCATCACAAAATTAACATTTTAACATTTATAGAATTTATATATTAACCAAATATTAACACCTAATCATTTTTTTGTTTTATTTTAATAATTCATTTATTTCTAATACTTTGATTACAGCATCATTAAGATTAATGTTTTCTATAATAAAATCGCTTTTTTGTATCCGGATTTCATCAGAAACCTGATTATCAATCCTTTGTTTTATTTCTTCCAAAGACATATTATCTCTGTCCATTATTCTTTGAACCCTAAGTTCCAATGGTGCAATAACACTTATAATATAATCGCATTTCTTGTCGTTTTCTGTTTCAAAAAGCAGGGCAGATTCTTTTATTACAAACGTATTGTTTTGGTGTTCTTTTACCCAGTTTTCAAAATGTTTTGCAACGATCGGGTGAATTATTTTGTTTAGTTTTTGCAATTTTTCTTTATTACTAAAAACAATTTTTCCTAATTCTGCTCTGTCAAGTTTACCTTCTGTAAATATTTTATCTCCAAATTCTTCTCTGATTTTAGATAATGTTGAAGGTAATTCTGTAAGATATTTTGCCTGTTCATCTGCTATATACACAGGAACTCCAAGTTTACCAAACTCTTTTGCTATAGTTGTTTTACCACTTCCTATTCCTCCGGTTAAACCAACAATTTTTGTCATATAAGATTTATTTAAAAAATAAACGAGGGAAAACGTTTTCCGGTTTTCTTTTTAAAAGATTTATCTGGATAAAAGAATTTAGAAATCCTTTTCCGTAACCATAAAACTGGATCAAAGTCGCCCAAAAAGCAAAGAAACCTATTTTGATGTTTTTGGTTGAAATTACTGCCGAAATAAAAATCAAGATAAAATATAATCCGTATAAAATTATTGGTACAAAAATCTCAAATACGGCAAGCAACAAAGCAATAATAAACCCTAACATGAATACCGTTGGAAAAAAATAGGTAATCCTGAACGAATCGGGATGCCAGGAATTAAGTATCGGTCTTGCTTTTCCAAACTTTGTTACCTGATTGTAAAAATTTTTCCAGTTGATTCTGCGTTTATGAAAAACATACGCCTCCTGAATTAATCTCGTTTTAAAACCTGATTTCCATAATCTTAAAGTGAGATCCGGATCTTCTCCCGGATGAATTTTTCCAAAACCACCCGATTGCTCAAATGCAGTTTTTGAAATTCCCATATTAAAACTTCTGGGCTGAAACTTATTGAGTTTCTCTGAAGCTCCGCGTATTCCTCCTGTTGTAAGCACCGAAGTCATCGTGAAGTTTATGGCTTTCTGAATATCCGAAAAACTTTCATGGGCACTATCCGGTCCTCCAAAACAATCTACATATTCATCAGACAAATTCTTATCTACTACAGATAAATATTCTTTTGGGATTACACAATCTGAGTCAAAAATAATAAAATAATCACCTTTGGCTTTCTGCATTCCAAAATTTCTTGAATCGCCCGGACCCGAATTGGTTTTATAAAAATATTGAATATCTAATTTTTCTGTATATTTTTCAATAATATCTTTACATGCAATTGATGAGCCATCTTCTATTATCACGATTTCAAACGATTTCTGATAAGTTGTCTTAGACAAGCTGTCAAGCAGTTCGTCAATCTCATCCGGACGGTTATATACAGGTATTACTACAGAGAATTTACGCATGAACAAT
>CAZSOC010000016.1:10785-44670 GCA_964608415.1 uncultured Flavobacterium sp.
AATTATTATAGAAAACAGCATTTATATTTTTTAACAAATATAATTTAAATAAAAACTTTAACACTTTAGCATTCTATAAATTTTAACAATAATCAGACCAAAAAACTTATAATAATTTTTTTTCAAAAAGAAATTCAAAAAAATGTTTTTAGGAAATTTTAAAGCTTACGTCAGGTATCCGTTTATTACAAACTTTTTAATAGCAACCCAAACAAAAGGAACATTTTCTACATTTGAAAAATAGAAATTTGTAAATTAGTAACGGAATAACTTCCAGTTATTATATAACTCGTTCATATAAATTATTTAAACTTAACAAACAAAAAACTATGAAATTGCAGGGAAGAAGAAAAAGTGAGAACCTTGATGACAGAAGAGGTAAATCTAACGGAGGTAAAGTTGTGGCCGGAGGAGGGATTATAGGAATAATAATTTTTCTTATTGTCACTTTTGGCGGAAGCGATTTACAGCAATTGGCTCCTGTTCTGGAACAGCTTAATCAGGGAAGCACTACTCAAACCATAGACAGAGAACTTACTGCTGAAGAAAAAAAAATCGGCGAGATCGTAAACGCTTTAGTTGTAGACAACGACACTGTATGGACAAAAATTTTCAAAGAAAATAATATGCAATACCAACCGCCAAAAGTAGTTTTGTTTGAAAATCAAGTTGCCACGGCTTGTGGAGGAGCAAGTGCTGCAACCGGTCCTTTTTATTGTCCGGGAGATAAGAAAGTTTATATGGATATGTCTTTCTTTAATGAATTACAAACTAAATTTGGTGCAAAAGGCGGTGATTTTGCAATTGCATATGTTTTAGCGCACGAAGTAGGACATCACGTGCAAACTTTATTAGGTACTTCTGCTAAAATGAGACAAATGCAGCAAGGTTTAAGCCAGAAAGAGGCTAACAAATTGTCTGTAGCATTAGAGCTTCAAGCCGATTTTTATGCAGGAGTCTGGACACATTACAACGAAAAAATAAATGCTTTCCTTGAAGAAGGCGATATTGAAGAAGCTTTGAGTGCTGCTCACGCAGTTGGAGACGATGCCATCCAGAAAAAAATGCAGGGACAAGTTGTTCCGGATTCTTTTACTCATGGAACTTCAAAAGAAAGAATGTATTGGTTTATGAAAGGCTTTGAATCCGGAGATATCAGGCAGGGTGATACTTTTAGTCAGATTAGATGACATATAAAGCCTTGATTTTCAAGGCTTTTTTACTCTTCCTCTTCCTCAACCGTATGCGATTTAGAATAATTTCTCCATTTTTCGATACATTCCTGCATATCTTTTGGAATATCTGTATCAAATTGCATCATCTCTCCGGTTAGAGGATGTACAAAACCAAGTGTTTTAGCATGCAGTGCCTGTCTTGGCAAAATTTTAAAACAATTTTCTACAAACTGTTTGTATTTGGTAAAAGTTGTTCCTTTTAATATTTGATGTCCGCCATATCTTTCGTCATTGAATAAAGGATGACCGATATGTTTCATATGAACCCGGATCTGATGGGTCCTTCCGGTTTCCAGTTTACAGGAAATCAAAGTAACATATCCCAATCTTTCCAGAACCTTATAATGCGTAATGGCAGGTTTCCCTATCTCCGGGTCTGCAAAAACCGCCATTTGCATTCTATCTTTTACATGTCGTGCAATATTCCCTTCGATCGTTCCTTCGTCTTCTTTTACATTTCCCCAAACCAGAGCAATATATTCTCTCTCGGATGTTTTTGCTTCAAACTGTTTGGCCAAATGTGTCATTGCAGTTTCTGTTTTGGCAATAACCAATAATCCCGAAGTATCTTTGTCTATACGATGTACCAGTCCGGGCCTTTCGCTGCTGTTCATTGGCAGATTCTCAAAATGATACGCCAGTGCATTAACCAAAGTTCCTGTATAATTACCATGTCCGGGATGTACCACCATTCCCGGTTCTTTGTTGATGAGCAGCAATGCTTCATCCTCGTAAACAATATCCAGCGGAATATTTTCAGGATCTACCCGGTTTTCAAACGGTGGATGAGCCAATAAAATCCTGATCACATCCAGAGGTTTTACTTTATAATTTGATTTTACAGGAATATCGTTTACATAAATATCTCCATTATCTGCGGCATTCTGGATTTTATTTCGTGTTGCATTGGGAATCATATTGGTAAGATATTTGTCGATCCTAACCAACAATTGCCCTTTGGGTACATCAAACCTAAAATGTTCGAATAAATCCTCTTCTGATTCTAAATCGGTGTTTTCTGTGTTCATTTATTCTTCTTCAGATTCTGTATAAATATTAAGAGATTCTGTTTCCTCTTCTTCAAAAGCTATTTTCCCGTCTCCTAAAACTAAATCTACTTTTGAATTTTTAAGTACTTCGTCCCCGGCTTTTAGTTTTTTTCCATTTTGCCAAACTTCCAAAACCATATCTTTCCCCAAGTGTGGTTTATATGTCTTTTTTCCCATGTGCAATCCTAATGACAAAATCGTTGGTTCTACTTGTCTTAGCGTTTTTTGGATCAAATTGGGTAAAATAATTGAACGGTAAGAATCGGCATTAACTTTAATATAAATTTTTCTTCCGGATTTTACCTTTGCTCCGGGAACCGGGTCTTGTTTTATCACAGAAAATTTAGGGTATTTATCATTATATTCTGTTGTATCCAATAACACATATTTTAAGTCTAATTGATCTAATTTTTCTTCGGCAGCTTCTACAGAAAGTTTACTCAAATCGGGAACAGTAATTTCCTCTCCGTGATTTGTCGAAATGCTCAACCATTTTAATATCACAAAAGTCAATACCATAATGGCGACTACTGCAAGAATAATTTGTATAAAAAATTGTTTGCTGGTAATAAATTTTCTTAAACTCATAATCTAATGATTTATGGCAAAGATATAAAAATAGTAAAGGTTTTTAGATTCGATAATTAATGATATTTTTGTATAACTTACTAAAATAAAATTTGCTCTATGAATGTAGCCGTTGTAATGGGAGGATACTCTGATGAATCTGTCATTTCTTTAAGAAGCGGACAACTGATTTTGAATAATCTGGATACTTCAAAATATACTGTTTATGAAGTACATATCCTCAAAGAGGGTTGGAATGTGATCTTAAATCAAAATAAATACCCAATAGATAAAAATAATTTTTCGTTCTGTATAGAAGAAAAAACAATCACATTTGATGTTGTGGTCAATACCATTCACGGAACTCCGGGAGAAGACGGGCATATGCAGGCTTACTGGGAATTACTCGAAATTCCTTATACAGGATGTGATTTTTACCAATCTGCTTTAACTTTTAACAAAAGGGATACGCTTTCTGTCTTATCAAAATTTGATATTCCGAAAGCCAAATCTGTTTATCTAAGGAAAGGTCAGGATATTCTGTTTGAAACAATAGAACAGGAATTAGGATTACCATTTTTTGTAAAACCCAACCAAAGCGGAAGCAGTTTAGGCGTATCAAAAGTACATCGAGCAGCTGATTTTGAAAAAGCTTTAGATTTTGCTTTCGCTGAAGATGACGAAATCCTTATAGAATCTTTCTTAAAAGGAAGAGAAATCTCCGTTGGTGTAATAAAATACCAAGGAGAAACTATCGTTCTAGGGCTTACAGAAATACTTTCTCAAAATGATTTTTTTGATTATGAAGCCAAATATTTAGGTAAATCCGAAGAAATTACTCCTGCTCAAGTAGATGAAATTACCGAACAAAAAATACGAGCCACTGCCAAAAAAGTATACGAATCACTCGGAATGTGTGGTTTTTCCCGAACCGACTTTATCGTGATGAACGGGATTCCTCATTTTATAGAAATCAATACCAACCCGGGACTTTCTCCACAAAGTATTTTCCCTCAACAAGCACAATTTGCACAACTTGCTTTTTCTGATCTATTGGACAATGAAATTCAATTGGCTCTAAACAGAAAAATTATCTGGAATAAAAATTAATTCTAAAATTATGAAAAAAGCCATTTTTCCCGGATCATTTGACCCGATTACCCTAGGACATTTTGACATCATCAAGAGAGGTACGGAAATTTTTGATGAAGTGATAGTTGCCATCGGAATTAATGCCGATAAAAAATATATGTTTCCTTTGGAAGAACGCAAAAATTTTATAGAAAAGGCTTTTGCCGATTACTCCAATATAAGTGTGGTTACCTACAAAGGTTTAACAATCGATTTGTGTAAAAAACTTAATGCAGAATTTATTTTACGTGGGTTAAGAAATCCTGCAGATTTCGAATTTGAAAAAGCCATAGCACACACCAATCGAAAAATGACTGCAATCGAAACAGTTTTTTTACTCACAGACCCGGAAACTTCTTATATTAGTTCAAGTATTGTTAGAGATGTTTTGAGAAATGGTGGTGATTATTCTCTTTTGGTTCCCGATTCGGTAAGAATTAAATAATTTTTCATTCTTCTTCAAAAAGCAATTTGATATTTTCGTAAGAATTTTTCAATGCTTCCGGTATTTCATTTTTTTTCAGCCAGATAACTTTCTCAATTCCTTCTTCGGCCTGACCGGTCAATTCTCCTTCAAAATCTGACCTCATCTCAAACCAATGGGTAATTTTAAGCTTAAAAGTGCCATTTCTCTTAAAAATATGATACGTTTTTTGTAATTTTTTTACAATAGATAAATTTCCGACTCCGGTCTCCTCCTCTACTTCCCTTACTGCTGTATCTTCTATATCTTCTCCTTTTTCAGTTCCTCCTTTGGGTAAATCCCATTTTCCGTTTCTAAAGATAAAAAGTACCTCCCCGTTTTTATTATAAACCAATCCTCCTCCTGCTTTATTTACTTTTATTTTAGATTTTAGCATTTTCATGATTTCCTTTTCATCAGGATGGTACAGATATGCTTTCTGGATCTTATTCTGAAAAATTTTGACAATGATTTGATGAATGTCTGCACTTTCGAGCAAAAACATTTGGAAATCTGTTTCTTTAAAGATCTCATTTGTCAAAAAAAGTGGTTTGTCGTTTACAAAAACTTTATACATTTGTAAGATGATTTTTAATAAAGATACAGCCGAAAAAACTGCTGAATTGCTTTTACAAATAAATGCAATTAAATTGAATCCGAAAAATCCTTTTACATGGGCTTCCGGTTGGTATTCTCCAATCTATTGCGACAATAGGATAACACTCTCATTTCCAACAATTAGAAACTACATCAAAGAGGAGTTTGCCAAAAACATAGAGAAAGAATATGGCAAACCCGATGTGATTGCCGGTGTTGCAACTGGTGCAATCGGCATCGGAATTTTAGTTGCAGAAGTACTTGCGTTGCCATTTGTATATGTTCGTCCTGAACCAAAAAAACACGGAAGACTCAATCAAATTGAAGGTTTTTTACAAAAAGGACAAAATGTTATAGTGGTTGAAGATTTAATAAGTACCGGAAAAAGTAGTCTGCTCGCTGTTGAAGCATTACGTGAAGCGGGAGCAAATGTAAAAGGTATGGCGGCCATTTTTAGTTATGGTTTTCCGGAGGCTGAAGAAAACTTCAAAAATGCCAAAGTAAACTTGTTTACATTAAGTAATTATCAAAGTTTATTACCTCTGGCGCTAAGTAAAAAATATATTACCGAAAAAGAAGAAGATACATTAAAAGAATGGAGCAAGAATCCTTCGGTCTGGAATGTAAAATAATATTAATATCCCAATTAAAATGAATTTAGAAAGCCCTAAAACCCATGTGCCAAAATCCGCTCAATATTTATTTGAAGCATTATGTGATGTAAAAAACTTCGAAAAACTAATGCCTGATAATATTGTAAAATTTGAAGTATTAGATGAAAATGCTTTTATTTTTGGATTAAAAGGAATGCCTGAAATCAAATTAAAAATGAAAGATAAAATTGCTTCCAATAAAGTGGTTTTAGGTGCTGCTTCAGATAAATTACCATTTACTCTCACAGCAAATATCAATGAAATAAATTCTGATTCATCGGATGTTCAATTAAATTTCGAAGGCGAATTTAATGCAATGATGGCAATGATGATTAAAGGTCCTATAAGTAAATTTATGGAAACTTTAGTACAAAACATGCACAAATTGTAATTGAACTTTAGTTATTAAATTTCTTACTTTTATCTTTCAGTAAAATATATTAAAAATGAACCGGAACATTATTTGGATTGGATTACTTTCTTTAAGTTTCTCAACATATTCCCAGAAATACGAATTTCAAACTGTTAAAGAAATAAAATGTACTCCGGTGCTTTCTCAAGGTCAGACAGGTACGTGCTGGAGTTATTCTTCTACTTCTTTTTTAGAATCAGAGATTATGCGAATTTCCGGAAAATCGATCGATTTATCCGAAATGTACAATGTAAGACATACTTACATGAAGAAAGCGTGGAACTATATCATGCGCCAAGGAAAAGCTCAGTTTGGAGAAGGAGGTTTAAACCATGATGTGATTCATAGTGCAAAAAAACACGGTATTGTCCCATTAAATGTTTTTACAGGGCTGAAATATAATACAACCCATAACCACAAAGAACTGGAGAAAGAACTGGAAACACTTATAAAAAACTATACTGATGCTTCTAAAAAATTAGATCCAAAATGGAAAGATGAAGTAAATACGATTTTAGACAAACACTTGGGTCAGGATGTAAAATCTTTTGTTTATGAAGGAAAGAATTACACGCCTATAAGTTTCTTGGAGATGACCGGTTTGAAAATGAATGATTATATTACGATTTCATCTTTTTCTCATGAGCCTTTTTATGAAAAATTCATTCTGGATATTCCTGATAATTTTTCTAATGAAAGTTTTTACAATTTACCATTGGATGAATTTATAAAAAATATCGATTATGCATTGGACAACGGATTTACTTTAGGATTTGATGGAGATGTGAGCGAACCAACATTTTCTGCAAAACATGGAATTGCAGTTATGCCAAAGTATGAAACTGATTATGTATTAGCAAAAACCGAAATCGTAGAAGAAACAGATGTAACACAAGAATTTCGCCAGCAGGAATTCGAAAATTTCAATACTACAGATGATCATTTAATGCATATTGTGGGAAAATTAAAAGATCAGAAAGGAAATTTATATTACAAAATAAAAAACTCCTGGGGAAGTGATAAAAATGGTCACGAGGGTTATATTTACATGAGTGTTCCTTATCTTAAGCTTAAATGTGTAGCTATTATGCTTCATAAAGATGGATTAACCAAACAAACCAGAAAAAATTTAGATATAAAATAAAAAAATAAGGACTTAAAATTTTAAGTCCTTATTTTTTTAATCTTCGGCAAATAATTTCTCTCTGAATTTTTTACCAATTGCCAGTTGCAGTTTTAGAGTATAATCTTCTACCAGCCATTCCCGGTAATTTTTACTGCAATGACTCAAACATCTGGCATATATTTTTACTCTGCTCTCAATATCATCTGCCAGTTCTTTTGCCAGTTTTTTGGCATCGTTAAGCGTTTCTGTATTATCAACACACATTGAGCTATGCTGGTCTATAGATTTTTCTAAAACAACTTTTGACCGCAAATTTTTTGCAATTGCCTGTTTATGCTCTTCTTCTATATCCATGTCTATATTTGGTGTATTCTTGAATTTTTCCCGTAAAACTTCTGGCATTACGTATCTGAAATTCACTTCAATATCTGCATCGGCACGGAGATTTTCCAAATAATATTCGGGAGATTTAAAAATATGCTGCCAATTTACCGGATCCTGCCATAAACCAAATCGCGCAGCATTATTTCCCAGATCTATTACAGAAAATGAATCTTTGTTGGATAATTTTCGTGAACCTCTGCCAATCATTTGAAAATACAGCGTTAATGATTTTGTCGCCCGATTTAAAATAATAGTTTCTACTGTTGGCTCGTCAAAACCTGTCGTAAGAATTCCTACAGAAGTCAATATCGCGTCCGGCGTTTCTTTAAACCATTTTAAAATTTCTTTTCTTTCTTCGGGATTGGATGTATTATCCAAATGTCTGATCTTGTATCCAGCCTCGGCAAACGTATGGCAAACGTAGAGTGAAGTTGCAATTCCGTTATTGAAAATCAATGTTTTTTTACCTAATGATTTTTCAGTATAGGCATGCAGTAATTTTTCCTGCATTATCATATTAGAATACAGATCATCAGAAGATTTTACAGTATAGTCTCCATTTATTCCCACTTTTAGAGAAGTTAAACCAACTTCATAACTATAAGTTGTTGCTTTAGCCAAAAATCCTTTTTCTATTAATGACGAGATTGTGTCCCCAACAATCAATTCATTATAGTTTTCATACATAGGCATCTTGATATTTGAACTCAATGGAGTTGCAGTCACTCCAAGGATAAATGCTTTTTTAAATGAGCCGAAAAGTTTTCTAAAAGAATTGTAATGTGCCTCATCGATTATAACCAGTCCTATATTATCTATTTTGAGCAGCTCATCATTCAATCTGTTCTTGAGCGTTTCGACCATTGCAACAAAACAAGAATATTCATCCTGGTCCTCCAAAACCTTAATTTTACTATTAATTACCTTGTTTTTTACTCCAAAACCTTTAAGCATTTTCGAAGTTTGTTTACAAAGTTCTATTCGGTGAGTCAGGACAACTACTTTCTTATTATGAAGTCCGAGATATCTTCTTACGATTTCTGAAAAAATCACTGTTTTTCCTCCCCCGGTAGGCAATTGATACAGTAAATGGTAATCCGAAGCCGTGTTTTCCATACGATCAAAAATGGTATCAATATCACTTTGCTGATACGTATATAATTCTTTTCTTTCTTCTACATCAACTTCCGGTTCTTTGATCATTTTTTTATGGGTTTTTGCAAAAATACAGCTAAATATCTGTTTTGAAATCTATTTTGGCATTTAATTAAAACTTAATAATCCAATCGTTCTAAAGTTTCTTGGTATTCCTGAAAATATAACCATTTCTGTTTTTGAGCATTTTCTGATATTTTATAAATCCTGTTTTTAAAATCATAAACTATTCCTTTTTCTATCATAAACACAATCAACTGATTATAAGAGTTTAACATGCTCTTATAGAAAGTATCAGTTTTTATAATTTTATTCTCGGTATAAAGCTGAGCAATTTCGATAGTGTACAACATAATATCTGCTATTGCAAACTGGTCTACTCCCAAAGTCATAAATTGTTTGATGAATTTCTGCGAAACTGACCGTCTTAATTTTGCACGTTTGGTTTTGGAAGGAAAATATTCGTTATAAATTTTGACTTTAGCTTCCTGTATCAATTTTTCTTCTTTCGGATTAAAAACAAAATCGTAATATGTTTTTACTTCCCTGAATTTATCATACATTTCGACAAATTGTTCTTGAATTTGACTTTTAGTTAATCCATCCAGATATTTCTTTAGATCTCGTTTGCTCATTGTTGTTAATTATTAGTCAAAATATTGAGAATGCTAATTTAGTCAATCATAATCTTTATTTTTGCAATTCAAAAGAACAAAACGTCATAGTACTCAAAAACTTCCCTATCCAGCAATGTACACAAATCTTACGAAAAAGTTTATTTCTAATGCAACATCCGGAGGAATTGTTCTTTTTGTAGTAACCATCTTTACATTAATTATTGCCAATTCGCCCTTTTCTGAAAATTATCATCACTTCTGGCAGCAAAAAATCGGCTTTGTTTTTAATGAAAATTTATATTTAAATCTATCTTTTCATCATTGGATCAATGACGGATTAATGTCTGTTTTTTTCTTTGTTGTTGGTTTAGAACTAAAAAGAGAATTTATCGGAGGGGAACTATCCAATCCAAAAAATGCATTATTACCTATTTTTGCAGCTATCGGAGGAATGATTTTTCCTGCATGTATTTACATTCTGTTTAATTACAATACAGATGCTTCACATGGGTGGGGTATTCCAATGGCAACAGATATTGCCTTCGCACTTGGCGTCTTGTACTTATTAGGAAATAAAGTTCCTTCCTCGTTAAAAGTTTTCTTAACCGCACTAGCAATAGTCGATGACCTGGGAGCTATTTTGGTTATTGCATTTTTCTATACTTCAACTATTAATTTACCCGAATTATTAACGGGTATTGGTTTTGTAGTATTCCTATTATTCTGCAAATCAATGGGTATAAGGAATATTTATTTTTATATAATAATAGGAATATTCGGAGTATGGTTACCTTTTTTGATTTCCGGGGTTCATGCAACAATTGCAGCTGTTCTGGTTGCTTTTACTATTCCTGCAACTTCAAAAGTAAAAGAATGGACTTATTTTGAAAAAATAAACCTATTAATAAATAAGTTCAAATCTGCAAAAGGCAGCGAAGCACCAATACTTACCCAAGAGCAACTACATCTGCTCGAAGAAGTAAAATCTGCCACAAATGATGCGATGACTCCTTTGCAAAGATTAGAACATAAGCTTCATCCTTTTGTAAGTTTTATCATCATGCCCGTTTTTGCACTGGCAAATGCGGGAGTTACGTTTTCCGGAGACATCTTTCAATCGGTACTAACCAATGTTTCATTAGGAGTGATTTTTGGTTTAATTTTCGGAAAAATAATTGGTGTTTTCGGAATTTCTTTACTAATGATAAAATTACGCATCTGTAATCTTCCGGCAGAAATATCCAGACTGCAATTGTTCGGAGCAGGATGTTTGGCCGCAATAGGATTTACAATGTCTTTATTTGTTGCAAATCTTGCTTTCGACAATCCGGCTTACGAAATACAGGCAAAACTCGGTATTTTCATAGCATCTTCAATTGGAGGTATTATAGGTTACTTAATATTAAATAAAAAATCTAAATAAATAACCATAAACAACTATTTTACAAATGATTAAATTTTTTAAAATTATCGCTTTGCTGGAAGGTATTTCATTATTAGTTTTATTTTTTATTGCAATGCCCATGAAATACATTTTCTACAATCCTTCTTTGATCTCTTCTGTAGGTATGGCTCACGGAGTTCTATTTATTGCATATATTTTCCTGGCAATTATACTCAAATTTACAATCAATTGGAGTTGGAAAACTTTTGGGATCGTTAGTCTGGCATCATTAATCCCTTTCGGGACTTTTTATATAGAAAAAAAATATCTATAGAATATGGAAATTTGGGCCAAAAATCTTTTTGAATGGATAAATGTAAAATTGCAGCTTTGGAATATAAAAGATGAAATTGCACTTTATATAGCATTAATTTTCAATATTCTTTTACTAAGCATCATAGCCTACTGTATTTATTTTGCATGTAGAAGGCTGCTTATCTTCTCAATGATTTTTACTGCCCGAAAAACGAAAACCACGTTTGATGATTTATTAGTTTCTAATAAAACTGCCAAGTATATTTCTCATTTGATACCGCTGTTCTTTATTGAAGTTGCAATTCCTGTAATATTCAGCAAGTTCAAATTTTTGGAAAGTTTTATCGAAAAACTCATAGAAATCTATATCGTAATAATGGTTTTGTGGGTGATAAGAACTATTTTCAATGCTCTGAGAGATTTCCTCAAACAAAAACCAAAATACAGTGACAAACCTATAGATAGTTACATACAAGTTATAATGATTGTTTTATGGCTTATTGGTATTGTTACAATAATTATGCAGTTATTCAATCTCTCTGCTAAAACACTATTTACTACGTTCGGAGCAATTTCCGCAATTATTCTTTTGATTTTCAGAGATACTATTTTAGGTTTTATTGCTTCTATTCAGGTATCTGTAAATGATATGGTTCGTATTGGAGATTGGATTACAATGGAAAAATTTGGTGCAGATGGAGATGTAATCGAAATTAATCTTGCTACAGTAAAAGTCAGAAATTTCGACAAAACAATCTCTACTATTCCAACTTACAGTTTAATTTCGGATTCGTTCAAGAACTGGCGGGGAATGTTCAATTCTGATGGAAGACGGATTAAACGTTACGTACTTATTAAAGCCAACAGCATCCGGTTTTTAAGAGAAGAAGAACTCGAAAGCCTCAAAAAAATTCAATTAATCACCAAATATATAGAAGAAAGACAAGACGAAATAAACAATTATAATCTCACCCACAAATACGATAAATCTTTAGCTATTAATGGTAGGAATTTTACCAATTTCGGACTCTTCAGAAAATATATCAACGAATATTTAGAACAACATCCCGGTTTAAGTAAAAACATGATTATGATGTGTCGTCAATTACAATCTAACGAATTTGGTGTTCCATTGGAAATATATGCCTTTTCCAGTAACAAAACCTGGGTTAATTATGAGTTTGTTATGGCAGACATATTCGATCATATTATCTCAGCAGTCGATTATTTTGATCTTAAAATATACGAATTACCATCAAGTAAACCAGAATATACCAACTTATAAAACAAAAAAGGAAGCCAATTGGACTTCCTTTTTTCATAAAAAAACAAATAACTTATGCCTTTTTATCGTTTTTTCTTTCTTTATACAATTCTATACTTGCTCCGGTTACCCAGTAAAAAACAAATCCTACTAAGAACATCATCAACCAAAAACCCATTGTGAAGATAGTTAGAAAAAGTATAAAACCAAGATACTGTTGAAATTCAAACATGATCATGAAATTTAATGAATTCAATGCCAAAAGTACTCCAATAATTTTAACCCACCAATAAAACCGCACAAAATATTTTTTTAAAACCTACGTAATAACTAAATTTGAGCCACTAATTATGAGGAGCCATTTCCCGCTATCCGTTACAATCTTTTTCGGCAAAAAGAATTGCCTGAAAAAGGATTTTCACTACTATCGGGGCTAATCAAATAAGTAAAAAACAATAAATCTTTATAACAACACCTTATGGAATACAGAATAGAAAAAGACACGATGGGAGAAGTAAAAGTTCCTGCAGACAAATACTGGGGAGCTCAGACAGAACGTTCACGAAACAATTTCAAAATCGGTCCGTCGGCATCTATGCCAAAAGAAATCATAAATGGTTTTGCTTACCTAAAAAAAGCAGCTGCCTATGCCAACTGTGATTTAGGCACACTTTCAACCGAAAAAAGAGATGCGATTGCAGCCGTATGTGACGAGATTCTTGCAGAAAAATTAAACGATCAATTCCCTTTGGTAATCTGGCAGACAGGATCGGGAACACAATCTAACATGAATGTCAATGAAGTAATTGCCAATCGCGCACAAGTATTGGCAGGATTCAAAATTGGAGAAGGAGAACCTGTTTTAAAAGCAAATGATGATGTAAACAAATCACAATCATCCAACGACACATTTCCTACAGGAATGCACATCGCAGCATATAAGGCTGTTGTAGAAATTACAATTCCGGGAGTCGAAAAACTACGTAATACATTGGATGCAAAATCAAAAGAATTTATGAACGTTGTAAAAATAGGCAGAACTCACCTGATGGATGCTACCCCACTTACACTCGGGCAAGAAATTTCGGGATATGTTGCTCAGCTTAACTACGGGATCAAAGCATTAAAAAACACATTATCTCATTTGTCTGAACTTGCATTAGGAGGAACTGCCGTAGGAACAGGATTAAATACTCCGGCAGGATACGATGTAAAAGTAGCCGAATATATTGCAAAATTTACGGGACATCCTTTTGTTACTGCTCCAAATAAATTTGAAGCATTAGCTTCTCATGACGCAATTGTAGAAACACACGGGGCTTTAAAACAACTATCTGTTTCGTTAAATAAAATCGCAAATGATATAAGAATGTTAGCCTCCGGACCTCGTTCGGGAATTGGTGAAATTTTTATTCCTGAAAATGAACCGGGATCCTCAATCATGCCAGGAAAAGTAAACCCTACCCAATGTGAAGCATTAACAATGGTTTGTGCTCAGGTTATGGGTAACGATGTGGCGATAAGCGTTGGAGGGATGCAGGGACATTACGAACTAAATGTGTTCAAGCCTGTGATGGCTGCAAACTTCTTACAATCTGCAAGATTATTAGGTGAAGCTTGTATTTCGTTTGATGAACATTGTGCACAGGGAATCGAACCAAATTATAACAGAATTACAGAATTGGTAAACAATTCATTGATGTTGGTTACTGCACTTAATACCAAAATCGGTTATTATAAATCTGCAGAAATTGCTCAAACAGCTCATAAAAACGGAACAACTTTAAAGGAAGAAGCAGTAAGATTAGGCTACGTTACTGCAGAAGACTTTGATCAATGGGTAAAACCGGAAGATATGGTTGGGAGTTTATAATAAATAATCATAATTCTAAATAATATCGAAACCGTTTCAGAAATTGAAACGGTTTTTTTATACAAAAAAACCGAAAGCAATCTACATTAGTAGGTTATACTTTCGGCATTTTGTAGAAAAATTAGTTGTTTTAAATTTTATTTTGTAAAAAATTAAAAAGAAAAACCTGCATGAATATCTTCTGTTTTTTACTCTAAAACTCTCCACAACTACTCAAACGGAATTAAACTAACTACAGAATCATAGTAGCAAATTTATATTCCAAATATCTTGAGTTTTATGATATTCTTTCACGTAGAAAATACCTGATTAATCCTCCCCCGTAATTCTACGTGAGAATTCTTTTTTATTTTATAGAAACTAAGAATCCGTTTATTTTAATTAGAAAATTCAACCCTTATATAACAATTTTCTATAGTTCTTATTTTAATGAATATTTCATTCATTTGAAAAAACTCTTCAACCAAACCATTCTTTCAAAAAAATCAATAAGAAAAATTTAAAACTGAATTCTCTGTAAAGTTTCTACAACATAAGTATGCATTACTTCTTTATAATCCAGGTGTGTAACCATTCTAAGAAACCCCTTTCCCATAGAACTAATATAAATGCTTTTTTCATGAAGTTTTTTTATAAAATAATCATCGGAAACTCCTTCTTTTAAACTAAAAATAACAATATTAGTTTCTATAGGTTCTACATTTTTCACAATTGGTAATCTTTGCAAAACCGCTCCGAGTTCTTTGGCTCTCCTATGATCATCTTCTAATCGGGAAACATTATGTTCTAAAGCATATAATCCTGCGGCTGCCAAATATCCGGATTGTCTCATCGCTCCTCCCAATACTTTTCTTATTCTAAAAGCCCGATCTATAATTGCTTTATCTCCCACTAATACAGATCCAATCGGAGCTCCTAAACCTTTGGACAAACAAACTGAAATTGTATCAAATATTTTTCCGTATTCTCTGGGATTTTGTCTTTTACAAACCAAAGCATTCCAGATTCTGGCTCCATCCAGATGCATTTTAAGACGATGTGTATCTGCAACTTTTTTTATTTCAAATAAAGTATCCAATTCATAACAAGCTCCTCCTCCTTTGTTGGTCGTATTTTCAATACAGATCAGTTTTGTAACCGGGCTATGAAAATTTTCAGGATCGTTAATTACTTTAGCTACCTGACTTGCAGTGATCATACCTCTCTCGCCATCTATTAATTGGCAGGATACGCCACTATTAAAAGATACCCCTCCTGCTTCCGAGATAAAAATATGAGAATATTTATCAGCAATAAGCTCATCTCCCGGTTGGGTATGCAGTTTTATAGCTGTTTGATTCGCCATAGTTCCGGATGGAAAAAACATAGAAGCTTCTTTTCCAAAAATCGTAGCGATTTTCTTTTCTAAAGCATTTACAGTAGGGTCTTGTTTATATACATCATCCCCAACAACTGCACTAAACATATAACGTAACATTTCTGCAGATGGCTTGGTTACTGTATCACTTACTAAATTTATTTCCATAATATCAAAAGGATGTCCTATTTTTGTATTCGCAAAATTAATTAATTTATGACAAATACTGAACAAATAAAAAGTATTGTAGAGCGCCTTGGTGCGTTGAGGAGGTATCTTTGACGTTGAAAAAAAACTTATAGAGATTACCAATGAAGAAGAAAAAACTCTTGCGCCTGATTTTTGGAACAACGCCAAACAAGCTGAAGTATTAATCCGACAACTCCGATCGAAAAAAAAATGGGTTGAAGATTACAACATCGCAGAGAACCTTTCGGAGGAATTACAATTGGCTTACGAATTTTTTAAAGAAGGTGAACTCACAGAAGAAGAACTTGATTTACAGTTTGAAAAAGCCAATACACATATTGAAAATCTGGAATTCAAAAATATGCTTTCTGATGAAGGTGACAGTATGAGTGCCGTTTTACAGATTACCGCCGGAGCCGGAGGTACCGAAAGTTGTGACTGGGCTTCAATGCTGATGCGTATGTACATGATGTGGGGTGAAAAAGAAGGTTACAAAATAAAAGAACTCAACTATCAGGAAGGTGAAGTTGCAGGAATAAAAACGGTAACACTGGAGTTCGAAGGTGATTATTCTTTTGGGTATCTAAAAGGCGAAAACGGAGTACATCGCTTGGTTAGAATTTCTCCATTTGATAGTAATGGAAAAAGACATACTTCTTTTGCTTCTGTTTATGTATATCCTCTAGCAGATGATACAATTGAAATTGATATCAATCCGGCAGATATCTCTTGGGAAACCATGAGATCTAGCGGTGCCGGCGGACAAAACGTAAACAAGGTGGAAACAGCTGTCCGATTACGCCACCATCCTACGGGAATCATTATAGAAAATTCAGAAACACGTTCTCAACTCGACAATAAAACGAAAGCCATGCAATTGCTAAAATCTCAATTATATGAAATAGAATTGAAAAAAAAACAGGCACTTCGTGATGAAATTGAAGCAAAAAAAATGAAAATAGAATGGGGTTCCCAAATTAGAAATTATGTGATGCATCCGTACAAGTTAGTAAAAGATGTAAGAACCCAGCAGGAGACCAGTGATGTTGATGGAGTAATGAATGGAGAAATTGATCAGTTTCTTAAAGCATTTCTCATGATGATGGGACAAAAAGAAGAATAATTTAATAAGCCTGTAAAAAAATTACAGGCTTTTATTTTTTTATATATTTTCTTCTGTTCTAAAAGGAGCTTCTTCATCAAACTCTCCTTCCCATTTTGCTATTACTACAGTCGCTAAGCAATTTCCAACCACATTTACAGATGTTCTGGCCATATCCATTAATTCATCTATTCCTAAAATTGCTGCAATAACAAATATGGGTAAACCAAACTGGTCTGCAGTAGCAATTAATATAATTAATGAAGCCCGAGGTACTGCCGCAACACCTTTTGAAGTGATCATTAATGTAAATGCAATCATCAATTGCTCTCCGAAAGATAAATCTATTCCGGCTGCTTGTGCTACAAAAATTGACGCCAATGATAGATATAACGAGGTTCCGTCCAGATTAAAACTATAACCGGTTGGAATTACAAATGATACTATTTTTCTTGGAACTCCAAATTTTTCCATCGCACTCATCGCTTTTGGTAAAGCCGCATCAGAGCTTGTTGTTGCAAATGCAATCGAAACAGGCTCCTTTATTGCAGAAATAAATTGTTTAATAGGAATTTTCAGATATAGAGCAATAGGAAGAAATACCATAAGTATAAAGAAAATTAATGCCAGATAAAGTGTTCCCAAAAGCATAAATAGATTTTTAAGAATATCTACTCCCAAATGTCCTACTGTATACGCCATTGCTGCACCTACTCCTATTGGGGCAAAATACATAATCAGATTGGTGAACTTAAACATCGTTTCGGACAAACTCTCGGTAAAGTCTACCAACGGTTTACGTTTTTTTTCTTCAACCAATGCCAGACCTATTCCAAACAATACTGAAAAAACTACAATTTGTAAAACTTGATTTTCATATATAGATTTTACAACATTCTCCGGGAATAAATCCTTAAAAAACGAAGTGAATTTGTAAACCCCATGCACATGTTCGGGTAATGATTCTAATATAGCATTGTTTTTGGAAATAGTTTGTGGCAGTTCTTCCTGAGGCATTTCAGAAATATCAATTCCTACTCCGGCTTTTGTAATATTAATAGCAGCTAATCCTATGAAAATGGCACAGCTTGTTGCACAGAAAAAATACAACATAGATTTCCATGCCATCCTTCCCACCTGTTTCAAATCAGAATGTCCTGCAATCCCATAAACTAATGTGGCAAATAAGATCGGACCAACGATAGTTTTAACCAGTTTAATAAATCCGCTACTTAAAGGTTGTAATGCTGTTGCAAAATTTGGAAAATCTATTCCTATAAAAATTCCCAAAACCATTGCAGTAATAATCCATGTTGTCAAATTCTTTTTACTTAACCCATTTACAATAAGCACTACTGCTACAATCCATCTCACAGCAATCATTACCGGATCTGCTATCGGAATAATATTAAATTCATATAATAATGTGATAATAACAGCAAATACAATTGAAACAAGTGTAATTAGGTTTATTTTTGATTTTGACATGTAGTTTTTTTAAAGAAAGTTTATATTTTAAATTTGTTTTTTGATAACTTCTTCCGAAGTTTTATTTTTTATTAAGAAGGTAAAAATCGGTCAACACGAGTGCTGCCATAGCCTCTACAATAGGAACAGCCCTTGGAACCACACAGGCATCATGCCTTCCTTTTCCCTGAATTTCTTTTATTTCCCCGGTATTGGTAAGCATTTCTTGTTTTTGAAGTAAAGTTGCAACCGGTTTAAATGCAACCCTGAAATAGATATCCATTCCGTTGGATATTCCTCCTTGAATTCCACCGGACAAATTACTTTTTGTGGTTCCATCTCTATTGAATAGGTCATTATGTTCACTACCTCTCATTCTGCTTCCGCAAAATCCACTACCGTATTCAAAACCTTTTACGGCATTTATTGATAACATCGCTTTTCCTAATTCTGCGTGCAATTTGTCAAAAACCGGTTCGCCAAGTCCGATCGGCATATTCTGTATCACACATGTTATCGTTCCTCCTATTGTATCACCAGCCTTTTTTATATCAAGGATTAATAATTCCATTTTTTTAGCTGTAGTCAAATCCGGACAACGAACATCATTACTTTCGATTAAATTAAAATCCAATGCCTGATAAGGTTTATCTATAAAAATATCTCCAACCGAAGAAACAAAAGCGTTTATAGAAATTTCGGGAATAACCTGTCTGGCAATTGCTCCGGCAACTACTCTGGATGCCGTTTCTCTGGCCGAACTTCTTCCTCCTCCTCTATAATCCCGGTAACCGTATTTTTTTTCATAAACAAAATCTGCATGGCTTGGCCGATATGCATCTTTAATTTCTGAATAGTCTTTTGATTTTTGATTTTCATTATGAATAACAAATCCAATTGGGGTTCCTGTAGTTTTCCCTTCAAATATTCCTGATAAAAACCGAACTAAATCAGCTTCTTTTCTCTGAGTAACCAAATGTGACTGTCCTGGTCTTCGCCTGTTTAGTTCATTCTGAATCAAATCAAAATCCAGCTGAATTCCTGCCGGACAACCGTCAATAACACCACCTATTGCCTCTCCATGCGATTCCCCAAATGTTGTTATTCTAAAAAGATTTCCGTAGCTATTTCCAGCCATAATACATATATAGTTTACAACAAATATAGAATTAATTGTGAAAAGCTAAAATGAAAAATAATAGAATATTTTAAAGTTCTTATTTACTTTTTCAGTAAAAAACAATTTCTATCGAATATTCTACAAAAATTTGCAATTGAAATCTTTACTTTCTTATATTCGCTTTATTAAAATTATAAAAATGAAAAAATTATTATTCCCTATTTTGGCGACAATCCTTTTTACTGTTTCTTGCTCAAAAGATGATAATCCGGTTACACCTCCGATAGAATCAAGTGGAAATTATCTGGATCTTTCCGAAGGAAATTATTGGGTTTATGATGTAACCGGACAGTTTTCCGGAAGAGATTCATTGTATGTAGCACAAAATGTTACTACAGGTAATGTTACCCATCAACTTTTAAAAACTCAATCTGAACCTATTGGTTTTTTTAGCGGACTTCTGAACGAAGCCAAACTAAGAAAATCCGAAGATAAAATTCTGGCTACAGGTTCTTCAAATTATGAAATTATAGATGGTTTTCCTTTAAACATTGATATTTCAGATTTTATAATGTTTAAAGAAAATGGAAATGAGAACCAGGAATTATCTTCTATTTCCGGAACTATAGAAAGAGAATATAACAATATTCCTCTTATTTTCGAGTATAAATTAAAATCTTTTTTTGTAAAAAAATACAATACTTACAATGTTCCTAATTACGGAAATCATACAGATGTTGTAGAAATGAGAGTAGAGTTGAACTTGAAGATCACTGCAAAATTTTCTCTCGAAATTTCCCCAACTCCAATATCGGTAACAATACTCAACAGTCAGGATGTTATAAAATCATCTCAATTCTATTCTAATAATATCGGGAATGTTTATACAGAAACAAAAGTTGCATATCAAATGGCTGATTTAAGTTTGCTTGATGTTGATTTACCCTTTGAACAAAATGGAAATTTTTTAATAAAAGAATTTTTAGCTGCACATAACTAAGAATCAATTACATAAAAAATTTTGTAATGTTTTATGTAAATTTTATCATAAATTAGTTTCTGTTTGGTCTTATTTTTGAAATGATAAAATAAATCACAATAAAAAATTAATTTATGAAAAAAGTAATCTTATCTGCTTTGATGGTATTAGGATTAACCATTTCTGCTCAGGCGCAGGACATTTCAAAAAATGCTTTAGGTCTTCGTTTAGGAGACAATGACGGATTTGGCGGAGAATTATCTTATCAAAGAGGTTTGTCGGGAAACAATCGTTTAGAATTAGATTTCGGATGGAGAGACAACAAAAATTATGATGCATATAAACTGGTTGGTTTATATCAATGGGTTTGGAATATTGAAAAAGGTTTTAATTGGTATGCAGGTGTTGGTGCTGGAATTGGAGGTTACAGTTTGAACAATACCGGTCCTGGAGTAGATGACAGCGGAACATTTTTCTTAGCTGCTGGTAATTTAGGAATAGAGTATAACTTTGATTTTCCTTTACAGCTTTCTTTAGACATCAGACCCGAAATTTATTTTGGTGACGATTTTAGAAATGATAATTTCGGTCCGGATATTGCTTTAGGAATCCGTTACAGATTTTAAAATAAAAAAACACCCAATCGGGTGTTTTTTCATTTTGTTTTAAATTCTTTTATAGCATTCTTATAGAGTTCTTCGTATATCGGAAGTATATTGTGTATATCAAACTTCTTGGCAACCTCCAATGCATTTTCTTTAAAATCTTTTAAAACTTTATCATTCTTCAATATTTTAAGAGCATTAGCAGCCATCGATTCTACATCACCGACATTGCTTAGATATCCTGATATTCCATCGAAGTTAACTTCCGGCAAACCTCCGGAATTACTGGAAATAACAGGGATTTTCCAAACCATCGCCTCCAGAGCTGCCAACCCGAAACTCTCCGTTTCTGATGGTAATAAAAATAGATCTGTATAACTTAAAATCCTGTCTATCTCGTTGCTATTACCAAAAAAAATTACTTTTTCATTTATACCTAATTCATTACATAATTTCTCTGCTGCTTCTCTTTCCGGTCCATCTCCAACCATCATTAATTTGGCGGGAACTTCTTTTTGAATGAGATTAAATATTTTGATTACATCGGGAATTCTTTTTACAGGTCTGAAATTACTTACATGGGTAATAATAAATTCATTTTCATTTGCAATAAGTGATCTTCTGCACGATATGCTTTTGTCCTCTGTATTTTTTTGTAATTCGATAAAATTTGGGATCACAGTAATCTCTTTGCTTATATTGAAAAATTTTATGGTATCTTCTTTGAGGCTTTGAGATACCGAAGTCACATAATCTGATTTGTTGATACTAAAAGTCACTGCCGGTTTATAAAAAGGATGATTTCCAACTAAAGTAATATCCGTTCCGTGAAGCGTTGTGATCATTGGGATATCAATACCTTCATCTTTCAGTATCTGTTTTGCCATATAACCTGCATAAGCATGAGGAATCGCATAATGCACATGTAAAAGTTCGATTTTATGAAGTTTTACCATGTCTACCAATTTACTGGACAAAGCTAATTCATAAGGTTGATAATGAAATAACGCGTATTCCGGGACGTTGACTTCATGATAAAAAACATTAGGATTTAACAAAGCTAATCTTACAGGCTGACGGTAAGTGATAAAATGTATTTCGTGACCTCTTCTGGCTAATTCTAATCCTAATTCTGTTGCTACTACTCCACTTCCTCCAAAAGTTGGATAACAAACTATAGCTATTTTCATTGATTGTATTTCTATAACTACAAAATTAACCAAAAAAAATGGTGAAGTTTTAATATTAAGTTAAAACAAAAAATCCAACCGGAAATGATTGGATTTAACAGGATATGTTTTCTTTTTCAATTTTATTTAATTGTATTAAAAATAAACCGAAAAGGTGTAAAACAAATTTATTTTACACCTTATTTTATTTAAAATTCTAATTTATAAACTGTCTGAAGATCATTATTGTTCGACAAATTTACCTGAAGATCTTTTACAATTCCACAATTTAGTCGATAGACCCACCCATGCAAATGCAGAATCTGGTCGTTTCTCCATGCATTTTGAACAATTGAAGTTTTGGCTAATCCATGAACTTGTTCTTTTACATTAAGTTCTACCAAAGCATCGAATTTCTCATTTTCATCAAGTATAGAGTCCAGATACATTTGGTGATGACGGTAAGAATCTTTTATATGTCTAATCCAGTTGTCTATAATTCCTATCGATCCATTACCCATTGCCGCTTTTACTCCACCACAGCCATAGTGTCCGCAAACTATAATGTGTTCTACTTTAAGAACATTGACAGCATAATCCAGAACACTCAAAATATTCATATCAGAATGAATTACCATGTTTGCAATATTTCTATGTACAAAAACCTCTCCCGGTTGCGCTCCTATTACTTCGTTTGCAGGGACTCTGCTGTCCGAACACCCTATCCATAACAAAGGAGGTTTTTGTCCTTTAGACAATTTCTCAAAATATTCCGGGTCTTGATCAATTTTAGATTGTACCCATTTTTTATTTCCTTCTAATATCTTCTTATAAAAATCTGTCATTATATATTTTAATTATTGAAATTTAGTGATTAAATTTTATTTTCGTGCATTACGTTTTGAAAGTTTCCAAATTCTTTTTTGAGCAGTTTTCTAAGTCTTGCCTGCTCATAAGATTCAAAAAAGACATAATTTACTTCATGCTGAATATCATCAAGCGCATAAGCCTTTTTAAATCCTTTCAATTTTACCTGAATTCCTTCTTCTACAGCTCTGTATTTTACAAAATCATTTATCAAATCCAGTACATCGTGTGCAATGTAAACGGTATCCGAGGCATTAATAACCACTCTTGAATTTGATGGGATCTGAGCCAGTGTAGTTTTGATTGCAGCTTTGTTCAAAAAGGATACTTCTTGTGCCAGATCGATCCGGATCACATCTCCCTGCTCAAATTTTTCTTTTCTAAATCTATAAGCTCTTTGCAGGTTTCCTCGCAAAATAAACAGGATACTAATAAATATTCCCAATGCAACTCCTTTTAACAAATCTGTAAACACTACTGCTAGCAAGGTCACAATGAACGGAACAAACTGATATTTCCCCTGTTGATAAAAATGCATTACCACAGAAGGTTTTGCTAATTTATAACCTACCAATAGTAAAACCGCTGCCAAAGTTGCCAGAGGAATTTTGTTTAATAAAAACGGGATACTAATAACACTTATTAATAATAAAAAGCCATGTATTATTGCAGACATTTTAGATTTTGCACCGGCGTTATTATTTGCAGAAGACCTTACTACAACAGATGTCATAGGTAAACCTCCGATTAACGAGCTCAACATATTACCTATTCCCTGAGCTTTAAGTTCAAGGTTTGTGTTGGTAGTTCTTTTCTGATGATCCATTCTGTCTGAAGCTTCAATACACAAAAGTGTTTCTATTGAAGCCACGACTGCTATTGTGGCGCCAACGATCCAAACCTGAGAATTAAAGAATCCATTAAAATCCGGAGTTACTATTATTGATTTTATATCGCTAAATGAATCAGGGATTGGTAATTTTACCAAAAAGTTCTCAGAAATTGCAAGAGAACTTCCACTCAGAATAAACAGCTCATTAATTAAAATACTTATGATAACCGCTATTAAAGCTCCGGGCAGGAGTTTGATTTTTTTAAAAAAATCAACTTTTTCCCATACAATTAAAATAGCCAGTGAAATTATCGTTATCAATAATGCTCCAAGATGAATTTTACCAAATAATGCAATTATTTGTTTAAAGCTATTTGAAACAGACGCTGTAAAATCTCCACTAAATACAAATATATCCGAAGAATTTGAAACGTTTGAATATCCAACTGCATGAGGAATCTGAGAAATAACAATAAAAATTCCGATACCTGCCAACATTCCTTCTATAACATTATTCGGAAAATAATTGGAAATACTTCCTGCTTTTAGAAACCCTAAAACCAGCTGAATAATTCCTGCTATAATTCCTGCTGTAAGAAATAAGTTAAAGGTTCCCAACTGAATAACTGCTGTAAGAACAATTGCTGTTAAACCAGCTGCCGGACCAGAAACACTTATATGGGAATTACTTAAAAATCCCACGACCACTCCACCAATAATTCCTGCTATAATTCCAGACAATGGTGGTGCGCCGGATGCAAGTGCAATTCCTAAACATAAAGGAAGTGCTACCAAAAATACTACTAAACCTGATGCAAAATCAGACTTTAGGTTGGCAAAAAGGTTTATTTTTTTTGACATATTACCTAATTAAAAAATGATACAAATATTTTTGAACTTATAATTTTTATAAGATCAGCTTAGAACATAACCGTTCTAATAAAATAAATGTATTAACAATTAGGTGGTGGAGTAAAAATAGTAAGATAGCCGCTATTGTGCTTCAAACTGTTTTTTTGAGAAATTACGGTAGATTTTAGTTTTGAAATTTTGAAGATATCCAGATCATCAAAAGATATATGTCCTTTAATTTCCTTGATTTCTTTATGAACGAGTTCTTCTTCAGACATACCAAAAAATATAGAAGTATCACAACTTTTCTCTATCATTGTAACAATTGTAGGCGTTGATAGAAAAAGCATAAACGTAAATAAAAGTAATTTTACTGCTAACTTCATATTTGCAAAAATAAAAGAAGCTGAAAAATATTCAGCTTCTTTTATCAAATTTAATCAAAATTTAACATTTAGTGTAAAAAATTAAATTGATTCCCCCAGCCAGGCTCTCATCATCCAGATGGTTTTTTCCTGTTCTGAGATAAAATCACTCATCATAGAATTTGTTCCTTCATCATTAATATCATCACTTTTCTGAAGAATGTCTCGCTCTATTACAAGTAATTGAGTAAGAGAGTTTACAATTAGGTTTACGGCTTTTTCATCGTTAGAAATATTTTTTCCAACTTCCATTTTATTGTTCTTAATATAATCTTCAAAAGTATGCAAAGGAGTTCCTCCGATTGTCAGGACTCTTTCTGCTATCAAATCTATTTTAAGTTGTGAATCATTATAAAGTTCTTCAAATTTTACATGTAGATCGAAAAATCTTTTACCTCTTATGTTCCAATGTATTCCTCTTAAATTTTGATAATACACCTGAAAATTAGATAATAAAACGTTTAGATCTTTAATAATCTGATTGGATTCTTTTTCTGGAAATCCTAAAAAATTGGTTTTCATAGTGAATAAGTTTTTTGTTCTTCTATGTAAATTTACAAAATAAATACAAGCATTAATCATAAAGAAAAGTTATCATTTTAATACATTTGCATAAAATTTTTAGATATTATGACAATAACTCAATTACAATATGTATTAGCTGTTGCCGAGTATAAAAACTTTACACTTGCAGCAGAAAAATGCTTCGTTACCCAACCTACTTTGAGTATGCAGATTCAAAAAGTTGAAGAAGAACTGAATATTCAAATTTTTGACCGGACAAAAAAACCAATCCAACTAACAGATATCGGACAAAAAATCGTGCTACAGGCAAAAAACATTGTTAATGAAGCAGATCGTATAAAAGATATTGTTGAGCAGCAAAAAGGTTATATTGGTGGTGAGTTCAAACTTGGAATAATCCCTACTGTTTCTCCTACTCTGCTTCCTATGTTTCTAAATAATTTTATCAAAAAATATCCAAAAGTAAAATTGGTTATTGAGGAATTAAATACAGAAGAGATCATCATTAAACTCAAAAATGGTCATCTTGATGCTGCAATTGCTTCTACTCCGTTGTTGGAGGAGCAGCTTAAAGAGATCGTTTTATATTACGAACCATTTGTAGCTTATATTCCTGAGAGTCATAAATTTTCTAATAAAACAGAAATAGAAGTTAGTGATCTTAATGTAGAAGAGATCTTACTCTTAGAAGACGGACATTGTTTTAGAGAAGGAATTCTCAACTTGTGTAAGTCAAAAAATTTTACAGGCAATAGTACTTTTGAACTAAAAAGCGGAAGTTTTGAAACTCTGATAAAATTAGCCGATGAGGGTTTAGGAATCACATTACTTCCTTATTTGCATTCGCTCGATCTTAATAAAAATAATACTTATAAACTCAAACAATTTGCAGAACCTAAACCGGCAAGAGAGGTGAGTTTGATTTTTCCAAAAACCGAACTCAAAATTCATCTAATTGAAGCTTTAAGACAAACTATTTCCGGAGTTGTAAAAGGCGCGATCGCTTTTCAAGACGTAGAAATCATAAGCCCATTGAACAATAACAAAAAAGGAGCTGTTTAAGCTCCTTTTAATTTATTGTGTTAATAATAATTGACAATGTCTCAACTCTGGTTTTTCTTTGGTAAATTGAAACAGCCAATTAGATAATTGTTCTATTTCATAAGGAAGCAAAACTTTTAAAGCTTTTTCTACTTCTTTACAAAATAATAAAGGATCAAAACTCACTCTTTCTAGTATGGTTTTTGTGTAATTAAACATTGTTTTTTTCATAAAGGTTTTTACCAAAATTTAATGTTTTCCAAATATAAAAAAATATAACGTTCAATTACTTCGTTTTGTTGTTAATAAAAACAAATAAAAATGTTAATTATTTTTGAGCTCTCATCATTTCTCTTTTCCCCGGAGGACCTTCTAATTTTTCTACAGAAAAACCCACTTCGATCATACTTCTTCTCACCGCTCCGCGAGCAGCATATGTAACCAGATAACCTTTAGGCTTTAAAGAATTGTACATTTTGCAAAAAATTTCTGTTTCCCAGAGTTCAGGCTGTACACGATGTCCGAAAGCATCAAAATAAATGAGGTCGAATTTTTCTATATCATTAATATCCTGAAATTTCATTTGTTTTTTCGTCAACTGAAAATTTGCATCTATATTGATTTTTTCTTCCCAATTCTCATGATGCAGTTGATTGAAAACAGCACTTTGTTCCTCTACGTTGAGTTCCTTAGGATAATTCATTTGTTGTATCTCCTCTGTTGAAACCGGAAAAGCTTCTACTCCAATATAATCTATCATAAGATCGAATTCTTTTCCATACAGATATGTAAGAAAAGTATTTAATCCCGTTCCAAATCCGATTTCCAAAATAGAAATGGACCTTCCCTGAAAAAGTGAAAGCCCATTTTTTATAAATACATGTTTTGCTTCTTGTATTGCACCATGTTTAGAATGATAATGCTCGTCGAGTTCCGGCAAATAAATGCTTGTAGAACCATCTGAGGTAATGACGATCTGTCTTTTCATTACTATTCGATATATAGTTTTTTTATACGTGGAATTGGCCCGCCACATTTTACTTTATGACATTCGATACAGGCATTGATTCCGTTATTAAAATGTTCTTTTGCGTTAGCATTATCTTTATAAATCATTTCCTGTGTTTTAATAAAAATTTCTGCCTGTTCTTTGAAAAAATCGTCAAAGTCTTGTGCATCTGTCATTACAGCTTTATGAATTTTTAAAAAATGATTCGGAAATTGACCAATTGTATCCCCGTTTTGTATCCTTTCTTTTAATCGCTGATTATCGACATACATCTGCTCCATAAGCAAAGCCATTTCAGACATTGCATACATCTCGAATATTTTACCATCGGAACTTTCCTCAATTACAAAGTCTTCCTGATTTACTTTACCACAAGCAAAAATCAAACAAAATGTAATTCCGGAAATCAAATATTTTACCATTATTTTTCAATTAAAACACCATCTGCCTGAAATGCATAAGTGATTTTAGGTTCTTTGATATTATCAATTTCTGACTGAGATTTTCCTCCGTCTTTTGCATAATGTTTTAGTTCGTCTATACTAATCACATCAATATAAGCTTTACCGCTTACAATTGCTTTTGATTTATCTGCATTTAAAGGAACAAAAAAACCATAGTCTTTGAACCTCACGAAAGATTCTTTTGAGTTGCTTAACTCCATAGACATCCAGCACCCCTTTTTCTTACAAACTTCTTTAATATTTGAAGCAAATTTCACGTTCAATGTATCACCTTTCTTTAGAGATTGGTATTTTTTTAGCATTGCTTCTTTAGACAATGCTTTTTGTGGGGTGATTTTTTTTCCGAAAGAAGCATATTCCTTTTTTTGATCAAAGTTATCTTCTGATAAAATTTCTTTGATTTTTTCTACCTCAACTAACTCTGTTTCAGTATAATCATTATAATTAAGATTGTGACTTAATAGATTAGCAGTTTCAACAGAATTGTTTTTACAGGCAATTGCCAATAATACACAACTTCCTAAAAGAATTATTTTTTTCATTATAATATTACTTTAATATTTAAAATCTTTATTTTACAAAAATAGACAGATTAATTAGAATTTATACACTGATCCGTAGTAAATTTTATATCGTTTTTAAAAATCACAACCCTATATTGACCATTTTTTTTCTAATTTAGCCGAATATTTAAACACACGACAACTTTAATTCGATGAATTTTATTCTTGAATTAATTATTCTAAAAACTATTACATGAACAACAGCAACAATTTCAGTAAGATTAATTTTACCAAAATCGAAAAATCAAAAATTGATACCGTAGATTTTGAAAACTTAAGTTTCGGTTCCGTTTTTACAGATCATATGTTTGTATGTGATTTTAAAGATGGGATGTGGCAAACTCCCGAAATTAAACCTTACGCACCATTTTTATTAGATCCTTCTGCAAAAGTTTTTCATTACGGACAAGCTATTTTTGAAGGAATGAAAGCTTACAAAGATGATTCTGATAATGTCTGGCTTTTTAGACCAGATCAAAATATAGAAAGATTTAATAAATCTGCAATAAGACTGGCAATGCCGGAAATAAGCAAAGATCTTTTCCTTAACGGACTTAAAGAATTGATAAATATAGATAGAGATTGGGTTAAAAAAGGATTAGGAAATGCTCTTTATATCAGACCTTTTATGATAGCAATCGGATCCGGAGTTATAGCCGCTCCTTCTTCTCATTACAGATTTATGATTATTTTATCTCCTGCAAAATCTTATTATTCCGGAGAGGTAAAAGTACTTATTGCAGAGCATTTTAGCAGAGCTGCAAACGGTGGTATCGGTGCTGTTAAAGCTGCAGGTAATTATTCGGGTCAGTTTTACCCTACAAATTTGGCAAATGAACAAGGATTCCAGCAAATAATCTGGACCGATGACACTACGCATACAAAGCTGGAAGAAGCCGGTACAATGAATGTATTTTTTAGGATAAACGATACTTTATTTACTGCTCCCACAAGCGAAAGAATTCTCGACGGTGTTACCAGAAAATCATTGATCGAACTTGCAAAATCATTAGATATAACAATAGAAGTCAGGCCCGTGTTGGTCGAAGAAATTATCACGGCAGCAAACAATGGCACGTTGAAAGAAATTTTTGGATCAGGAACAGCGGCTGTTGTAAATCCAATAAGTGGTTTTTCTTATAAAGATCAGTACTATGAAATTCCAAAACCAGAAAAATCATTTGCTCTTTTCCTTAAAGAAAAATTAAATAAAATTCAGTATAAAATAGATGCTGATCCTTTTGACTGGACGGTTAAAGTATAAAATTAAAAGGCAGAATTTTAAAATTCTGCCTTTTTTTATTCGTCTAAAATCTTTTGTATATCCGGTTGAAAATAATTAGGTCCCTTCATTACTTTTCCATCTTCTCTGTAAATTGGTTTACCGTCCATACCCAATTTGCTCATATTACTCCGCTGAATTTCTTCAAAAACGGCTTCTATCTTATGTTGCAAACCATGTTCAATAATAGTTCCGCACAAAATATAAAGCATATCTCCTAAAGCATCTGCAATTTCTACCAGATTACCATCATTGGCAGCCTGAAGATATTCTTCGTTTTCTTCTTTCATCAAATTAAACCTCAAAAAATTTTTGGCCTCCCCTAATGTAGATTTTGGAGTTTCACTATACCCTAATTGATACGTTTCGTGAAATAGTTTTACTGATTCTATTTGCTTTTGCATTTTTTCATTTTTTAAATAATTACAAATAAACAAAATCTGTGGCAAAATCATTATTTTTGATCACTTAAAAATAAAAACATGTTTTCACAAAACCAATTGATTTTTGCAGGATGTTTCATTATTGTATTTACTGCAATTATATTCTATTCATACAGAAAAGATTTAAAACTTCATCGAAAATACTATAAAGGAAGTATTTATGTTCTAATCGGTTTTTTTGTCTTTATTGGAATATTGCTTTTCTTAAAATCCCTACTTAAGCACTAATTATCTGTTTATTTCACATACAAATAATCGTATTTTATCCCAACAAACGGTCTGTTCATAAAATTTTATCCAAAATACCTATATAAAGGTATTCATATTAACATTTTTTTATGCAATTTTGTTGTTCAAACTAAAAACAAATTATAAAATGAGAAAAATTTACTTAATTATTATAATGCTGTTTACGCTTACAATAGCAGCTCAAGAGAATTTTAGTACGATAGAAACAGAACTAGAAACAGTAGACTCTACATCTGTTTTAAAAATTAAAAAAAACGCACTAAAATTCAACCTTACCGGATTAGTTTTTAACAACTATTCTTTCCAGTATGAGAGAATATTATCCAAAAGGATCTCTTTTGCGGTTTCATACAGATTTATGCCGCAATCTAAAATTCCGTTCAAATCTTATTTCGAAGATGATGATGAGGATTCTAACGAACCGGGAGGCACAAATTATATCCTTAATAATACCAAAATCGGAAACATGGCAATTACTCCTGAATTCAGATTTTATTTAGGAAAAGGATATGGAAAAGGATTTTATATTGCTCCCTATTACAGATACGCAAAGTTTACAACAGACGGATTCACATTTGAATATGACACAGAAGATGGCGGAGTAAACGATTTTAAATTATCAGGAAATGTTACCTCTCACTCATTTGGCTTATACTTTGGAGCACAGTTTACCTTAGGTAAGCATATGTACTTAGACTGGTGGATTTTTGGAGGACATTACGGAAGTTCAAAAGGCGAATTAACCGGAAGATCCAACACTCCATTAAGTGATTTTGAACAACAAAGTATTAGAGAAGAACTGGAAGATCTTGATCTTCCTCTTGTTGACACCGAAGTTGAAGTAAATTCAAATTCTGTAAAATTAAAATTCGATGGACCATGGGCTGGTTTAAGAGCAGGATTATCTATTGGTTTCAGATTTTAACCCTCACATAATTAAAAAAAAGATCCCTCAAAAGAGGGATTTTTTTATCTTCTAAATATTAATTTATTATATAAAAATTTCTTTTATTTGTAGAAACAACAAACAAATCATGGAAATTAACCCTGAGCTTTTAGATCTAAAAGCCATATACAAATTAATTACTGGAATTGTAATTCCCAGACCAATAGGCTGGATTTCCAGTATAAGCGAAAATGGGGTGGAAAATCTGGCTCCATTTTCATTTTTTAATGCCATAAGTCACGATCCTCCTCATATTGTATTTTGCGCATCAACACATCCTGATTCTAATCAGGACACCCTCAATAACATCCTTCAAACCAAACAGTTTGTTGTAAACATGGTAACCGAAGAAGTGTTAGAAAAAATGAATCTCACTTCTGCCGCTATTCCATCTCACGAAAGTGAATTTGATTTCGCTCAGCTTACTCCAATTGCGTCAACTCTTATAAAAGCTCCTCGCGTTCAGGAAAGTCCGATCCATTTGGAATGTGAGCTGGTACATCATTATTCGATAGAAAATCACAAAGAAGGCGGAGCAACCTTAGTTGTCGGAAAAGTGGTTATGTTTCATATTAATGATGAAATATTAAATGAAAATTACAAATTAGATTCAACAAAATATCAACCTATTTCCAGATTGGCAGGAGCTAATTATTCAAAAATTGGTGAGGTCATTTCAATAAAACGAAATTTATCATGAACATTGCATTTGTAGGTGGCGGTCCGGGAGGTCTGTATTGTGCCATTTTGATAAAAAAAGCCAATCCTTTGGCAAACATTAGTGTTTTTGAACGTAACAATCCAGACGACAGCTTTGGATTTGGAGTGGTTTTTTCCGACGAAACATTAGGTGAATTCCTCTCTCGGGATAATGAATCCTATGAGTTAATCAGATCTAATTTTGCTTATTGGGATGATATTATTATAGCTCGGGATGGTGAAAAAATCAGTATTTCCGGAAATGGATTCTGCGGATGTTCCCGAAAATTACTTCTGAAATTACTTCACCAGAGATGCCGGGAAGTTGGAGTAAATCTCAATTTCAATAAAAATATAGATAATTTATCCGAAATAGAAAATTATGATTACATCATTGCAAGTGACGGAATTAATAGTTTTATCAGAGAAAAATTCAAATCAGAATTTGGAACCACAGTAAAACTTCAGCAAAATAAATTTGTATGGATGGGTTCTACCAAACCACTTGATGCTTTTACTTATTTTTTCAAAAACACCGAGCATGGTCCAATTGTCGCACATACCTATCAATATGAGAAAGGAATGAGCACCTGGATTTTCGAATGCTCCTCAAAAACTTTTGATGCTTTTGGATTCGATACTTATGATGAAAATGACAGTATCAAAAAATTAAGCGAAATATTCGCCGGAGAATTAGACGGACATCCTTTGATTTCTAATAAATCCCACTGGAGGCAATTCCCTACAATAACCAATAAAAACTGGAATTACGGGAAGATATTCTTATTGGGAGATTCCAAAGCAACCGCACATTTTTCTATCGGTTCCGGAACAAAACTCGCAATGGAATCTGCAATTTCATTAGCTGATGCTATTTTAAAATTTGGAAAAAATTATGAAAAAGCAGCAGAATACTACAATCAAAAAAGAAGAAATAAGGTCGAAATGATACAATATGCTGCTCATATTTCTTCTCAATGGTTTGAAGACATGAGTCGATATATCGATTTGGATTTCAATCAGTTCGCCTTTGGAGTTATGACACGTTCAAAAAAAGTAACTTATGAAAATTTAGCTTTAAGAGATACTACTTTTACCAATAAGGTTTTAGAAGAATTCAATCAAAAAAATAAAAACACAACAACTGTCCCTGCTGCTTTTTCAAACTTACAATTAAGAGACCTGGAGCTTAAGAACAGAGTTGTTATGGCTCCGATGGGGCAATATTCTGCTCAGGACGGAGATCCTAACGAATGGCATTTTACCCACTATACATCGAGAGCCATTGGAGGTGTTGGATTGATTATTACAGAAATGACCGCTATCAATCCTGAAGGCAGAATTACAAAAGGCTGCACCGGTATTTACAATAAAACCCAAATTGAAGCCTGGAAAAAAATTAATGATTTTATTCATCAATCCTCAGATACAAAAATTGCAATACAATTGGGTCATTCCGGTAGAAAAGGAAATAG
>CAZSOC010000017.1:0-44609 GCA_964608415.1 uncultured Flavobacterium sp.
GGAGCATCAGCATATGACGAATGGATTGATGCCGGAAACACAGGAACAGAGCAGGATTTCTTAGACAGTTTAGTTGGAGCTACCGGAGCTACAGGAGCAACCGGAGCAGATGGTTTAGGAGGTGCTACAATAAGTGGAAACGGAACTACGGTTATAGGAACCGGAACTTTGGTTGATAAGTACGTAGTAAATGTTGATGCAGATAGTGGTGTAGAAGTAGATAATGATAAAGTACGTCTTGGAGGAAATCTTCAGAGGGCTACTACTATTACCAATAACGGTAACGCCTTGACTATCGCTACAGGAGGAAATGCTATGAATATAACAGATCTTCCTAAAGGTGAAGTAGCAGACGAAACAATGGTAATAACTTCTACCGGGCAATTGAAAAAAGTAAAACAAGCTCCTCGTTTCTTCTATATGCCGGCGGTGATTTTTGATACATCTGCTAATGGAAACAATTTACAAAGAGATTTATATCAAGATTATGTTAAGCAGTTTACAGGAGGGTTAATAGGCGCAGGCAGTGCTCCTTACGATATAGCTCACGGACAAGGAGATTATTCGATGTCTTATACAGGAGGTCTTATAGGAAGTGACGGAGCACCTGATGATATAGCAGTATATGGTAACGGAGAATTGTTTTATTATATCACGTATTATGATACAACTGTGTTTGCAGGACCGGATGGAACTGGTCGTCCAACTATTACAGCTGATGGTAAACTGAATTATAGTATAATAGGAAATGCTACAGAAACTTCTTATATGAACATTGTATTCGTTATAAAAGAATAAATAGATTATGTGTAACCTTAAATTATTTTAAGGTTACCTTTTCTATATTATCTAATTTTAAATCCTATTAAATGAAAAATAATATTGTAATTTTAAGTTTTTTATTGTTTACATGTTATATGTTTTCACAAGGACAAACTGTAAATACGGGAACTTTATATGTAAGTGATAATACTTTAATGACTGTAATCTCTGACTTTAAAAACCATGAAAGTGGAGTGTATGAAAATAATGGAGAAGTTCTTTTAAGAGCTAATTTTGATAATAACGGAATAACAACATTCGATCCAAATAAAAACGGATATACCCGATTTGAAGGGTTTTTGAACCAGAATATTTCTGGAAGTTTTCCAGCAGATTTTTATGATGTTTTGTTTCAGAATAACAATGAGCAGCCTGCTTTTCGTTTATCAGGGGATATTTCGGTTTCGGGTAATGCAGATTTTATGAATGGAATTGTGAACAACGATGATTTCGGAGGAATTATTATCTTTGAAGAAAATGCAACTCATTCTAATGTAGACAATTCCAGCCATGTTGACGGTTTTGTTCAGAAAAATGGAAGAGAAGATTTTATTTACCCCATTGGAGATAAAAATTTTTACAGATATTCACAAATTTCTCCGCCAGGGCAAAACGGTGTGATGAGTAGTAAATATATATTTGAAGATTCAAATAGTTCATATCCTCACTCTCAAAGAACAGGTGTAATAGATGTGATAAATGATCGTGAATATTGGATTTTGGAAAAAGAATCAGACTCGGATGATGTTTTACTAACCCTAAGTTGGGACACATCATCAACTACTCCTGCGCATATTGTGGCACAGCCTTATGAGGCAGTTCATATAGTGAGATGGGATGAAAATCAAAATCTTTGGATAGACGAAGGTGGAGTAGTAGATGCAAATGCAAAAACAGTTACTACTTCTGCCAGAGTTTCAGGTTATGGAGTATTTACATTTGCAAGGGTTAAAACCGATAAAATCCTGCCTGGAGATATAGTTATTTATAATGGATTATCTCCGGATTTAGATGATGGAAAAAACGATTATTTTATTATAGATAACATTAATTTATATCCGAACAATAGAGTTACTATTTTTAACAGATGGGGTGTAAAGTTATTCGAAACTAAAAATTATGACTCAAAAGGCAATGTGTTTAGAGGATATTCTAATGCAAGAGCTACTATTGACGGAAGCGAAAAATTACCATCAGGAAACTATTTTTATGTAGTAGAATATGAATATAATGGAGACGGAAAACCTCCAAGAACAATCAAAAAAGCAGGTTATTTATACCTTCAGGCAGACTAATATTATTCATTTAATACAATGATGAAATTTAAAATAATTCTAAGGTTCCTATTTTTCGGATGCATAATGCTTCTCAGTTTTTACACACATGCGCAGCAAGATCCGCAATATACACAGTATATGTACAATACTGTCAATATAAATCCAGGTTATGCCGGATCCAGAGGTGTGACATCTGCTTTTTTATTACACAGGACACAATGGGTAGGACTGGAAGGAGCCCCTACCACAAATACTTTTTCGGTAAATAAACCTATAAACAATAGTAATTTAGGTTATGGTTTATCTATAATAAACGATAAAATTGGTATCTCTCAGGAAAATAATATTTCTGTAGATGTATCCTATACGATTCAGACTTCGGAAGAATATAAACTTTCTTTCGGACTGAAAGCATCAGCAAATTTATTAAGTATAGATTTTACTAAATTAACGATTAAAGATCCAACAGATATCTTATTAAGCCAGCAGGCCAATCTGGACAATCAATTTTCTCCAAATATCGGAGCCGGAGTTTATTGGCATTCAGACAGAAATTATATTGGATTATCTGTTCCGAACTTTCTTGAAACCAAGCACTATGATGATAATGTAAAATCTACGGCAGTAGAAAAAATGCATTTCTATTTAATTGCAGGGACTGTTTTTGAGTTCAATCCGGATCTGAAATTTAAACCTGCGTTAATGTCGAAAATTGTTCAGGGAGCTCCTCTGCAAGTAGACCTTTCTGCAAATTTTATGTTTTTCGAAAAATTTGTTTTAGGAGCTGCATACCGTTGGGATGCTGCTGTTACAGCTATGGCAGGTTTTCAGATAAATGATTCTTGGCATATTGGATATGCATATGACATGGAAACTACCAGATTAGCAAATTATAATTCTGGATCACATGAAATTTTCTTAAGATTTGAATTTTTCAAAAATTACGGAAAAATTATCTCACCAAGATTCTTTTAAAGCTATTTTAATATGACAAACAAACAATACATTCAGTTTTTTTTACTCTTATTTATTTTTTCAGGGACGGTATTTGCCCAAGAAAAACAAATGAAGAAGGGTACAGAAAATTTCGAAAACTTAGCTTTTATTGATGCTATTTCAATTTATGAAAAAGTAGCCAACAAAGGATATATTTCTGCAGATTTATTTCAAAAATTAGGTGATGCCTATTATTTTAATGCAGAATATCAAAAAGCGAATAACTGGTATGAAAAGTTAATTAATCTTAACGACAAAAACACCTCGACCGAATACTATTTTAGATATGCACAAACTCTGAAATCGCTTGAAAAATATAACGAATCTGATGCCGTTTTTAAAATTTTTGCTGAAAAATCACTGGAAGATAATCGTGCCGGGAAGTTTTTAAAAAATGAAGCATATATTGATTTTATAAAATCAAATTCTAACCGGTTTGAAATTGCAGGTTCAGGAATCAATACAGCAGCAGCAGATTACGGAAGTAGTTATTACGGGAATAAAATTGTTTTTGCATCGACAAGAGATACGGGAGGGATTTTTAAACGACAACTTAAATGGACAAACGATTCTTTTTCAGACCTATATATTGCAGATATAGATGAAGACGGAATTTTGACAAACCCTGTAAAATTTTCAAAAAACATCAATACAAAGTTTAACGAATCCACACCGGTTTTTACCAAAGATGGTAAAACGATGTATTTCACACGTAATGATTTTTACAACAAAAAGTTAGGAAAAAACACTAAAGATGTTACCCTTCTTAAAATTTTCAGGGCAAAATTAAAAGATAGTATCTGGACAGATGTAATAGAACTACCATTCAATAGCAGCCAGTACAGTGTTGCACACCCTGCATTGAGCAATGATGAAAAATGGTTGTTTTTTGCATCAGATATGCCCGGAACTATTGGAGAGTCGGATATTTTTAAGTGCGAAATTTTTGAAGATGGAACATTTGGAACCCCTATAAATTTAGGCCCACAAATCAATACAAAAGCAAGAGAAACTTTCCCTTTCATAGACCAGAACGACAATTTGTATTTTGCTTCAGAAGGTCATATGGGATTAGGAGGATTGGATGTTTTTTTCGCTCAATACAAAAAGGATGAAACTTACGCAGAACCAGTAAATATTGGAGAACCCATTAATTCTCCAACAGATGATTTTGCTTTTGTAATCAATACAGAAACAAAAACAGGATATTTTAGTTCATATAGAAATACAGGAAAAGGATTTGATGATATTTATAAATTTAAAGAATTAATTCCTTTGAGATGCGATCAGGTACTTTCCGGAATAATTTCAGATGTAGAAACAAATGAAATTCTGGCAGATGTGGAAGTAAGTTTAGTCAATTCAAATAATGAAATTCTGAAAACAACAAAATCCGACCCCAAAGGATTTTATACTTTTGAAGTAAGTTGCGATGCGATTTATTTTGTAAAAACCAGTTATACAGGTTATCAGCCAACAGAAAAACAAGCTACCATTCCGGAAATCTCAGGAAGAACAGAATTGGATATAAAATTAGAAAAAATCCCGGCTCCGATTCCTGTAGAGAAACCTTTTGAAATTGGAGAAGATATTGCAAAAACACTGAAAATCAATAAAATATATTTCGATCTGGGCAAATGGAATATCCGTCCTGACGCAGCAGTGGAATTGGCAAAAATTCTTGAGGTAATGTTAGAATATCCCACTTTGGTAATAGATGTAAGATCTCATACAGATAGCAGGGATTCTCACAAAAATAACGAAAGACTGTCGGACAGGCGTGCCAAATCTACAGTTAGTTGGTTTATAGAAAAAGGAATTGATCCGGGTAGAATATCAGGAAAAGGTTATGGAGAAACCCAACTGATAAATAAATGTGCAGACGGGGTAAAATGTACAGAAGAAGAACATCAGCTTAATCGTAGAAGCGAGTTTATTGTAATTTCGATCTAGCAAGATATAATTTGTAAAAAAAAAACACTCTTTTTATGGAGTGTTTTTTTTTACAATCAACCAAAAGCAATATCATTACTGCTGTCATATAATTTTTTGTTAATACTCAGTCACATACTTGCATAATGTATATGAATTGTTAATTTTGTTGATTGTTATAATTGTATTTAAAGTTTTTTTCCGTTCTTTAAACACCAAAAAAATAACAATCAAAATACTCTTAAAAATATAATTTACCGATGAGAATAAAAAATATTGCAACTGGGTTATTGCTAGCAGGTAGTTTTTATGTTAATGCTCAAAATAGTTCAAAAGAAATATTATTCAAAATTGATGAAAAACCATATTATACAGACGAATTTATTCGGATCTACAATAAAAACATTGATTTGGTAAAAGATGATTCTCAAAAAGATTTAGACCATTATTTAGATCTTTTTATAGGTTATAAACTAAAAATAAACAAAGCCCACAAACTTAACCTTAATGAAAATCAAAGCTATATTAACGAACTGAAATCATACAGAAATCAGTTTGCCCGCAAATATTTAACCGATTCAAAAGTTACAAAAGAGCTTGTTGAAGAAGCATACAAAAGATATCTCAAAGAAATAAATGCTTCGCATATTTTGGTTATGGTTGGAGAAAACGCCTCTCCTGCCGACACATTAAAAGCATATAATAAAATTTTAGATATTAGAAAAAAAGCCCTCTCAGGAACTCCTTTTGAAGAATTAGCCAATAAATATTCTGAAGATAAATACGGAGATGAAGGTGTTCAAAACGGAGGAAATCTAGGTTATTTTTCGGTATTAAGAATGGTTTACCCTTTTGAGAATGGTGCTTACAAAACCAAAGTTGGAGAAATTTCAGAACCTGTACGCACCCGATTTGGTTATCACCTTATCAAAGTAAACGACATAAGAGATAATAGAGGCTCTATTGCTATTGCGCATATTATGATTTTGAAAAAAACAGATCAGGCTGATGATAATAAAGCAAAGAGAACTGTTGATGAAGTTTATAGTAAAATTCAACAAGGAGAAAAGTTTGAAGAATTGGCAATGCAATTTTCAGAAGATAAAGCCACATCAGTAAAAGGAGGGGTTTTAAATCGTTTTAGTTCAGGAGAATTAAGTTCTGAAAAACTGGAAGATGCAGCTTTTTTATTATCCAATGAAAACCCGGTTTCTAAACCCATAGAAACAGATTATGGTTATCATATTTTAAAATTTATAGAAAGATTCCCTGTAAAATCATTTGAAGAAATGGAATCAGAATTAGAAAATAAAATCAAAAGAGACGACAGATCTATATTGATTACCAATTCTTTAAACGAAAAACTCAAACAAAAATACCTTGTAAAAAGAAATGATAAGGTTTATGCAGATGCTGTAAAAACGATAAACGATACTTATTATAATGGCGATTGGAAAACACCGGCTCAAGGAAGATTTCTTAACGAAACATTATTTTCTATAAAAGAAAAAAATATTTCAGGAGGAGATTTTCTTAACTATGTAGAATCCCAACAACGTATACTCAACGATATCAAACCCATAACAAGGCTTGCAGACAAACTGTATGAAAAATTTATAGAATTGCAGCTTAACACATATTATAATGATAATCTGGAAAATGAAATCCAGGAATTTGGAGAAGGAATGGAAGAGTATCGTGATGGCTTATTACTTTTTGACCTGATGGAAAAAGAGATTTGGGAAAAAGCCAAAACAGACACATTAGGATTAGAAAATTATTATAACAGGAATATTGATAAATATGTTTGGAAAGACAGATACGATGTAATAATTATTTCATCCACGCAGCAAGATGTCATTAAACAAGCGCATAAATATTTGAAACAGAAAAAATCGGCAGATTTTATCAAAGAAAAACTAAACCAAAATGGTAAAGTAAATGTTATAGAAAAAATAGGTGTTTTTGAAGCAGACCATGATGCGATGCCAAAAAGTATAAAGCTCAAAAAAGGATTAAACGATATTTTCAAAGAAAGAGACTATTATTATGCGTTCTTTGTAAACGAAATAAAACCTGCCGGAAACAAAACCTTAGAAGAATGCAAAGGGAAAGTGATCAATGATTATCAACAATATTTAGAAGAAAATTTAGTTTCAGAACTAAAGAAAGAATTCGATATAAAAGTAGATAAAGAAGTTTTTAATACGGTAAAGAGACAAATCAAACGCTAGCAATGTCTAAAATTTTTTCTACAATTCTATTGGGGATAACACTGGTATCCTGTAATTATTTCAAAACAGAAGACACGCCAGATGCAATTGCAAGAGTTGGAGAAATGTACCTTTATTCAGACGAAATCAAAAGTATAATTCCCGAAGGAACAAATACAGAAGACAGTTTGATTTTAGCCAAAAATTATATAGACAATTGGGCAAGGCAAAAATTACTTATTACAGTAGCAGAACGAAATATTTCAGACAGTAAAAAAAGAGATTTTGATCATTTGATTAGTAAATACAAAAACGATCTGTATATCAATGAATATATCGAACAAGTTGTAAAAACAACAGTCGATACAATAATATCAAATGAAGAATTAAAAAAATATTATGAGGAGAATAAAGATAATTTTAAAACAAATAGCGCATTATTACAATTGAGATTTATCAATCTTCCAAAAGATCATCCTAAATTTGTCCAGATAAAAAGTAAGTTTTTAGATTTTAAAAAAACAGACAAAAAATTTTGGGAGACCTATCAATTGCAATTCAAAAACTCAGCATTAAATGATTCTGTATGGGTAGAAATAAATGAAGTTTACAGAAAACTCCCATTCATTACCCCGGAAAATACAGATAAATATATCAATGAAGGAATAGCATTTGAACAACCCGATTCACTCAATGTATATTTGGTGAAAATAAAAAGAATAATAAAAAGAAATCAAATAAGCCCATTTGAATATTTAAAACCAACTTTACAACAGGTAATTTTGAATAGAAGGAAATTGGAATTAATTAAAAAATTTGAAAAAGAAATTACCGATGATGCAATTAAAAACAAACAATATGAAGTTTATAAGTAGTAGGATTTATTTCGTGATTCTGGCAGGAGTATTAACGATAAGTCAGGCAAGATCACAAGAAATAATCAATGATACTGTAAAGAAACAACAAACTCAGGTTTTAAAACCCCAAACAGGAAAATTAAAAGTTGATGGAATTGTAGCAACCATTGGAGATTATCTTATTTTAGAATCGGATATAGACAAAGGGCTTTTGGAAATTTCCAGTGCAGGAAATTCTATAGAAGGAATTACCAGATGCGAGATGTTGGGGAAACTCATGGAAGACAGGCTGTATGCACATCATGCTGTTCAAGATAGTTTGAAGATAAACAATGATGAAATTTACGGAATGATGGATGAAAGAATCAATGATTTTTTAGAAAACAGCCGTGGGACAATGGACGACTTATTGAAATTATACAAGAAAAAAACTGAAGCAGAATTCAGAGATTCATTTTTTGAACTGATGAAGATGAATAAGCTTTCCAGTATGATGACTAATGCAATTATCGATAAAGTACAAATCACACCAGACGAAGTAAAAACATATTTTAACAAAATACCAAAAGATTCGTTACCGGTATTTGGAGACGAATTAGAAATTTCTCAAATTGTTATTAAACCTAAAATTTCAGATGCAGAAAAACAAAAAATTATCGATAGACTAAGAGAATTCAAATCCGAGATTTTAGCAGGAGCAAGTTTCTATAGTAAAGCAGTATTGTATTCTCAAGACCCGGGATCAAAATCCAATGGAGGATTAATCAAGGTAAACCGACGATCCCAATTAGTAAAAGAATTCAAAGATGCGGCATTTAGTCTCGATGAAGGAGAGATTTCAGAACCAATAGAGACCATGTACGGATATCATTTGATCTATGTAGAAAAAATTATGGGTCAAAATCTGGATGTACGCCATATATTATTGATGCCAAAAGAATCCGATGAAGCATTAAAGGCAGCAAGAGAAGAAGCACTTAATATCAGAAAAAAGATATTAGACAAGGAAATTTCTTTTGAAGAAGCAGCAAGAGCATCCTCAGACGAAAAAGAAACACGTGCAAACGGAGGAGTTTTGATCAACCCCAATACTTTCGAAAAAAGATTTGAGTTGACCAAATTAGACTCAAGATTGTACGCACAAGTTGCGAATCTTAATACAAACGAAGTTTCATTGCCAATACTCGATGAAGATGAAACAGGAAGAAAAGTATATAAAATTCTTACAGTATCTAATAGAATTCCTTCACACATAGCAGATTATTCTTTAGATTATACAAAAATTAAAGATCTGGCATTGAGAAATAAGCAGATCAAAGCAATCGAAAAATGGTCCAAAGACAAAATAAATGAAACATACATCAAAATAAACGGAGAATATAGAAGTTGTGATTTTAAAAATAACTGGTTGAAAAAATAATCGTTATATTTCCATCTAAAAAATAGTATAAAGAATGTCTGATGTAACTGCAATCGAGAATTTGGTACAAAAACACAAAGCTCTCAAAGATGAAATTTCAAAAATAATTGTCGGTCAAGAAGAGGTAATCAATCAAATTCTGATCAGTATTTTTTCCGGAGGACACGCTCTATTGGTAGGAGTTCCGGGGTTAGCCAAAACCTTAATGGTAAACACTGTTTCCGAATCATTGGGACTGAATTTTAAAAGAATTCAGTTTACACCGGACTTAATGCCCTCAGATATTTTGGGGAGTGAAATTCTGGACGAATCGAGGAACTTTAAATTTATTAAAGGACCAATATTTTCTAACATTATTTTGGCAGATGAGATTAATAGAACTCCTCCAAAAACACAAGCAGCTCTGCTCGAAGCGATGCAAGAAAGAGCAGTTACAATTGCCGGACAGAATTACAAATTAGATTTGCCCTATTTTGTTCTGGCTACACAGAACCCGATAGAACAAGAAGGAACCTATCCTTTACCGGAAGCACAATTAGACCGTTTTATGTTTTCTATAAAACTGGATTATCCTTCTTTCTCAGAAGAAGTTCAGGTGGTAAAATCTACAACATCAGATCATAAAAAAACGATCAATCCGTTATTTCAGGCACAGGAAATTATAGATTTTCAAAACCTGATAAGAAGAATTCCGGTAGCAGATAACGTTATAGAATATGCAGTTACACTAGTAAGCAAAACGCGTCCGGAAAACAATCTGTCCAATGATTTTATAAAAAACTATATAGATTGGGGAGCAGGACCGCGTGCATCACAAAATCTGATTTTAGCAGCAAAAACACATGCAGCTTTTAACGGAAAATTTTCACCGGACATAGAAGATGTAAAAGCGGTAGCAGTAGGAATTTTACGACATAGAGTAGTAAAAAATTACAAAGCTGACGCAGAAAATATTTCAATAGAACAAATTATAACTTCGTTGTTCTAAAAAAAATAACGATACTTTATAAGTGATATGCCTGACCTCATTTTGGTCAGGTTTTTTTATTTCAATTGAGGAAAAACGTTATTTATAATGATTCTTAATGTTAAAACAGGTGTTTTATTTTTTAGTATATTTAGAAATCGATATTTTTTGTGGATTAATTTAACAATTAGATAATAATTTAATTTAAAAATGAAATCTATTCAAATAAAATCATTAAAAATAAAATATTCACAATAATAATGTTTTGAATGGTCGGTATTTTTATAAATATTTCAATATCGAAACAAATTGCGTAAATTTGCATTTACAAAATAAACATACAGAATTATGGCTTTTGATATTGAAATGATAAAAAAGGTGTACGAGAACATGACTACTCGTGTGGATAAAGCACGTGAGATTGTTGGACGACCATTAACTTTGACAGAAAAGATTTTATACAATCATCTATGGGAAGGAATGCCAACTCAAGCATTCAATAGAGGAAAAGATTATGTAGACTTTGCGCCGGATAGAGTAGCGTGTCAGGATGCTACTGCACAAATGGCATTATTGCAGTTTATGCACGCAGGTAAATCTAAAGTAGCTGTTCCTACAACAGTACATTGTGATCACCTTATTCAGGCAAAAGTAGATGCAAGAACAGATTTGGCTCGGGCCAAAACTCAAAGTAATGAAGTTTTCGATTTTTTATCTTCAGTTTCAGATAAATACGGTATCGGGTTCTGGAAACCCGGAGCTGGTATTATCCATCAGGTAGTATTAGAAAATTACGCTTTTCCCGGAGGAATGATGATTGGTACAGACTCTCATACTGTAAATGCCGGAGGATTAGGTATGGTTGCAATTGGAGTAGGTGGAGCAGATGCTGTAGATGTTATGTCAGGAATGGCTTGGGAGCTCAAATTCCCTAAACTTATCGGGATTAAACTTACAGGGAAACTTTCCGGATGGACATCTCCAAAAGACGTTATCCTAAAAGTTGCAGGAATCCTGACTGTAAAAGGAGGAACCGGATGTATAGTAGAATATTTTGGAGAAGGAGCAAAAGCGATGTCATGTACAGGTAAAGGTACAATTTGTAATATGGGTGCAGAAATTGGAGCTACAACTTCTACATTTGGTTACGATGAATCGATGGACAGATATTTACGTTCTACAGATAGAGCAGATGTTGCAGATGAAGCAAAAAAAGTAGCAGAATATTTAACAGGAGACGCAGAAGTATATGCTAATCCGGAACAATATTTTGATCAGGTAATAGAAATCAATTTATCCGAATTAGAACCATATTTAAATGGTCCTTTTACTCCGGACTTGGCTACACCGATTTCTAAAATGAAAGAAGAGGCAATAAAAAATGATTGGCCGCTTAAAATTGAAGTAGGTCTGATAGGTTCTTGTACCAATTCATCTTACGAGGATATTGCTCGTGCAGCCTCATTGGCGAAGCAGGTAGCAGATAAAAATTTAAAAACAAAATCAAAATTTACTATTACTCCAGGTTCTGAACTGGTAAGATATACTATTGAAAGAGATGGATTTATAGATACTTTTGATAAAATCGGGGCTACAGTATTTGCAAATGCCTGCGGACCATGTATCGGAATGTGGGATAGAGAAGGAGCAGAGAAAGAAGAAAGAAATACTATTGTTCATTCGTTTAACCGAAATTTCTCAAAGAGAGCAGATGGGAACCCAAATACATTAGCTTTTGTCGGATCACCAGAATTAGTAACGGCATTGGCTATTGCAGGAGACTTATCTTTCAATCCTCTCACAGATACATTGCTTAACGAAGATGGGATCGAAGTAAAACTTGATGAACCTACAGGAGACGAATTGCCTCCAAGAGGATTTGATGTAGAAGATGCTGGTTTTCAGGCACCATCAGAAGATGGATCTGGAGTGCAAGTAGTGGTTTCTCCTACTTCAGAAAGATTACAATTATTAGCTCCGTTCGAGCCATGGGATGGTAAAAATATTACAGGAGCTAAACTATTGATCAAAGCTTTTGGAAAATGTACGACAGACCATATTTCTATGGCAGGACCCTGGTTACGTTTTAGAGGTCACTTAGATAATATTTCTAATAATATGCTGATTGGAGCAATTAATGCATTTAATCAAAAAGCAAATTCAGTTAAAAATCAATTAACAGGAGTATATGATACTGTTCCGTCTGTACAAAGAAATTATAAAGCAGCAGGAGTACCATCTATAGTTGTTGGAGATCATAATTACGGAGAGGGATCTTCCCGTGAACACGCTGCAATGGAACCGAGATTTTTAGGAGTTAGAGCTGTATTGGTAAAATCATTTGCCAGAATTCATGAGACAAATCTTAAAAAACAAGGTATGCTGGCATTGACTTTTGCAAATGAAGCAGATTATGATAAAATTAAAGAAGACGATACAATCAATTTTTTAAATTTAACAGATTTTGCTCCGGGAATTCCTTTGAACCTTGAGTTTGTTCATGCAGATGGTTCCAAAGATATTATTGTTGCAAATCATACTTATAATGAAGGACAAATTGGTTGGTTCCATGCCGGGTCTGCATTAAACTTGATTGCTGCAGAGAATAATTAAGAATTTTATTAATATGTTATATAAAACTCCCGAATACTTCGGGAGTTTTTTTTATTGAAGTAAAAACAAGAATTTGGTTTTCAGATTCTATCTTTTTTGTATCGTATAGTAAGATCATAGGATAAAAAATAGGATTACTGATTTGCAAAAAAAGTAAATATTTTCATTAAAAAATCGCTCTGTAGTCTATTGAAAAAAATCAGATCACTTTATTTTACAGATATGAATTTTTAATATCTTTAACAAATATATTGAGTTATTATGAGCGAAAATCAAACAGAAGAATTCAAAAGAGAATTAGGATTATTAGACGGAGCAATGTTGGTTATTGGATCAATGATCGGTTCAGGGATTTTTATTGTAAGTTCAGATATGGTTCGTCAGGTAGGTTCTGCCGGCTGGTTAATTCTTATTTGGGTAATTTCTGGTTTGATTACGGTAATTGCAGCAGTGAGTTATGGTGAGTTAAGCGGAATGTTTCCTAAAGCTGGTGGTCAATATGTCTATCTCAAAGAAGCTTATGGTAAACTAATTGCATTTCTTTACGGATGGAGTTTTTTTTCTGTAATACAGACAGGAACAATTGCCGCCGTTGGAGTTGCTTTTGCAAAATTTACGGCTTATCTCTATCCACCGTTAAGTGATCAGAATATCTTATATGAATTAGGTAGTTTTAAGCTGAATGCTGCTCAAATATTATCGATTGTTACAATTATAATTTTATCATATATCAATAGCAGAGGTGTAAAAAACAGTAAAACTTTACAGACGGTTTTGACAATGGTCAAAATATTTTCACTTTTAGGCTTAATAGTATTTGGCTTTTTCTTAGGTGCAGATAGTGAGATCTGGGCGGAGAACTGGAGTAACCCTTGGCAATCTCAAGCATTTGATTTTTCGGATAATTCCTGGTTGCCTATTTCGGGAACAGCATTGATTACAGGTATTGCTGCGGCAATGGTTGGTTCTCTTTTTTCGAGCGATGCGTGGAATGGAGTAACATTTATAGCCGGAGAAATAAAAAATCCCAAAAGAAATATAGGATTGAGCCTTTTTTTGGGAACACTTTCTGTAACTATAATTTATGTTTTGGCAAATGTAATGTATCTGGCTGTAGTTCCTTTGGATGAAATAGCTACAGCTCCTTCGGATAGAGTTGCTGTTGTGGCAGCCCAGCATATTTTCGGAAATATAGGAACTTTAATTATAGCCATTATGATTATGATCTCTACTTTTGCGTGTAATAACGGATTGATCATGGCAGGGGCAAGAGTTTATTATACAATGGCAAAAGATGGATTGTTTTTTAAAAAGGCAGCTATTCTTAACCATGCGAGTGTACCATCGTGGGCATTATGGGCACAATGTATTTGGGCTTCCGTATTGTGTCTTACAGGTAGATATGGAGATCTTTTAGACTATGTAATGATAATCGTTATTATATTTTATATCCTGACGATTTACGGAATTTTTGTTCTTCGTAAAAAAATGCCTCATGCAGAACGACCATATAAAGCTTTCGGATATCCAATTTTGCCTTTGGTCTATATTGTAATTGCAAGTATGATATGTGTAGCATTACTTTACTCCAAAACGAGTACTTGTGGATGGGGGGTAGTGATTATGCTTGCAGGAATACCTATTTATTATTTTAATAAGAAATAGTTTGTTTGAATTTTTTTTCAGAAGATTATAAATTATTAAGGACTATTGTGTAGTATATTTAAAATAGTAATGCCTGATAAACAATATTATCAGGCATTATTTTTATTTTTAAATCATTCAGGTATTAATAATAAGCATACCTTCTTACTTTAGAAATATATTTTGCCAAGCGTATTACCTGATGGCTATATCCATATTCATTATCATACCAGATGTATAAGATAATGTTTTTTCCGTCTGCGGAAACGATGGTTGCGTTACTATCATAAATCGCAGGGGCAGAAGTTCCTACTATATCAGAAGAAACCAGCTCGTTGTTCATAGAATATTTAATTTGTTCTACTAACGGTCCTTCTAATGCGTATTTTTTCATTATAGAGTTGATTTCCTTAACAGTAGTTTCTTTTTCTACTGTAAGATTTACAACAACCAAAGATCCGTTTGGTACAGGAACTCTAATGGCATTGGAGGTTAATTTTCCGGCAAGAGATGGCAGCGCTTTTGCAACGGCACTTCCTGCTCCGGTTTCGGTAATTACCATATTTAAGCCAGCTGCTCTTCCACGGCGGTATTTTCTATGCATATTATCTACCAGGTTTTGGTCGTTTGTATAGGCATGAATAGTTTCTAAATGTCCTTTTTCTACTACTAATGTGTCTTCAATTGCTTTTAGAACAGGAGTAATAGCATTGGTTGTACATGAAGCTGCAGAATAGATTTGAACTTCATCAGGATTGAATTCGGTATGATTTACTCCATATACAATATTTGGAACACCTTTACCCGGAGCAGTTAATAAGACTTTGTCTACACCTTTTGATGTTAAATGTCTTTTTAATGCTTCTTCAGTAGTAAAAGCTCCTGTATTGTCTATAACTAGGGCATTATCGATGTCATACGAAGTATAATCTATATCTTCCGGAGCATTAGCTGTAATTATGTGTACAGTTGTACCATTTATAATTAGCGCATTATTTTCGATATCGGCAATTACAGATCCTTGAAAATCACCATGAATTGAATCATGTCTTAACAATGAAGCTCTTTTTTCTAAACTTGTCGCATCATTTTTATCTCTGGTTACAATTGCTCTTAATCTCATTTGGTCGCCTTGACCGGTTTTAGACATCAGTTCCCGGGCAAGTAATCTGCCAATTCTTCCAAAACCATAAAGAATTACATTTTTTGGTTTGATGTTGTTTGATTCTTTGGCATTTTTTAGCTTTTGAATAACAAAAGATTTGGCATCACTGTGTTTGTTATCTTCTAAATGAAACTCATAGGTTAATTTACCGATATCTAATTTTGCAGGAGGCAAGTCCATAGATAATATTGCTCTTGCAATTTCTACTGAGTCAAAAATAGAAATTGGTTTTTCTACAAATGCTCCGGCATATTCATGTAAATTGATGATGTCGCTTACATTTCTATCTATTAACTGATTTCTAAAAAGAACCAACTCGATAGATTTATCATACCATAAATCGCTGATGATTTTGATAAATTCTACACCTGCACGACGTCTGTCGGCCTGGAAAGACAATTCTCTTTCGTACAAAGCGGTATTGCTTAAAGACATAATAAATTGTTTTGTGTTGTTGTTTGTATAATTTGTGTAAAAGTAAATAACTATAACGTTTTCGTGAAATTATTATCGAATAATTTTATAAAATAGGGATCCACATTAATAGAATGAGTAAATTTATATATGAAATGAGTTTTCCGGCTAATGAATATTGTTTTTTTGAGAATAAAAAAATCCCCCGAAGCGGAGGATTTAATAAATTAATTTTTTTGAATTATTTTTTGATGAATTTATTAGAATAATTATTTCCTGTTTCATCTCTTAAAAGAATAATGTACATTCCTGGAGCGAGGTTACTCACATTTATACTTGTATTGAAATTACTGTTTTGATAAACGGATTTTCCTTGTAAATCAAAAATTTCAGTATAATATGAAGTGTTATCTTTCATAGTCAATTTTAATTCATCTGCAACAGGATTAGGATAAATACTAAATAGATCATTTTTACTTTCTTCAATACTCAATGTTGATTTTTCTAACACAAAAAGTGTACTGTTGATATCCGGATTTAATATGGTATCTATATTTCCTGAAGGCCATTTTACAACAACAGATGTTATTTCTTCGTATTCTCCAATACCAAAATGAACATTCAGCGAACTCATAAATGCAAAGCCGTCACCGCTTCTAACATCTCTTATTTGTTTCCCGAATTCTCCATAAATTTCTACTCTTGCACCGATTCCGTTTCTATTGCTGTCTACTCCTTGTAAATTCAGTTTTAACCAATTATTCTCATTAGGTACGTTCAAAAGAATTTTATTTGAATTTAAGATATCCAGAAACCCATCATTGTTTAGATCTCCTATTGGTCCTTCTTCTCCACTATATGAACTCAAAGAAAAAGTTAAATCCCCATTATTTATCATAATTCTGCCCCCGGAACACATTACATCTATCCAGCCATCATTATTAAAATCGTGGGCAATATATTCTCTTCCCGATCCCGAGAAAATATCCCATCCGGATCCTGCAGTAATATCTGTAAAAGTACCGTCACCATTGTTTTTTCTTAATTTATGCCCGCCTGAAGAAAAAGAATTTGCACCAATTAATGCGTCCATATATCCATCATTGTCAAAATCTCCCCATGCAGATGACCAAGCCTGAGATTCTTCTGCCATATTTGCTACATCACTTACATTGGTAAAAACGCCATTACCGTCATTTCTAAAGAGTTCGTCTTTACTTAATGTAACATTTCCTCCTCTGCATTTTGCAATAAACAAATCCATATCTCCATCGTTATCATAATCTACCCAGATAGAACCGTAGTTACCACCTCCGGCGACATCGCCTAAACCGCCTTGGAAATAGGTTAATGATCCGGATTCATTATTTATAAAATAGACATTTGGAGCTACATCGTGACAAACAAAAGCATCTAGTATTCCGTCGTTATTGATGTCTATAAAATTGGATCTCTGGGAAAAGATTCCATTTTTATTTAATGCAACGGTATAAGCACTTCCAGTATCGTTGGCTTTAAGGAACGAAACACCATTACTGGCACCAAATAATAAATCATTCATACCATTTGAGTCGAGATCACCGGCGGTTATACTCCAGTTGGGAAGATACTGTAACCCTGTTACCGGAATATTGGTGTCTGTAAATGTACCATCTGTATTTTGATAGTGTATGTTTAGTGAATTTGAAGAAACCCCGATAATATCATCCAGATAATCCCCATTAAGATCTACGACTCCTTTGTTGATCAAACCTGAAACGGTAATGAATTGATTTGTGAAATTTACTATTTCTACCGGTGGAGGAGGTATATATCCTTCACTGATTTCAAAAATAAAATTACTGGAACTCCATCTGTTATCAAAAGCGATATAATAAGCTGTATTAGCAGTTACATCTACATTCAACAGGGATAAATATTGTCCGTATACTGATCCGCCATCATCATCTCCGTTAAAACATATCAGGTTACTGCAATCGCCGGTATACATATGGAATCTAGTGTCTCCATTAGTATTGGCAGGTAAATCTGTGGTGATTCGAATAGTTTGATTTTCTGTAGGTATAAATTTATACCAGCTGGCTTTTGGGCTATTAGGAACATTTCCATTTGGAGCACAGATTGGTAAGGCAATCTGTGAATTGGTGGCAAAATTAACGCTATATTGATTATTAAGCGTGATTTCGTAAGCATTGTCACAATTTAATTGTGCAAAAACCTGATTAGCAAGTAATGTAATCAGAATAAGTAAGTAATTTTTTTTCATAGTTGAGTTTAGTTGCAGATTGTTTGTAAACTATTTATATAATTTTCTATTAAAGTAACAGCTTCCCGATGTACAATAGTTCTTCCTATCATGGGCATCATTTCATTTGGAACAACAGAATTTAATCTTGCTGCCAATGATGATCTATTTGAATTTCCCGGGTTGATAATATAAGTATAAGCATCACTGATTACTTCTCCTTGTGGTGTGCAAATACCCATATTATAAGGGTTTATTGTTTCATGAAATGCAAATTTAAGATCCCGGTAAGAACAATGTCCGTTTTCAAAATGACAATGCGCACAGTTGATGTCCAGATAAGATCTTACTCTTAATTCTATATCAATATTTTCATTTGTCCAATCTACGGTCGAAGTAATATCGGCAGGATAATTACTGTCGAGATAACCTATTTCTACCCATTTTTGTAATTGATTTTTATTTCCCTCAGAATAAGGATACATTTTATTTAGATTTTGTGGTTTTGGACCAATTGGCTTTGCAATTTCTAAATTTTTATGACAAACCAGACATTCAGAATTAGTAGGAATTTGATAAGTAATGTTTTGTTCTTCATTATTTAGATCTATCCAGGAAATATTTTTTTCTGCTCCGTTGGTTATAATTACAGCATCGGTTTGATCTTCGTTCCATTCATAAGTGGCAAAAATCCATTCGTTTTGTTTTTTTATTAAAAGTCTGGTTTCTATTAATCGTGTAGTGTTATCTGGGGTTGTATTGTCATAAAAGAATGTTTTTATTAAAATTGTTCCATCAGGAAAGTTTAATATATCATGATCTGACTCATACGAAGCTTTAACACCTTCCGGCATCCAAATAAATCTCTTTTTTAATGCATAATCTGTAAAAAGATGGCTATTAAGGTCAAAAGGTAATACTCCTTTGGCAGGCGATTGGTCTTTTATATCGTCTTTGAAAAATTTATAATCTGATAATTTTGCAAAGGGCACAGATGTTAAGTCTATATTGAGATGAGTTTCTTCCGGATCTGGTTCTTCTACAATCGGGATTGATTCATAATCATCTTTATTTGAACATGAAATGAAGATAATAGTAGTTAATAATATTGATGTAATTCGTGTAATTGTCTGATACATAAATATAATTTGTTTTAATTAACTCAAAATTAACAAAATAAACTTATGTATTGTAAATTTTACAACTTCTTTTTTGTTTTAATTTTGTGTTTTCTTGCAAATAATTAACATTTATTGTAGATAAATAAAAAGAGAAGTAAAATATTTTAACTTTTTTCCGGGCGGTGTTTTAATATTTTTCTGAACTATACAATTACTTTTATTAATTAATCCAAAAGTTCTTCTGAATTTTCTTCTGCTCTTCTGAGTAGGTTTTCGGGTAGTGATTTTTTTGCTTTTGCACCCATTTTTTTGAGTTTTTCCACACTGGTTATCAGGTTACCTTTTCCTTCGATGAGTTTGTTCATAGCATTACTATAATCAGATTTGGTATCATCCATTTTTTTTCCGATTTTGACCAGATCGGTTATTAGACCTTCAAATTTGTCATATAAAGCTCCGGCTTGTCTTGCAATTTCAACAGCATTTTCCTGTTGTTTCTGGTTTGTCCACATGCTGTCTATGGTTCGTAATGTAGCCAGCAATGTTGTTGGTGTAACGATGATGATTTTTCGTTCGAATGCTTTGTTGTACAAGGTTGTATCTTCGTTGAGCGCTAATGCAAAAGCAGACTCTATTGGTATAAACAACAGGACAAAATCCGGACTTTCGATTTGATATAGATCGTTGTAGTTTTTATCGCTCAGTTGATCAATATGTCTTTTTATGGAATTAACATGTTCTTTTAAAAAACCGGATTTAAATAAGTCGTTTTCTTCGTTAATATATTTTTCATAAGCTGTCAAAGAAACTTTAGAGTCTACAATCATTTTTTTACCATCAGGCAGGCTTATTACTACATCAGGCATTACTCTTTGTCCTTCTGAGTTTACAAAATTTTGTTGTACAAAATATTCTCTGTCTTTTTCCAGTCCCGATTTTTCCAGAACTCTTTCCAGAACTAATTCCCCCCAGTTCCCTTGCGTTTTGCTGTCACCTTTGAGTGCTTTGGTAAGGTTAACGGTTTCTTTAGACATTTTTTCGTTCATTTCACTTAGTCCCAGAATTTGTTGACGAAGTGCTGCATGATAATCTATACTTTCTTTGTGTGTGTCTTCTACTTTTTTTTCAAATAATTGAATTTTATCCTGCAACGGAGATAGAATATTCTTGATGTTTTCTTTGTTGAGTTCGGTAAATTTATTAGACTTCTCTTCAATAATTTTACTTGCCAAATTTTCAAATTCTTTAGTAAATTTTTCCTGAAGCTGTTCTACTTCTTGTTTTTGTTCCTGATTTCTTTGAAATAAGTGTTCAAATTCTGTTTCTTTTCGGGATAATTTTACTGCCAATTCATCTTTCTCTTTCCGGATAGATTCTTTTTCTGTCTGATGTTGTAAAATTTGCGAATTGAGAATTTGCTCATTATTTTTTTGTTGCTCTTTTAAATTAAAAGTTAATTGCTCTAAATGTTGATTTTGTTCTTCTAAAGAATTCAATTTTAATTTATTTTTCGCCGAAAAAAGCATTTTACCTAGAAAAAAACCAATTCCAATTCCAATTAAAAGCGTTAATAATGTGATGAATACATTTTGCATAATAGCTATATTTATGAAAAGTAAATATAGCTATTATTAATTTTTTTGCCCGGATAAAAACAAAAAAAAACGACCCATAGAAATGAGCCGTTCTGTAAATATATAGAGTGATTTAGTTTATTATCTGTCAAAAATTTTTGTTTAGAATTGGTTTTTTGGAATAGCTGTTGTACATAAATGTTTTGATTCTTTTTCTATATTGAAGAATGGTCGAAATGTTAATTAATATTCCTATTATACAAATGAGCATTAATATTACCAATAATGTCATATAGATAAAATAATTAGTATCGGTAGAAACTTTCATATCGGTAATAAAAAAATATCCCGAAGCAAAGAATACAATTATAGATAATATTAAGGATAAGATTTTCATCATTCAGTTTTTTATAGTACTGCTAAGTTAGCATTAAGATATGGATGATGTTTTATGAAATTTTAACTTTAGTTTATAGAATTTCTTTTATGATATTTTTTACCTGATTATTAATGATAAATAATTTTAATTAATTGATAATTAATATGTTATGTATTTATTTCTAAGTCTTCTATATAATCTTTGTATTCATAGAAAAACCTTTCGAAAGCGTCCATGTTCTCATAGAAAAATTCAAAAATATCCATCCATGTTTTTTGATTAAAAACGCTTACATTGTTTTTCTCTATCCAAATCCTACTGATGCTTTTTCCTGTTTCGAGGTAATAATTCCGTTCAAAGACCAAATCTGTAATAAATTCATCTTTCAGAATATTTTTTAGAGACTCTATTTTTTCATAATAGATTTTTCTTTTCTCTTCATCACGGGATTCAATCTCCAGAGCCACTTGTGCTTTTTTGTTATCTACATAAAATTTAAAGCTGAAATCTTTGATTTTTGTGTCATATAATAGCCATTTTCTAGGGAATTCCTGTGCAAATGCAATCCAAAACTCTTTTTTTATTTTTTGTGCTTCGGTTTTACTAAACATTAATTTATTGTGTTTTTGAAATAAGTATGAAGTTTATTTTTGTAATTTTAAAAATCAAAAAAGTATCAGTTATGAAATTTGAAGATTTCCTTAAATATGTTCCAAAAATAGCAAAAGAAAATCTTCCGGGCGTTGAATCTCACATAAAAATGGAACCTCCAGAAAGACAGAAGCTCGTTGAGCAGACAGATTTTTCTATTGTTGTGCCCAAAAAGTCCGCAGTAATGATGCTTTTTTATCCTAAGAACAACCAGACAAATCTGGTATTGATAATACGGAATACTTATACAGGAGTTCATTCTGCCCAAATTGGTTTCCCCGGAGGAAAATATGAAGAAATTGATAGAGATATGAAGCAGACTGCGCTTCGCGAAACTCATGAAGAGATAGGGATTATGCAGGATCAGATCAATGTTATAAGACCATTTACAGAATTGTATATTCCTCCGAGTAATTTTTTAGTTCATCCTTTTTTAGGATATAGCGAATCAGAATTAAATTTTATACCCGATCCGGAAGAAGTTTCGGGTATAATAGAATTACCGATAGAATATATATTAGAGGATGATAATCTCAAAACGATACAGATGAATACTTCTTATATGAATAATATCAGAGTACCGGCTTTTAAATATCAGGAATTTATAATTTGGGGAGCAACCGGAATGATGCTTAGTGAACTTAAAGATCTTATAAAAAAAATTTTATAAATGGTAACTTTTTGTATGTTTGCCGTTATTTTTTTCTGAAATAAAATAATATGAAGCTAGTTAGAAGAAATCCATTTGGGCATATTTTATTTATAAAAAAATGGTTAATCAGAATTTTCGGTGCTTTTACTCATAGAAGATACCGTGGTTTTAACGAATTACAAATTGAAGGTTCAGAAATTATTCGTGAATTACCGGATACCAATGTGTTATTTATTTCGAACCATCAAACCTATTTTGCAGATGTTGTTGCCATGTTTCATGTTTTTAATGCGAGTTTGAGTGGAAGAGAGGATAACATCAAGAATATAGGCTATCTATGGCAGCCAAAATTGAATATATATTATGTTGCGGCAAAGGAAACTATGAGAGAAGGAATTTTACCACGTATTCTGGCTTATGTTGGTGCCATTACAGTAGAGAGAACCTGGCGGGCAAAAGGTCAGGATATTAAGAGAGAGGTAAATCTTAACGACACAGAAAATATAAGAATTGCATTAGAAGACGGTTGGGTAATTACTTTTCCTCAAGGAACTACAAAATCTTTTAAACCGGTAAGAAAAGGAACGGCACATATCATTAAAACACATAAGCCAATTGTAATCCCAATTGTGATAGATGGATTTAGAAGATCTTTCGATAAAAAAGGTTTGCGGCCAAAAAAGAAAGGAATTCTACAATCTTTCATAATTAAAGAACCGCTAAAAATAGATTATGATAATGAAACTATAGAAGAAATTGTAGAAAAAGTAGAATACGCCATTGAGCAACATCCTTCTTTTTTAAAAGTTATTCCTGTGGAAGAAAGGCAAAAAGAGGAAAAACTCAACGAAAAAAGAAGATGGGAATATTAAAAAAGAGGCAATCGCCTCTTTTTTATAAATTTATTTTTCAATGGTTTATTTAGCTTTCCAATTCTATTCTCTTTTTTAGAGAAAAATGAATAATAATCAATCCAAGTATAATAAAAGGTATGCTCAACAACTGACTAGTGTTGAAATTAAATAGATTTATATACTCATTGCCTTGTTCTTCTTTTGTAAACTCTACTAAAAATCTAATTAACCATAGCGAAGATAAAAATAACCCAAAAATAAATCCTGATTTATTTATTAATTGTGTTTTATAATATATAAGAAGAAGAATAAAAAAGAGGATAATGTATAAAATGGCTTCATATATTTGGGAAGGATGTCTTGGTACAATTGGACCATAATCTAAAGATTGATTTTTAAACAGTACTGCAAATTGTGAATCACTAGGTTTTCCAATAATTTCTGAATTAAAAAAGTTACCAATTCTTACAAAAAAAGCACCTAAAGAGATTGGAATAACAATTCTGTCAGCTAACCAAAAAAAGCTTCTTTTTAAAATATTTCGCGAAAAAAAATAGATGAGTATTATAAAAGCTATTGCGGCTCCATGACTTGCTAATCCAGAAAAACCAGAAAATTTTAATTTAGGAACAGTCTGTATTGGTAAAAAAACACTTAAAAAATCTTCTTTGAAAATATTTATATCATAAAACAACACATGACCTAGTCTTGCTCCTAAAATTGTTGCGACAAATGACCAAAGAAATAATTTAGCCAGAATAGCTAAATCAATGTTTTCTTGAATAAAAATTTTTTTCATTATTTGAAATGAAAAAATAAAAGCAAGCATAAAAAGAAGGCTGTAAAAGCGTATGGTTATAAATCCTAGATCAAAACCCTCTTGTAGATCCCACACGAAATAATCTGACATATTTTTTTAATTTTATAAATATTACTAACAACTCTTTATCTGTGTAGAAAAATCCTAATACCATTATAAATAGCAATTGAAAATCATATAGCATCATATAGTTGAAAAAATATCAAAAAAACAGTTGAATTATACGAAAGAATGAATGATCAAAAAGAAAAGATGTATTTAAAAATCATTGAAGAGAAAAATGAGATTATAAACTTATTGAAAAGTAAGGTATAAGATAATTTAATTTTAAAATATCTTTTTACAAATCTATTTTCTTTAACTCTTCATAATTCTTATACAATCGTTTCAACAAGATGCCATAAATTAATCTATAGAAAAGCCAGATTGCTAAAGCAAATAGCAAAACCACAACTAATGTTATTATTATATATAGACCATAAATGAGTGCCGAATTTCCATCTTTTTCAAATTGATTAACTATATTGATAACATTCTGGTCATAATTTAACTGAATAAAAGTAACCACAATACCACTTAAAACAGCATAAAAAATATTGAACCAAACATATTGATAAACTGTTTTTCTTGTTTTTATAATATTGTCAATCAGTTTTTTAGAGTTATCCGTGGCTGATATTTTTTTGTAGTTCAAAAAGAATTGGAAAAAGAAATAAGCCAATGCAATATACCCAATGATAGTAAAAGGAATCATTATATGCTCTGCATGATAACTTTCAAATTTTTGCATCACTTCTGAATCCTTCATACAAAAGGCTAAAATACTCCATAATGCAAACTCCAGTAAACTGATTATAAAAATCCACTTCACGATAGAAGAAGAATTCTTGTGAATCATTTTATAAATCTCATTTTCGGTAACTTGCTTAAAATTACCTTCGGATTTTTTCCAATCTTTTTTTAATAAATCCAACCCATCCATAATTACTCCTTTTCTTAAATTTTAAGGGTTCAAAATCTTTTTTAATTTCCCTTTAATTCTATTCATTTTCACTCTTGCATTTACTTCACTAATACCCAGAGTCTGGGCAATTTCTTCATAATCTTTATCCTCAAGGTACATAAATACCAAAGCTTTTTCAATATCATTCAGCTGCTGAACAGCTTTGTACATCAATTTTATCTGCTCTTCCTCTTCATAATTATAATTCACTTCGCTTACAAAATGCCTGGAATTATCAAATTCAGAAACCTCTATACTGCGCTTACTTTTTCTATACAAAGTAATTGCCGTATTTAATGCTACACGATAAGCCCATGTCGAAAACTTACTATCGCCTCTAAACTTCGGAAAAGCCTTCCAAAGTTGGATCGTAATCTCCTGAAACAAATCTTTATGCTCATCCTCACAAGATGTATAAAGCCTGCAAATCTTATGAATGATATTCTGATTTGCCTGCAATTGCTGCACAAAAGATTGTTCTAACTGGGTACTCATAATCGTATTAGTAGGCTAAAAACATAAAAAGTTACACAATATACCTGAAATTTTAAGGAGCAGAAACATTAGGCATTTCCCTAAGCTTCGGTCCTGCTTTTCGCTTCAATCTTTTGCCGATTTCGTGCCTCAATCAACAAAAGGATTTTCGCTGCAATCAGGGCTGGCAGCAAAGTAGTTTTGTATTTGAAAAATTTTAAAAATCATTCGTTTCATAAAAACTTATCAGTAAGTTGATAAATTTGGAATAACCCGCCAAACCATCTTGCTGCTGATTGATTTTTAGAAAATTATTATAAAAAAGTTTAAAAAAATCTTCTATAACCGATTCATATTCTATAGAAAAAGCTTCGCTCTCCCGATAATTTTCCAAAATTCCATAGTTGAGTTCAGATTTTAATAATTCAAAATATTCAAAATCTTTTTCTGCCCAGATCGACAAACAATAGCGGGTTGCATATACATATCCTGAATATTGTAAATACAGATCATCACTTTTTATCACAGCCAGAAAACCTATAAAATTGGCCTCACTCTCAGAAGCATAACCTATCTGATGAGCCATTTCGTGAGAAGTTGTCATTGCAATGTGATACATTGGCAGCATCCTGTTTACCTGGGCTTCATTGGTAAAAGGATTTAGATAACCACCAAATCCCATATACGACAGAGGAATGCTGATTAATGATTTTTTAGTACTCAAATTTTCAAAATCAAAAAAAGGAAAAGATTGAGACAAATTACTGTAACCGGTCTGAGTTTTTTCAAAAATCTCATTTACAGAATAAGGAACCACGACTTTCAGACTGTCGTTTTGGGTAATCTGCCGATGAACAGCATTAGAGTTTGCAATCATTTTCTCGGTAAAACGTATTAATTGTTCATCGGTATATTCTCGATTCAATTGCATTTTCTCAAACAGCGGAACCCGGTAATAATTAAACGCCCACAAAACATGAAATAGAAAATAAGCTATAGAAACGACACTTAAAATATCCAGAATATTGTCTTTCCAAAGTAATTTCCATGATTTCCTCTTTTTCCATATCCATCTCAAAATCAAAAAACCTGCGACAAAGTATAGCATATCCCCAATAGAAAACCCAATCCATCCTAATCCAAACCGGAAACATTTTCCTAAAACAGGATAAACACCGTTGCTATAAAAACGTTCTACCCATTCGGGAAATAATCCGATTATTTGTAACAACATTATTTGCAACAGCAAAAATATAGGAAGTAAATATTTACGTTTTCTCATCATATTTCAAATGTAGCGAAATGATAGTTAGATTAAAAGAATTAATTTTTTGTTTATACCGGATTACAATAAATTTTTAAGCATTAATTTAGAATAGATAAAAATAATTTTTGTATTATTGCACATCAAAATCAATGCGTTAACTAACGTAATTTTCGTTCGAAAATGGGAAAAAAGAAAAATAAGGAAAAAGTTATTTTCTTTTGTAACGGTAAAAAATGTTGTAAATACAATTCAGAAATCAAAGATTGTCTCAAATCTATGGTAAAAGAAGCCGGTATGAAAGATTCTGTCGGCATTCAGAAAATGAAATGTCGAGGGATGTGTAAACAAGCTCCCGTTCTTTGTATCCATAAAAAAGAATGTATAGGGAAAGCAACTACATTTGATGCAAAAAAGCTCTTTGAGCAACATATTGCTTAAATAATTTCCAAACTTTTAATCTCATCCAAATCTAACTTTGTAAATTTACGGCTCAATTTTAATTTTATAAGAATGAGTCAGGAAATACGCAATCTCGAACCAAAAGTACTTTGGAACAAATTTGCAGATTTAAACGAAGTACCCCGTCCTTCCAAAAAAGAAGAAAAAGTAATTGCTTTTATGCAGGATTTCGGAAAAAAATTAGGGCTTGAAACCATAACTGATGAAGTTGGTAATGTGGTCATAAAAAAACCTGCAACACCGGGAATGGAAAATCGTAAAACTATTGTGATGCAATCGCATCTCGATATGGTTCATCAGAAAAATAACGATACTGTTTTCGATTTTGATACTCAGGGAATCCAAATGTATGTAGATGGAGATTGGGTCCGCGCCAAAGGAACTACTCTTGGAGCAGATAATGGATTGGGAGTTGCCACTATTATGGCAATTTTAGAATCTGCCAGTATTTCTCATCCTGAAATTGAAGCCTTATTTACTATAGATGAAGAAACAGGAATGACAGGGGCAAAAGGACTTAAAGGTGGTCTGCTGAAAGGCGAAATTCTCCTGAATCTTGATACAGAAGAAGATGACGAAATTGACATAGGTTGTGCCGGCGGAATAGATGTTACAGCAACCCGTTCTTACAATTTAGAAGAAACTCCGGAAGGTTCTGTGGGATACAAAATTACCGTAAAAGGGTTAAATGGGGGACATTCGGGAATGGATATTCATAAAGGATTAGGGAATGCAAATAAGATCATGAACCGTTTATTGTTTGATGCTTTCGAAAATTTTGGATTGCAAATTGCCGAAATAGATGGCGGAAGTTTAAGAAATGCAATTCCCCGGGAAAGTGTGGCACACGTAATTATTGCATCTATGTATGATGAAGCTTATGTTTTTGATATGCAGGAAATTATTAACGATATTAAGACTGAGTTTAAAACCACCGAACCTAATTTGAGTATCTCGATAGAAAAAGCAGATTTACCTTCTCACGTGATGGATCTGGGAGTTCAGGAAGGGTTTATCAGATCCATGTATACTGCTCACAACGGAGTTTACAGGATGAGTGCAGATATGGAAGATTTGGTTGAAACTTCAAACAATATTGCCCGTGTAATTGTAAAAGAGGGCGAAATAAAAATAGGATGTTTAACCCGTTCTTCTGTAGAAAGTTCTAAATATGATCTGGCAAATGCATTGCGTTCTGCATTTGAATTAATGGGCTGTGAAGTAGAATTTGCAGGTTCTTATCCCGGTTGGACACCAAATGTGAATTCTGAAATACTGGAAATAATCAGTGCGATTTACGAAAAACAAAATGGCGAAAAAGCAAATGTTGTAGCTTGTCATGCAGGCTTAGAATGCGGAATTTTAGGAACTAATTACCCGGAAATGGATATGATTTCTTTTGGACCCACGATCAAAGGAGCACACTCTCCGGATGAAAGAGCAAGTATTAGTTCTGCTCAAAAATACTGGAAATTCATACTGGAAATTTTACAGAATATTCCCTCAAAAAATTAGTTTATTATAATCAAAACCCTGTTTTCTCCGGAATGTCAGGGTTTTATTTTTTTACCAAAATGATCAATCAGGAAATTCTTCTTTTTTTTGAAAATATCCCAAAATACTATGGTTCTGTTACGGAAATTACAGAAACGTTTTGTGAAGATGCCAATCATTTTGATAAAAATAACAGCACATGGAATTTGTCTGAATTTATTTTAGTACGCTCAGGATACAGAAAAGCAGGTGGCCGTTTTATGATAGAAGGGCAAAAAATGTATGTAGAGATCAGTGCACAAAATATTGTTTCTGTTGATCAATTAGGAAGAAATCATTTTCGGTTTATAGAACAATACGGAAATGGATTTTTTAGAATTCTAAAAATCAGATTTCAATACAAATATTAGATCACTAGTTCGTGAACCATTGTTATTCTTACTGTTCCGTCTTCATCTATTTTTGTCAGTTCAACTTCATGTAAAGTATTTACCAATTCTGGATTCCATGGCATTTTTACCTTTACGTAGTTTTCGGTAAAACCGTAAATATAACCTTCTTTGTTTTCAGATTCAAATAATACGGTTCTTTGGGTTCCGATTTGACTTTCGTAAAAAGCACGGCGTTTTTTTACCGATAATCCTCTCAGCATTTTACTTCTTTTTGCTCTGATATTGGCAGGAACAACGTTTTCAAACAAAACAGCTTCGGTATTTTCTCTTTCAGAATAAGTAAAAACGTGTAAGTAAGAAATGTCCAGTTCGTTTAAGAAATTGTAAGTTTCCAGAAAATGTTCGTCACTTTCTCCGGGAAAACCAACAATTACGTCAACACCAATACAAGCATGCGGCATTACTTTTTTGATATTGGCAACGCGGTCAGCGTACAATTCTTTCATATACCGGCGTTTCATTTTTTTAAGAATATCGTTGCTTCCGGATTGTAACGGGATATGGAAGTGTGGTACGAAAGTCCTGCTTTTGGAAACGAATTCTATAGTTTCGTTTTTTAATAAATTAGGCTCAATAGATGAAATCCTTAGTCTTTCGATCCCATCAATTTCATCCAGTTTTTGAACTAATTCATAAAAAGTATGCTCATGTTTTTTATTGCCCAACTCACCTTTTCCATAATCACCAATATTCACGCCGGTCAAGACAATCTCTTTAATGTTTTTCTGAGAAATTTCTTTAGCATTCTGTAATACATTTTCTAATGTATCGCTTCTCGAAATTCCACGGGCCAAAGGTATTGTACAATAAGTACATTTATAATCGCAGCCATCCTGAACTTTCAGGAACGCACGGGTTCGGTCTCCTATTGAGTAACTTCCTACATAAAAATCGGCTTCGGAAATTTCACAGGAGTGTACTTCTCCCATCTCATTTTTGGAAAGATCATTAATGTAATCCGTGATTTTAAATTTTTCTGTAGGTCGCACACCCAGATCTACACCATCAACATCAGCTAATTCTTCTGGTTTGAGTTGTGCATAACATCCTACAGCGGCAACAAAAGCTTTTTCGTTGAGCTTCATTGCTCTTTTTACAATTTGTTTAAATTGTTTGTCTGCATTTTCGGTTACAGAACAAGTATTAATGACGTAAATATCTGCAACGTCTTCAAAATCTACTCTATCAAAACCTTCATCTGAGAAACTTCTTGCAATTGTTGAGGTTTCAGAGAAATTGAGCTTACATCCCAAGGTGTAAAACGCGACTTTTTTTCTGTATTCTGTCATTATCTGTGTTACTAAAAAGTGTAGCAAACAATTGTTTAAGTATATTTACGTTTTGTAAATAAGAGTGCAAATTTACGTACAATATTTTTTAAAATGAAATCAATAATTTCTTATATATCAATTCTTTGTGTAATTCTTGGAGTTACCTCTTGTAATAAAACTGTTTCAGAAAATGAAGAGCACAACGTTTTCAGATACAATGAAGATGCTAATATTACGTCTCTTGATCCGGTATTTTCCAAAGTTCAGACTAATATCTGGGCTTGTAATCATTTGTTTAACGGATTGGTTCAGCTCAATGACAGTTTGCTGGTTCAACCCGATATTGCCAAATCGTGGTCGGTTGAAAGGGAAGGATTAACCTATGATTTTGTTTTAAGAAACGATGTATATTTTCATAAAAGTAAATTTTTCGGTCCGGATAGTACACGTGTTGTGAATGCTAAAGATTTTGAATATTCGTTCAATAGATTGCTGGACGAAAAAGTAGCTTCGCCGGGTCGCTGGATTTTGCAAAATGTAAAAGATTTTAAAGCAATAAATGATACCGTTTTTAGGATCAATTTAGAAAAACCTTTTCCTGCATTTTTAGGTCTTTTGGCTATGAAATATGCTTCGGTTGTTCCTAAGGAAGTGGTTGAAGTTTTGGAAAATGATTTTCGTTCGCACCCGGTCGGGACAGGTCCTTTTTATTTTAAATATTGGGAAGAAAACGTAAAATTGGTTTTGAGAAAAAACACTAATTATCATGAGAAAGATGCCGAAGGGATCAATTTGCCTTATCTGGAAGCTGTTTCAATTACCTTTTTACCAGATAAACAAAGTAGTTTTTTACAATTTATACAAGGCAAATTAGATTTTATTTCAGGATTGGATCCGTCGTATAAAGATGATATTTTAACACCAAAAGGAACCTTGCAACCCAAATATGAGCAAGATGTAAATCTTATTACAGGTCCTTATCTCAACACAGAATATTTAGGTTTTCGTCTTGATGGAAAAGAAAATATCGTAAAGAATAAATTGATAAGACAAGCTTTAAATTACGGTTTTGATAGAAAAGCATTGGTTACTTTTCTCAGAAATGGTATGGGAACTCCTGCGGAAAATGGTTTTATTCCTTCGGGATTGCCCGGATTTAGTAATCTTAAAGGATATTCGTATGATCTAAATAAAGCAAAAAATCTTATCCAGGAATATAAGAAACTAAATAACAATCCAACTCCGGCCATATTATTAAGCAGTAATCCTTCTTATATCGATATTGCCGAATTTTTGCAGAGAGAATGGCAGAAAATAGGGTTGAATGTCCAGATAGATATTAACCCGCCATCTACTTTAAGACAGGCAATTTCTACGGGTAAAGCATCATTTTTCAGAGGAAGCTGGATTGCAGATTATCCTGATGCAGAGAATTATTTGTCTTTGTTTTATAGTAAAAATTTTGCACCAAACGGACCTAATTATACTCATTTTCAAAATGATGAATTTGATGAATTGTATGAAAACTCTTTTAAAGAAATAAATGATATTAAAAGGTATGAAATGTATCAGAAGATGGATCAGATTATTATAGATGAAGCACCGGTTATACCTTTATTCTATGATAAAGTTGCCCGATTTACCCGTAAAAATGTTTTCGGACTCGGAGTTAATCCGTTGAATATGTTAGATTTAAAAAGAGTTAAAAAAATGTGATAATTTGTGGTTTTATTTTTTTGCAGATTTTTTGTTGTCTAACTTTGATAATTAATTAAAAAAAGTAGTCATGAAAAATAAATTAAAATCAGTATTCTCAATTGTATTTTTAACATTTTTAATGTTTGGATTTGAGACAAATGCACAAAAAACTTCTATTGGTCAAAACGAATTGCCGGCAGCAGCAAATGAGTTTTTAAAACAACATTATTCTAATGATAAAGCTACTGTAATTATAAAAGATAAGGAAGTTTTTTCTACAGATTATGAAGTAAAATTAAGTAATGGAGTAGAAATTGAATTTGATAAAAATGGCAATTGGAAAGAGATAGATGGCAACGGAAATGAAATACACGGATCTTTGATACTTCAACCGATCAAAGAATATCTGGCTAAAAATTATGCAGGTCAGAAAGTTTTAAAAATAGAAAAAGGACTTAATTTGTACGAGTTAGAACTAAGTTCGGGAATAGAATTAAAATTCGATAAAAAAGGTTATTTTGTTAAAATAGATTAATGTAATTAGATTAAAGAAAAACTGGCTCAAACTCAGAGTTGAGCCAGTTTTTTTTATTTTCTGTATTTTTGAGTATTTTCAAAGATATGTTCCAGAATTTTAGCATCTTGTTCGGAGAATTCGATATTTCTTCGGGACATTACGATCCTGGAAGTTTCAAATGCTTTTTTGGTAATATAAGTTGTAAAACCCGAAGCTCCTCCCCACGAAAAACTCGGTACGAAATTTCTGGGAAATCCGCTTCCGAAGATATTTGTGCTTACACCTACTACGGTTCCTGTATTAAACATTGTATTGATACCGCATTTGCTGTGATCTCCCATCATTAGTCCACAAAATTGTAATCCTGTTTTTTCGAAACGTTCTGTTTCATAACTCCATAATTTTACCTCTTCGTAGTTGTTTTTCAGATTAGAATTGTTGCTGTCTGCTCCAATATTACACCATTCTCCAAGAACAGAATTTCCTAAAAAACCATCATGCCCTTTGTTTGAATACCCAAAAAGAACAGAGTTATTTACTTCTCCTCCAATTCTGCAATGCGGACCTACAGTTGTAGCACCATAGACTTTAGTAGCTAGTTTTACCTGAGCATATTCACATAAGGCAAAGGGTCCTCGAATTACAGATCCTTCCATGATTTCCGAATTCTCTCCTATGTAAATAGGTCCGGAAGAAGCATTCAATGTAACGAATTCCAGCTTTGCGCCTTCTTCTATAAAAATATTTTGAGGAGCTATTACATTGACACTTTTTGGAATAGGTTGAGATTTTCTGTTTTGTGTAAGCAATACAAAATCTTCTTTCAGTGCAATATCATTTTTGGAAAAGATATCCCAGGTATTTTCTACAGTTAAGATTTCTCCGGGAAATTCGATAATTGTATAATTGTCAAAATCTACTTCCTCCTGAGAGTTTTCTGTATAGAAAGCAACTATATTTTCATTTTTGAAAATGGCTTGATTTTTTTTCAAATTAGTAATCATTTCAACTAATGTAGAATTGGGTAGAACAGAAGCATTAATCATTACGTTTTCTTCCAGTTCAACCATAGGAAATTTATCCGAAAGATATTCTTCGGTAAGTGTTGTAGTGGTAGAACCTAAATATTTCTCCCATTTTTCCCTAATAGTTAAAATTCCAATTCGGATATCTGCTACAGGTCTTGTAAAAGTAAATGGGAGCAGAGCATTTCTTGCAGGACCGTCAAATAGGATATAGTTCATTGTTATTAATTTTAGAGTCTGTTTAAATTGCCTCAAGAATCATTATAAAAGAGCCACAAATAAAATTAGAACAGGCTCTAAATAACTTAAAATTACTAATTAGTTCTCTCTTGTGATTTTTGCTCCTAAAGCTCTGAGTCTTTCATCTATCCTTTCGTAACCTCTATCGATTTGTTCGATGTTCTGGATGGTACTTGTTCCCTTTGCAGACAAAGCAGCGATCAGTAAAGAAATTCCGGCTCTGATGTCTGGTGAAGACATAGTTGTTGCTTTGAGTTTCGACTTAAAATCATGTCCCATAACAACAGCACGATGCGGATCACAAAGCATGATTTTTGCTCCCATATCGATTAGTTTATCTACAAAAAACAACCTGCTTTCAAACATTTTTTGATGAATCAGCACGTCTCCTCTCGCTTGAGTTGCAATTACCAGAATGATACTCAATAAATCCGGCGTAAATCCCGGCCACGGAGCATCGGCAATTGTAAGAATAGATCCGTCAATATCTGTTTTTATCTCATATCCGTCTTTGTGTTCCGGAATAAAAATATCGTCACCTCTGCGCTCCAGTGTAATCCCGAGCTTTCTAAAAGTACTTGGAATTATTCCTAAATTCTCCCAGCTTACATTTTTTATAGTAATTTCACTTTGTGTCATCGCAGCCAGTCCGATCCAAGACCCAATTTCGATCATATCCGGAAGGATTGTGTGTGTGCAACCCGAAAGTTTTTCTACTCCTTCAATTTTTAGAAGGTTGGATCCAACTCCTGTTATTTTCGCACCCATATTATTGAGCATTTTGCACAATTGTTGTAAATAGGGTTCGCAGGCGGCATTATAAATAGTTGTAATTCCTTTTGCAAGTACTGCGGTCATAACAATATTTGCAGTTCCTGTTACAGAAGCTTCGTCAAGTAACATATCTGTACCAACTAGACCATCTGCAGTTTTTTCTACTCCATAAAAATGGTCTTCACGATTGTATCTGAATTTTGCTCCAAGATTAATAAAACCTTCAAAATGGGTGTCTAATCTTCGTCTTCCGATTTTATCACCACCAGGTTTAGGAATATACCCTTTACCAAAACGAGCCAACAACGGACCTACGATCATAATAGAACCTCTGAGGGAACCGCCTTCTTTCTTGAAAGCTTCCGTTTCGAGATAATCTACATTTACTTCATCGGCTTGAAAAGTGATAGAACCTTTTTCATTATGTTGAATTTTTACGCCAAGATGACCCAATAATTTGATCAGTTTATTTACATCTATGATGTCGGGAATATTGTTGATCGTTATTTTTTCGGATGTTAAAAGAACAGCACAAAGAATTTGGAGTGCTTCATTTTTTGCTCCTTGGGGGATTACCTCTCCTTTTAGTTTTACACTACCTTCTATTTTGAAAATACCCATAAATTTCCGGAATAATATTTTATCTAATCTAAATTAACACCAACTTTATTGTTGTTTTTTTGGTTGGTTTTTATGATTAGGATTGTTGCTTTTTATTTTCTTTTTTTGTTTTTGAACAGGCATGTTAGCGACCTTGTTTGATAGTCTTTGGTTGGTTCTTATCAATTCGTTAGCGTTGACCAGTTCCTCTGAACTATTATGAAGGTTAATCTTTCCATTTGATAATTCAAGTAAATGATCAAAAATCACATCGTCTTTTACAGTGTCTTTATTCCAGCTCAGAAAAGATTTTTTCATATGGTTTGCAATAACTTTGATCAAAGCGCTTTTGAGTTCGCTTTCTTCCCATTTGTTGGCAACATCTATCATATATTTGATGTTGTTTCCATAAAATCTGTATTTTGGGTAATTCTGAGGATATTTTAGAACTTCAGGTTTAAGCTGTAATACTTCACGTGATGGAATAGGATAGGGGGAATCTACATCTAATTTGAAATCAGAAATAATAAATAATTGATCCCATAGTTTGTGTTGAAAATCAGGTACATCACGTAAATGCGGATTCATACTCCCCATAACCTGAATGATGTATTTGGCTAATTTATTTCGTTCTTCACGATTTTCCAGGATTACTGCTTGATCTATTAATTTATGGAGATGTCTGCCATATTCCGGTATGATAAGGTGTTTTCTTTCAGAATTGTATTCTAAATGATGTACGACCTCACTGGCGTTTTTTTTGATATATTTCTCGTTCATTTTATAATGAAATTATCCCTTCTATTTTAGAAACTTCGATGTATTTGGAAATAACTGCCTCAGGATTTTCCATTCTTACATTTATAGAAATGCTGGTATATTTACCGGTTTTAGAATGATTTGTTTTGATGACAGCGCCTAAGTTATTAAAGGCATTTTCGACTTCTTTTATTTTTGTTTGTTCACTGGGAACGATAAATTTATATAAATATTCTGAAGGCCAAACCGAGGTTGTTGACAGTTCTTCTTTCAACCTGATGTAAAATTCTTCGGTTTTCTGATCCATATTTTATTTTTTGATTTAAATAGCAAATATACATAAAATTTATTGTAGTAATTTTTCTAATTACATTGATTTCAAGTGGATTTTTACATCAAGTTAAATGATCATATTTTCCCGAAGGGTTATAATTAAAGTTGTTTTTTTTTCTCAATCAAAAAGATTGAATTACTTCAATCCAAAAAAAAAGAAGTTTTCGAACTGAATTTAAAAAATAAAAATCATATTTATATCAGCAAAAATAAGTATTTTTGCGCCTTATTTTTTTAAAATGGACAACGAAATAATTGTCATTATCGGCGGACCGGGTACAGGGAAAACTACAATAATAGATGGATTAATAGCAAAAGGACATTGCTGTTATCCTGAAATTTCGCGAGAAGTTACTATGGAAGCTAAGAAGAAAGGCATTGATCAGTTATTTCTGGAAAATCCATTGTTGTTTAGTGAATTACTTTTACAAGGAAGAATTAATCAATACAAAAATGCTTCGACCGAACCTCACAAAACAGTTTTTTTGGACAGAGGTATTCCTGATGTTTTGGCATATATGCATTATATCGGCGATAGTTATCCTGTGCATTTTGATGAGGCTTGCAGAGATCATAAATATTCTAAAATTTTCATTTTACCACCTTGGGAAGAAATTTACACGAGTGATGAAGCCAGATATGAAAATTATGAGCAGGCTAAATTAATCTATAATCATTTGGTCGAAACTTATCAAAAATATGGTTATTGTCTAATTGAAGTTCCAAAAGATACTGTAGAGAACAGAATTCTTTTTATCTTAGATAATATTTAGAATTTTTTCAAAAATCGTACATTCATCTACAAAAGAGAGTACGGATCTTGTTCTGAATTTTAATTTTAAAACTAAGATATGTCTGAGGCTTTAAATATTCTTCAAAAATACTGGAAACATAAGGAGTTCAGACCTTTACAGGAAGATATAATATCTTCTATTATTGAGGATAATGATACTTTGGCAATTTTACCTACCGGAGGAGGAAAATCGGTTTGTTATCAAATTCCGGCAATCATGAAAGAGGGAATCTGCCTGGTTATTTCACCACTTGTAGCCTTAATTAAAGATCAGGTAGAAAATTTACAGAAAAGAAACATTAAAGCAATAGCATTAACCGGAGGAATTCATAAAGATGAAATTTCAAACTTGTTGGATAATTGCTTGTATGGAAATTATAAGTTTTTGTATTTGTCCCCAGAAAGATTACAATCTGATTGGATAGTAGAAAGAATCAAAGAATTACCGGTAAATCTCATCGCAATAGATGAAGCGCATTGTGTGTCTCAATGGGGACATGATTTCAGACCGGCTTATCTTAAGATTTCCATGCTTAAGAAATTCTTTCCTAAAGTACCTTTTATAGGATTGACCGCTACAGCTACTCAAATTGTTAAAGAAGATATTGTAAAACAGCTTCAGCTTAATAATCATAATGAGTTTAAACAATCTTTTTACAGGTCGAATATCGCTTATATGGTTTTTAAAGTTGAGGATAAGCTGCATTTGGCCGGTCAGATTTTGAAGAAAAATCCGCAATCGTCCATTATATATGTGAGAAATAGAAAATCCTGTTTGGATATTTCTGCTCAGATCAATACGTTGGGATTTAAAAGTACCTATTATCACGGAGGATTAGACCGTAAACTTAAAGAAAAGCATATGCAGCTTTGGATGAGTGGAGATGTTCAGGTTATTGTTGCCACAAATGCATTCGGGATGGGTATTGATAAAGCAGATGTAAAAACCATTTTACATTGGCAGCTTCCCGAAAATATAGAGAATTATTATCAGGAAGCAGGCAGAGCCGGACGTAACGGACAAAAATCTTTTGCAGTAATTTTACTCAGTCCATCAGATTTTATTCAGACCCGTACGCAGTTTATAGATATTTTGCCTGATAAAGATTTTTTGAAAACTGTTTTTGTGAAGCTTTGTAATTATTTTCAGATTGCATTTGGAGAAGGAATAGACCAACAGTTTTCTTTTAATCTTAATCATTTTTGTGTTCATTATAATTTTTCCTTGCTTAAAACATATAATGCTTTACAGTTTTTGGATAGGCAAGGAGTTTTGACTTTGTCCAAAGAGTTTTCGGAAAAAATTTCGATCCAAATCCTTATTTCTTCAAAAGAGATAATGCGTTATATGAGTATTAATAGAGAAGATGAAGAAATAATTTTAACAATTTTAAGGACTTATCCGGGTATTTATGAAGTTGTTACTCCGGTCAATTTGAGTCTGATAGCTAAAAAAACAAAAACTTCTGAAAACAATGTTTTAAGATTATTTGAAAAATTAAAAAATAAATCGATCATTGATTTATACGCAAAAAAGAATGATGCGACGATTATTTTTAATGAAATAAGAGAAGATGAAAGGACGATTAATCGCGTTTCTAAATATTTAGAAATTCAAAATAAACAAAAGAAAGAGCAATTGGATGCTGTTTTTGAATATGTAGAAAACGAAAACAGCTGTAAATCAAATCTTATTTTAAAATATTTTGGTGAAATTAAAGCAGAAAACTGTGGAATTTGTTCATATTGTATTTCAAAAAATAATAAAGTTTCAGATAAAAAACACTTGGCAGAAATGATCTTAGAAATACTTCAAAAAGAAAATTTAACCTCAAGAGAAATTCAAATCAGATGTAAATATCCAATTGAAGAAGTTATTTTTGTTCTTGAAAATTTACTTGACAGTAATTTGATCGGTTTGACATCAAATAATTCCTATACAATATATAAAAAATGAAAAAATTGAGAATTGTCTTTATGGGAACTCCGGAATTTGCAGTTGGGATTCTGGATGCAATTGTAAAAAATAATTATGAAGTTGTCGGAGTTATTACGGCGGCAGATAAACCGGCTGGGAGAGGACAGAAGGTAAAATATTCGGCAGTAAAAGAGTATGCATTAGCAAATAATCTTCATTTGTTACAACCGACCAATCTCAAAGATGAAAGTTTTTTGGCAGAATTAAAATCATTAAGAGCAAATTTACAAGTAGTTGTAGCTTTTAGGATGTTGCCAAAAGTAGTTTGGAGTATGCCGGAATTAGGAACATTTAATCTTCATGCTTCATTATTACCCGACTACCGAGGTGCAGCACCTATTAATTGGGCAATTATTAACGGAGAGACGACAACAGGAGTTACTACTTTTTTTATAGATGATCAAATTGATACCGGAGCAATGATAATGAGTAAAACTACAGATATAGATATTGTTGAAGATGCCGGAATGTTACATGATAGACTGCTTAATATCGGGGCTGAAGCGGTTGTAGAAACACTTCAGAAAATTCGGGAGGAAACAGTAAAAACTCAAATTCAGGAAAATAGCCAAGACCTCAAAACGGCTTATAAATTAAATAAAGATAATTGTAAAATTGACTGGACAAAACCTATGGAGGAAATTTATAATCTTATCAGAGGACTTTCTCCTTATCCGGGAGCGTGGTGTAACTTGCATAATGATAAGAGTTCGGAGTTTTCAATTAAAATTTATGAAACTGAAATTTTAAGAGAAAAACATGATTATAAAACCGGAAGTTTTTTAACAACTAAAAAAGAAATAAAAATAGCCCATCCGGAAGGGTTTTTAGTTTTAAAATCGTTGCAATTTCCAGGAAAGAAAAGAATGAAAGCTTCTGAAATTTTAAACGGAACTACCTTTTCTGAAGATATATATGTGTCGTAGGTAGCATAAACATTGAAATTGACAGATTTTTGAAATTTGCAAGTCTGTTTATCAACAAAATTATGAAGTTATTAACAAATCTACGAAAATAACAATGAATCTCTTGTGTAGTAAGGAATTCCTATTAAATTTGTTATAGATAACGTAATGTTTAACCAACAATTAATAACTTTTATTATGAACAAATCAGAATTAATCGATGCTATTGCAGCAGACGCAGGAATAACTAAAGCAGCTGCAAAATTAGCTCTTGAATCATTTTTAGGAAACGTAAGTGGAACTTTGAAAAAAGGAGGAAGAGTTTCATTAGTAGGATTTGGATCTTGGTCAGTATCTAAAAGAGCTGCAAGAGACGGAAGAAATCCACAAACTGGTAAGACTATCAAAATCGCTGCTAAAAATGTGGTTAAGTTTAAGGCTGGTGCTGAATTAGAAGGAAACGTAAACTAGTTTTTTTCTAAATAAAACATAAAAGTCTTCCGGTTAGGGAGACTTTTTTTTTAAAATTAAATGAGGATATTTTGTAATTATTACATTTTTTCTTTTTAATTTTATTAAAAATACTGTGAAATGATATCAGATAAACTCAAAAAAGGACATTTACTTATTGCAGAACCGGCTTTAGGAGGAGATGTTTCGTTCAATAGATCTGTAATATTATTAGCTGATCATAATGATGAAGGGTCTGTAGGATTTATTATTAATAAACCATTAAAATATACAGTACAAGATCTGGTACCTGAAGTTCATGTACCATTTAAGATATATAATGGAGGACCGGTAGAACAAGATAATCTTTATTTTATACATAATGTGCCGGACCTGATTCCCGATAGTATTGAAATTTCTAACGGAATATATTGGGGAGGCGATTTTGAAAGTACCAGAGATTTGATAAACGATGGGAAAATCACTAAAGATAATATCAGGTTTTTCTTGGGATATACAGGTTGGGGAGCATACCAGTTAGAAGATGAGTTACATCAAAACGCTTGGATCGTTTCTGAAAACAGTTATGCAAATAAAATAATAGCAACTTCGGCAACCCATTTTTGGAAAAAACAAATTAAGGAATTAGGAGGAGAATATTTAATATGGTCTAACTCTCCTGAGGATCCTATTCTTAATTAAATCTGAGTTGCGCATTGAGTTGAGTGAGCAATCGTTTCGCCAATGTATTTGTATAGGTTTTTTTCCTGTATTGAGAAACAGATTGAATTCCGGTTATCACGTTAGTAATAATTAATTCATCTGCCTTTTGAAGATCAAAAGGAGAGATTGGTTCTTCAATAATTTCCAGATCTGGATTTTTTCTAATAATAGCAATAAGCTGCTTTCTTAAAACACCGTTGATACAGCCTTCAGAAACAGGAGGAGTCGAAATTTTATTTCCAGAAACCATAAAAATGTTTCCATTTATTGCTTCAATTATATTTTTACTGTCATTCATCAATAGGCAATTTTGATAGCCATTTTCATCAGAAAAAATACTGGCTGTGATATTAATTACTCGATTGGTAGTTTTAAGAGTAGATAATAATTGTTTTGTTATAACAAAATCTTTATATAGTTCAATTTCATAAGGAACATCATTATTGATGTATAACATGTTTTGCAGCTGTTCTGCCTGAATTAAAAATGAGATAGTACGTGTTTTAGGAAGATATAATCCTCCGGAATTTCTAAAAACAGTAACTCTTGCACGAGCAGAGTTGGCAATTTTTTTATGATTGACTAAATCTAAAATTTGAGACTCGAAATATTCCATAGTAAAATCCATTGGAATCTGCATTCTTAAAATACGCATGGAAGCCATTAACCTAAAGTAATGATCCTCAAGAAAAAGAACTTTTTGATCTAAAATTTTTAAAGTTTCAAAAATTCCGTCTCCAAAAAGAAAAGCCCTGTTGTTTGTCAACGAATGATTGTCCTCGTTGATTATATTGCCATTGAAGTTTATCATATAAAAAAAATCACGCTTGGGAAAAGCGTGACAAATATAAGTTTTATAAAACAATTTTTACACAGAACCAATAACATGTTTTAGATCTGAAACTTGATTTTCCCAAAGTAAAGCAGATTCCTCCAATTCGTCTTCATGTGCATAATCTACCACTACAAGAGAAACATCTTTGGTAATTTCGTCTTCTATAATTTTTAATTCAAAAAAGTAGTCGGTGTCTTTGTTATCATCATCGACCCATCTAAATTTGATTTTTTCACCAGATTTTTTTGAAGTAACTCTGGCTTTTTCTTGAGAATCATCCCAAATGAAAGTGAAAAATTCACCTCTGGAATTTACATTGTCCGCAAACCATTCTGAAAGACCAGAAGGAGTAGAAATATATTGATATAGTAGCTGGGGTGAAGAATTTATAGGAAATTCTAATTCATATTTTACTTTTAGATCCATAAACTGTACTATTTTTTTGGAAATATATACAATATTAATACAATAAAAAAGCATTTTTAAAAATAAAAAAAAATTAGTGATTTTAATTTGTAAGGAATGAATTTAGTTTTATATTTGCACCCGCATTCAAGAGGTTAATAAACCAATAATGGCGGGGTAGCTCAGTCGGTTAGAGCGCAGGATTCATAACCCTGAGGTCACGGGTTCAACTCCCGTCTCCGCTACAAAACAGGACAAATGAAATTTATTTTCGTTTGTCCTGTTCTTTTTTTGGAGTAATCCGTTGTTTATCTGAAAGGTATAGTTTGCGATTACATTCATTCGGGCGGTTCGATAAGTTTTTTCGTCAAACTCCAATTTTTCAGGGAATATCGAACCAATTATAGCTCTCTTTGTTTGGATTTCGCCCTCGCTGTACAGTTTCGGGATATTTACGATACTCTGTAAAGCCCTGTCCAAAGTCTTGTCGATATTGATGCTCTTAGTGTCCGAACCGTCCTTGCTCAACTGTTCTTCCAAACTTTCAATTCGTTCTCTGCATTCCTTCTTGATTTCGAGGTATTCCCCGTCATCAATGGTTTCCGCAAGCAGTTTGTTCCGTGCTACCGACAACTTTGCGTTAAGCCTGTCTATTTCCTGTGCAATCCGTTTCTTTTCATCAAATGGGTTCTGCACGAATTTTTTGTAGTTGTCCAACAGCAGTTTTTTGAGAACATTCTTTATGCCACTGTTTAGTTCAAACTGAAACAACCCTTCTTCAAAAATATCGTTGGCAACTTCGGCTTTCTGACGGAAGCCACACGAAGAAACACAATGGTAATAGTAATAGCGGTTCGTTCTTCCTTTGGAAGCACTTCCTGTTAGGTTTCGACCACATTCAGGACATACCAAGAAACCTCTTAAAGGCAGGTTCTCATCTGAAAGTATTTTGGTATTAGGGCGTTCCTCTTTTTTATTTCCGTCTATTATCCGTTGTACCTTATGAAAAAGTTCTTCGGATATAAGCGGTTCGTGCTGCCCCTGTACCAAATGAGCTTCCTCATCTTTGAATTTAGCAATAAATATTTTCCCAAAGTATATCGGATTGCGTATGGCTACGTGGAAAGCACTTCGACTTATAGTTGTCTTGTGTAACGTATTGATATTCTGCCGTACTTGGTCACAGGCAAACACGCCTTTTGCTATTTCGTTGAAAGCCCAACGCATAGCTGTTGCTTCAGGTTCTTTTGGAGCAATGTATTTTCGTCCGTCCTCTTTGCTTCTGTTGATATATCCGAAAGGAGCTCTACCCATTAAACATCCTTCTTTCCTTGCTCTACGCATTCCATAAAACGTATTTAATGCCCTGCGGTAATTTTCCACTTCGGGAGCGGACAGATATATCGCAAGCATCATCTTGTTTTCGGGAATAGAAAGGTCTAAAGGCTGTTCTACCGCTTGTGGTTCTATACCAAGTTTGTTGAGTGTGCTAATCATCTGATAGGCATCACCTGCATTACGGCTGAACCTATCCCATT
>CAZSOC010000018.1:0-7049 GCA_964608415.1 uncultured Flavobacterium sp.
AAAATTCTCTGTCATTTGTCTTTGTAAGTTCTGTTCGGTTAAGCTTGCCACTAACTCGTTTATACCCCTCACGCTATTTCGCCAATCTACCCAATGGTGGTTGGCTTTGCGCCATAAGCGTGAGGGTTTATTTTTCCAAAAATAGCACTTTTTTTTGGATTACAACGTATCAAAAGGCGAGGTTATATTTTGCAGATTTTTGGTACTTACATGAGTGTAAATTTCAGTGGTTTTACTGCTTTTATGCCCAAGCAATTCCTGAATATAACGCAAATCCGTTCCCGCTTCCAACAAATGGGTAGCATAGCTGTGACGCAACCAGTGCAGTGTAACCGGGCGTTTTATGTTAGCTTTCACCAAGGCCTGCTTGAATACATTTTCTAAACTTTTTTCGCTGTATTTTTTTCCTTTTTGCTGTCCTTCAAAGAGCCATACTTGCGGCTTGTGCAACTTGTAATAATGACGCAGTAACTCTAATATTTTTTCAGAAAGCGGGGTGATACGATCTTTTCTTCCTTTACCCTGCCTAATAATGACTAATTTTCTTTTCGAATCAATATCGGCAGGTTTAAGGTGCAAAAGTTCGCTTCTTCGTAACCCGCAACTGTATATGAGCGACAGCATAGTGTGATGCTTGATGTTGCTGTGTGCTTCCAGGATGACTTTTACTTCTTCTTTGCTCAATACGTTGGGTAGTATTTTGGGGCGTTTCGGGCGGTGTATCAGTTCGGGGTTTATTTTTGCATTTTCTATTTTGCTAAAAAATAATTTTATGGCATTTACCATTTGGTTTTGATAAGAGGCCGACAGCTTATTTTTCAGTATGTATTCATTATTGTAGGTAATGATATCTTCATTGGTAATTTTCTGCAAAGGTTTGTTGTGATAGTATTTCAAAAATATTCTCAGAGCTTCACTATACGTTTTAATCGTGCTTTCGCTGTAACGTTTGGAACGAAGCCATTGAATGAACTTTACTATTTTTTCGGTTGCTTCATCATTTAGCAATGTGTTGTTGATAGCAGAAATTTTGAACTGTTTACGGTAAGTTTCGGTATCGGGTAAATGCCATACCTTGAGTGTTACACTCCATTTTGCTCCTTCCAGTTTTTTGAAACGGGCAATCAATGCCGCATCGTTTTCAAAATAAACAGCTATGCGCTTTTGTTTTTTGTGTGTAATAGATTGGGCGATGTACATATTTTCTTCTAATGTTGCTATTTTGCAAAAATAGTAAATATGTTTTCTATTGTTCGTTTTGCATGAGGGATTAGCTCACTTTTGCTTATTGTTTTTAATAGTTCGCTGAATGCTTCGCATTTGAAACGTTTCGCTCGTCTTTACAGACGAGCGAAACAAAAGATATATAGGATATCCCGACCCGATTGCATTTTTGCGTTGGATGTTGTAACGTTAGCAAAATGCAGTCGGTGGCATGCTCAAATAATCATTGACCTGACAATCTTAATCAATATCGAATGTTATACCTGTCATTTTTTCGCTTAATGTCCATAAACGTTTTGCATCAGCCTCATTCAGAGAATATGTTTTTACACCATTGGATATTAAAGATTCAGGAGCTAGTTCGGCAATATCTGTATCTTCACAATATAGTTGAACATAGGGCTGGTTGCACACCAAACGGTTGTTGCTGCACTTTGCGGAATTGTTTTTAATGATGCTGCGACATCAGGTAACATATTTCCTTCGACATCACAGAATCCCATTTGCTGAAATAGTTCCAATGATGCTTCTCTTGCCAATTCAGTTCCTCCAATAGATCCGGGATGCACAGAATATGCTCTTACATTAAATGATTTGATTCGGTTATCTAATTCAAGAGAAAATAAATTAACCGCTGTTTTTGATTGACCGTAACCTCGTAAAGTTTCATATTCCCTGTTCAGGAAATTAGGGTCTTCAAAATCGGAAGGAGCAAATTGATGTCCTTGAGAGGAAACGTTAATTACTCTTGCTCCATCGGCTTTTTTAAGGGCAGTCCATAATCTTACTGTAAGCTGAAACTGTGCCAGATAATTAGTGGCTAATTGTGATTCAATACCCCGATTATCCCTACGTAATGGTACCCACATAATCCCTGCATTGTTAATGAGCTGATGAAGAGGTCTGCCCGAAACCAGAAACTTTTTGGAGAAGGCATCAATAGAATCAGGATTCATCAAATCCATTGTTTCCAATTCTACATTGGCAATGCCTTCCAAATTTCTCTTTGCTTTTTCAATATCTCTTGCCGGAACGATTACTGTTACTCCTGCGGCGGCAAGCGTTTTGGTAGTTTCCAATCCTATGCCTGTATTACTTCCTGTTACAATAACGATTTTTCCTGTGAGATTAATTTCTTTGATTACATCACTTGTTGTTGATGTGGCATTAAACCCTGAACCTGTTGGTTTCTGCAACGCTCCCTGATGATTGTTTTGTCTTATTTTGAATACTATTTAATGTTATGGGACAAAAGTAGATAGGATGTTTTTGAAAAATTTTGTTTAAACGTCCAAATATGTTTTGTTTAAAAGACCGGATTTGTGTATGTGGGGTGCGATTGGTTTACTTGTCATTAATTTATAAATGTCAAGCATTTGTTAAACGGACTTTTCTAAAAAGTTTTTAATTAAATTTACAAAAATTTTAGAAATCAAAATTATGCCAAGTGAATGTATCAGCTATCAAAATTCCGGATATTTTACCCGAATAATCTTAGATTATCTCAATCAGGAAAAAGCTTTACAGCATTTGTACCACAGATTTCCTGATTTGGAAAATTTTAAACTTCAAATTCAAGAAAAACAACAACAATTTACCGAAGAAAAAAGAAAAAATTTACATCAAGCATTACTAAGACAATATGCAGGTTTTGAAATTTCAGAGCTCACAAAATCAAATATTAATTCTTTAAAAGAATCGAATACATTTACAGTTACAACCGGACATCAACTAAATTTGTTTACCGGACCATTGTACTTTTTGTACAAAATTATTTCTACAATCAATTTGTGTAAAATACTAAAATCGGCTTATCCTGAAAACAATTTTGTTCCTGTTTACTGGATGGCAACAGAAGATCACGATTTTGACGAGATCAATTATTTTATTCTGCACGGAAAAAAAATTCGATGGAATACTAACGTTTCCGGGGCTGTAGGAAGAATAAACACTCACGGATTAGATGAAATATCTAAAATATTTGACTTAGAGATTGGGGGAGGAAAAAATGCTGAGTATCTCAAAGAATTATTTAAAAAAAGTTATTTAGAGCACTCCAATCTTACCGATGCAACTCGATTTCTAGCCAATGAAATATTTCAAAAATATGGTTTGGTAATTATAGATGGAGATGATATTTCGTTAAAAAAAGCCTTAACTCCAATTATTCAAAAAGAAATTCATTCTAACACATCTTTTCTTTCTGTAACAGAAACGATTAATTCGATGAAGGATTATCCAATCCAGGTAAATCCCAGAGAAATCAATCTTTTTTATATCCAAAATCACATCCGTGAAAGAATTATCGAAGTCAATGGGAATTATAAAATTAATCATACAGACATCTGGTTTACAAAAGAAGAGATTCTAAAATTAAGTGTTTCCAATCCGGAAAAATTCAGCCCTAATGTAATTATCAGACCTTTATATCAGGAACTGATTTTGCCTAACCTTTGTTATATTGGAGGAGGAGGAGAATTGGCCTATTGGTTTGAGTTGAAAAATTATTTTGCCAAAATGAATGTCCCGTTCCCAATCCTTTTATTAAGAAACTCAGCCATTTTAATTGAAGAGAAACAAACAAGAAAAATTGAAAAGTTAGGTTTAGAAATTAAAGATTTCTTTTTAAAACAACAAGAACTGATCAATAAAAAAACTGAACAATTATCTCAAAAACAATTTAATTTTGATCAGCAAAAAATATTTTTAAAAAAACAATTTGAGCAGCTTTTTGAATTGGTAAAACAAACTGACGATTCTTTTTCCGGAGCCGTAAAAGCACAAGAGACTAAACAGGTAAAAGGGTTAGACAACTTAGAGAAAAGGTTTTTTAAAGCTGAAAAAAGAAAATTTAAAGCAATATTAGATCAGATTATCGAGTTACAAAATGAATTATTTCCTAATCAGGGATTACAAGAAAGACAAACCAATTTCTCAGAATTTTATGCAAAATACGGTGCTAAAATGATCGAACAACTAATTGATGAGCTGCAACCCTTAAATTCCAATTTTAATATTGTGATATTATCTTAATAAAATCCTCAATTCATTTCTATTATTTAAGGAATTACGCTATTTTTGCAAAAATTATAAAAATACAATGACGACAAATAGAACGTTCACAATGATCAAACCGGATGCTGTAGAAAATGGGCATATCGGAAACATTTTAGCAATGATTACAAATGCAGGATTTAAAATTGTTTCATTAAAACTAACTCAATTGACGATTGCAGATGCACAAGCATTTTATGCTGTACACAAAGAAAGACCGTTTTTTGGAGAATTAGTAGAATTTATGACAAGAGGTCCTATTGTTGCTGCAATTTTAGAAAAAGAAAATGCTGTAGAAGATTTCAGATCTCTTATTGGGGCTACTAATCCGGCAGAAGCTGCAGAAGGAACTATTAGAAAAGCCTATGCTACTTCTATTGGTGAAAATGCAGTACACGGATCGGATAGTGATGAAAATGCTGCAATAGAAGGAGCTTTTCATTTTTCAGGAAGAGAGCAGTTTTAATCTGCCAGGAAACAAAATAATAATAAAATCCCGTTTAAAACGGGATTTTTTCATTATCTAAATTTTATATCTGTAACAACTTCTCTACGAAATTCTTCATTGAGAATATTCAATATTTTTTGTTTTCCCATTAACAGTTCTTCACGTAAAACAGAAGATGTCAATTCGACATACAATATTGACCCTTTAAGAACAACTCTTTTAGTATAGCTTTTTACTCCATTTCCCAGTACTGAATTCCAAGCATCAGAAACAGAAACCTGATCAATTCCTGATTGAAGTCGATTGTCTTGTAAAATCACTTTTAATACATCTGCAATGGAACTTTCATTGCTCATTCTTTTTGCCATTTTATTTTAGGGTAAAAGCAACAGGTCTTTTGTAGGTATAAATAATATTTTCTTCATTCTTTATAACAAAAATACTGTCAGCCAATTCTATTATTTCATCTTTCCATACAGAATATGGTGTATTATAATTCAAATATAATTTTTTATTTTCAGAAGAAACAGAGATTTTTTCTGTAATAGACATAACCATATAAGTTCCGTCAAATTGTGGTTGTAATTTTTGTTTTTGCCCAATTGAATCTGTCAATTCATAATAATCTATGACTGTATTAATAGGATAATTTTTATGGATTCCATCGCTTAAAGTTACTTCTTTTATTTCCCAATAACCATTTAATTGTTTTATATCAATAATTTTGTCTTTACTACATGAGGAAACAATAAGAGATATAAAAAGCAACTTTGAGAATAGTGATCTCATATATTCTATTTAAAGAAAGAATCTACAAATTCAAATTTATTAAAAACCTGCAAGTCTTCCATTCCCTCTCCTACTCCGATATATTTTACAGGAATTTGAAATTGGTCTGAAATTCCTATTACAACTCCTCCTTTGGCAGTGCCATCAAGTTTTGTTACTGCAAGAGAAGTTACCTCTGTGGCTGCCGTAAACTGTTTGGCTTGCTCAAAAGCATTTTGTCCTGTTGAACCATCCAATACCAATAAAACATCATGTGGAGCATCTTCGACAACTTTTTGCATTACACGTTTTACTTTTGTCAGCTCATTCATTAAACCTACTTTATTGTGTAATCGTCCGGCAGTATCTATAATTACAACATCTGCATTTTGAGAAACAGCAGATTTTAATGTATCAAAAGCAACAGATGCCGGATCACTCCCCATTTGCTGTTTTACGATAGAAACTCCTACCCTGTCTGCCCAAATTTGTAATTGATCTATTGCTGCAGCTCTAAAAGTATCTGCTGCACCAAGCACAACATTATGTCCTGCTTTTTTAAATTGATATGCCAATTTACCTATAGTAGTGGTTTTTCCAACTCCATTTACTCCAACTACCATTATCACGTATGGTTTTTTGCCAAGCGGCAATTCAAAATCGGAAGCTTCGCCTGTATTGGTTTCCGAGAGCAGTCCTGCAATTTCTTCTTTTAAGATTTGGTTAAGTTCGTCCGTGCCTAAATATTTGTCTTCTGAAACTCTTTTTTCTATTCGGGTAATAATTTTTAGAGTGGTATCTACACCTACATCAGAAGCTACAAGGATTTCTTCAAGATTATCGAGTACTTCATCATCTACTTTCGATTTTCCAGCAATTGCTTTAGTAAGTTTGCTAAAAAAATTAGTTTTAGATTTTTCAAGACCTTTATCTAATGTTTCTTTTTTTTCTGATGAAAATATTCTTTTAAAAAAACTCATTCTGTTCTTAGTAGTTATTAAGATTTTGGTAATTTAAAAAATTGATGAACGTTTTCTTATTTTAAAAAATGAACGTTTTTAAATCGGTACAAATATAAATATAAAAAAGCTACTTCCGTATAATCGAAAGTAGCTTTTCTATATTCTGAATAACTTAATTATTTCTTTTTCAAGAATTCGTCAACCAATTCAGGAGCCATGATAGATTCTACGAATGTATAAGCACCTGTTTTTGGAGATTTTACCATTTTAATGGCTTTTGATAATCTCTTAGAAGATGATTGTAAAGTTGCTACGGTTTTCTTTGCCATGACTTAAAATTATTTAATTTCTTTATGAACTGTTACTCTTTTCAATATTGGATTAAATTTTTTAATCTCTAATCTGTCCGGAGTATTTTTTTTGTTCTTTGTTGTTATATATCTAGAAGTACCCGAAACACCTGATGCTTTGTGCTCTGTACATTCTAAAATTACTTGTATTCTGTTACCTTTCTTTGCCATCTTGCTATACTATTTATTTTAGGAAAGATTATTTTATAAATCCATCTGCTTTAGCTTGTTTCAAAACTGCAG
>CAZSOC010000018.1:7059-42527 GCA_964608415.1 uncultured Flavobacterium sp.
CTGCAGCAATTCCATTTTTATTGATCGTTTTAATTGTAGAAGCAGCTACTCTAAGAGTAATCCATCTATCTTCTTCTTGAAGATAAAAACGCTTTTTTACTAAGTTTACAGAAAATTTTCTCTTAGTTTTATTCATGGCATGAGATACATTATTTCCTACCATTGCTCTTTTACCTGTAAGGTCACAAACTCTTGACATTATGCTTATCTTTATTTCGTTATTCAAAATCAGGGTGCAAAGTAAATAAAAATAAACCGATTATGCAAAATATTTAATCTACATTTTTTAAAATTTCTTTCATCAGCATTTCCAGGCTTTTGTTTACTGTCCTGTCAATTACTTTTTCTCGTGGCTGACCAAAGTTAAACTTTTCAATCACAGTATTTTGAGGAGTCCCGATTGCAATAAAAACCACTCCTACTTCCTCATTTGTATTATCTGTAGTTGGTCCTGCATTTCCTGTTACTGCAATAGAAAAATCTGTTTTGAACATATTTTTGACATTATTTGCCATTTCATGTGCAACTTCGGCACTCACAACCGAGTGCTTTTTTATTATTAACTCTGAAACCTGAAGAAGATTTTTCTTAATCTCTTCTGAATAAGCTACTATACTGCCTTTGAAATATTTTGACGATCCCGGAATTGTAGTTATTGTCTGGGCAATTTTTCCTCCTGTGAGACTTTCTGCCGTAGCAATGGTCTTGCCTGTTTTCGCCAATTGTTTTCCAACAACTACTTCCAATGTTTCACCATCATCATACCCTATAATAATATCTCCTATTATATTACTGAGTAAAATTATCTGTTCTTCGATTGTATCATAAAGTAATTTTTCGTCTGTTCCTCTCCCGCTCAATCTCAGACGAACTCTTCCCGGATTTGGTAAATAGGCTAGTTTGACAAAATGAGGCAGATCATTTTCCCATTGTTCTATTCTTTCTGCAACCAAACTTTCACCCTGTCCGTAAGTTAAAATCGTTTTATGAATTATATATGGTCTTTTGTATTTTTTAACAATTTCAGGAATAATTATTTCATCTATTAAAGACTTCATTTCGAACGGAACTCCTGGCAGGGAAATAAAAACTGTTTGTTCTTTTTGCATCCACATTCCCGGAGCCGTACCGTTTTTATTGAATAAAACTGTACATTTTGAAGGTACTAAAGCCTGGTCTTTATTGATTTGAGTAATTGGTCTTTGATAAAATCCTTCAATTAAACGAGTAACATGATCCAGCACTTTCTGATCCATTACTAATTGATCTTCAAAATAATCGCAAAATGTTTTTTTGGTTATATCATCTTTGGTTGGTCCCAATCCTCCTGTAATTACTACAAAATCAACTTGATTTTGTAATCGGGAAAGTGTTTCTATTATTTGATCTTTATCATCTGCAATAGAAATCATTTCGTGAACTGTAATACCAATTTTATCGAATGCTTTTGCCATATAGGCCGAATTGGTATCTGTGATCTGTCCTATCAAAATTTCATCTCCAATGGTAACTATTGCTAATTTCATTTTATGATCAATCAAAGATTAAAATCTTTTTTTATTTCTTTTACTGCTTTCTCTATCCTATGCTTTAAACTTTTATAAGTCTCTTTTATTTGTTTCTTTTTACCTTCTTCTTTTGCCCAGTTTTCTATAATCAATATTTCTTCATGCGCAACATTCATCCCTAACAATTCGAGTGTGGGCTTGACTTTATGTGCATAGCTATATGCTTTCTGAAAGTCTTTTTCTTTTATTCCTTGTTTGAGATAAATTATATCATCCGGCACTTCTGTAACAAAAATACTTACTATATCCCGTACAAATTCTGTATCATTTTCTGATATAGCATAAACTTTAGAAAGATTATAATGTAACGCCATTTATTTTATTTGTATTCTAAATGATTTTTGATTTGCAATAAATCCTTCTAAAACATCATTGGTTTTTATTGCTGCAACTCCCTGAGGCGTTCCTGTAAATATAATATCTCCTATTTTTAATGTAAAAAACTGAGAGATATAAGCAATAAGTTCATCTATTTTCCAAAGCATATCTTTGGTATTACCGGACTGAACTATCACATCATTATTTTTTAATTGAAAATCTATTTGACCTAAATTTTCAAATGTCGATTTGTGATAAAAATTCCCCATTACTGCAGAACCATCAAAAGCCTTAGCTTTTTCCCAAGGTAAACCCTTAGCTTTCAAATCGCTTTGCAAATCACGTGCTGTAAAATCTATACCTAAACCAATCTCGTCATAATATTTATGAGCAAATTTTGTATCTATATATTTTCCCACTCTATTTATCCTGACCAGAACTTCGACTTCATGATGTACATCTTTACTAAATTCGGGGATAAAAAAAGGAAAGTTTTTAGGCAGAATTGCAGTATCAGGCTTTAAAAAAATTACAGGTTCACCGGGTTTTTCATTTCCCAACTCATTGATATGATCACTATAATTTCGTCCTACACAAATTATTTTCATCGAATGAAATTTGTTGTTTTATTTTTATGTGGTTATTTAGAATTAAATTTTCTTAGCTTGATTGCCGTTAAAACTTTTTTGGTATACAACGGAAATTCTGCGTTGAGTATCCATCCGAAATATCCCGGTTCTGTTTCTAAAACTTTGTCAACTTTTGCTCCTTTATGTTTTCCAAAAGTAAAAATCTCTTCATTATCTTTATCAAAAGCTATAAAACCGGCAAAATCAGCAAACTTTTTTCTCGTAGTGTACTCAGACAACGATTTAATGTCTTTTGGCAAATCATCGTATCGTTCGATCTGAGATTTAAAAATTTCATACGTTGCTTTTGTATCTGCGGCTGCCGAATGTGCATTTTCCAGTGTTTCGTTACAGTAAAATCTATACGCAGCACTCAATGTTCTTTCTTCTTTCTTATGAAAAATGGTTTGAATATCTATCGCAACCCTATTCTTCATATCAAAATCTATCTCAGCACGCAACATTTCTTCTGCTAATAAAGGAATATCAAATCGATCGGAATTAAACCCACCTAAATCTGAATCTTTAATCATTTGATAAATTTGTGGCGCCAGTTCTTTAAAAGTAGGTTCGTTCTCTACTTTTTCATTGGTTATACCGTGAATATCTGAAGATTCTTTGGGAATAGGAATTGTAGGATTTACTAACCATGTTTTACTTTCTGTTGTTCCATTTGGAAACACTTTGAGTATTGCAATTTCTACAATTCTATCTTTGGAAATATCTATACCTGTAGTTTCTAAATCAAAAAAGCAAAGTGGTTTTATGAGTTTAATTTGCATTATTTCTTTTATATTTTAAGATATACAAATATAACATTTTCAAGAATGGACAAGCATTTTTTTTAACACATTATACTAATTTTATTTGATTGAAATTATTTTACTTATCTTAATTTTTATTTTCAAAATAGGTAAATAATTCCCAAAATAATGTGATTTATGGGCTATCTTTGCAGAAAAATAAACTCCGATGAACAATAACGAAATTTTCAAAAAACTAAGGGTCGCCCTGCAATTAAGAGATGAACAAATTATAGATATTTTGAAGTTGTCCGATTTCAGAATGGAAAAATCCGAACTCAATGCTTTTTTCAGAAATCAAGACCATCCTAATTATATGGAATGTGGAGATCAGGTTTTGAGAAATTTTCTGAATGGACTGATCGTTCATTTGAGAGGGACAAAAGAAAATCCAAAAAACCCAAATGAAGTTCTGGCTGAAAATCGCAATAATCTGAGTAAGAAAAAAACTATAACCCCAACCGAAAAACCAACTCAGAAAAAAACTGTTTTTCAATCAAAAAATAAGAAGACACCTGCTAAAGTTAGCGTTGTAGAAAAAGTACGTTTCAAAAACGGAAAAAATCCTAAATAGATTTTTTTAATGCATAAAAACATTACTGACTTTGTAAATTTAGGAAAATATGAAAATGCCAATTCAAAGATAAAAATTGCTCCAAAGGTTGTTTTTCTTGGCGATTCGATTACAGAAGACTGGTACAAACATTTTCCTGAGTTTTTTATCGCAAATAATTTTGCAAATAGAGGAATTTCCGGTCAAATTACTTCTCAGATGTTATTGAGATTTTCTGCAGATGTAATTTCATTACAACCAAAATACGTTTTTATTTTAGGCGGAATAAATGACATTGCCGAAAACTTTGGAAAAATGCCTCTGGAAATGTCCTTAAAAAACTTAGCAATGATGTGTGATTTGGCTATAGCTAATAACATCATCCCGATAATTTCAACATTAACTCCGGTAAATTCATTTTTTTGGAAACCTCAAATATGTCCTAAAAATGATATTTTCAATTTTAATGAAAATCTAAAAAAAATGGCTTCCGAAAAAAAGATTCAAGTTTTAGATCTATATGGAGTTTTAAAAGATTCGGAAAATAATTTGCCTGATTTATATTCTGTAGATGGAGGACACCTTACAGAACAAGCCTATTCTCTACTCAACGGAATTATTGTGGATTATTTTAAAAACATATAAAAACAAAAAATCCCAAAAAAAATTGGGATTTTTTAATAATCTAAGTATCAGCAATAATTTGAACACTATAACTAATACGTTTTTATCTTTATTATATTAACTCAAAGCAGCTTTTACTTGATCTGCAGCTTCCTGAAATTGAACCGCAGATAAAATTGGCATCCCCGAATTATCTATCATTTCTTTTGCCAATTCGGCATTTGTACCTTGCAATCTTACAATAATAGGAACTTTTATACTGTCGCCCATATTTTTATACGCATCGATAACTCCTTGAGCAACACGGTCGCAACGAACAATCCCTCCGAAAATATTGATCAGAATCGCTTTTACATTTGGATCTTTAAGAATAATTCTAAAAGCTAACTCCACACGTTTTGCATCTGCAGTTCCTCCTACGTCTAAGAAGTTTGCCGGTTCAAAACCTGCATACTTAATCAAATCCATAGTTGCCATTGCAAGACCTGCTCCATTTACCATACATCCTACAGTTCCGTCAAGATCTACATAGTTTAATCCAGCCGCTTTTGCCTCTACTTCAATTGGGTTTTCTTCACGTACATCACGCATTTCTGCTAATTTCGGGTGTCTGTATAATGCATTGTCATCAAGATTTACTTTGGCATCAACAGCAATAATTTTATTATCTGAAGTTTTTAATACCGGATTAATCTCAAACATTGAAGCATCAGAACCGATATATGCTTTGTACAAAGCATCTACAAACTGCACCATCTCTTTAAACGCTGTTCCTGATAATCCCAAATTGAATGCAATTCTTCTGGCTTGAAACCCTTGTAACCCAACATTAGGATCGATTTCTTCTGTAAAGATCAGATGGGGAGTGTGCTCTGCGACTTCTTCTATATCCATTCCACCTTCGGTAGAATACATTATCATATTTTTTCCGGCTCCTCTATTTAACAAAACAGACATATAAAACTCGGAAGTTTCACTTTCTCCTGGATAATATACGTCTTCTGCTACCAAAACTTTGTGTACTTTTTTACCTTCTGCAGAAGTCTGGGGAGTGATTAATTGCATCCCGATAATTTGCTCTGCCAGTTCTTCTACCTGTTGCAGATTTTTAGCAAGCTTAACTCCGCCTCCTTTTCCTCTACCTCCTGCATGAACCTGAGCTTTGATCACATGCCATCCGGTTCCTGTTTCTGCGGTAAGTTGTTTTGCTGCAGCCACCGCTTCCTGTGGATTGTTTGCAACATAACCACGTTGAATTTTCACACCATAGCTGGCTAATATTTCTTTACCTTGGTATTCGTGTATATCCATATTATTGTTTGTTTTTTTGATAAGATCCTAAATATGTTTCAGGATTTAAAGTGGCACAAAAGTAGCAATTTTCATCAAATTAAGAAAAATAATTGTAGTTTTTATTCAGATAAAATATATGTTTTTTTTATTCTTACTTTATTGTTCTATTTAAATTTCGGGTTAGATATTAAGACCTTCTTTTTTGATTTTCTGAGAAATTTATATCTTCAAAATCATTTCTTTGATCAATGCTCTGACTTTTGGTTCTGCTTTTTTGGCTGCTTCTAACACCTCGTCATGCGAAATTGCTTCTATCGACTCTTCATTTCCCATATCTGTAATAACAGAAATTCCAAAGGTTTCGAGATTCATGTGTCTGGCAACGATTACTTCCGGAACTGTAGACATTCCTACACAATCTGCTCCAAGTGTTTTTACCATTCTGTATTCTGATAACGTTTCGAAAGTTGGTCCCTGAAGCCCTAAGTAGATTCCGTCCAAAACTTCTATATTTAATTCGGAAGCAATTTTTTTTGCTTTTTTAATTAAATTCTGAGAAAATGGCTCACTCATATTTACAAATCTCGGTCCGAATCTTTCATCATTTATCCCTCTCAAAGGATGTTCCGGCAATAGGTTGATCTGATCTTTTAAAATCACAATAGAACCTACTTCATAATTAGGATTTACACCTCCGGAAGCATTGGAAACAATTAGTTTTTCTATACCTAAGTATTTCATTACCCTTACCGGAAAAGTTACTTCTTTCATATCATATCCTTCATAATAATGAAACCTTCCTTGCATGGCAACTATTTTTTTTGTTCCAATAGTTCCAAAAACCAACGCGCCTTTATGACCTTCAACAGTTGAAACAGGAAAATTTGGAATCTGATCATAAGGTAATGTATATTGTATATCTATATCATTAGTAAAACTTCCTAATCCGGAGCCTAGTATAACTCCAAATTCCGGAGTAAAATTTGTTTTATTTTTTATATAATCAACCGTTTCCTGTACTTTTTCCCACATAATTTATGTAATATATTTTTATTATTAATATTTTAATTATCAGTTATTTATAGTTTTTAAAGATGATTTAATTTCAATATAAATCCATCAAAAACTTCACACTAACTTCACACCTCACATTTATTTAGTTATATTTACGAACTAATAAATGTTTGTCAAAAGTAACAATTATATGGGAGTTAAGATCATTTTAGCGAAAAAGTACAAAGATGATGCAGTTGGTGTTTTAGCAATTCAGGATATCAGCAATGGGCAAAAAGTACAAAAACGAATAGGTATACGCATCAATCAGGATATTTACAGTAAATATTTCGATAGAGATTCGGATGTCTTTTTAAAAAATGATGAAATCGACTGGAAGAACATTAATAAAGAAATCCGCAATGAAGTAAATAAATACCTGAATAAAGAATTACAACCTCTTAAAACCTCCCAGATTGACCCAGAGCAACAAAGTGAAAACCTTTCTTATATTGATTATATAAATAAAGAAATTGAGTTGATTTTAGTGCCGAGTACAAAATCGAGATACAAAGATGTTTTAAACGCTCTTAAAAAATACCTCTCTGAAAGTAAAAAGGAAGATTTGCTTTTCAAGGAAATTAACATTGACTGGATACAAAAATTTGTTGTGTATTTAAAAAATAAAGGTCTGGCAAATACATCCATAGTAGATACAATGTCGCTGTTCCGGCGAATAATCAATTCAGCAATCAATAAAAACCACTATTCATATCCCAAAGACCCTTTCGCTGGTTATGAAGCGTTGCCAAAAACATCAAAACCGAAAGATCCTTTGACTGATGCAGACATCAAAAAACTAATTCTTTTACAAAGTAATGGTTCTAAGAAAATGGATATATTGATTTATATCAAAAATATGTTTCTGTTCCAATTCTTTGCAAATGGAATGAGAATGTCTGATTTATTTTTTATCAGATGGGGTGATTTTACAAAAGAAAAATTGGTTTATCAAATGATGAAAACGGATAAGAATATGGAAGTTTATTTCAATATAAACATCTGTCATATTTTGAACGAAATATTAAATAACAGTTCGCTTTATGAAGAAGTTATTGAAAGAACCCAAGTAGAAATACCTAGGAATTGTTACAGGGTTTTATTTGCAAACGAACCAGGATTTAGAAGAATGAATATAGACCGTTGCAAAAGGTTTTTAGAAAAATTAAATGTCAAAAAAGAAAATGTCAGTAACGATATTAAAGGTGGAGATATTGGAAGATTTGAGTTCTATGAAGGTTACTATTTTCAATATGCTGCACCTTTAGAATACAAGGAGGCAATTAAGGAAATCATTGATTTAAGAATTACTCTTGAAAACAAAATAGAAAGTTTTTACATTCAAAAAACATACAGCATAATAAAGGGACTGGATAAAAACGAATTTGTATTTGAAAAATTTGTGAAGGATAAACATAAAGGAATTTTCAAAAAGTATGATAAAACCAAAGAATTGACCGACGAACAATTTAAGAAGTTCAAAAATCTTCAATCGAGTTATAATATGTATTTAACCCGTCTTGAAAAAACCTTTAGTTTTGACACTCATTTAAGCAGTCATATTGCCAGACATTCATTTATCAATTCACTCTTAAAAAGCGGAAAAGCAGATTTATGGGACATTATGAATTTAATGGGGCATGGTGAATTAAGAACTTCTGAAAAATACATCAATAAACATTTTCAGGGAAGAGAAAAACAACATAGGATTAACAAAGAAATCAGTAGGTTTTATCAGATGAGGTTAATTGATTGATGTTTTTAATTCAAAAGGATTTTATCCGATAATAGATAAAAGTATAATTTATAAGTGTTATATTTTTAGTTTAGAAATAATGTCTTCCAATAAATACTTTATTGATTCTAAAGATTTTCCTTCTAATTCACAAGCCAGATTACAAAATTGTATTTTATATTCATTATTTACTTTCTTGGTCAATAACAAAATTTCATCGTCATCAAAGTTTTTTTTATGTAATGATTCTATATTTAAATCTTCAAATGATAACGGAAGTAAAGCATAATCTATATTGACATTTTTTAAATTTCTTGGGATTAACCATCCATTTTTTTCCGCTGCTTTCCAACAGTCAATTCCAACTAAATCTTCTAATGTTGTAGGAAAAATTATTCCTTTAGATTTAATGGATTTAAGAATCTGTGAATATTTATGGCTATTCTTTATTATTGAAAATGTTTTAGATTCCGCACTATCTAATAGAATTTGTTTTCTAATATTTTCAATACCTTTATTCCCAGCTTCATCATCATCAAAGACTCCAACAGCTTTAATATATTTACCTTGAGATTTAATCGATAAAGATTTTGCCCAAATAAATAATTGTCTTTCGACCCAAGCAGCTCCACCACCAAAATTAATAGTTTCTATGTGGATTTTTTCTATATAATCAACATAAAAATGCTTAATGCTTGTTTCTATTATTTTTTTATCTGTTGGTCCTTCAACAAATACGGTTTCAATTTTATCAGTTATAATTCTGTATTTAATCAAACCAATGTGATAAATTAAATCTCTTAAATTATTTTTCCAAGATTCGGAACTAGAGTCAAAATGCCAAATTTTCCATACTCCTTTATAATTATTTTTTAAATCTTCAAATTGAGTAAGTCCTACAATATACAGAGGAATATTAGCTTTATTTTTTCCTTTATACAATTCTCTAATCAACGATTCTCCTCCTTTATTGTCAAGATTAGTATCATATTTAAGGGGCATTTGTAAATCAGTAATTAATAAATGGAATTCTTTCTTTTGGAGATATTCCATAGCTTCCTGTACACAAGAGGCTTGATTTATGGATAAAGTTTCTTTAAAGACTTCTTTAATCGTTTTAATGATCAATGTAATTTTATTTAAATCATCATCAACTATTAAAATACTGATGAGATTCATTTTTTTATTTCTGATATTAGGTTTGACATTTCATTTTTCCAATTATCTTCATTTGCATTATAAAAGACCGCCCCAATGTAAAAGTCTAAAAACTCCTTTTTAAATATTAAATTTATTTCTTCAAATGTGATATTTCCTTCTTTTGTAGGAAATACATCAAACATTGTAAATAAGATTGTTGGAATATTTAATTTTCGTCTTTTCATCTCTCTTAATATTTTTTCTCCGCCGAATTGTTCATAATTTCCTCCCAAATCATTATTTCCTTTTTCCCATAATGGTATTGTCATATCTAGTATTAAAAGGTCATATTCTTCAAAATTATTTTTTAATTCCAACATTCCGCTTTGAAAAGATTCCTTAATTGTAATATCAGAGGAAATTAAAAAATCTCTCAAACGATCTATTTTTATTTTATCATCTTCAATGATTATTATTTTATTCATCTTGCTCATATTTTAGATAAGGAAAAAACAAAGATATTGTAATAGTCTCGTTCTCTAATAAAAAATCAAATTTGTCTGTTTTAGAAAATGTTTCATATATTAAAATTCTTTTTATCTTATCAAACCCACTTTCTCCTTCCTTATTAGAACGGTCAATATTGCTATGATCATTCCAGTTGTCTTTTATTTTGTTAAGCTTTACTATATTTTTAGTATAATTAAAATTTTTATTAATTTTATTCGTAATATTAATTCTAAAATACTTTTCATCAATAGAATCTATTTCAATATTAATATCCATTTTATCAAACGGTAGTTTTGAATTACCTATAATATTATTAAAAAGAATATTAAAGACAAAAACTAAACTACTATACACTCCAAATGGTTGACACTTCAGATTAATACTTGGGTTTATTTTATAGGTAGGGTTTATTTTATTAGTCAGTTCTATACTGGCATCAATAACCGTTTCTATGCTTAATAATGTTGAAGAACTTGTTGTATTCAAATAAAACCAATCAGATATTTGTTCCAATTCTTTTTGTATTTCAGTACTTGATTTTATTAAATTAGGAATTAATTGACAATCATTTGGAAGATTTATTTCTCTTAAATTGGAAATCAAATTATCAATGATCAATTGGAACTTATTAGGAATGGTTACTGTAAAAGTGTGATTGATCTCTTTCTGTAAATCTATTAATGTGTGATTTACTAGATTGGTTAATAACATTTCAATGATAACATCTGTAGTCTCAAATGACGCTTTATTCATTGTATAATATTTAAATAAAGTTTCATCGTTTGTAAAAAATTTGAAAACACCCTCTTCTTTCCCAGAAATTTTTTCTGTTTGTATTTGAATTAATTTTTCAACTATGAATATAGTGTAATCATCAATTTCTTTCGAAAACTGTTTTAGTTTACTTTGTACTTGAATATTAAACTCAGGGAAATTTCCAAGTTGATCTTGCCAAATTTCATTATCTCTGTATTTGTCATTAAATTTAGAAGTAACTAAATGAAGTTTTTCAAAGACGCTTCTAATATGATTTTTCAATGCCCCATGTCGAATACGAGTGCTTAAACAACTGTCTAAGCCATATTCCTTGCTGAAAAGAAAGTTTTCTCTAGATTCTAGATAAATACTTTTAAATGCTAAATAATCAGCACTATTGTACTTTTCTATGGATGGATTTTTCTCAGTCAAAATTTTTTCCCAGTTTTTTGTTGAAGTATTAAACCCTATTAATAATTGATTACTAGCTGATGATTCGATTTCTTTAAACCTTTTAAAGTCATCGTTAAATTTTTTTATTTGAATTTCCTTCAAATTACTTACGTCAATATAGAGCCTTCCTTCGTCAACTTCTTTTAAAACCTTTCTAACAGAATTTGCCCTATAAATATCATTCCTTTCTTTTTCGTAATTTAGTTTATTTAAAGAATCAATTGAAATTAAAATGTTCAGAATATCAATTCTATTTTCTTCAACTTCTCCAATTGAATTGTATTCAGTTGAGTATTTAAGAGTATCTATAGTGACGACATTATTTAAAAAATAAATAATCCTTTCTAATGAGAATTTTTCAATGAAATGATTTGTATCAAATTCTTTGATGTTGAAATTATCTAGTGTATATATAAAATCATCATAAGCCTCATACAAGTCGTATTCTTTACTAATTAAAGAAAATAGAATTGGATATTCTATTAAATGAATAAAATCTTCTTTATTATAAGTCTCTTTAATTGTTTCAAATAACTCAAAATAATTTAATTTTTGAGTAAATATAGAATTGTCAAGGAGGACGGTTCCAAATAATAAAAGAGCATCTTTTAGTAAATTTAACTTAAAATATGAGTAATATAATAAACTTATTTTTCTTTCAAAATAGTATGAGTTAGTATTGAAATCTGAATTGTCCTCTAATAAATTAATGACTTCTTTGTAATTTTGTTTATTAAAGCTTCTTATTGCTCTAAACATTATTTCTTGCGTTCCAAATTCAGATAACTTTTCACTAAATAACATATTTTCACCTTGTTTGAAAAGTTGTATTTTGAAACAATGATTATTTAAGAGTATATTGTAATTATCAATAATCGATTCTCTACTTTTAATTAAAGTTAAATTTTTAGGCGAATTAAATGATGATGATAAAAAACCTATAATGTGATTTTTTTTACTTTTATCTTCAACTTCAGCTAATAAACCAAAGATTTGTTTCCCAAATGATGAATTCATAAAGAAAAGAGATGATTTAAGTAATTTTTTCCAACTCTCTTGGGTATCTTTTTTGAAAGTTAACAAATCAAATGTATTTATTAAGATATCGTCAATTATAGTACTATATCCTAAAGAAGTTAATCCTTTATTTAAATTTATAAGAGACTTACAGTATATTTCATAATATTCATATTCATTTGGAAAATTTCTAATTCCTTCTTTTGCCTTACCCAAAGCTAATGTAAATTGACCTGAATAATAAAAGTTTAAACAATCTAAAATCTCGCTATTTCTCTCTGATTGGATTATTTCTTTCTTCTCGTTTATTGTATTATAAATGTTAATAATTCGATAATCATTTTTTATATAATTTTTTGCTATATTTATAAAAGATAAAAATAATTTGTCATTTTCATTAGATTCAGAAATATTAAAAAGAATGACATCAACAAGAATTAAGTATTGATCTATTACTGAAAACACATTAGAGACATACAATACACTATCAAGATTATTGTATTTGTATGAATAGTTGACAATGTTGAAATTTTTAAACACAAAAAAATCTTCAATCAGTCCATTTGCATTAATAGTATCTATGTCGCTTTGAAATTGATTTAAAAAGCTCTCATAGGATAGCTTGGTTTCAATTCTTTTACTACTAGAATTTATTATAAACTCGTAAATTGGATTATTAATTTCGGTTAAATAAAATGATAGTTTATTCCAGTTAGATTCAGAACCATTTATCCGTTCCTCAATAATTAAGGTTGCTTCAATACTCCATAAACTCACTCCAAAAGAATCCTCAATTTCATTCAATATAGAATTTGCTTCTTCAAATTCTTCATTAAGAATATGAATTTCAAACTTATTTTTTTGATTTAAAAAATTATCAATTTCTTCAAGATAATTTTCTAAAATATTTGTCAGCCATTTATATTCTTTTTTAAAATTACCTGTAAATTGAAAAGGTTCTTTTAGATATATGTCATTTAAAGTTTTAAATATTGGACTTTTATGTAAAAAACGGCTGAAGTTTGGGTTCATTTTTAATCCTTCCTTATAGTCTCCAGCGTTTAAATTCTGTTTTATTAGATTTAGTTGATTTTCAATGGTTAATTTTTTATTTCCTAGTATTGATCTAATTATTTTTTTATATTCCATTGATATATTGTCCTTTAATGTGTAAAATTTAAACTAAAACCTTGCAAAAGGATAAAGATACGAACTTCCCTAAAAGAACAGAATCAAATATTATAAAAAAAGAAATTAAGTATTTGAAAGATTCAAAAGCATTCTGATTTTCTGCACCGTCCCGCTACTCTTATCGGTCAATTTCATTGTCTTTCTAACTGAATAACCTTGCTTCAATAATTTTACCACGTCTTTGTGTTCAGTCAACAACGTTTCAGTGTCTTTTTTAAATCCTTTTTTTCTTCCAACTTTACCGCCATTTTTACGAAAACTGTCATAACCTGACTTAATACGTTGGCGAATTTGTGTTTTTTCCATTTCACTAACCGATGTAAGGATTTGAATTAAAAACTGCGACATTGGATTCACTTCGCATTTATCATTAAGCGTTTCTATATTATGATTTTTGATATAGAGAGAAATGCAATTCTCATTAAGCAACTGGATTGTTTTAAGAACTTCAATAGTGTTTCTTCCAAGTCTGCTTAATTCCCAACAAAGAACTTTGTTCATTTTGTTCGTCTTGATGAAGTGGATCATATTCATTAGCTGAGGTCGTTTCTCGTTGGTCTTTCCTCCGGAAATCTTTTCCTCAAAGATTTTTACCACTTCATAATTTTGAGTTTGAGAAAACTCCAATAATTCTTCTGTTTGTCTCTTATAATCCTGACTGTTCGTCGAAACCCTGGCATATATCACAACTTTCATTTTGTATCGTTTTAATATTTTATATTTCAAAGATACGTTTAATGTATCAAATAACCTTGTTATTAATATTAAAATGATACGCTTTGACATCTGATACATTTTTGCTTGAAATAAGAATTAGTTTTTCATTCTCAATCATAGAACATGATATCGACGTATAGAGTAATAAAATATTCTATATTTGGGAAACTATCTTAGCTAACTATTTGATGAAAAAAACTGTGTATATTTTAGGTGCAGGATTCTCCATAGAATTTGGAGCACCGTCTCAGGCAAAATTGCTAGAAGCAATATTTAACTTATCTCATCACAAGAGATATGGCAAAAATATAAATATAAAGAAATGGATTGATGAGCTAGACAGTTTTATGAAAAATGCTTTGAAAGTTTCCGATGCTCAGAAAATCTATTATTCCTTAGAAGATATTTATACCCCAATTGATAAATCGATAGTAGAATCAACATCTTTTAGAGAATACACACCAATTGACTTGGCGAATCTTAGAGATAATATTAATAAATTGATAATGATTGCACTTAGAAGTGAAATCGAACGAAATAAAACAAAGAAAAATGGCATTGATGTTTTTTCTAAATTTATAGTTGATCAATGCAGAGCACGCATAGGAGATGAGAAACTTGATACAGTCTCAATAATTACGACTAACTGGGATATTATTTTAGACAATAGTATATTCGGGATTATAAGTGACGATCCTATACCAAAAGGGCATAAGTTTTCTGGCGTTTTGGATTATTGTTGTTATATAAGTTCATTAAATGAAAATGATGAAAAAATAAAACCGGGTCTATATGCTTTAGGTAAAGGGCGTTACAATGTAAAACTTTTGAAATTACATGGGTCATTAAATTGGTTACAGTGTCCAAAGTGTTCACGACTATTCGTAAAACTTTACAAGCATTTTAATGGAGCTTATATTTTTGACTCTAAGTATTGTCGTCATTGTGAGCGAAATTTCGGATCCTACGAAGATAAAACCAATATCCTTAGAACTAATCTAATAACTCCTACTTTTCTCAAAAATTTGAATAATGTCCAAAATAAATTAGTTTGGCAAAATGCAGCAATAGAGCTTTCTGAAGCTGATAAAATTGTATTCATGGGGTATTCGTTACCATTTGCAGATTTTGAATTCAAACAATTGCTTTCTCGTATGGTTAGAAGCAATGCGGAAGTTCAAGTGGTTTTAATTCAGGATGATAATCCAAATCGTGATGAGGGTAAAGTTAATTATAATACAGCTGGTTATAGATTTGAAAATTTTTTCAGTGGAAGAAATTTAAAAATTAGTTATGATGGAGTAAAGGAATATATTAAGAATTTAGGTTGAATTTTAACCAATCATAATTTTTGTTATCGTATCTAGTTGTTTCATTTTCTTGTAAGTATTTTAAACAGCTTCAAGATAAAAATAGAGTTGACTTTTATCAACTCTATTTTTATGTATTGCTACTATTCTTTTATTATTTTATAATTTGAACTTCCACTTTCTGTATTTACTTTTAAAATGTACATTCCTTTTTGTAGAAAATCTATGTTGATTGTATTTCCTATGTCAGATTTCAAATAAACACTTTTACCCAACAAATCGAAAATTTCAATTTCCTTGATGGTTTCAATTGTGTTTATGGTTAATTCTGTTTTTACTGGATTAGGATAGATTAAAACTTTTGATTTGTCAAAACTGTCATTTGATAATGGAGCATCTTTGATTAATCGAACAGACAGCGCACTTTTTCTGTTCGTTGTCCAATCAACACTTAAAACTCCGTCATTGGAACTGGGAGTAGTGAGAGAGCAAACAATTCTAGCGTAGTTGATATTTTCCTGTCCTTCCTGTGCAGGATAATCACTAACGCACCAAAAGAAAGCTCCGGTACCCAAATCTTGAAATGATGCAGTAGTTCCGTCAATGACAATTCTGCCAGCCGCGATAGCTCCAAATCCGTATTGATCAAGGAAATTTCCCGTACAAGTCCAATAATTGGTTCCAAATACAGCTTCAACCTTTCTTAAATTTTCACCTGATGTATATGTGATTAACGATTGCCATTCCGCTTTAGTAGGTATCCTCCAACCTGTTTTAATAATTTGACTTGGGTTGTAAATTACTGAAGCATTGTAAAGTTTCCCGTAACCGTCGCCTGATCCAAGTTGAGTATCTACAACCGCTGGAGTTGCCCACGGACCCGTTGCAAAATAATTGGTAATAGGAGCGGTAGCAAATTGATTGATGTTTGGTGGCGAATAGAATGAAGATCCGCTTTCGTAATGTGTTGCTTTCAGATTTTCCGCTATCCATTCCCGACCATTAATAATAACTGTTGGATAAGTATATCCGTCGATGGTTACTCCGCTTCCTGGAGTTTGAGCATTTGATAACTGTGTAATTAAAATTCCAATAAGGAGTAAGATTCTATTCATTTGTCTGTTATTTAAAATTTTAACAAATATATAAAAACAGTTGCAAACAATGTTATGTATAAATAGGTATTGTTGCAATCCTTATAAATAACCGTGATGAAAGTAATTTTCCGTCATGGAAAAAAGGGTTAGAAAAACAGAAATTGCACCGGAAATTCTACTTTTAGGAAAGCGAATAGGTGAGATAATTAAAGCAAAGGGTTTAAAAACGAGAGAGGTTGCTCATGATGCAGATATGGATGTTGAAAATCTTAGGAAATATATCAGAGGTCAACAGGAAATGAAAATATCAACGATGTTGAAAATCGTTAAGTCATTAGGTATTTCAGTTAACGATTTATTCAATTTTTTAGACAAATAATTTTTGCAATCAGATCATTTAAGATTGTGGTGGGGTCTGGTTGTCTGAGCAGATTGAGGGGAAAACTTAGATACGGGAATCCCAACAAGGGTCGCCCCGAGTTGGTTAGCCAAGTATCTCCCTCGTAATAGCTGAACAGCGTATCGGGTATAAACTTAACATACTACCGTCTTTGATGTATGTTTGGGAAAGCTACTGTCAATGCTCTAAGACGCACCGTTATACTTACCACTTCTTTCCTTCTACTATGATTGCACTTTGTATAAATCCCCTGGTAGTGCGTTACGATATAGAACCCAGCGTATAATTACCCGCCATTCTATAAAGGTTTGATTCTGTTTAATTCAGTTGTTCGATCTTTATCTTTAAACCGTCAATCTCAATTTTATATCTTAATTTCTGCATTTTCTTATAATCCGTTTCCGCCGCTAATTTTGCCCTGTTCTTCTTAATATTCTCCGTCAACTTCCTGATAATATTATAGTCGATCATTTAACCTTGGTTTATTTTTTCAATGACAATTTGTTCCATCAAGATAAATAAAGTCATTTCCGGGTAAAGGAACAGGTTCTTGTATTTTGTGATTTCAATATTCTGTTTCTTCAATTCTCTTTGCAGTTTTGCTTTTGGAAGGTTCAGGATTTTTCGCATCGTTTCAATATCATAAAGAATCTTATCGTCTTTTAAAAATCGTATCATACTTCTTGCCTTCAAATTTTTTATACAGATCCTTGTATTCAGCGATGAGGTCTTCAATGGGTTCGTCTTCCTCATTCTCATCGTTTTCAGCTTCCTCATTCTCATCGGTAATTTCTTCCGGTAAGTCCGTTTCTTCATCCTGCATTTCCTTGTTGTATTTCTCGACCAGAAACTTGATGAAATTGGTATGTAGGTATTTCTTCTTTTTCATATTACAATTCATTTTTCAGATCGATTTGGATCGACCTTGAATTATATATTTATAGCGAAAAATGAATTTTTGGGAAATGAGGATTTTTTATAGACCATAAAAATATCTCAAATGTATAGCGATGTAAATACAAATCCTGGCGTATAAAAAAAGAGTTAGATATACATCCAACTCTCAAATATTTTCAACATAAATTAAGATTAAAACTTCACACTAACTTCACACCAAAAAAATTAAATTATTTAAACCATTAAATATTAATTGATTAAGCTAAATTAAATACTTTTTCCCACATAATTTTATGTAATATTTTTTATTAAAATCTGACTATAAGAGATTTGTATTTCTAAACTATGACTTTTTTCCAAATAATAAATCCGGAAAAAATTTATCTTCTCTTTACATCGTATATTCATACTATTTGCCAAAAGTAATAATTATAACCAGGAGTTAAGATCATTTTAGTGAAAAAGTATAAAGAGAACCTTTTTGAAATATTTATGACGATCTTAATACCATCCATGAGATGAAAATGTAAAATCAACTCCACCTCTTCTTGACCATCAATAATTTCACTTATGAATTTATTATTCGTTTTTCAAAAAAAATTAGTTCATATTATTTTTATAATTTAGTCCTTATAAAAAATAGTAACACACTCATTAAATCACTTCGATTTTTTGTGCTTTAATAATAAAATATGACAGGACAACATTATTACAAAGCAATTATCCGGTGGACAGGAAACAAAGGTAAAGGGACAACCGATTATCGGGCATACGGCAGAGAGCATATAATTTCTATTGACAACAAAGCTGACATCACAGGCTCATCCGACCCTGATTTTCGTGGTGACAAAACCAAACACAATCCCGAAGAGCTTTTAGTTTCCTCTTTGTCTTCTTGCCATATGCTTTGGTATTTGCACTTGTGTGCAGAAGCAGGAATTGTAGTAACAGACTATCTGGACAATGCTACAGGAACAATGACCGAAACCTCAAATGGCGGTGGACATTTTACGGAAGTAACATTGAACCCGACAGTAACAGTTACAGAACAATCTATGATTGATAAAGCCAACGAACTGCATAAAAAAGCCAACGAACTTTGCTTTATTGCCAATTCTGTAAACTTTCCTGTGCATCACAAACCGACAACTGTTGTAAAATAATTGTTTGAGATATTAACAACTTAAAAAATATGGAAAATACCTATCAAATAGCAAGGCGTTTTAGAGAAGTTATCCTGAACGGTACTTTTATTGCAAATACAAATTACAAAGACCAATTAGCTGACCTTGATTGGAAAATTGCCACATCTCAATTTGGTTCTTTAAACACTATAGCAATTTTAGCACAACATATTCACTATTACATCAACGGAATAAACAAGGTTCTAAAAGGTGGAACACTTGACATAAAAGACAAATACAGCTTCGATTTTCCTCCTGTTCAATCACAAAATGAATGGGAAATGTTTTTATCAAAATTCTGGAAGGACTCAGAAGAGTTTGCTTTCCTGGTTGAACAAATGCCTGATGAAAAATTAAAACAGGTATTTGTTGATGAAAAATACGGAACATATCAACGAAACATAAACGCAATGATTGAGCACAGCTATTATCATTTAGGTCAAATAGTTTTGATTAAAAAAATTTTATTGAACGACAATTCGTAAAAAAATATAAATGAAAAGCAAGGTATTAAATTTACTCCTTATAATAACCTCACTATTTGGTTATCTGGAGTGGGGAAAAGATAATAGTTCTTTCCTATTTCAGGCAGAATACGAAATATTAAATAACCTTTTTAATAATCCAAAATCCATAATACATCCATTTATTTTACTTCCTCTTTTCGGACAACTTTTATTGATGATTACTGTTTTTCAAAAAATACCATCCAAAATTCTGACTATTACTGGAATTGTCTGTTTAGGTTTGTTGTTGGGGTTTATGTTTTTCATTGGAGTATTGGGATTGAATTTAAAAATATTGATTTCAACATTACCCTTCCTTTCGACAGCAATTATTGTGATATCGAGTCTAAAGAAAGTAAAATAAAACAGATGATCAATAAAATTTGTAAAGTCTGCAATAAATATTCAATATAAAAAAGACGAAACCTATTTTCAAATGGCAACTATACCCAAATTACGGTAAAATGAAAAAAAATAATAATTTATACAAAATTCAACTTAAAAAAACCAAAATAACTCCATACTTTATAGTTTTGATAAAACCGATTAATTCATTAATTTCGCTAACTGAAAATCTTGAAAAAATCAATAAACAATGAAATACGATATTATAGTTTTAGGTAGTGGACCTGGTGGTTATGTTACTGCAATTCGTGCCTCTCAGCTTGGTTTTAAAGTTGCGGTAATCGAAAAAGAACACTTAGGTGGAATTTGCTTAAACTGGGGATGTATACCTACTAAAGCCTTACTTAAATCTGCACAAGTTTTTGATTATCTAAAACATGCAAGCGATTATGGACTTACTATTTCAGAATTCGATAAAGATTTTAACGCCGTAATTTCCCGTTCCAGAGGTGTCGCCGATGCAATGAGTAAAGGTGTGCAATTTTTAATGAAAAAAAATAAAATTGACGTTATTGACGGTTCTGGAAAAATCAAACCCGGAAAAAAAGTTGACGTCACTTCAAAAGATGGAAAAGTAACCGAATTTTCTGCAAACCACATTATTATTGCTACCGGAGCCCGTTCGAGAGAATTACCCAATTTACCTCAAGATGGTAAAAAAGTAATTGGCTACAAACAAGCAATGTCACTTCCTGAACAGCCAAAATCTATGATCGTTGTTGGTTCCGGAGCGATTGGGATCGAATTTGCTCATTTCTACAATGCTTTAGGCACAGATGTAACTATAGTAGAATTTATGCCAAATATTGTTCCCGTTGAAGATGAAGATATTTCGAAACAAATGGAACGTTCTATGAAAAAAGCAGGTGTAAAAATTATGACCAATGCTTCTGTAGAAAAAGTAGACACTACCGGAAATGGGGTTAAAGCAACTGTAAAAACCGCAAAAGGAGAAGAAATTCTTGAAGCAGACATTGTACTTTCTGCTGTTGGAATCAAATCTAATATCGAAAACATCGGGTTAGAAGAAGTTGGTATAAAAATAGATCGTGATAAAATTTTGGTTGACGAATATTATAAAACAAATGTAGAAGGATATTATGCAATTGGAGATGTTGTTCCTGGTCCTGCTTTGGCTCATGTTGCTTCTGCAGAAGGAATTACTTGTGTAGAAAAAATCGCCGGATTGCACACAGATGCGATCGATTACGGAAACATTCCCGGTTGTACTTATGCTACTCCGGAGATAGCATCGGTTGGATTAACAGAAAAAGCCGCAAAAGAAAAAGGATACGAATTAAAAATCGGAAAATTCCCTTTTTCGGCTTCAGGAAAAGCGAAAGCTTCAGGAACACCTGATGGTTTTGTAAAAGTTATTTTTGATGCCAAATACGGAGAGTGGTTAGGTTGCCATATGATTGGTGCCGGTGTAACAGATATGATCGCAGAAGCTGTTGTTGCCAGAAAATTAGAAACTACCGGACACGAAATTATTAAATCGATCCATCCTCACCCAACAATGAGTGAAGCAATTATGGAAGCTGCAGCAGATGCTTATGGTGAAGTAATTCATTTGTAAGATTTCTTCGAAAGTTTAAGATTCAAAGTTCTTGAAACTTGTTACAAACAATAAAAAAATCCGCTAAAAAAGCGGATTTTTTTATTGTTATTTATTTTTTACTTTTCTATTTTAACATAAAATTGAACCCTACATTAATAGCACTTCTTGAGTTTGTAACTTTATAATATCTATTTTCTTTCATTATATTTCCTGCAATATTTTTATAAAATAATCTATTTCTTCAAAATTATTATAATGACTAAACGAAATTCTTAAAGATGGTTTGTTTAGTTCCGACACCGGGAGTATTTCTGCCAGAACATGAGATGGTTTTACACTTCCTGATTGACAGGCACTTCCTCTGGAAACTGCTATTCCTTTTATATCGAGATTAAACAACAGCATCGAAGTTTTAGATTCTGATAATGGTAACTGAATATTTAAAATATTATAAAAATTATCTCGTCTTCCATTAATTTTAAAACCCGGTAAAACTGTTTCTAATTTTTCAATTGTATATTTTTTTAATGCCAAAATATATGCTGATTCTTCTTCAAGTAAATTTGCAGCATATTCTAACGCACTTGCCATACCTGCTATATTGTGCAAAGACTCTGTTCCTGGCCTCAATCCTTTTTCTTGTTCTCCACCGAACATTTTGGGCAGAATGGTAATCCCTTTTCTTACAAATAGAAATCCGATTCCTTTTGGTCCGTGAAATTTATGCGCTGAAGCTACAATAAAATCGACAGGTAATTTTTGCAAATCGAAAATAGTTTTTCCAATAGATTGCACCGTATCCGAATGAAAATATGCCTGATGCTGACGACAGATTTCTCCTACTAATTCTAAATTTAAAATATTTCCCGTTTCATTGTTTACGTGCATAAGCGAAACCAATGTCGGAATATTTTGATCCAATAACAGCTTGAGATCTTCTATATCTACACTTCCATCATTTTTGATCTTTACAAAATCGATAACTATATTGTGTTTCTTTTGTAACGCTTCGAGTGTATGCAAAACTGCATGATGTTCTATTTTTGAAGAAATAATTCTTTGAACTTTCAAACCTTCAACAGCATTGAACAAAATAAGATTATTGGCCTCTGTAGCGCAAGAAGTAAAAATTATTTCCTGAGAAGAACAATTGAGAATCTTAGCTATTTTCTTTCTGGATAATTCCAGATAATTCTTAGCACTTCTGCCAATACTGTGTGTGGAAGATGGATTTCCAAATTCTGTAGTTAATATTTGTATCATTTCATCCAAAACCTCTTTACGGATTGGAGTTGTTGCGGCGTTGTCTAAATATATATTTTTCATTGGGTCAAATGTAAAAAAAAATTGATTTGTGATTTCCTTATGAAATGCTAATATTAATTTGAATAAAATTTGACTATTTTTGTCTTCAAATTCGAAATTTAATGAAGCGGTATATAGCAATTCTATTTTTTACTCTAATCCTATCGGGCTGTGATGATGGCGATCTTACTCAAACTTCTTTTGACTTTAATGATAGTTTCGCTAATGCATGTGGTGATAATGAAAATAACTTTTTTATCTATAAAACCACAGAAAATAAGGTTTTGATATTAAAAATCAGTCCTAATAATTTTCAGAATCTGGTAAATGAAGATAATCCTTTTGTACTTAATATTAATAATTCTTCAAATGCCTTAATATACAGATCTTATAACGGAAATGTTACCAACAATACGATCTGCAACGATATTCCTCCTGCAACCCCAACCGTAACCGATGAAAAAGCAGCGTTGGGAGGAGAAGTAACAATTATTACAACTGCAACAAAAACCAGCAATGAAACCGAAGGAACTCTAAAAATAGATGGGTATATACACACCATATATTTTAATAACATTACTTTCGATAATCAGCGAAATGAATCCTTAAAAACTATTACTTACAGAACTCCTGCTATTCCTTTGTCCAATTTTTCCAATACAAATGAGGTTAGTTATTGTGAAAGTAATCATGTTTTTTATAAAAATAATGGTACGCAGTCTATTGTTTTAAATCTTTCTGAGGAAAGCAGAAATTACCTATTTGACAATACCATCAATATTGATAAAGAAATCAATTTGGATGAAAATAATACCATAATCCAACAAATTTACAATACCAGTGTCTTTCCTCTAACAAGTGAGTATTTCTGCGAAGCTAATTTTCCTGCTAATCCTCCTGTTATCGAAAGCTGGAATTCTATTGGCGGAATAATTTCGGTAAAAACTGAAGCCAATGCTAATGGCTTTACTCATACCGTGACGTTAAAAAATGTGCGATTAGGAAAAGACGTACTTGAGGTAAGATTAGGCAATACCTTTGATCTTGGAAAATATTATACGATCATTCCATAAAAATCAAAAAAAATTACAACTTAAAAACGTTATTTATTTTGCTTAAAATAAATTTCGGTTGCTCCAAGTCCATATTTTTGGTAATTGGCATCTTGAAATACTACGTTTTCATATCTGCCTAAAAGAAAGTCTAGTTCTGCTTTGAGCACTCCTTCTCCTACCCCATGAATAAAAACGATTTTAGGGATTTTATTTTTAATGGCAAATTCTATATGTCTCTGAGCTGTTTCCATTTGAAGTGTGAGAATATCAAAGTTGTTCATTCCTTTGTAGTTTTTCACTAATTTCTCTATATGCAGATCAAATTCGGGAACAGCTGTTTCTCTTCTGGATTTTTTCTCTTTTACAAACGTTTTTCTTTTCGGAAGCTCTTTCTCTTTGATTACCTGATCGATTTCCCCAAAACCTATTTTAAGATTAATTCCCTGATCGGACATTTTAAGCAATTCGCTCTCATGAAAAGTCATATTAAATCCATCGGTAGTTTCTATAACGATCTGGTCATTTTTTACAACAATAACGACACCTTCAATGTCATCATCCAGTACATATACTTTATCTCCTTTAATCAGGTTTTTCATTTTCTTCTGATTCTTCTTTGTTAAATTTACTCGGAACTTTAGCATTAAGCCGATACAATACAAACATTAAAACTGCAATACCGCCCGTTTTAATATAAAGATTGGGTTCTTCTTTACAAAGCTCAAAAGCCAAAACAGCAGCTACAATAATAAATATGGGAATTAATATTTTTTTCATTGGAAAATTAGTATAGCCAAAAGTAAATAACTTTGAATAATTACCCTCAATTAATGTAAGTTTTATTTTTATTTCGTAAAATTGTGCTACAATTACAAAATATGGATTTAGAAAAATACATGTTACCTTGCTTAAGCAAATATTTCTTTGAATTTGACTGCCCGGGTTGTGGTTTTCAAAGATCTTTGGTTGCTTTACTAAAAGGTGATTTTGTATTGGCTTTTAAATTATTTCCTGCAATATTTACAACACTGATTTTCTTTATTATCTGTATTGTTTTTTTTACAACAAGAAAATCATCTGTTTTAAAATATCTTGTATCGTCTGCAATTATCAATATGATTATAATGATGACCGCTTATTTTATAAAACTCAATCAAATTATTAATTATTAAACTTTAACCAAATTATGGAAAAACAAAACTTACCAAATGCTATTGCTGTACTCATCTTAGGAATTTTATCTATTCTTACTTGCTGCTGTTATGGATATGTAGGATTGATTCTTGCTATTATTGCATTAGTATTGGCAAAAAAAGATATGAGGTTATATCGTGAAAACCCAAGTGGATACCTCAATTATTCTACAATGAATGCGGGTAGAATTTTGGCAATAATTGGTTTGGTAATCAATATTCTCGTTGTAATAGCATCATTATATTTTGCCCTGGCATATTCACAAGAAGAGAAAGATCTTTTTATGGAAAAATACATGGAGTTTGTACAGGAAATGCAACAAAACCAATAGTAATAAATTAAAACCGGTAGATTAACTTTACCGGTTTTTTTATTTGAAATTTAATTTTTCTGTTGTAAATCTTCAGTTTAGAATAATTAAAATAAAACCAGGTTAAAACTGAAAGTAGATAAACGGCTGGGGACCACTTGCACTTGATGCAAAAACGACCCACATTGCCAGTGCAAAAATTACTGCCTTACCAACCAACGGCAAATTTTGGAATAATTTATTTTGAAAACTTACAAGTTTTTCAGGTAAAAAATGCCATACAAAACCAATAATCATAACTATTACTACGTTTTGATACCCATTAAGAATAATCATCCATTGGTCTAAGTTCCATTGTAACTTTCTTATATTTTCGATTACCAAAAATGCAGTTTCAAAATCTTTTGCTCTAAAGAAAATCCAGCAAAACGCTACAAAATGAAAAGTAAGAATTACAGAAATAATCCATGTAAATTTATTTTTAGGCAAAGAAATATATTCTTTAAAAAAACGTTCTATAACCAGTGCCGTGCCGTGTAGAATTCCCCAAATAACAAACTTCCAGGAAGCTCCATGCCATAATCCTCCCAATAACATTGTTAGAAAAAGGTTTACATACATTCTGATTTTTCCTTTACGGTTTCCTCCTAAAGAAATATACAAATAATCACGTAACCAACTGGACAATGAGATGTGCCATCTCCTCCAGAACTCTGTAATTGAAGCCGATTGGTACGGAGTTCTAAAATTAACCGAAAGTTTGAAACCCATAAGCAATGCAATACCTATTGCCATGTCTGAGTATCCGGAAAAATCACAATAAATCTGAATTGCATAACCATAACTTGCCAGCAAATTTTCAAAAGCGGTATAACTATTAGGAGCGTCAAAAACACGATCTACAAAATTTGCAGAAATATAATCCGATATAAAAGTTTTCTTAATCATTCCACTCATAATTAATAAAAGTGCCCGGTTAAGATCTTCTTTTGATAATTTGATTTTAGAATAAATCTGGGGTAAAAATTCGGCGGCTCTCACAATTGGTCCTGCAACCAGCTGAGGAAAGAACGACACAAAAAACATGTAATCTAATACATTTTTTGTAGGTTGTAATGTTTTTCTATAAATATCAATGATATAACTCATCGACTGAAAAGTATAAAACGAAATTCCTACCGGAAGAATAATTTGATGAAATTGTAAATTCCCATCAAAAATCCCATTATAATTATCGATCAGAAAATTAGTATATTTGAAATACCCCAATAATCCCAAACTCAAAACAATACTTAGAGTAAGATAAAATTTTCGCAAAAACTGTTTGGTTTCTTCGAATATCAGTTTTGCCAAAACATAATCTACAACCCCTGAAAATATTAATAATATAAAATAAATCCCGCTGGATTTATAGTAAAAAAACAACGAAAAAACCAATACATATAAATTCCTCCAGGTAAATGTATTAAGCTTTGTTGTAAAAATATAAATGGGATAAAACACCAAAAAGAAACCCAAAAACAATTGAGTATTAAACAATATGGGATTTTTAGATTGATAAACAAACCAGGATTGAACATCATTCCAGGTAATTGTTCCCAACATGGAAACCAACCAATTCTGTATCTCTCCAATCATTATTCCTGAACAGTATTAAATTTTTCAAACGATTTCAAAATGGCCTCACTCAGTAATTTTCCCTGAAGTTCGTATCCTGCTTTGGTATAATGCACTTTATCATTGGCAATAAAACCTCTGAGTTTTGTATTGATACTTGTATTTTTTCCTAATTGCTCATACATATCCCAAACGGCATAATTTAAAACTTCAGAATTATCCAATATTACTTTTGCATAATCTTCTATCAAATAATTGATGTGTTTTTTCTTATACATCGAAGGTGGCGGAGTAGTTACCAAAACTGCAGCTTCGGGTAATTGGTTTCTTACCTGATATAAAAAAGTTTCCAGTTGATTCATAAAATCTACCGCTTCTGTTTTATCATAAGATTCGTTTGTACCAAAAGACAAAACGATCAGATCCGGAGCAAGCGCTTTGAGTTGTTCAAAGAAAACAGGGTATTTATTATAATCCGAATATCTAGCTCCGTTAATTCCTATATTGTGATACAGTAACCCAGTATTTTTATTTTCTAAAACAATTCCGTTCAATTCAAAAGAATCAAAATTTTTATTGGCGATCAAAAATGCTTTTTCCTGCATTACAGCTGATTCAAAAAAATGAAAATTTTCATCTTTGTTCAAAGCAATACCATCAAAAGAATAGGTTTCTACTGTCTTGTTTTTGCTTTCATTTCCGGGAATTTTGAGTGTTTTTCCTGCCTGAATATTATTGTTTTTTAGTTTATTCAGTTTTTTTATTTCAGCAACACTTACTTTATATCTGGAAGCAATAATAGATAACGCTTCTCCATTTTTGATTTTATGGGTGATCTGTACAGGAATGGCTTTCTCGGTCATTTGTACTGTTTTTGAAAAGGCAATTTCAAAATAATTCACGTTATGAGGTGTAACAACTTTTAGTGTATTAAAAAAATTAGCCGGCTCTTTTGTATCGACTTCAATAACGAAATTTGGGTCTTTTGTTTTTAAAATAATCCCGCTTAACCCCACGTTTGTATCTGTAATTGATCCCGTATTTTTATGGTTTTCCCAATTGACATTAGAATTTAATCTTATATCCGAAGGTCCATTGGTTTTTGCCAATCTATGCGGAAATATTAATCCTCTGCCTCCGTTTCCAAATTGGTTTTGTAAATTTTTTCTTACATATCCTGTAAACAAATCTGCCAAAATATGGGAATCTCCAATGTGTACAATATTTATTTTAGAATTATTTTCTTTTAACTTTTTATAAAATTTACTAATGCTGTTTGGGTTTATAATTTCATTATTTCCATCAAATGAAATCTCAGGATTAATTTTTAAAGAATCGGATTCAACAAACAGAGAATCTATTTCCTGAGCAAAATTTTGATTTAATCCAATCAAAAAACAAACTATAATCCAAGTTTTTTTCATACTAATTTCCTGATTGAATAGAATCTACAACGATTTTTTCTGTCTTTTTAGGAGGTACAATTATTTGTTGTCTTTTTAGTTTTTTATACAATTCGTACCCTTCGTTAATTTCCTGATACAACAATTGTGCAACTTTTTTGGATCCTCTGTAATTAAAATGAGTGTAATCCTTATTTGCCATTGCCGGTTCTTCTTCGGTCCATTTTACAATCGATCCGTCTCCACCCATCAAAGTAAATAAATTAATAAATCCTGACTGAGTAGAAACTGCATATCTTTTTTGAGCTTTGGTTAATGGGATAACGGCAGAATCGGATCTCATTTCGGTTTCATATTTAGTTCCTTTATCTGCAGTTGAAATTATCAATACAGTGACTCCCGGAAAACATTTTTTGAGATGTTCTACTGTCTTGGTCATATTTCTTTCGTACCAATTGTAATTTTTCGTTCCGTAATTCAACACGTTTGTTCCATAATGCAAAATGATCAGATCATAATCTAAAATTTTATTAAACTCTTGCATCAATTCAATATTCAGTTTTGTGAGCGGCATTCCTGAATTCCCTCTTTGAGAAAAATTATCAACATGAATTCCGTTTCTGCTATCAAAATTAAAACCATAGATCGGGATAGAATCAGATTGGATAAAATTAACTTTTAGAGAATGAAGTGGTGTTTTGGAAACCAAAAATGTGTTTAGTTTTTTATATGGTTCCAATTGCTTGGTTATTGTATCTGATGTGGTTATGTATTTTATTTTTGCCTCATGATTATTTGACTTTCCATAGAACAATGTAGCATTTTCCAATTTATCAAGATTGTTTTTTTTGCTTGCTTTATATTTTACCCACGGAATATTTATTGTATCTGTAATACAGCTCACCGAACCTGTTAAACCAAAAGAAAGCCATGGATTTTTTGCAGTTATAAAAGATAATGTTTTCCAGTTTGGGGAAAATTGATGCTCTATACTACTTCTGGATGCAGCAGATTCTGAAGTAATCGGGACAAAACCAACTCCGGTTCCTCCATATTTATTCTGAAAAATATTTCGGATATCTTCAACGATCATATCGCCATCTGTCATTGAATCTCCAAAATATGCAATACGAACATCCTCGTTTTCCTGTTTTTCCAATCGATGCAGCTTTTCAAAAAAGCTTACCAAATGTTGGTATCCTTTATAATTTTCGAAAGTTTCCTGCGGAAAAACCATACCATTTACTACAAGGTTTTGATCTATAATTTTTACATCTTCATTGTTTACATCCGGTGCAATCACTTTTTCGGCTTCAAAAGCTTCAATAAGCATACTGTCTACCACTACATTTTTGGAAGAACCCGTTTTTTCTGAAAATATTTTTTTAGGCAAATATTTTTTGAAACCTAAAAAAAGTGCCGTTGCCAATACCAATATCAGAAACGCCTGAAACAAATAGTTTTTATTTGTTTCCACAAGAATTTATGACTATTTTCATTTGAGAAGTGTTCATGTTTTTTTGCTAAAAAAGAGAAATTACATTCTTTCGGGAACATCTATTCCTAATAATCCCAATCCTGATTTGATCACATCTGCCACTTTTTTGGACAATTGTACTCTAAAATATTTTTCGTCCGGATTCTCTGTTCCCAAAATAGGAACCGATTGATAGAAAGAATTATACTCTTTTACCAGCTCATAAATATAATTGGCAATCAAAGCCGGACTGTGGTTAGCAGCTGCATTTTGAATAGTCTCAGGATAGGTTTCTATTAATTTTATTAATTCTTTTTCTTTTATGTTAAGATTTAATTCATCAATAGAATAAGATTTTTTATCAAAATCAAAATCTGCTTTTCTTACAATAGATTGTATCCTTGCATAAGTATATTGAATAAATGGTCCTGTATTTCCTGCAAAATCTACAGATTCTTCGGGATTAAACAATATTCTTTTTTTAGGATCAACTTTCAGAATATAATATTTGAGTGCTCCCAAACCGATCGTTTTGTACAAAATTTGTTTTTCTTCCTGAGAATATCCTTCGAGCTTTCCTAATTCTTCAGAAATAGATTGAGCTGTTTGGGTCATTTCCTCCATCAGATCGTCTGCATCTACAACGGTTCCTTCACGGGATTTCATTTTTCCGGAAGGTAAATCTACCATTCCGTAAGATAAATGGAACAGGTTTGCAGACCAGTCAAATCCTAACTTTTGAAGAATTAAAAATAAAACTTTAAAATGATAATCCTGTTCATTACCAACGGTATAAACCATTCCTCCAACATCGGGATAATCTTTTACCCTCTGGATTGCCGTCCCGATATCTTGTGTCATATAAACTGCTGTTCCGTCTGAACGCAACACAATTTTTCTGTCTAAACCTTCATTGGTAAGATCTATCCAGACAGAACCATCAGGATCTTTCTCAAAAATACCTTTTTCCAGTCCCATTTGTACCACATCTTTTCCCAGAAGATAGGTATTGCTTTCGTAATAATAGGAGTCAAAATTTACTCCTAAATTTTCGTATGTTTGGGCAAAACCGTCATAAACCCACTGATTCATGGTTTTCCAAAGTTCGATTACTTCCGGTTTTCCGGCTTCCCAATCGAGAAGCATTTGTTGAGCTTCAAGAATAATCGGAGCTTGTTTTTTTGCTTCGTCTTCTGTTTTTCCTTGTGCAATCAATTCATTAATCTGGTCTTTGTAGGCTTTATCGAAAGCTACATAATATTTTCCAACTATTTTATCCCCTTTTTCACCGGAAGATTGAGGAGTTTCTCCGTTTCCGAATTTTTGCCAGGCAAGCATCGACTTACAAATATGGATCCCTCTGTCGTTGATGATTTGGGTTTTATATACTTTTTTTCCCGAAGCTTTAATAATTTCAGCAACTGCATAACCTAAAAGATTATTTCTCACATGACCCAAATGCAATGGTTTGTTGGTATTGGGAGAAGAATATTCTACCATTACCGCTTTATCTTCGACCGCAGGAGAAACGAATCCAAAAGTTGTATTATTTTTTATTTCATTAAAAAAATTCAAATAATATGTATCCGAGATCACAATATTCAAAAATCCGGAAACTACATTATAAGACTTTACTTCCACAACATTTTGAACCAGATAATCTCCTATATTTTTCCCGATTTCTGCAGGATTATTCTGGATTAATTTTAAAAGTGGAAAAATTACCATTGTAATATCACCTTCAAAATCTTTACGGGTTGCCTGAAATTCAATCTTTTCAACAGTGATATTGAATACGTTTTGAATGGTTTCCTGAATTTTCGGTGTTAAAATTTGAATCAACGACATTTATATTACTTTTTTTGAGAATGCAAAGATAATTTTAATTCAACATATACCCTATCCTTAATTATGAAATATTATTTGAATTATACAAAGTCTTAAAATTAAGATTATCCACATTATTAAATTAGTAATGTGCTTTTCTTTAAAAAAAATTAAAAAAGTGTGTAACAAAAAACTATAATTATTGTCTTATGATTAAATTTAAGTAACTCAGTTTTTCAATCATCAATCAAAATTCATCATTATGAAGCTTAAAATGCTCGTATTGTTTCTGTTTGGAACAATTTTAAGTTTGAGTGCACAAAACTCAAATGTCATTAGTGGAAAAGTTGTAGACCAAAACAACTTGCCGATTCCTTATGCAACAGTAACTATTAAAGAAAATCAAGAAATTATCACAGGAAGCCTTACCGATGATTCCGGAAATTTCAGCATTAAAAATTTAGCTGCAAAAAAATTCTCTCTTGAAGTTCAGTTTATTGGATATCAAACCATTACATTATCTGCCGATTTAAGTAATCAAAAGAATCTGGATTTTGATAAAATCATTTTACAGGAAGAAGCAACTCAACTGGAGGGTGTGGAAATTATTGCCGAAAGATCGACAGTTGAACAAAAAATCGACAGAAGAGTAATCAATGTCGGACGGGATCTAACCACAGCAGGAGCAACTGCTTCGGAAATTATGAATAATATTCCTTCTGTAAACGTAGATCAGGATGGTAAAATTTCACTTCGCGGAAACCAAAATGTGCGTGTATTGGTAGATGGAAGACCTACAAATATGGATCCTGCCCAATTGTTGAAACAAATCCCTTCGACATCAATCAAAAAAATTGAATTAATTACCAACCCAAGTGCCAAATATAACCCGGAAGGAATGTCAGGAATTATCAATATTGTTTTGCACAAAAATTCTAATGATGGTTTTAACGGAAGTCTGAACGCCGGAATCACATTTGGTGAAACTCCAAAGTTCAATAATTCACTGGATATGAATTACCGCACAGGAAAAGTAAATTTCTTTGGAAATGTAGGAAGTAATTTTGGGAAGCATGCAAACGAAGGAAATATCAACAGGGTTGACAACAATTCTCAACAATTATTAGACATTTCTAATGATAATAAATCTTATCTGTATAAAATAGGTATGGATTATTACATCAACGATAAAAATACCATTTCGGTTTATACCAATCAAAATGCGTTAAAAGGTGATGGAATTGTAAATACCGACATCCGATATTTGTCTAATGATGATAATAATATTTATCAAAACTCTTTTTATAATTCAGACAACAAAAACGGCACATACAACCTGATTTACAAACATTTGTTCAACAAAGATGGTGAAACTTTAGAGTTTGAAACCAATGTAAATGATTACAAACAAACACAAAATGCTAAGTTTGACACAACTATTTTTGATATTTTGAATCCTAATGATAAAATCAGTGAGGTGATCTACGCAGATAAGATTAAGGACAAAAGAACTACGACAACTTTCAATCTGGATTATGTCAATCCGTTGAACGAAAAATCTACACTGGAACTGGGCGCAGAATCCCGTACAGTAAGATCTAAGAATGATTATGTTACGGAAAACAATGATATTCCGGTAGAAAACCGTTTATCCGATTATACTTATGATATAGACATTTATTCTGCTTATGCAACATTTGGTCAAAAGTTCACAAAATTTAGTTACCAAATCGGAGCACGTCTGGAAAATTATCAGGCAAAAGCCAATCTTAATGATGGTAAAGCAAAATTTAAAGACGAATACTTTACAGTTTATCCTTCTGCTTATCTTACTTATACTCTGGACGAAAAAAACATGTTTCAACTAAGCTACAGCCGAAGAGTAGACAGACCAAGTTTGGAACAAACCAAACCTATCAGAGAATTCTCTACACCATTAACAACAGGTTTGGGAAATTCGGAGTTAGAACCACAATTTACCAACTCAATGGAAGTAAATTATACTAAAATGTTTGCTAATAATTCATCTGTAACTGCGGGAGTCTTTTATAGAATTATCAATAATGAAATTAACCGTGTTTTTTACTCGGACGAAACAACAGAAAATCCAAATGACATTATTATGAGCTGGGATAACTTTGACAATAACAAAGCATTTGGATTTGAAATTTCGGCAAATTACAAAATCAATAAATGGTGGGATATTCAACCAGCAATAGATTTTTCGGGAATTTCACAAAAAGGATTGATTTCTCAGCTTAAGGAAGGATCTGCAACAGAATTCGAATATGTTGAAAAAGAAGTAGATGTAAATGCTTTTAATGCAAGGATCAACAGTAATTTCAAAGTTAACCCGAGATTATCCTTCCTGATCTTTGGTTTCTATAAAGGTGCCGTAGATGGATTACAGGCAGATTCTCACGAAATGAAAAAAATAGACATTGGAGGCCGTTATAGTTTATTGAATAACAAAATGACTTTAAGTGTAAGATTTAATGATGTTTTCGACCAAATGAAATATGGTTTTAATGCTGTAAACCCTTATCCTAGCTATGGACAATTTTCCTGGGAAAGTCAATCTGTCTACGTAGGGTTGAATTACAGATTTGGTGGTGGAAAAAATCGTGCATTACAAAGAAAATATCGTGATGACAACACCAAACAAGGTGGCGGTGGAATGTTTTAAGATTTTAAACATATTGTCTGATTTAGTTAGAAACCCCGAAGCAATACTTCGGGGTTTTGTTTTCTTTTTAATCAAAAAAACAACTGCTGATTTTTGACCAATCTTAATAAAAAGCAAATACAAATTAAAAAATATCTAATAAATAAATTATTTTTCTCCGAAACCGCATTTATAATATCCGAAAACACAAAATGTAATCATCATAAAATCAACAAGATATTGAATTATTAAAAATAATTTGAGCGTAAAAGTTATTTTTTCCTAAAAACAAATTCAAATAATATAATATTTTTTATAATTTTGCATTGTTATAAATAAAACAATTTTATAAAATTTTCTTTTTTGAATTTAAATATATAGACTGTTGTGGACGGACAACTATTTGAGATAAAGCATCTTCTAATTCTCCGTGAACAGATTGCTCCATTCCAAGCTGAATTTGCTGTAAAGGAAACGAGTTTAGATTTTAGTCGGATGAAGACAGCAGGTACATACGTAATAAATATTACTGTCGACCTGTTTCTTGCACTCTGTCTGGATAGTCTTGATTGTAATAATGAGTATATATTTGATCCTTGCAGCATTAAGTTTCCTGCAGAAAAAGAAGCATCTATTCAGCATGAATAGCAACAATTCCCTGCTGGAGTTCATATTTGAAGGAACACCTCAAGTAAAAGAGTATTTTCTTGACTCGAAGAAAGAAGTTGACAAACAGTTGAAATTCACTTGTGAGCAATTCATTAGTCATTGCACGCTCATCCTCATTGGACCACTGAAAAACTTTATTTCAAAGGTAGTACACATGATTTACGCATTCACTATTATGGAAAAGTTGTTTATTGTGTTTACTTTATTTCACAGGCTTCCAGAATTA
>CAZSOC010000019.1:0-42463 GCA_964608415.1 uncultured Flavobacterium sp.
AAATAAAACAATTTTATAAAATTTTCAATTTTAAAATTATGAAAAAATTATTATTACCATTAATCGCAATCTTAGGATTCAATTTTGCCAATGCTCAAGACGCAGCTACAGAAGGTGGTTTTAGCAATGGAGATGTTTTTATTACGGGTGCTGTTGGATTTCAGTCTAACAAATATATCGATGATGTATACAAATCAAACTCATTCACTATTGCTCCTAAAGCAGGATTGTTTGTGTCTGATAATATCGCGATAGGTTTAGGGATTGGATACGGTTCTTCAAACATTCAAGCAACTGAGGCATCAGATAAGATAAAAGTAAATTCTATGTCGGTTGGGGCTTTTGGTAGATATTACTCAACTCCGGCAAACAAATTTTCATTCTTCGGACAATTGGCTTTAGAATATATGACTGTAGATTTGGATGCTTATAAGATAAATGGTTTCGGATTAGAATTAGCTCCTGGTATCAGTTATTTTTTAAATAGCAATTTCGCTTTAGAAGCTACTTTCGGAGGATTAAGCTACGTTACTGCTAAACCGGATCTTGCTGGTGCAGAATCTGCTAACTCATTCAAATTGGATTTAGATCTTACTCAAGTTAAATTAGGTTTGGTTTACAAATTCTAATTCAGAAAATTAAAAAGCAAAAAGGAGTTCAAATTTGAACTCCTTTTTTTGTTTATGAAATAATTATTTTAATATTTCTGCTAATTCTTCAAAAGCTACATTGATCTGCTCACCTGTTTGCATATTCTTTACAGCATATTTTTCTTCTGCCATTTCAGAACCACCGGCAATAACGGCAAAAGGAATTCCTCTTTTGTTCAAATGAGTAAATTGTTTTCCTACTTTGACATTATCCGGGTATAACTCTACTTTTATATCTTTTTTTCTCAGCTGCGAAATAGCTTTCATTGCATAAAAAGCTTCTTCTTCTCCATAATTAATAAACATTGCCCGGGTAGAAGTAAAAACTGTTTCGGGAAATAGATCCAATTGTTCAATTACCAAATAAATCCGATCTAATCCGAAAGATATTCCTACACCACTCATGTTTTTCAAACCAAAAATACCGGTCAGATCATCGTATCTTCCTCCTCCTCCTATCGATCCCATTGCAACAATGGGTGGAGCAGCTACTTCAAAAATAGCTCCTGTATAATAATTCAATCCTCGCGCTAAAGTAACATCCAAATCTAAATTGGTTCTTTGTAATCCGATTGCCAAAACCTTTTCGCAAATAAAACGTAATTCTTCTACACCTTTCAATCCTTCTTCCGAAGATGTCAAAAGTGTTGTTAGCTTTTCTATTTTTTCAGCTATTGTTCCTGTAAAATTAAACAACGGCTGTATTTTTTCGATCGCTTTTTCCGAAATACCTTTTTCAAGCATCTCTTTTTTCACACCATCTTCTCCTATTTTATCCAACTTATCCAAAGCGACTGTAAAATCGATCAGTTTGTCTTTTGCTCCAATTATTTCAGCAATTCCGGATAATATTTTACGATTATTGATTTTAATTGTAACGCCTTCCAAACCTAAATCACTAAAAACACTATCGTACAATTGGACCAACTCTACTTCCTGCCATAGCGATGTGGAACCTATAACATCTGCGTCACATTGATAAAACTCTCTGAAACGTCCTTTTTGTGGGCGATCTGCTCGCCAAACAGGCTGGATTTGATATCTTTTGAACGGGAATTCAATCTCGTTTTGATGCTGTACAACATATCTCGCAAAAGGAACTGTTAAGTCATATCGCAAGGCTTTTTCTGAAATTTTAGAGGTCAGTTTTCCGTAATTTACAGGATTTGTTTCTGCATCAGAAACCTTTTCCATATAAGCTCCTGAGTTCAGGATTTTAAAGATCAGGCGGTCTCCTTCTTCTCCATATTTTCCCATCAAAGTTTCAAAATTTTCAAAAGAAGGTGTTTCGATAGGCTGAAAACCATATTTTTCAAAATTATTTTTGATAACTTGCATAATATATTGACGCTTGGAAACTTCTGCCGAAGAAAAATCTCTTGTTCCTTTTGGAATACTTGGTTTTTGTGCCATTTTATATTTGTATTTTATTACAATATTTCTACTGTTTTCTTAATCAATTTTTGGAATGCAAATATCTTACTTTTAAACTTTTTGAAGATACAATTTAAAGTTTTTATATCATTTTTATGATAAAATTGCCCGAATCATCCGGTCGTTTTGGTAAATATCTTTTCGCAATTCGACCGATCCGAATCCATATTTTGTAATCAGTTCTTTGGTTTGTGTGCCTAAATACTGGTTAATTTCAAAAAACAAAGCTCCTTTCCCTGAAAAACTGTTCTGAGCCAATCGGGTAATTTTTTCATAGAAAACCAACGGATCCCGATCTTTTACAAATAATGCCAAATGAGGTTCGTTTTGTAAAACATTTTCCTTTATTTCGGCTTTTTCCAATTCCCGTACATAAGGAGGATTGGAAACAATTATATCGAATCGATTTGGTAAATTATTTGTTTTCAAAATATCCATTAAATGAAAATCTATATTTACATCATTCAACCGGGCATTTGTTTTTGCTGTTTCCAGAGCTTTTTCAGAAACATCTATGGCAGAAACTACAGCATTTGACAAGTTTTTTGCTAAAGAAATTGCAATACAACCGCTTCCGGTACCAATATCCAAGATACTGATTGGTTGATTTTTATATTCGTTTTTAGTAAAATCAAGGATCCATTCTATCAATTCTTCTGTTTCTGGCCGGGGAATCAATACGTTTTCATTCACTTTAAAATTCAAACCAAAAAAATGTGTGTTCCCTAACAAATATTGTATTGGTCTATAAATTTTAAGATTTTCCAAAAAATCATTCCAAAGCGTAATTTCCTCAGAATTAAAAATTTTATCGGGATGCAGTACCAAATCAATTCTTTTCATTTGAAACTTATCTTCCAAAATCAAGTAAAAAAATTGTTCTGCCTCCATCGCATCATAAAAAGGAGTCAATTGATTGATAAAATCTTTTTTGAAATCTACAATTTTCATTTAATCCTGTTTAAATTTTATTTAATTTGTTGCAACAAAAATCATCATAAGAAAGCCAATAAATAAAATTTGAAGAGGCTCTCATTTCAACTTTAGAATGTCTCTGTTTTTTAGACTATTTTTGTGCTGTGAAGATACATCAAAAATATATGAACCGCTGTATTGAGCTTGCCAAAAATGGTTTGGGAACCACTTATCCTAATCCTTTGGTGGGTAGTCTAATTGTTTTTGAAGATCAAATAATCGGAGAAGGCTGGCATTATGAATCGGGAAAACCACATGCAGAGGTCAACGCTGTAAATCGGGTTCGGGATAAAAATTTATTACACAAATCAACCATGTATGTTTCTCTGGAACCGTGCAGTCATTTTGGCAAAACGCCTCCTTGTGTAGATTTGATTTTGAAACATAAAATACCAAATGTAATAATAGGAACCGTGGATCCTAATGAGAAAGTTTCAGGAAAAAGTATCAAAAAATTACAGGATGCGGGCGTAAATGTAGTCTGTGGTGTTTTGGAAAGAGAATGTCAGGAGCTTAACAGACGGTTTTTTACATTTCAAATAAAAAAAAGACCCTTTATTATACTGAAATGGGCAGAAAGTGCTGATGGTTTTTTGGCCCCGAAAGAAAAAAACGAAAGAAAACCCGTTTGGCTGTCTAACCCAATTTCACGTCAGTTGGTGCATAAATGGCGTACAGAAGAAAATGGGATTTTAGTTGGAAAACAAACTGTTATCGAAGATAATCCAAAACTCAGCAGCAGAGATTGGTATGGAAACCAACCCTCCAGAATTACTTTTGACGGGAATAATAGCATCCCAAAAGAAAGCTATTTTTTTGACAATGAATTGAATACATTTTTTTTTACAAAAAAAAGCAACTCTGTTTCTTCTGAAAAAACTACATATATCGAGTTGGATTTTTCTGATAAAAATTTAAGTTTGATCTTAGAAAATCTTTATAAAAAAAATATTCAATCTGTAATTATTGAAGGAGGAGCAAAAACGCTTAATAATTTTATTGAAATCGATCTGTGGGATGAAGCAAGAATTTTTAGAAGCGAAAATCTGCTAAACGACGGGATTAAATCGCCTGATCTAAAAAAAACTCCCGATCATTTAATAAAAATAGGTAGCGACAAATTATACTTTTACTACAATCATGATTAAAGCGATAATATTTGATTTTGGCGATATTTTTATTAATCTGAACAAAAGTGCGATGCAAAATGCTTTTGCCAAATTAGGTTTGAAACATTGGACAGAAGAATTCGACATTCTCAATATGCAGTTTGAAATTGGAGCTATTACCGAAAACCAGTTCCTGACAGGATTTCAAAAGACTTTGACTGAACATTCTATTGATACTATCAAAAAAAGCTGGAATACTATTTTAGAAGATTTTCCGTGTTACCGCCTGGATTTTCTCAATACAATTAAATCCAAGTATCGTTTGTTTTTACTAAGTAATACCGATGCAATTCATATCCAACACTTTAAAAAAACTGTTGGAGATGATTTTTATAACTCATTCTTCAATGCTTTTGAAAAGGTTTATTTTTCTTTTGAAGCCGGAATACGAAAACCAGAAGCTGAGATCTATGAAATGATTTTAAAAAACCATCAGTTGAAAGCAGCTGAAACCTTATTTGTAGATGATCGACCAGACAATATAAAAACTGCAGAAAAATTAGGAGTTAACACCTGGCATTTGCAGGTTGGTAAAGAAGATGTAATAGAACTGGAAGAAAAAATAAAACATTTTGGATATTAACGACATTTATAAAACTATAGCATTTCCTACAGAACCTGTTTTATTGAAAGAAAAAGGAAGTAAATTTTTTGGTTATGCATTTCCCGTTGATCGTGAAGAGGAAATCAAAGAAATAATAGATCTTTTAAGAAAAAACAATCATGGAGCGGTACATTTTTGCTATGCGTTTCAACTTGGTACCAATCCTGTGTATTATCGTGCTAACGACGACGGAGAACCTAGTAACAGTGCAGGAATGCCTATTTACGGACAAATTCAGTCTTTTGGAGTAACCAACATTTTAATAGTGGTTGTAAGGTTTTTTGGAGGAATAAAATTAGGTGTTGGAGGATTAATTACTGCATACAAAACTACCGCACAAATGTGCCTGAATGAAGCAAAAATTATAGAAAAAACAATCGATGTTCAATTTCAAATTTCTTTTGATTATAAAAATATGAATAAAGTAATGCGGGTTATCAAAGAAAAAAATCTGAATATCGTAGATCAGAAACTCGAATTAAGTTGTGAAATTTTGATTTCTACCCGAAAAAAAAATGCCGAAATGATATTCGACATTTTTAATTCGATGTATGAAATTGACATCAAAATTATAGAATAATTAATCTTTAACATTATTCATTCAAAATGTCATTAATTTTCTCTAAAATATATTCCGGAGGAAGTGTAGGACGACCCGTTTTCATGTCTACAAAAACCAAAGTTGAGTGGGCAATTGTTAATAACTCATTTTCTTCATTGAAAATTTCATAATCAAATTCAATCTTTACAGAAGACTGCGATTTTAATATGGTTTTGATCAATAACATATCATCATATTTTGCAGGCTTTTTATAATTCATCGACAAAGATACCACAGGAAGCATAATTCCTGTTTCTTCCATCCATTTATACGAAACCCCTAGATTTCTCAACCATTCCACACGTCCCATCTCAAAATATTGGGCATAATTTCCGTGGTAAACAACTCCCATCTGATCTGTTTCTGAGTATCTGACTCTAACTTGTAACTGGTGTATTCTCATTATAAATTTTATCTATTCTAATTATTTTTTTAATCAATTATTTTATCTACTTACAACATTTTTTTTAGAAAATCAACCCCGATTTATTTTTTTTTAAAGAAAATTGTTCACATATTTGTTCTGCCGAATAATGTTAGAATCACTCCTTCTTTTTTAGAGTTAACAAAGACATTAATAATAAAAAAAACAATAACAAAAAAATGAACAAAACTGCTCAATCAGTCTGGGAAAACTGTCTATTATTCATAAAAGATAATATCCAAGATCAGGCATACAAAACCTGGTTTGAACCGATTAAGTCAGTTGAACTAACAGATAACGCTCTTTACATTCAAGTACCAAGTAAATTTTTCTACGAATGGCTTGAAGAACATTATGTAAAATTATTGAAAGTTGCACTTACCAAAGAACTTGGAAAAAATGCAAAGTTACTCTATAAAATTAAAATGGAGAACACTTATGGCAATAAACAACCTTTTACAGAACAATTACCTTCTGCACATCGTTCTCCAATGAAAGCTCAAGAAGTAGATGCTCCATTTAAAAATTTAAATCCTGAACTGAAAAATCCATTTGTCATTCCGGGAATTAGAAATCTTAAAATCGAATCTCAACTTAATGCCAATTATAGCTTTGATAATTTCCTTGAAGGAGATTCCAATCGCTTGGCTCGTTCTGCCGGAATGGCTGTTGCCAATAAGCCGGGAGGAACTTCTTTTAATCCGCTTTTGATTTTTGGAGGAGTTGGTTTAGGAAAAACACATTTGGCTCATGCCATAGGAGTTGAAATAAAAGATAAATATCCTGAGAAAACCGTATTGTATATTTCTGCTGAAATTTTCACACAGCAGTTTATTGATTCTGTAAAGAAAAATAACAGAAACGATTTTATTCATTTCTACCAATTAATTGATGTATTGATTATTGATGATGTACAATTTCTTTCGGGAAAACCAGGTACTCAAGATGTTTTCTTCCATATTTTCAATTACTTGCACCAAAACGGCAAACAGGTAATTTTAACCTCGGATAAAGCTCCGGTCGATATGCAAGATATCGAACAACGCTTATTATCCCGTTTTAAATGGGGGCTTTCTGCAGAATTACATCAGCCGGATTATGAAACCCGAATTTCTATTCTGAAAAATATTCTATACAGAGATGGTGTCGAAATGCCTGAAGAAATTATAGAATACGTAGCAAGAAATATCAAAAGCAATGTAAGAGAATTAGAAGGTGCGATTATCTCTTTGATTGCTCAATCTTCTTTTAATAAAAAAGAGGTAACTATTGAGTTAGCGAAACAAATTGTTGAAAAATTTGTAAAAAATGTCAAGAGAGAAATATCTATAGATTATATCCAGAAAGTAGTTTCTGACTATTTCCAACTGGACATTGATACTTTACAATCTAAGACCAGAAAACGTCACGTGGTTCAAGCCAGACAACTAGCTATGTTTTTTGCAAAGAAATTTACAAAAGCTTCGTTGGCAAATATTGGTTTTCAAATTGGAGACAGAGACCATGCAACCGTTTTACACGCTTGCAAAACTGTTGACAATCTTGTTTCTACAGACAAACAGTTCAAAAAGTTTGTTGATGATATTCATAAAAAGCTATCTTTTTAGAAAATGCCCGTCAAAATTCTCATGGTATGCTTAGGTAATATCTGCAGATCACCATTGGCAGAAGGGATATTAGCTTCAAAACTTAATGGGAATGATTTTTTTATCGATTCTGCCGGAACCGGAAGTTGGCATATTGGGAGAAATCCCGATCCAAGATCTATCGCTGTAGCAAAAAAATATAACATTGATATTTCTAAACAAAAGGCAAGACAATTTCAGATTTCTGACTTTGATAATTTTGATCACATTTTTGCAATGGATTATTCTAATTATAAAGATATTTTAAAATTAGCGCCAAATGAAACCAGCAGGAATAAGGTAAAAATGATACTTAACGAATTATGTCCTGAAAAAAACATGGAAGTTCCGGATCCTTATTATGATTTGGAAGATGGTTTTGAAATTGTGTACAAAATGCTAGACGAAAGTTGTAACATTATCGCTTCTAAATTTATTACAAAAGATTGAAAAACAGTTCTAATTCTTCGATAATCCTAAATTGATTTTGGCATATTGCAATAACATGATCGTTTTTGCATCTTTTATCTCTCCTGTTTTTATCATTTCAAAAGCTTTATCGAAAGAAATTTCCAAAACCTGTATATGCTCATGTTCGGTTTCTAATCCACCTCCTTCTGAAGTTTTCATAGAATTATCGTAGTTTGCAATATAAAAATGAATCATTTCTGTTACAGAACCCGGAGACATATAAGCTTCAAATATTTTTTCTACATTAGAAATTTCATATCCGGTTTCCTCCTGCGTTTCTCTAATTATACCTTCTGCCGGATTTTCTTCTTCTAAAGTTCCTGCACAAGTTTCTATAAGCATTCCCGAGGAATTTCCATTGAAATAAGTAGGAAGTCTGAGCTGTCTGGTAAGTATTATGTTTGTTGATGTTTTGTTATACAACAAAATAGTTACACCATCTCCTCTGTCATATACTTCTCTGATATGTGTTTCAGAAATATTATCTTCTGAATAATTATAAGTAACTTTTTTGAGTGTTGCCCATTTCTGAGAAATTATTTCTGTTGAGAGAATTTGAATTTTTGGATTTTTCACTTTAACTTTTTTATTAATTGTCATAACATTCCATCAAGAGCAGATCTCCTTTTTCGTGAGTAATTTTTACCAGTCCATCATTTTTTACAGAATTGCTGCTTCCTGTTCTATAACCTAATGTAAGTGTATCGTTACACAATTGATAATTTAGGTTTTCAGAATTTATATTTTCTACAACTCCAATCGGAATCAAGGAGATATTAGCATCTTTCGGATACCATTTTTGATAACTCTTGGGAAGCTGGAATATTTTAGAATAATCATCCAGTAAAACAATCTTGAGTTCCTTTTGATATTTTACCAGGCTTGTCATATTAGTTATTGTATGGTCTGCTCTTTTTCCTGTTGCCCATATTACATTTACAGCAGAGAATTTTTTTTGGATCAAAAATTCGAAAGCTTTCTCCAAATCTGTTTTATCCTGATCGGGTGTATGAATTATTTCTAGAGGAAATTGTTGTTCCAGGTATTTTTCGGGAGCAAAAGCTCTGTCGAAATCTCCAAGTAAAACATCTACTTTGATCCCTAAATTCAGTACCCTGTCTATTGCAGAGTCTAAAACAATAATATACGGAGACCATTCTAATAACTGACCTAATAATTCCGGACTGCATGAAGCTCCATTGGCAATAATCAAAGCGGGCTCCTGATCGTCTCTTACAATATGATGTGATGACATTGGCAGAAAGATTATCTTATTAATGAAAAATGTCCCATTTGTACTTCACCCGAATCGAAAACAGCCCGATACCAATAATCTGTTGCAGGAAGTAATGTTCCATTTAAAGTTCCGTCCCAGCTAGGATTGGTATCTGTAAGATAAGTAATTAATTTTCCGTTTTTGTCAAAAATGGCAATATTAACTTTGGTTTCCAGTCCAATTCCTTCAATCTTAAAAACATCATTAAAACCATCATTATTTGGAGAAAAGTATTTGGGAACAATAAACAATTCAAAACTTACCGTTCTTACACCACAACCATTTCTTTCTCTAACATATGCTTTTCTCAAACCTCCTTTTACATTATAAAAAATATTGGATGACTGATAATCTAATCCGTCTAACTTGTATTCGAAATCTCCTTCGTTTGAAGTTATAATGGTAACGGTTCTTTCGTTGGTTGATATTTGACTTATTACCGGAATTGGATTTTCTATAACATTAATGTTTCTTATACTTGAACATCCTGCAGCATTGGTCAAAGTAACGCTGTATACTCCCGGAGAATCTACTCTTATCCATCTGGTAGTTTCTCCGGTATTCCACAAATAATCTACATTGACAGCATTGGCATCCAAATCTATAAACTGACTTTCACAATAAGATCTTTCGCTATCAAAAGTAAAAGGAACTTCAAATACTTCAAATTTTATTGGTGTCCTATTTGTATTATTACAATTTTCTGCTTCTACATAAGCTTCTGCATAATATGTTCCCGGTTGATCCGGAGTAAAGCTTAAGCTATTTTCCTGAAGTAAATTTCCTCCAACCGGAGCATCATACCAATTTACTTTTATGTTTGCACTATCTACTTGTACAGAAAGAGCAGGGAAAATTTCGTCGGCACAAATAGCAACATTCCCATTGCTTACCGGACTGTTTGGAAATTGTTCTACAGTTACCATAAAAACCTCTGAAACAGTGTGACAATAAGGATTATTAATATTAGCAATATCTTCTGCTACTTTAGTTCTGAAATATTTAGTTTGATGAATTACGCTATTTAAAATATTTGAAGTTGATCCAAATATATCATTCCAGTTTTCGTTATCATCGCTTTCCTGCCATTGATAAACATAATTTGAATTTCCTTGAGTAATTACCTTCAATGTTATATCTGATGGAAGTGAATTACTGCAGTAAATTTTACTGTTTTCATTGGAACTTGTTGTTATAGAAGTAAAATCTCCACAGGATCTAAACATAATATCATCTATTGCCAAATCATTTCCGCAACCTCCTACTCCATTATTTTTCATTATTAAAACTACCGAAGTCTGATCATGTAATGTTGTAAACGTCAATCCAAACTGTGTCCAGACCGGATTACTTGTTCCTTGAATTTCTCCTGTACTTCCTTCTTTCAATAAAGTCGACTGCGTACTGTCCCAAATTTCAAATTTAATATCTATCGGTATGCCTGTCCCACTGCAGGCTCCTGCCGAAGAATTATATAAATTCATTACCCATGCCGAAAACTCAAAAGTAGTGTTGGCACATAAACCATTTACTGTTCTTTTATAAAATTCTCCTGCGGTAAAACTTGCATTTACGATCAGTGCTTTTCCATTTTCATCATTAGGTGTATGATCAGAAGTATTGTGCCAGGAATTGTTGAGATTCGTGGGTCTCGCAATGGTATAGGAACCATCATCCGGAATTCCTGAAACAAAATTATAAGTGGTATAAGTCGGTGGTAATTGAGGTCCAAAATTTACCCCGGTACCAAAATCTTCAAAAAAAATAGGCAACCCTTTGCTTCCATTACAAAAACCTAATTGAGCATTTGCATTGAAACTGAAAAGACTAAATAAAACTATAAGATGTAGTGTTCTTATCATTCTAAGACATTAGTTAAAAAAAGCGACATTTTTGAGGTGTCGCTTTTTTATAATTGTAAATATACTAAAATTATATTTTAACAAGGATATTATTAAGCGTTGTACTTGGACGCATTGCCTGACCAACTAGCTCTTCATTAGGCTTGTAATATCCTCCGATATTTTTTGCAGTGCCTTGAGAACCTATTAATTCTTCATTGATCTTAGCTTCATTTTCATCCATTTCTTTCGAAATTTTTTCAAAAACAGATTTCAACTCAGCGTCTTTGGTTTGTTTTGTCAAAGCTTCAGCCCAATATTTAGCTAAATAAAAATGGGATCCTCTATTGTCTATTTGCCCTACTTTTCTTGCAGGAGATTTATCTGTATCCAAAAATTTCTCTGTTGCAGTATCCAGTGCTTCAGAGAGAACAAGTGCTTTTTGATTATTAAGGGTTTGTCCCAAATGTTCTAAAGAAACTCCTAATGCTAAAAATTCGCCCAGAGAATCCCAACGTAAGTACCCTTCTTCTACAAATTGTTCTATGTGCTTTGGAGCAGAACCTCCGGCACCGGTTTCAAACAAACCTCCTCCGTTCATCAAAGGAACAATTGACAACATTTTTGCAGAAGTTCCTAGTTCTAAAATCGGGAATAGATCTGTTAAGTAATCACGAAGTACATTTCCTGTCACAGAAATAGTATCTAATCCTGCTTTGATTCTTTCCAATGAAAATTGTGTAGCATCAACCGGATTCATAATTTGAATATCCAAACCTTCTGTATTGTAATCTTTTAAGTACAATTTTACTTTTTCGATCAATTGACGGTCATGGGCTCTGTTTTCATCCAGCCAGAATATTGCCGGAGTACTGGACAATCGTGCACGATTTACGGCTAGTTTTACCCAATCCTGTATAGGTGCATCTTTTACCTGACACATTCTGAAAATATCTCCTTTTGAAACCGGTTGTTCCATCAAAACCTCATCAGAACTATTAATAACTTTCACAACACCTTCTCCTTTTATCTGAAAAGTTTTATCATGCGAACCGTATTCTTCGGCTTTCTGTGCCATCAAACCAACATTGGGAACACTTCCCATTGTTGTAGGATCGAAAGCTCCGTTTTTCTTACAAAAATCTATTGTGACAGCATATATTCCTGCATACGAACGATCCGGAATGATTGCTTTTGTATCTTGTTGTTTCCCTTCCTTGTTCCACATCTGACCGGAAGTCCTGATCATTGCCGGCATAGAAGCATCAACAATTACGTCTGAAGGAACGTGCAGATTTGTAATTCCTTTGTCTGAATTGACCATTGCCAAAGCCGGTCCTTTTGCCAAAGCTTCTTCTATTGCTTTTTCTATCTCGGCTTGTAAAGGATGACCTGCAATTTTGTTGTAAATATCTCCTAATCCATTTTTAGTATCAACTCCTAATTGCCCGAATAAGTCTTTGTATTTTGCAAAAACACCGGCAAAGAAAACATCTACAATTGCTCCAAAAATAATCGGATCTGAAACTTTCATCATTGTTGCTTTCAAATGCACAGAAAACAATACATTATTTGCTTTTGCATCTTCTATTTCTTTTGCGATAAATTGTTTTAAAGCATTAAGATCGAGAACTGCTGTATCGATAATTTCTCCGGCTTTAAGCGGTGAGTTTTCTTTGAGAACTGTAATTTCTCCATTGCTTGAATGAAATTCTATTCTAAATGTATCTGCATTTTTTATAGTTACGGATTTTTCACTTCCGTAAAAATCTCCCTGAGACATACTTGCAACATGCGTTTTTGAGTCTGAAGACCAGGCTCCCATACTATGCGGATGTTTTCTTGCATAATTTTTTACTGCTTTTGGGGCACGTCTGTCTGAATTTCCTTCACGCAAAACAGGATTTACGGCAGATCCTAAAACTTTTGAGTACGTTGCTTTTATTAATTTTTCTTCGTCTGTTTTGGGATCTTCGGGATATTCCGGAATCGCATAACCAAGCGACTGTAATTCTTTTATTGCTTCTTTGAGTTGTGGTACAGAAGCAGAAATATTAGGCAGTTTTATAATATTTGCTTCCGGAGTTGTTGCCAGATTACCAAGAATACCTAAATCATCTGTTTGTTGCTGTTCCGGTTTTAGGTATGATGCGAAATTTGCAATGATCCTTCCTGCCAGCGAAATATCCTTGGTTTCTATTTCTATTCCTGCCGGAGCCGTAAATGCTTTTACAATAGGTAAAAATGAATGTGTAGCCAACATTGGCGCTTCATCTGTAATGGTATAATAAATTTTGGATTTGTCTGACATGAATTATTTATTTTAAAAATCAACGTTTTTTTAAGGATTACAAATATAGTAAATTTGAACGCATTTTTTTTTAAAACAGAACAACAAACATAAAAAAACAGTAGTTTTATCAGGTCAGGAATTTTAGGAATAAAATATTTAATTTTCAGAAATATAAAACCTTTAAAAAAATCAAATTAGCAATGATTTATGGTTTAAAAACGAAAGTTGTTTTCTTGTAATTTTTTGAAACAAAATTTTTAATCAAAATCATATTTCCTTTCTACTGCAAATCTTATCAATTCGGTTTTCCCGTGTAAATTAAGTTTCCTTAAAATGTTTTTACGATGTGTATCTACTGTAGATTTTTCGATAAATAGTTTTTCTGAAATTTCTTGTGAGGTTAGTCCTTCTCCGATCAATCTTACAATTTCTTTCTCTCTATTGCTCAATACAATATTCTCATTGGTCTGAGTGTCTTTTGTAACAATCGAATCATCAAAGAAATATTCTCCTCTTGCAACTACCCGAATGGCATGTAATACTTTGCTTAATGGTGCATTTTTCATAATATAACCTGATGCTCCTGCTTGTTTCATTTGTAGAAATGCCTCCGTCTGATCAAACATACTAAACGCAATGATCTTAATTTGGGGGAATTCTTTTTTAATAATTCTTGTTGCAGAAATTCCGTCACACTTAGGCATTCTAATATCTGTAAGAATAACATCCGGTTGATGGATTCTAACTTTTTCGATGAGCATTTCACCGTCATTCACATCTGCAACAACCTGTATATCAGATTCAAAAGAGATAAATAATTTTACCCCGTCTATGAGTGACTGGTGATCTTCTGCTATAATTAATCGTATCATAATGGTATGTCTAAGATTATTGTTGTTCCTTTGGAAGGTTTTGAATCTATATTGAGCGTTCCTCCCATTTGCTCAATTTTATTTTCTATATTTTTAAGCCCAATTCCGTTATATTCTGTACTTTTTTTACGTACAAAACCGATTCCGTTGTCTTCAATAATGATATTTATTTCGTTTGGTACATGTTGAGTGATGTATATATTAGCTTCTGTGGCTTTGGAGTGTTTGATAATATTGGTGCAAAATTCCTGAATACATCTATATATAAACACTTCGTTTTGATTGTCTAATCTCTGATTTAAACCAAAAGGTATCACATTGATAGTTAAAATATTTGCAACGCTCATTTTTTCCGCCATATTGTTTACAGCTACCAAAAGCCCTTGTTTTCCTACAACTCCCAGATTTTTGAGATGGGAAATGTTTCTTACTTTTTGATACGCTTCATTGAGGAGCGTATTGGTTTTATGATATAAATCCTGATGAAGCTCTGTTGATAATTTGTCTTTTCTTTGAAGTGTTTCAAAATTAAATTTTAAAGTCGCCAGCATACTTCCTAATTCATCATGTAACTCGTTTGCAATAAGATGTCTTTCTTTCTCCTGACTTTCCAAAATCAAATCTATCTCTCTAAGCTCCTGCTCTTTAAGCACTTTATCTAATTTTTGAATGCTTATTAATTTTTCCTGTTCAATAATTTTTCTTTTTTTGGATAAATTTTGATACCCTAAAATTACCATCAAAATTACTATGACTAATAATAAAATAAATCCGTAAATAAGAATTCTATTGCGCTTTAACTGCTCTTTTAGCGTACTGTTTTCTTTTTCCTTTTCTTTGGTCCTGTATTTTGTATTAATTTCCTTGATTGCTTTTTGCTGAGCATTTTCATCTAGAATTTCACTATAAATTTTTTGCTTATCTATATATTCTAAAGCATTTTTATAATCTCCTATCTCTTTATATACTTTTGAAATGTATCCATATAAAATTTCCTTATTTTTATTTTTATATAGCTTAAGGTCTATATCATCTGCTTTTTGATAGTAATAAAGTGCCTGATCATATTGGTTCATTTTACTGTAAGCCAATCCTTTATTTGTAAAAATAAAAAATATGTAGTCCTCTGCATTGAGCTTTTGGTAAATATTTAATGCTTTTTCATAATAATTAAGTGCCAAATCGTACTGCCTGAAATAATCTGAAGCATAAGTTGCTCCTATATTTTGGTAAATTCTGCCTTCAAATAATGATTCGTTTGTTTTTTTTATTTCTTTTAATGCTTTCTGAAAATATTCTATTGTTTTCGGAGGATTTACATCATAAAATGATTTTCCTATTTCCATATATGCCTGACTGAGATAGAAAGGGTTATTCTTAGATTTGGCATAATTGAGGTACTCATCGAGATAGGACTGTTTATCAATATATTTATTATCGATAGAATTAAGCAACGAAGTGATCTTAAGGTTGGTCTCTGCAACCAGATCCAGACTATCAATCTTTATATATATTTGCTTTGCTTCGATTAATAAATCAAATGCTTTATGATCCTGATTTTGTAAAACATTGGCTTCTGCCTCAAGCGACTTAAGACGGGCTTTATCATACAAGCTCAACTCGTCCTGATTGATTGTATTGAGGAGAATTTGAGCATTGACATGATCACTCTCTTGTACTAACTTCTCAATATGATCAATATCTGTTTTTTGAGAAAAAACAAGAGTAATGTTTAAAAAAACTATGAGAATAAATCCTGTTTTCAAGAATATTTTTTTATTTGCATCCGGTTAGCATTAAAATTCCTCCACTTCCTACTTTTGGGATATTAATTCCTTTATTACTTGAAGTGTAAAAAATTTCCGGGATTTCACCTTTATTTATTTCCAATTCGTTCTGAAGATCATTCAACCGATCCGTTTCATCTCCGTTAGCTCCGAATTCTGTATCATGAAAAACAAAATAGCATATTTTATCATGAGCAGTTATTTCCGAAAAATCTCTTCCGTTATTATAGGCTTTAAATTCTGTTAAGTCGATCGGGTCGGTAATTGTTTGCAATATAAAATCTTCTGTTGGATACTCTCTTAAATTTCGATTATCTTCTCCTTCCATAACCAATATGGCCAAAATCCCATAATAATTTTTGCTCGAAATGTTATAGTGTTCTACAATTCTATAATTACCCCCAAATTTTAAAATCGGCAGCATTGTTTTTGGAGCTACGGTCATTTCTCCGGTTGAAGCATTAACATTTAATGTTCCACATGATTCATAAACTTTCATAGTTTTCATAATTATTTGTTTTGGATTTGTATGTAAAAGAAATAATAATTTTCAATCTATACATACCTATAAATGGGTAAAGTATAAAAATTACATGAATTTATCAAAAAATTAACAATTAAAAAGTTTATCCTTTTGATTATTTTGCCCTCTGTTACAAAAAAAGGCTATAACCTCAAAAAGGATATAGCCTTAAAATTAATTAATTATTATCTTAATTATTTATTGCTTGAGTAAAATATACTGTTGTTGTAGTTGTTACACCTGCTGCAACAGAAGATGTTGATATCTCTAATGCATTTAAAGTTAGTTTATTAATAGTATAAGTTCCTGTAAGATCGCCTCCATTATTAATTACCAATTGTGAGTCTGTCTTTGACCAGGTTCCCGGCTCTGCAATATTTTCCTGACAATTACCTCCCTGTTTAAAATAAACAACGTCTTTATAAACACCTCCGGCGGCAAACTCTATATAATTTTTGGAGCAATCTGCCACATTATCTTCATATGGAACTGCCGGTAAAGTATTGCTTCCTACTTTGGTTACTGTTTGGGTTTGATTCCATTTTTTTTCAATAGTAGCCGGCTCTCCTGCTGATGAATTATCATCACTACTACATGAAGTTAATCCTAGACCTGCTACAACAAATGCAGCAACAAAAATTCTCATCTTTTTCATAAAAGTTAGTTTAAAGTTTTTCTAATTAAATTATATTTATTTCTAAGTAAATATATGTTTTTACACATTCACAATCATATGAACGAAAAATATATTCAAAAGATTGTATGTCTAATCACAAAAATAAGACCAAATCTATATGATAATCCAATTATTGTGAAACGATATTTTTAATTTAGATCACACAAAAATTATAACTACCATATTACCAATATTTTACAAGTCAAATTTAACACAACATCGCCTATACAAATATTTCACTCTTAATGGAGCCAGTCTTGTACAATGAAGACATTCTGTTCGTAGGAAAAGGAAAACTCTAAAAAATTTAAAATATTTAATGGTTTTACTTTTTCCAATATTCACTATAAAAATTATCACTTTGCATCAAGCTTTGATGATTACCTGATGTTGTAATTGTTTTATTCTCTAAAATATAAATCGTATCAGCTATAATTTTAAGTGTATTTAAACGATGCGAAATAAAAAATACGGCACAATTATTTTTAATTTTATGTAAAAGTCCGAGTGTGAAATTCTCTGTATTTCTGTCCATTGCAGATGTGGCTTCATCTAATATTAAGAGTTGTGGTTTTTTATACAGAACTCGAGCTAAAGCAATAATTTGTTTTTGTCCTCCTGATAAATTAATTCCTTCTTCTCCAAGAATGGTTGCCAAACCTTGCGGAAACTGACTGAAAAATTTTTCAAATCCAAAAGTTTGCAAAAAAGAAAGAATATTTTCGAAAGTTTCCTGCTCTCCAAGCAAAATATTATCCACTACATTTCCGTTAAAAATGGTAACCTCCTGCGGAATAACCCCAATCAAATCCCGATAGCTTTTTAATTCAATATCCGATAATTGAAACTGATTGTTAACAACAATATTTCCTTTTTCAAAATTATAAAAACGTTGTAAAATTTGACCTAAAGTACTTTTTCCGCTTCCGCTTTCGCCTACAATTGCTGTTAATTTTCCTTTTTGAATTTCTATATTGACATTTGCAAAAAGCTCACTTCTTCCTGCAAAACGAAATGACAGATTATCAATTTTTATGTTTTGTATGGATGTAATTGCAATTCCGTTTTCCTTTTCCTTCTCCAAGGATGCGAACTCAAACATTCTTCTGAAAGCTATTTTGGCTTCGTTTATCGGGATGGAAATCAAAGCCAAATTGGCAATTGACGGTAAAAGTGAACCCGTAATACCCAAAACAGCCATTAACTCACCAAGTTTCATTTCTTTATTGAAAACTGCCACTGATGTATAAACCAAAATCCCAATCAAGAAAAAAACACTGGATAAACCGGATTGCCAAGACAATTGGATATTGATTTTCCCTAAATGGAATATCTTTTCCTGAAAATTTCCAAAAATAAGTTCGTTTGTTTTTCCAAATAACTCCTGTCGATTATGGTTTTTTATGGTGGCAACACCTTGAATAACATTGATATAGTTACTCTCATTAAAAGCATAAGACTGCATTACTTCTTTTTGTGAAGCGATGATTTTTTTATTGCTGCGATAAATGATATAAAAATAAACCGGTAAACTTATTAAGGCGATAACAGCAACTTTCCAGGAATACATAAACAGAAAAACCACAGAAATTATCGAAACCAGTATATCAATAACCAAACTGCTCGCCAACATTTTAATAACGCCCTGGATTCTTTGTGTATCATTGAGCCTTGCAACAAGTTCCCCAATTTTCCGGGTATCAAAAAACGGTTTTGGAAGATGCAGAATAGAGGTAATAAATTGATTGTTGACCCTGTTATTAAAATCTTTGGATTGTTTTAGCAGAAAAAACGATCTTACTACCGAAATTCCCACCCTTGCCAAAAGCAAAATGGTCAATAACGCTATTCCCGTAATTAACTTTTTGATGTTTTGTGAAGGCAAAATATCGTCTATGAGTTTTTGAGAAAACAAGGACATTGCCATTCCTAATCCGGCTACAAAAACGCCAAGCAAAACACTTATCCAAAGCAGTTTGTAATCCTCTTTCAGTAATGCTAAAAACCACTTTTTTTGTGAATCTTTGGTTTCTGCTTCTTTAACAAAATGTTCGTTGGCTTCAAGTGTCAGGCAGGTCTTTGAAATCCAGATTTTATCGAGCTCGCTTTCCGTTAAATAATAAATCCCTTTTGCGGGATCGCCAATCAGGAAACCTTTTTGCTTATCGTACTGATAACAAACCACGTAGTGTTGCAACTGGTTTTCAATAACAACGTGTAAAATAACAGGTTGCTTATGGTCAATCAAGGCTTGAATATCAGCTTCGCAGCCTTCGGCAGTAAAACCAATTTGGTTGGCAACCTGATACAAGCCCAACATTGTGGTGCCTTGTTTTGTAGTACCGCTCAACTCCCGGAGTTTTTCCAGAGAATGATTCCCCCCGTTTAGTTTTATGATAGACAACAAGCACGCCACACCGCAATCTGACTGGTCGAGTTGCAGGGTATGTGTTTTTTCGATATGTTTCGGGTTCATTTTTTTTTGAAGATAAAAGAAACAAGAGAAAAGACTTTCCTCTCCTCCCTTTTTGTAATTTCTAATTCGTAATTTGTAATTTCTTTAGAATAGTTTCAACCTTGGTTTGACCTTTCAGCTTATCTATAAGCTGCTTGTTTTTGTCGTATAATACTAAACAAGGAAGTGATTTAACATCGAATGTACTAGCGAAAGCAACTTTGCTATCACATAAAAAAGTAATATTGCCATAATTGGTAAGTTGATGCTTTTTAGCAAAAGCTGTTATTTCTTCTTGATTTTGAAAGGACACGAAAATAACCTGAACCTCTTTGAGTTTATTAATATTTTCTTTAATCATTTGGGCTTCTTCATTACAGAACTCACATTCGCTGTTGAAGTAAACAAATAATGTTGGCGTATTGTCTTTTAGATTTTTATCTGTAAAAATAACTCCATCGATGTCTTGATACGAAAATGAAGGTATGGTTTTGATGTTTTCTGCAATTTGCTTTTTATGATTGATTTTAGAAACTACCGAATAGCCCATAAAACTTATTAGTCCAATTACTATAAGTAGAATTAATATTTTAAAATATCTCTTCATTTTTCTTTTTCTTTGTTTACTACTTGTCCGATAATAATCAATGACATTGCAATAACTCCCATCGCTGCAGAGATTAAATTTCCTTCTAAAAACAGGTAATTGATTATATTTCCTATAAGAACTAAGGAACAGGCCAGAATAAAAAATATTTTAGTTTTTGCCATTTTTACGAATAATTTAAAATAATAAACATAACCGTTGCTATCCAAAGCATGAGACCTACTCCGTAAGTAATTGCAATTAATAAAAAACTATCGACAATCTTAATATCCAATGCTTTTTTTATCAAAAAAGTGAGTAGCAAAACATAAACTACTTCAAACAGATTAAGTGTCTGGAAAGGATAAACCAACCACGGATCGAGATTATTATAATCTACAAGGTTCAATAACGACAGTGGATAGAAATTTTGAAAATCCAAAATCGTAAACTCCGTTTGGTAAAAATAAAACCAGGCTCCTTTGGCAAAAATAGCCAGTAAAAAAACAAACTCCGATCTCAGGACGATGTTGTATATTTTGTTATAGCTGATCGTGTAGTTATAAAAATAAGTGCCAATATTGATCATAGTGGCAATAAGATGTGTTTTTATAAGCAACAGTAACGGTACGATAGCATAACCCAGCCATTTCCAACGAGCCTGGAGGTCAAGCACTTTTTCTAATTGTTCTTTGGTAAACTGCTCTGCAATAGTACTGATGGCGAGTTTGTTGATGTTTAAAAATTCTTCAAGCAACAACCCAAGAATAATAGTATAAATAACTAAGAAGAAAAATAATAGTGGGTTTTTCATAAATTAATTCATTGTTTAATCTCTTTTTCTAAAAAAATAAAGAGTCACAACCGATAAAGAAAAAAATAAATAAAGTAATGCCAAAAACAATGTACTTGGCTTTATCAATTGAAATGTAGATTTAAAATCGGAAAATTGCAAGAATATATATAGCTAATAAAAATTATGAGATATAAGGCAGTTTATTCATTTTTCTATAAATAAAAACAGGGAAGAATTGGTTTTCCCTGCTTATTTAAATAATTGAAAATTTATTTTTGACGAGAGTATGTGGTATATAATATAATTACACTCATAATTATATATGTGATTGCTAAAATCCACTTATTTATATGAATCTCTAAAAAAAGATTTGCAAAAAAAATTATTAATATAAAAATTATTATAATGCCTAATACAGTTTTTTTTAAAATCATTATCTTAAAGAATCAACTGCACATCCAACTCCAATAATAGCCGCAACAGCTCCACCTCCCCATCCAATAGGGTTCCACCAATTTGCCAGCACTCCTACTCCATATACGGCAGCAACAACACCAAAGCCTATACAAAACTCACTAACATTTCCGCCTCCCTCTAGGTGAGTCATGTGATTTAAGTTAATTTTTTTCATTTTTATTATTTAATAGTTAAAAAAATTTACCAATGCGAAGCTTCAGCCCCTGCACCTTCACATGCAAATCCGTTATACAATACCATCCCTAATGTTGTTAGCAATGCTCCGGCTCCAAAGAAAATCGCTCCACCAACGGCTGCTCCAGCAACTCTAGCTGCTTGTGCACTTTGATTGCATGCAATCCCCCCTTCCAGATTTTCCATCTGATTTAATTCTAATTTTTTCATACGAAATAAATTTAATTTGTTAAACATTAATAATTTGTTTAGCAAAACTACGGTATCGTATGATATAGTTCTAATGCAAAATCAGGGTAACATTACTCTAATTTTGCATATTGTTTTTTTATATCTTTGTATAGATTCAAAAAAACTTTTACAAAAATATCAAAAAACATGAATACCACAATAGGAAAAAAACTTCGAGAACTCCGTAAACAAAAAGGGTTTTCACAAGAACAGGTAGCAGATAGCCTGTATATTTCCCAATCGGCTTATGCTCGTATCGAGAACGGAGAAAGTCATTCGTGGGCAAATCATATTAACCAACTCTGTGAAGTTTTTGAAATCACTCCAGAAGAATTAGTAACAAGTGACAATGTTATCGTTAATAATAATCAACAAGGCGGTAATTCAACAAATGGAGTAGTTATCAATCAACTTTCCGAAAAACTAATAGAACAATACGAAAACCGGATTGAGGAATACAAACAAACCATCAAAGAACTTAAAGAGCAATTAGCAAAAGGTCATTAAAAATCCCTATTTTCTAATTGTTCTTTGGTAAACCACTCTGTAAGGTATGGTAAAAAAAATTCTATATTAGCAATTCATTTTTTTACTCGATTTTTCCTGTGTATAGTTTGCGTTTGGAATGATAATTGAAAGAAGTAAGTCTATACATTTGCATACACAATGTATAAAAAAGTATAATGTTTTTATATACTTCGAAAGTATTTAATACCTTTGCAACATGTTAGTTACAAGACAAGACATAATCGTTTTAAAAAAATTATCGACTACAAGAGAACTTACTCCTGTTGATACGATACCCAATACCTTTAAAAAAGATTTTCAATTATTCTTCTTGGGAAAGACTTTTTTAAAGAAAGACAATGTCTTGTTTGCATATCCTCATGATATTAAAAAGTGGACCCGCTTTATGTTTAACAAATATAATGGATAGTAAATTATGCTTCCTGAATATTTGTCCGACTTCAATGTTGTCCTTTTAAAGTTCCAAAATAAATACCCAAGAAATAAATGGTCAGAAGAATTTAAGGATTCTCTGATTAATGATTATTCTTTTTACTCTGCAAGGATTGAAGATTCCAAACTTGAATATGGTGATACAATTCGTTTTTTGAACGATGAAACCGTACGAGGGATTAACCTGGAATCATTACTTGGAATTTCAGAACATCAATCTGTTTTGAAAAATCTTCTTGAAGATTTAGAAAACTTTCAATTAACAGAAGAAACCATCAAAAATGTTCATGCAAATTTGATGGGTTCTCCTTTGGTATGGGAAACCGATTTTAAGCTTGAGTTAGTTGGGAATTATCGAAATATTCCCACCGTTGGTTCAAGGCAACCTCTTTTTGAAGATAAAGAATATTCTGTTCATTACAATTTAGAGATTATTATGGCCACTTATGTCGATATGTTTAATGAGAGGTTGTCTGATATTGATAATTCAATTAACGAAAAACATTTATTGACCAGAATAGCCTATTTCCATAATAAATTTTTGAACGAAATACATCCTTTTGCGGATGGTAATGGTAGAGTTTGCAGAATTATTATCGGAGCTGTACTCATGGTAAATAATTGCCCTCCAATATTTCCAAAGGTTACAAGTCAAGAGGAGCAAATTGAATATATTACCACTATTGTTCAATGTGAAACAGAAAAAAGCGATACTCCTTTAGTCGAATACCTCGCCAGAGGTATGACAAATTATCTATTGTCCAGAATAAAAGCATAAAAATGGACTCTCAATATGAAGTCTGTTTTTTTATTTTTGATATAAAATTTCTCAATGGTCAATTAAAAACATTTTCAAAAAAATAATTTGGTTTGGTTTAGGTTCAAAAGCACATTTTTTAAAATTTTAAAAAATGTGCTTTTTATATATACAATTAATATAAAAAAAGTATGGTAAAAAAATTTCTATATTAGCAATTCATTTTTTTTAATATGAAATATTTACCCCAATATCTTTTTATTTTAATCACGATATTCAGTCTTAAATTATGCTATGGACAGGAGTTGCCGTCTATAGTAAAATATACTTCGGATATTTATGGTGGCGGTAACCAAAACTGGATGCTGGATCAAAACAAAACCAACTCTATTTATGTAGCCAACAACGAAGGTTTATTAGAATATAACGGATCCAAATGGAAACTTTACCCTTCTCCAAACGAAACTATTTTACGATCGGTAAAAGTTATAGGCGAATTGGTTTATACCGGATGTTATATGGAATTTGGTTTTTGGAAAAAAAATAAAACCGGATTTTTAGAATACCATTCACTCAGCCAAAAAATAAAACATAAACTTATCGATGATGAACAATTCTGGAACATTATCGATTATGACCAATGGGTAATTTTTCAATCACTCAATAGAATTTACATTTACGATACCTCAACTCAGATTTTCAATATCATTACTCCAAAATCGGGAATTTTAAAATCTTTTAAAACTCTGAAGGGGATTTATTTTCAGACGATCAGCGATGGTATTTTTGAAATCGAAAATGGTACCGCTGCCCTTGTTACAAATAACGAGTTGATTTTAGACAAAAAAGTACTCAATATTTTTGATACTAACGACGGAAAACTGATCCAAACCCAATACAGCGGCTTTTATATTTTAAAAGAAGGACAACTTTATAAAACATTTGAAAACACAACCGCTTTTTTACAATCTACCAGCATTTATACCAGTCTCCAACTGAGCAACGGATATTTTGCAATGGGGACAATTTCTAACGGGCTTTACATTCTTGACCAAACCGGTTCTATTGTTTACCACATCACTCAAAACAAAGGTTTAAACAATAATACCGTACTTTCATTATTTGAAGATACCGATAAAAATTTATGGATTGGTCTGGATAATGGTATCGATTGCCTCAACATTAATTCGCCTGTAAAAAGTTTTTTCGACAAAACGGGAATTTTGGGGACCGTTTACACTTCTATTTTTTTTCAGAATAAGCTATACATCGGTACCAATCAGGGTTTGTTTCTTAAAAATGAAAACTCCCCAAATTCCTTTCAGATAATTCCCGGTACAAAAGGTCAGGTCTGGAATTTGTACGAATATGAAAATACATTGTTCTGCGGTCATGACTCGGGAACTTTTATAATAGATAATAATATTGCAAAACAAATTTATAATCTGTCCGGAACCTGGAAGTTCGAACCTAATCCCAATGACAAAGATCAATTAATTCAAGGGAATTATTCTGGTTTAAGTATTTTAAAAAAAACCGGTAATGAATGGAAGTATAGTCACAAGATTTCAGGTTTTGATTATTCATCAAAGTATTTTGAGACCCACAATTCCAACGAAATATATATAAGCCACGAATATAAATCTATTTTCAGGATTGTCTTGAATTCTGCTTTTACAAAAACAGTAGAAATACAAACCTATCAAACTCCTTCAATTGGAAAAAATGTTGCTTTGATAAAATTCAACAATATAATTCTCTTTGCAAACAAAGAAGGGATCTTCAGGTTAAATGATTCTTCTAAAACTTTTGAAAAAGACTCCGTTTTAAGTAAAGTCTTCGAAAAAGACGAATACCGTTCCGGAAAAATGATCGTAGACCGATCCAACAAATTGTGGATTTTTACAAAAAATAATATTAATTATTTTACTACCGGAAAAATAAGCAGTCATCCCAAAATCAATACTATTCCCATTCCTTATTCGCTCAATAATTCTATGTTGGGATACGAAAATATTGCTTCAATTGGAGAAAATAATTATCTCATAGGAACTACTGATGGTTATTATGCGATTGACATTAATGATCTTAAATTCAATAAATATAACATTCATCTCAATTCTGTTTACAAAAGCAGAACTAATTCGGAAATACAATATTTAAGTTGTAACGAAGAAGCTTCAATTCCTTATACTTTTAATAATCTTACTTTTGATTTCAGCGTTCCCGAATACAACAAATATATGGTGGCAGAATATCAGCACCTATTGGAAGGTTATTTTGAAAACTGGAGCGAATGGCAAAATAATGCTTCTGTAAGTTTCAAAAATTTACCCTCCGGAAATTACATTTTTAGAGTAAAAGCTAAGGTCGGAAACCAATTATCCGAGAATGAAATTGTATATAAATTCAGGATCGAAAGACCTTGGTATGGCTCATTTTCAGCAATTTTTATCTATGTCTTACTAACGATTATTATTGCATATCTTATTCATAAAACTTACAAAACCTATTATCAAGCCCAAAAGAATAAACTTATTGAAGATAATAAAAGAGAACTTGAACTAAAAGAACTCGAAATAGAACAAGAGTTACTCCGGTTAAAAAACGAACAGTTAGAACAGGATGTCACTAGCAAAAACAGAGAGTTAGCCGCGTCAACCATGAACCTCATCAAGAAAAACGAATTGCTTTCTGCAATCAAAGACGACTTAAAGAAAACCGACGATAATTCTAAAAATATCAAAAATGTAATTACGACAATCAACAAAAATATTTCAGAAGAAGATACCTGGGATCTGTTTAAAGAAGCGTTTAACAATGCAGACAAAGATTTCCTGAAAAAAATAAAATCAACTCATACAACACTTACCCCAAATGATTTGAGACTTTGTGCTTACCTCAGACTCAATTTATCTTCCAAAGAAATTGCTCCTTTATTAAATATTTCTGTAAGAAGTGTCGAGATAAAACGATACCGTTTGCGTAAAAAAATGGACTTACCTCACGAACAAGGTCTTGTTGAGTACATTTTATCTATCTAATTAACCACTACAAAAGTCCGGATTACCTATACAATACCACAACAACAACGTTATAATTAAACTTTTTTGAAGTATTTTAAATTAAAATCTGTACTTCTTTCCCACACAAAAAGTCCTGTTTTATTTAGGATAATTTTAAGAAAAAAATAAAATCATAAAATAAATGTGTTTATGTAGATTTTTTGTTGTGGTCATAAACAAAGTATTAATAAAATACTAATCTAACTTTATATTTCACAAAAAACACAAATATGAAATCTAATCTATTTTTAATTTATTTCCTCCTGTTGTCGTTTTGGGGATTCTCTCAAAATTATAACATTGATGGTAAAATAAAAGAACGAGGAACCGATCTAACTATTCCCGGTGTTAGTATATTTATCAAAGGAGGTTCGCAGGGAAGTACTTCAGATTTTGACGGAAAATTTTCATTGAATAATATTCCCGCAGGATCTGTAGTAGTATTTAGTTATATAGGATTTGAAAACTATGAAATAGTTGTAAACAATTCTATGAATAATCTCACTATTGAGTTAAGCGAAGACTCAAAAGTTATTGAAGACGTAGTCGTTATTGGTTACGGAACCCAAAGAAAAAGAGATGTTACAGGAGCTGTATCTGTTATTGATGCAAAAACAATCGAAAACATCAAACCCATAAAAATAGAACAAGCTTTACAAGGAACTGTTTCCGGAGTAATCGTAACAACTCAATCCGGAGCTCCGGGTGCTGCATTAGACATTAGAATTCGCGGTATCGCAACCAATGGAGAAAACCGGCCTACAGCCATTATAGATGGATATGTGGGAGAACTAGGTCTGTTAAACCCGAATGATATAGAAAGTATCACCGTTTTAAAAGATGCTCAAGCAGCAATCTATGGTACGATCGGGGCAAACGGAATCATATTGGTTACTACCAAAAAAGGTAAAAAGAATATGAAAACTGCTTTTGAATATAACGTTTATAGCGGATTTCAGGAAACTTCAAGAAAATTACCATTACTCAACGGTACAGAATACGCATTAATGGTAAATGAAGCTTTTGCCAACGGCGGAAGACCTGTACCTTTCCCTAATATAGCTCATATAGGAAAAGGAACAGATTGGCAAGATGAAGTTTTTGGAAAAGGAGTTCCGATCATCAATCATGATTTGAGCATAAGAGGTGGTTCTGACAAAATTACTTATAGTTTTAGCGGTTCACACTTAGATCAGGAAGGATTAGTAGGTGGTAAAAAATCCGGATTTTTAAGAAATACAGCAAGAATGGCTGTAAATGCAGACCTGACAGACAAATTGAAGGTAAACGCAAATTTAATTTACACTTACTTCAACAGAAAAACACTTAATGAAAATGTTTTAGGTTCTGTATTATTCAATGCATTAAATATGCCTGCAAATATCAACCCTTATGATTCAGAAGGAGCATATTCGTTAGTACCGAATCTTGCAGATTATGGTACAGAAATTATCAATCCTTTGGCTCAAATAGAGAATACTTATAACGATTATAATTTCAAAAAAATAAATGGAACATTTGGTCTTTCGTATGAAATCATAAAAGGTTTGAAACTAAACTCAAACATGGGTTTCAATACAGGAAACAGCAGATCCAAAACATTTGGCAAAGAAGTAGATTATGGTGGTAAAATCTACGATGTAAAAAGAAGCAGTGTTACTCAGGGAGCTGTAAATGACAATAATTATTCATTTGACTTATTTTTAAATTACAACTTCAAACTTGCCGAAAAACATCAATTTGAAATCACTTTAGGAAACACGATATTCAAAGAATGGGGAGAAGGATTGTACGCAACAGGTTATGATGTTCCTTATAACTCATGGGATTACGCAGATATTTCCCTTACCAAAGGATTATCGGATGCTTTGACAAACAGTTCTTATGCTTATGACGAAAGAAGACTATCTTATTTCGCAAGATTAAACTATGATTACGACGGAAAATACCTGTTTTCTGCCATGATAAGACGTGATGCGTCAACCAAGTTCGGACCGGAAAATGCAGTTGCTTATTTCCCTTCTGTTACTGCCGGATGGGTAATTTCAGAAGAAAGCTTCTTTAAACAAAACAATACTTTAAATTTTTTAAAATTTAGAATCAGCTACGGAACTTTAGGTAATGATCAGATTGGAAACAATGGATATGTAAGTTTACTCAACGGAGAGGCAACTTATGTGTTCGATAACGCTTTAACCAACGGAACATCAATAGGAAGAATTCCTAACCCTGATTTGAAATGGGAAGAAGCCCAAAAATTTGATGTTGGTTTAGATATGGAATTTTTCAACAAAAAATTAACCCTCACAACCGATTATTTTATCGATACAAGAAAAGATTTATTGATCCAGAATATTCCTATTTCCGGTATAACAGGAGGAGCAGCTCCAGGTTCTGCAAATCCGACCATTAATGCAGGAACTGTGAGAAACTCAGGATTGGAACTGGCATTAGGTTACAAAGATCAGATCAATTCAGATTTTAGTTTTAATGTGAATTACAATGTAACTTTCTTAAAAAACGAAGTCTTAAAAGTAAATAACGGAACAGGTTTCTTATCAGGAGGTAATTTCAACCTGAGCGACCAGCCTTCAAGAATGCAGGAAGGATATAGTATCGGTAATTTTTACGGATATAAAACTGATGGAATTTTCCAAAATCAGGCAGAAGTAGATGCACATCCTTCACAAATCGCTTTGGGTGCCAATGCAACTCCCGGAGATTTGAGATTCGTAGATATAAACGGTGATGGAGTTATTGATGCAGACGACCGAACCAATCTTGGAGATCCGATCCCCGATGTTTTAATGGGCTTCAATTTTGGTTTCAATTATAAAGATTTTGATTTTTCAGTTTATACTTATGCCTCAATAGGAAATGATATGGTAAGAAATTATGAAAGAGACATTCCTATGGCAAACAGATTAAACTACGTTTTAGATCGCTGGACAGGAGAAGGAACAAGTAACTCTATTCCGAAAGTTACAACAGGAGCAACCGGCAACAATGTCTTTTCCGATTATTTTGTAGAAGATGCTTCTTATCTGAGAATTCAAAATGTACAATTAGGATATACCATAAACAAAAAATATACTGAAAAAGTCGGTATTACCAAAGCAAGAGTATATTTTGCAGTAAACAACTTATATACTTTTACCAAATACAAAGGTTACGATCCTGCAGCTTCAACGGGAGATCCGGTTGGAGGCGGCGTGGATTTTGGTTTTTATCCTGTTCCCAGAACATTCATTTTAGGTGCTAACATCAATTTTTAAATCATTATTATGAAAAATAATATCAAAAATATATTTCTGTTTCTTAGTGTAATCGCACTGATCAACACCAGTTGCAGCGATGATTTTGTAGAAAGAGACCCGGTTTATTCCATAGATTCTGAAAATTATTTCAATTCTAAAGAAGATTATGAGATGGCTACAATCGCAGCATACGATTTACTTCATTCGAGCTACATAAATGTACTCATGGGGGAAATAGCCTCAGACAATACACTATGTGGTGGTGGAAACGCTGTAGATGTTCCAGGGTTTCAACAAATAGACGATATGATCCATACTCCCGTAAATGCCAACTTAAAAAATCTTTGGGATTGGATGTTTGCAGGTGTAAACCGCTGTAATTATGTTTTAGAATTTAAAGATAAAACAGATTTTGAAGGGAAAGAAAAGTTACTCGCTCAAGTTACTTTTTTAAGAGCTTATTATCATTTTGAACTGGTAAAATGGTTTGGAGGAATTCCTATAAAAGGAGATATGAGATTCAAACCCGGAGACGAAACTTTAATTCCGAGATCATCAATTTCTGATGTATATGAGGCAATCGAGACAGATTTGCTTTATTCTATAGAAAATCTGGAACCGGGACAACAAGCAGCAGGAAGAGTTACTATCGGAGCTGCACAGGCACTTTTGGGAAAAGCTTATTTGTATCAGAAAAAATATGTTCCTGCGGCTGAAATTTTAGAAAAAGTAATTACTTCCGGAAAATATCAATTGATGGATGATTACAGTCTTATTTTTGAAAACGAATACGAAAACAACATCGAATCTGTATTTGAAGTTCAGTATTCTGATGCAGAAGGAGCCGGTTTTGGATGTTTACAATGTTCTGAAGGAAATGTAGCAATAGGTTTCAACGGAATAAGAACTTATACAGGTCCGCTTTATGATTCAGGATACAGTTTTAATGTACCCACACAGGAAACTTACAACAATTTTGATCCGGCAGACAAACGCAGAGATGTTTCAGTATTGGATATAGAAGCCTGGGCAACTGCTACAAACGCTACTTATGGAGTTGGGTATGAGCATACAGGATATTTCAACCGAAAATACATCCCAAGACAAGGAGATCAGAATTTAGGCGATGACAAATTAACCAATCCCAACAACTACAGATCTATAAGATATGCCGATGTATTATTAATGGCTGCAGAAGCATTGAGTGCCGGCGGAATTAACGATTCTCAAGCAAGAGAATACCTCAATCTTGTAAGACGAAGAGCTTTCGGAAATACCAATTTTGATATCACTGCTTCGGGACCTGCACTTACTGATGCTATCCTTGAAGAAAGACGACTGGAGCTGGTTGGAGAAGGACACCGCTTTTTTGATTTGGTCAGAACCAATAAAGCAGCAGGATCTATTCCGGGATTTGTAGCCGGAAAACATGATTTATTTCCAATTCCTTATGAAGAAATTCAGTTTTCAAACGGAAACTGGCAACAAAACCCTAATTATTAAAAGGATTTTATTATGAAAAAATTAAAATATATAATCAGTTTTATCTTCATAGGATTACTCATCGGTTGTTCTGAGGATGAAAACAATACCGATTTTATCAACGATCTTGAAGCTCCTTCTGATTTATCGGTTTTATTCAAAATTACCCAAGACAACACAGGAAATGTAACCATAAGACCTAATGGTCAAAATACAACCGAATATGAAGTATTTCTAGGAGATGGAACTTCAGAAAATGTAATCTTATCTCCCGGTCAGGAAGTAACTCACAAATATGCCGAAGGCGAATATGCCGTAAAAATTATCGGGAAAAATTTGTCGGGAAAAACTTCAGAAATCACTAAAAATCTTACGGTTTCTTTTTTACCTCCAACCGATCTGGAAGTGACCATAACAACCGGTTCCAATCTTAGTGCAAACGTTTCGGCAAAAGCCAATCTCGAAACTTATTTTGAAGTTTATTTTGGAGAAAACGAGAACGAAACTCCTTCAGAAATTATTGAAGGAGAAGTCGCTACTCACAATTATTCTAATCCTGGGATCTATCAGATAAAAGTAGTTGCATTAAGCGGCGGATCGGCAACTTTAGAAGAAACTTTTACTGTTAATATTACCAATTTAATCCCTGCTCCGACTCCTACATTTGCGGCAGGAAATGTAATTTCATTATTTAGTAATGCTTATACCAATGTTCCTGTAGATACTTGGAAAACAGATTGGTCACAATCCGGTTTTGAACAAACAGATATCAATGGCGATGATGTGTTAAAATACTTCGACCTAGGATTTGTAGGAGCCGAAACTGTTTCAAATCAAATTAATGCTACTTCGATGACTCATTTTTATCTTAATGTGTTTTCTTCAGATTTTACAGAATTTAAAGTCAAATTAGTAGATTTTGGTGCAGATGGAAATTTTGGAGGCGGAGATGATGCAGAACATGAACTGACTTTTTCTGATCTGGCAATCGACACATGGAACACATTAAACATTCCATTATCAGACTTTACCAACCTCACTACAAGATCACACATTTCTCAGATCATTTTTGTAGGAGCTCCTTTTGGTTCAACCACGGTATACATCGACAACGTTTTGTTCTATACAGAAGAAGAAATGCCGGAAAATGCTGCACCAGCACCAGTATTACCACAAAACAATGTAATTTCATTATTTTCAGATACTTATACTAATGTTTTTGTGGATACATGGAAAACAGATTGGTCAGCAGCACAATTTTCGCAAATATCAATCAACGGAAATGATGTTTTGAAATATTCTTCATTAGATTTTGTAGGAATAGAAACTGTTACAAACATGATCGATGCAACAGAAATGACTCATTTTCATGTAGATGTATGGTCTTCAAATTTTACGGCTTTCAAAGTAAAATTAGTAGATTTTGGCGCCAACGGTGTTTGGGGAGGTGGAGATGATGTAGAACATGAAATTGTATTTTCTGCACCTGCTCAAGGAGAATGGATCAGTCTGGATATTCCTTTGAGTGATTTTACCGGATTAACAACCAGAGCACACATCGCCCAACTTATTTTTGCAGGTTTACCTACCGGAGAAAGTACAGTATACATCGACAATGTTTATTTCCATAACTAGTAATAATTAGAGTTTGTATCATTTATTTACTCTGTAAAATTTTAATAAAATGAAAAAAATAAATAAATATATTCTACTTTTTACTACAGTATTTTTACTCGTAAATTGTAACGATGATGATCATTCTTTCGGAAGTTTAGATGCTATAAAAAATCTGGAAGTTCAGTTTGAAATTCAAGGTGTTGATGCAGAAAACCCTGATGGTGACGGATCCGGAATAGTGAATTTTTCTTCAAAAGCAGATAATGCCATCAGCTACAAATACATTTTTAGTGACGGATCCGAAGTAAATGCTCCAACAGGTAAACTGATCAAAAGATTTTCAACTCCGGGAGTTAATACTTATCAGGTAACCGTATTGGCTAGTGGAAAAGGCGGGATAACCTCAACCACATCACTGGACGTAACCGTTTTAAGTAATTTTAATGATGAAGAAGCCGTACAATTCCTAACCGGAGGAACTTCAAAAAAATGGTATTTTGCCGCAAACGAAGTTGGACATTTAGGAGTAGGTCCAAACAATGATAATTCAGGAGAAAATTACTTCCCGCTATGGTATGCGGCTAATCCTTTTGAAAAAGCAGGATCACCCGAAAGCAGTTGTTTGTATGATAATGAATTAATTTTTTCTCTTGAAAATGATCAATTAAAATACAAATTAGACAATAACGGAAATACATTCTTCAATGCAGACTTCCATCCTGCCGGAGGAAGCGATTTATGTTTACCTTATGATACAGGCGGATTGAAAAATGTGCTTTTAAGCCCATCAGAATCTATCTTGATGACAACTAACGAAGACAAAACGAGAGGTACCGAAATGACATTCTCAGACGGCGGATTTATGGGCTACTTTATCAATCAAACCAAATATGAAATTCTGTCTATTACAGAAAACAGAATGACAATACGAGCTGTAATGGGAGGAAACGATGCACTTGCCTGGTATTTTATCTTCACTACCAGCAAACCTGTACAAGGCGGGGATGATGTAGATTTTACAAACTTAATCTGGTCTGATGAATTTGATACAGATGGAGTTCCAAACAGTTCAAACTGGACACATGAACTTGGTGCCGGTGGTTGGGGAAATAACGAATCTCAAAACTATACCAACAGTAATACCAATTCGTCTGTTTCTAATGGGATTCTCAAAATTACCGCAAGAAAAGAAACTTCCGGTGGAGCGCAATACAGCTCGGCAAGATTGGTTACAAAAAATAAATTTGATTTTAAATATGGTAAAATAGAAGTTAGAGCAAAACTCCCCTCAGGTGGTGGAACATGGCCTGCAATATGGATGTTAGGTTCAAATTTTGATCAGGTAGATTGGCCGGATTGTGGTGAAATCGATATTATGGAACACGTAGGAAACGATCAGAATAAAATTCACGGAACACTGCATTTACCTGGAAATTCCGGAGGAAATGCAATTACCGGAACTACAATTGTTCCCGGAGTTTCTGAAGATTTTCATATTTATTCGGTAATCTGGACACAGACATCTATTAAGTTTTATGTAGATGGGAATCTATTTCATTCTTTCGCGAACAATCCTTCTACTCCTTTTAACTCAAACTTTTTTATCATATTAAATGTAGCTATGGGAGGTAATATGGGAGGTAATATTGATCCGGCTTTTACTTCTTCATCTATGGAAGTAGATTATGTAAAAGTGTATCAATAAATCCTAAAATCAAGTTATTTGAGGCTGGAATAAAAACTATCCTCAAATAACTTTATCCTATAAAATAAAATTTATCATGTATCAAAAATTGAATAAAATTTTGATTGTGGCTTTTTTGATAACCTTTGGTTCTCAATCTGTCCTGGCACAAAAAAACAAAAAGAACATACAGAAACTTCCTCTTGAACAACGCATCGATTCGCTTATGGCACTCATGACACTCGAAGAAAAAGTTGGACAGATGAATCAATACAATGGTTTTTGGGAAATCACAGGTCCGGCTCCAAAAGACGGAGAAGCTGCCAAGAAATATGAACATCTTAAAAAAGGCTGGGTAGGATCCATGCTCAATGTAGTTGGGGTAAAAGATGTAAAAGCCATACAAAAAATAGCCGTAGAAGAAACCCGGTTGGGTATCCCGTTACTGTTCGGGTACGACGTAATTCATGGTTATAAGACCATCTCCCCTATTCCGTTGGCAGAAGCTGCAAGCTGGGATCTGGAAGCCATAAAAAAATCTGCTGAAATGGCAGCAGAAGAAGCTTCGGCTGTAGGCATTAATTGGACATTTGCACCAATGGTAGATATTTCCAGAGATGCAAGATGGGGACGCGTTATGGAAGGTGCCGGAGAAGATACTTTCTTAGGATCAAAAATTGGAGTTGCCAGAGTTGAAGGTTTTCAAGGAAAAGATTTTTCCGGTAATAATAATATTTTGGCTTGTGCCAAACATTTTGCAGGTTACGGTTTTTCTGAAGCAGGAAGAGATTACAACACAGTAGATGTCGGAACCTCAACATTACATAACATTTTGTTACCTCCTTTTAAAGCTGTTTTAGAAGCCAATGTGAGAACTTTTATGAACTCATTTAATGAACTCAACGGAATTCCGGCAACAGGAAACTCTTACTTACAAAGAGATATCCTCAAAGGAGAATGGAATTTCGATGGATTAATGGTCTCTGATTGGGGTTCTATGTTTGAAATGATCGCTCATGGTTATGCCAAAGATCGTAAACATGCAGCAGAAATTGCAGCAAATGCAGGTTCGGATATGGATATGGAAAGCTATGTCTATGTAGATTTTCTTGCTCAATTGGTACGCGAGGGAAAAGTAAGCGAAAGTATAATTAATGATGCTGTCCGAAGAATCTTAAGGGTAAAATTTGAACTCGGTCTTTTTGAAAATCCATACAAATATTGCGATGAGAAAAAAGAAAAAACTGTCGTTGAAAGTAAAAAAATAAGAGATGCCGCCCTTGACATGGCAAAAAAGTCCATTGTACTGCTCAAAAACGAACAACAACTTTTGCCTCTTAAAAAATCAGGATTGAATATAGCCGTAATCGGAGCTCTTGCAAATGACAAAAGCAGTCCGTTAGGAAGCTGGAGAGGAGCTTCAAAAGACGGAAGTGCTATTTCTGTGCTAGAAGGGCTGCAAAATTACAAGGGCAACAAAATTACTTATGCAAAAGGTGCAGATTTGTACTACGGAACTCCGGTTTTCGGACAAGAAATAAAAATTAACGAATCTGATAAATCCGGATTTACCGAAGCTAAAAAAATAGCCATGCAAAACGATGTGGTCATCATGGTTTTGGGTGAAGTTGGTTTTCAGTCGGGAGAAGGAAGAAGCAGGACCAACCTCGACCTTCCCGGAGTTCAGCAGCAATTACTGGAAGCTATTTACGAAGTAAACAAAAATATTATTCTGGTTTTAAAAAACGGAAGACCCCTTACCATCTCCTGGGCTGCAGAACATATTCCGGCAATTGTAGTGGGTTGGCAGTTGGGTACAGAAAGCGGAAATGCAATTGCTCAGGTATTATATGGAGATTATAATCCAAGTGGTAAATTACCGATGACTTTCCCTAGAAATGTTGGTCAAGTACCTATTTATTATAATCAAAAAAACACTGGAAGACCCGTAATGCAAGAAGAAGGAAGTGTTTTTTGGACCCATTATATCGATGAAAGCAATTCGCCTTTGTTCCCATTTGGATATGGATTGAGCTACTCTGATTTTAAATACACCAATCTGGAATTAAGCACACCTATATTTCATGAAAATGAAAGTTTAACCGTTACCGTTACGATCCATAATAATAGTCCCGTTGAAGGTAAAGAAGTTGTTCAACTATATTTAAGAGATTTAGTGGGAAGCGTTACAAGACCTGTTAAGGAATTAAAAGGATTTGAATTGGTACACTTAAAACCATACGAAACCAGGCAAATTACATTTACCATTGATGCAAAATTATTAGAATTTTATACTGCTAACGAAAAATGGGAAACAGAATCCGGATCTTACAAAGTAATGGTGGGCGGAAGTTCTGATACAGTTCTGGAAGCCGATTTTGAATTTTTAAAATAAAAAATATGAAAAAATATTTATTACTATTTTCCCTTGCATTTTTAGGATGTCAGGCAACCAAACAAGAAAGAGAGTTAATCTGGGAAGATAATTTTGACGGAACCGAGCTCAACGAGTCCTTTTGGAATTTTGAGATCGGAGACGGTTGTCCTAATTGCGGTTGGGGAAACAATGAAAGGCAATTATATTCTAAAGAAAATCATACGATCAAAGACGGGTATCTCGTTATTAGTGCAAAAAAAGATGGCAACCACTACTCCTCCACCCGTATTACTACAAAAGGAAAAAAAGAGTTTCAGTATGGTTATATAGAAGCCAGGGCAAAATTGCCTATAGGTCATGGTATCTGGCCGGCAATCTGGATGTTGGGAGGAAATATTTCTACTGTTGGCTGGCCAAAATGCGGAGAAATAGACATACTGGAATATGTAGGAAGAGAACCTCAAATGGTTTTTACATCTCTACATACGCAGGACAGCCATGGAAATACTATTAATACAAAGAAAACTAAGTTTGAAAATATTGAAGAAGGTTTTCATGTTTTTGGTGCAGACTGGACAAAAGATAAAATAGACTTTTATGTTGACGGAAATCTAGTATATACTTTTGCTCCTGAAAATAAAAACGAAGATACTTGGCCTTTTGACCAACCCTTTTACCTACTAATCAATATGGCAATCGGTGGAAATTTTGGAGGACCCGAAGTTGATGACACTATTTTTCCCCAAGAATTTGTTATAGACTACATTAAAATATACAAGTAAATTTTCAAAAATCCGATTGCAGCAGGTGTTTTTATTAACACCTGCTTTTTTATTTAAACACTATGAAACTGAAAATCTTAATGTGGTAATTTATCTTTGAGAATACCATAAAGAAAAGTTCCGAACAAAGCGCCTATAAGGATAATGATAACACTATAAAATCCTGCTCCGATAAGTATAAAAATAGGTCCCGGACATGTTCCTACCAATCCCCAGCCTAATCCAAAAATCAATCCACCGATCCAATATCTTGCAGAACCTGGTTCTTTGTCTGCAATCACAATCGGATTTCCGTTGATATCTTTTATTTGAAACCTTTTAATTAATTGAATTCCTATTAATCCTGTAAAAATGGCTACTCCAATTATTCCAAACATATGAAATGACTGAAAGTGAAACATTTCGTAAATACGATACCAGGAAACTGCTTCTGCTTTTGTAAGTACTATTCCGAAAATAAATCCTACAAGTAAATATTTTATAAATTTCATTTGTGATGTTTTTGTGTTAAAAAATGCCTTTTGATTTTTTTTAGCCCTGACAGCAGCGACATCCTCTTCATGACGATTTATCGGAGTGAAGAGATAAAGCGAATGGCAGGAAAATGGATTGAATTGTTCCCAAGCATTTGGCTCCTAAAAAATAAGCGGAATGAGAAAATGTGCCATTATTAATCCGCCTGCAAAAAAGCCTATCACAGCTTTAAGCGACGGTAATTGCAGGTTGCTCAATCCCGAAATTGCATGTCCGGACGTACAGCCACCCGCATATCTTGACCCAAATCCTACCAAAATCCCGCCAACGAGTAATATAAAAATAGCTTTAGGTGATTGGAATATTGCGTTTCCAAAAAGTGATTGTGGTGCAAGGTTTCCATTGGGAGCATCTATATTGAGTGACTTCAATTGTTCTATTGTTGCTTGATTGATCGCTACATTGCCGGGATCAGACAAATAATGTACTGATACAAAACCACCTATCATTGCTCCGAAGATCACAACAAGGTTCCATGTTTGTGACTTCCAGTCGAACCTGAAAAAATCTGCAAATTTACCAGCTCCTGCAATTGTACAAAGTGTTCTGAGATTAGACGACATTCCGAAGACTTTCCCGAAATAGATCAGTATAAGCATAATTATTCCTATGATAAATCCAGAAATATACCATGGCCAGGTTTGTGTGAGTATTTCCATAATTGTATTTGTTTTTGCAAAAATAGAAATTAAGAATGATTAAATAACAGGGATTTGGATTCGATTAAATTATTCTCTTACTTTTGTAGAGAAATTAATAGTTGAAAATGAAAAAATTCGCCATAGAGATCAAATGGGCTTTTAGGTATATATTCGCTTATTTGTTATGGGTTTGTATCGAAAAATATTTTGGATATTATGATACCAATATCAGTAAATATTTTTTGTATTCGATGTTGTTTAACCTTATCATGATCTACATTTATGTATTGGCAATAAGAGATAAGAAAAAAAATTATTTTGCTAATGAAATGCAGTGGAAACAAGGTGCTACCAGTGCCATAGTGCTTTCTGTTTTTATTGCTGTTTTGATGCCTTTTTGTCAAATACTGATACATCGGGGAATTGCTCCTGAATTTTTTCCGAATATGATAAAATACAGTATTTCTAAAGGTCGGGAACAGGAAACTGCCGAAGCATTTTTTAATCTGAAAAGTTATATATTCCAAAGTGTTATAAATGTACTTTCTTATGGTGTGGTAGTGGGTGCTGTAATTTCGTATATGCTGAGAAGTAAAAATTCTAAATAATATTATTATGAAAAAATTGACTGTGATTTTTTTATTGATTGGGTTATCAGGCTGTATCAGTACCAAATCGACATTAAAGAATGTTGACAACAATGCTCCCGTTTTAGAATTAACAAAAGACAATACATTTAAAATCTCCGAAGTAAGCACGGATCCCAGATATGGGTATGATCCCGATTATCCTGTAAATATTTTTTTTAGAAATACGATTAATCAAAACATCAATCAGGAAAGATTTTTTAAAGCATTAAGCGGCCCGAACGGAGAAACAATAAAGTTTGAAAAAATTGAAAAATGCTGTCCCTTTCCTTCCAGAAACAGTACTTCCGGAGCAGCTTTATTAGACATTTATGAAATAAGTTACGATGGATTATCCCAACCTCTAAAAATTTATGTAAATATCTACGAAAAAGGTCACATAAAAGCACCTAAAGGTTTGACCATAAAACAATAAGTAAAGCTAAAAAAATCTTAACTCGGGTAGTAAATTCTAAATATCTCAGTATCTTTGTTACTCCAAAAACGAAATATGAATTTACAAAACATCCCAAAGATAAAACATCTTAATAGTGGTAATTTTTTCTTACTTGCCGGTCCTTGTGCTATTGAAGATGAAGAAATGGCAATGAGAATTGCCGAAAGATTAGTGACAATTACTAATGACTTAAAAATTCCTTACGTTTTTAAAGGTTCTTTCAAAAAAGCCAATCGTTCCAGAATTGATAGTTTTAGCGGTATTGGAGATGAAAAAGCCTTAAAAATCCTAAGAAAAGTTTCAGAAACTTTTGATGTTCCTACTGTAACAGATATCCACACCAACGAAGATGCTCCAATGGCAGCAGAATATGTAGATGTTTTACAAATTCCTGCTTTTCTGGTAAGACAAACAGATCTTGTAGTTGCTGCTGCAAATACAGGTAAAACCGTCAATCTTAAAAAAGGGCAGTTTATGAGTCCTGAAAGCATGAAACATGCTGTACAAAAAGTATTGGATTGCAATAATTCAAACATAATGGTTACCGATCGCGGGACCATGTTTGGCTATCAGGACATGATTGTAGATTACAGAGGGATTCCTACCATGCAGCAATTTGCAACTACGGTTCTTGATGTAACTCATTCTTTACAACAACCTAACCAAACTGCAGGGGTAACCGGCGGACGTCCGGATATGATAGAAACGATTGCAAAGGCAGGAATTGCTGTAGGTGTTGACGGAATTTTTATAGAAACTCATTTTGATCCCGCAAATGCCAAAAGTGATGGAGCAAATATGTTACATCTTGACTATTTTGAAAATTTAATGAAAAAATTAGTTGCAATCCGAAAAACAGTTAACTCATTCTAAAATCTTATTTTGCAAATTTTAAATAATGAAAACAAAACTTATTGTTTTAATAGGTTTATTATGCTCCTTACAAACGATCATCGCTCAAAATTTTGTAACCGAACAAGAAAAATATACCGAAAAAAATAAAGGGAAATTTTTTATTTCCTGGGGAGGAAACAGAGAAAGTTATTCTAAATCTGATATTACATTTAAAGGTGATGGATATAATTTTACATTAAATAATGTAAAAGCAGACGATAAACCTAAAGGATACCATTTGGATTATTTAAACCCTGCCAGAATGACCATTCCTCAAACCAACCTGAAAATTGGTTATTTTTTCTCAGACAAATATAATATTTCTATTGGACTAGATCACATGAAATATGTGATGAGACAGGATCAGGTCGTAAATATGACGGGAACAATTGATGGTTACGGAGAATTTGACGGAACCTATCATAATACCCCAACTGTACTTGACGAAAACTTCCTGATGTTTGAACATACAGATGGTTTAAATTATATCTATGCAGAAATTGCCCGTTTTGATGATATTTCAAAATGGTTTGGAATCACTAATACAGATCTATTTCAAATTAATATTACAGAAGGAATTGGTGGTGGAATTATTTTACCAAAAACCAATACTACTTTAATGAACAAAAAACGTTATGATGAGTTTCATCTTTCCGGTTATGGGATTTCTGCAAAGGCAGCCATCAATTTTACGTTTTTTAAACACTTCTATATTCAAGGTGAACTAAAAGGAGGTTATATTAACCTACCAGACATCCGGACAACTTCCAGCAAAACAGATAGTGCCAAACAAGACTTTACCTTCTTTCAGAGAATCATTTCTGTAGGAGGAATTTTTAGGGTATAAAAAAATTAAAAATAGCTGTCTTTTTATTTGGCAGTTATTTTTTTTATTATTTACTTTGTATTTCAAAGTACTTTTTTTATGGAAACAAATAAATATCTTCAAGACATCTCCGAAATCAAAAATATGATGAACAGATCCTCAAGATTTATTTCATTAAGCGGACTTTCAGGAATATTAGCCGGAATTTATAGTCTGATTGGTGCTTTTATGGCATACAAAATTATATACTTCGATCCTGTAACCAATGGGAATTACAAACATCTGGTTATCTCTTTTGAGTCGGTTGTAAAACTTTTGATCATAGCAGGAACCGTAATAATACTTGCGGCATTTACTGCGATTTTCCTGAGTTACAGAAAAGCAAAAAAATGCGGAGAAAAAATATGGGATAATTCTTCAAAAAGACTGGTAATCAACTTTGTAATACCATTGTTTACCGGAGGGATATTCATTCTTTTTTTAATAGAAAAAGAAATTCTCAGTTTGGTTGCCCCGTGCACTTTGATTTTTTATGGACTATCTTGTGTAAATGCAAGCAAATAT
>CAZSOC010000020.1:0-5431 GCA_964608415.1 uncultured Flavobacterium sp.
TGATTTTGCATTTATTATTTTAGCTGCATTAACATAAAAATCATGAACTAAATTTGGTGACTCTGCGGCTGCATGATAGGCGCCAATAGAACGTTCAAGTGAAAGATATCCGGTGATAGCGTTTAATGTCCTTTCCGATATTATTCCTGCACCGGCGTTATTTAAATAATCTATCACATTATTATTTTATTATACTTGTTAATAAATACATACCTGTCCCTGTCCAACAGGTAAAATAGAGGCGATAACTTCTTCTCTGATTTTGCTGTTGTATAATTTTTCGATTGCCCAACCCACTAAGTCAACTGCTGCCAGACAACCTGCTGCTGTCCCGATGTTTCCATGAGTTACTAAATGTTTATTTTTAATAACATCAATACCATAATTTTTCAAGGCTTCATAAGCAGTCGGGTAGGTTGTTGCTGAAAGCCCTTTTAGATGTCCCAGTGCTGCAATAATTAATGCTCCCGAACACATGGAACAAATTATTTGTTTGTCTGGATTTAATGCAAAACGGTTAAGATAAGTATTGTTTATAATTAGGTCTCGTGTTCCGGGACCGCTGCCAAAAAACACAAGATCTGCATCATTGCACTCTTCAATAAATCCTTGAGTTTTCAGGTCAATGCCGCAAACAGAGGTGTGTGTTATTTCAGTTCCAACGATTTTTACCTGAAAATCCTTCTCTCGAAATCTAATACGGTTCAGTAAATCCCATGCTAAAAACAGGTCTATGTCTGTGAATTTATCGAACGCTACTATTACTGCTTTTTTCATTCTGTATTTATATTTTAAAATAACACCAATCTCACAAGAGACAAAAATAACTAAACAATATTAATATTATCGTTTTAAATAGTTCACTCCTATTTCAATACAACTTTTATTTATTGTTCAGCACGGCATCTATTTCGGTTTTGTCAAAATGATGTGCAATTTTCAATATTTCTCTATCAGGGGAAATAAGAAATAATGTAGGGTAAGAGAAAACATTATAGTTTTTCAAAAACTGGTCGTTGTACACTAATTGCGGCCAGGTTAACCGGTCCTTTTTAATGGCGTTTTGTAACTTGTCTATATCTTTATCATAAGCTACGCTTACAAAGGCGATGTTTTTATTTTGGTATTCAGAATACATTAAAACAAGCTCTTTATTCATCTGTCTACACGGTAAGCACCAACTGCCCCACACATCTATCAATAAATATTTACCTTTAAAATCTGATAAAGCCACCTCTTTACCATTGATGTCACGAAGTATAAAATCCGGAGCGAGGTTTCCTATCAGCGATTGGGTTGCTTGCTGATATTGCATTCCTAGATAGGATGTAAAGGGATATTGTGGATAATCATTGCAAAAACGTTGTACTTCAGCAAGCCACGAGGTCTTCTCTTTTTCGTTTAATGTTTCGGGTCTTACAAACATTAAAATTCCATATTTTGTATTCACAAAAGTTCTGAGTGATACCTCATTTTTTCTTTCTTCGGCTAAAGCAAGCAAATCGGTAAATTTAGGAGTATAATCCTTTTCTCGATTTTGAGATGTTCTTATTGCTGTTTTTAATTGCTCCAGCCAGACCGGCCAAACTAAACTATTATAAAATTCAAATCCTGAAAATTTAGTATGATTTTTCATTAATTCTTTTAACAGGGGTATTGTGCCGATATCGTATAGCGGTTTACCGTCGTTTCCAAACATATTGCTCATCAGTACGATCCCGGCACAGTCTGCAATCATGTCTGTGTACTGATCTTTACCTATATTTGGTATCATCTTTATTTGCCTGGTTATTTCTTGAAGCCCTGCTTCGGCATTTTTTTGTTTTTTAAAAATCTCCACATAAGGACCAAACAACAGAGATTCTATACTGCCAAATGCCCGACTACGTTCAGATTCTCCTTCGCTTCTTATTTCTTTTCGGGAAGCGTCACTAATGCTAAGAGTGATCGTTCCCGATTCAAAAACGAAAAATTTATAGGCTAAATCAGCATTATTATCTACAGAAACCAAAAATTCTGAGGGATAAGAGATGTCCGTTTTAAACAAGAAATTGCCAGCAGCATCAGTATTAATAAGAATGTCTTCAACCCAACCGGCACACTGAATCCTTAATGTGTTACTAATTGCAGGGTTTATATTTCCTTTTATTGAAACAGGGAAGGCAAAGATGAACTGTGCTTGTAATATGAGGAAAAAGACCAATAGTTTTGTTTTCATAGTAGTTAATAGTTAAATTTTGATTGAATATTATGAATTTGTATTATTGTTTTGTTTCTTTTTGTCATCCGCTTCCGTTTATTTATTTACAATAAATTTTTTATTAATAATAGTTCCGTTATCTTCCATATTTACAATATAAATTCCAGTTGCAAAGCTGGTGATGTTGATTGTTTTTTGTTCGTTGTCGGTGATTGTGCTGTAAAGAATTTTTCCGGTAATGTCTGTAATACGAAGTGTCGAACCTTTTGAAAGGTTGCTTATATGTATTTCATTTTTAGCGGGGTTAGGAAAAATAAAATAATTATTTTCCTTACTGTTTGGAGTTATGTTCAATAAGGCTTGGCTCAATGGAATGGTATCGCAACCACATCCTATCATCTGAACCTGAAGATCCGCAAGAGGAGGTAAAAAAGCAACGTTAGTATTAAGTAAAAATGTTTGTAAGTCCCCGTTTATATTAGGGTCTTCCCAATTTAAACAATAACAATCACTGGCTGCAATGGTATCAAAAGGAGCAACAGTTCTAACGATTTTCATTTCAGAATACAAGCACCCCATTAGCCCATAAGAACAGTCGTAACAAGTATTTCGAATTGTTATTGACAATTCATCTGACATATTTATAGACTCAACCTGCAAATCATTACAATCGGGATAGGGTTGTCCGAACGTATTGACTGATAGGCATATTGCCGACAGAAAGAATATTATCTTTCTCATATTAAGATCTTTAGAATAAGGGTTAATAGTTTATATAAATAACATCTGATAACTAAAAAACCCTACCCTATTTAAGTGATGAGTATATGAAATCTTAAACCTAAAAAGCCCCTGACAAAAACTATCAGAGGCTTTTACGTTTAAAGCTTACAACTTTATTGTTTGATCACTTTAATGGTTTTGGTTTGGTTATCTGCTGTAATTTTTACCAGGTAAGTACCCGATGCCAGGTGGGACATACCTACCTGACCCTGATTGGTATTTACCGCTTTGGTTGCTACTTTTTGTCCTAACAGGTTATACACCTCAATATTTGTGATATTCTGAGTATAAGAAATATTCAGGATATCTTTTACAGGGTTGGGATAAACTTTAAAATCCAATTTTGGATTTACTCCAGAAATGCTCAGAACCCCGGTTACCTGAAGATTATCTACATCCAATCCATAACCATAGTGGGCTTCGCCCTCTAAAGCAATTTGATAAGTAGCACTCGGATTAGGTAGTGAAATATTACCAGAATTTATCCAGGAGGGTTGATTGGAGTTAAAAGATGTGATTAAAACCCATGGATCTTGTTGAGAGATGCGATAAAAAATTCTCAATACATTTTGATCATCATCCCAAATCATATTTCTATAATAAAAATCTAATACAGGAGAAGAAATAACCGTTAAATCCATTATCGGGCTTATAAATCTGGCTGTACCGTTGGAGTGAGACCTTGTATCAAAAACTGCCATTTTTGCACCCTGATAGGGTCCTGTACTATTGTAATATCCCACACTTGTGACTGTTTTTATACTCCAGAACAAGCCATTGGGAACATTGCTATTTGTTCCGGATATATATTGGCAAATCCATTGAGAAGAGGTGGACGAAGTATCTTCAAAAGTTTCCATCCATGGAAATGTGCTCACTTGTGCAGTACTCAATGATCCCGCTAGTCCTACTAACAGAAACCATTTTTTACTGAATAATTGTAATTTTTTTTTCATAATATTATTATTAAATAAATTATATTACTATCATAAATAGACCAACCTATAATAACAACGTTAAAGATGGAAAAACCTACCTTGATAAATGGATATGGTTTTGAATACTGAGCTTTGCAAAGCCTGATAATTAAAAAACCCCTGATAAAAAACCATCAGGGGTTTTAGGTTTAAAACTTAAAACTCTATTGTTTAATCACTTTAATAGTTTTAGTTTGGTTATCTGCTGTAACTTTTACCAGATAAGTACCCGCTGCGAGGTGAGACATATCTACCTGACCTTGATTGGTATTTACTGCTTTGGTTACTACTTTTTGACCTAACAGGTTATACACCTCAACATTCGTAATATTCTGAGAGAAAGAAATATTCAGTATATCTTTCACAGGGTTCGGATAGACTTTCAGCGTATGCAAAACAGGGTTTTCTACAGACATAGGGCTTGATACTCTTAAAATATAATCTCTTGCATCACCATATCCAATGTCCTCACAAGCGTCTATATCTGTAATATAAAATCTGGAACGTAATCTCAGTCTGTAATCTCCTGCAGGGATATCTTCGGGTATTACAAACGATCCAGAATTGGTAGCTGAGGAAAATGTTTGGTTAAACATTTGTTCGTTTGCAGAAAATCCCCCGCTATTATTCCAATCTACCCATATCAGAATTCTGTTGGAACCTCCTACATAGGTAGTTGAAAAACTAACTGTCTCGCCTGCTTCCTGTTCTATAATCATGTCTGTATAATCGGCATATCCGTTGCCTCCGGGTATAGAGGTCAAACTGTGATTGATATTTTGTATAGCACCTGTCGTTGTAAAATTACTTATGTAATCCCCGGTATTAGTTGATACAGGAAAACAATACCCGATTTTGAAAGATACAGGGAAAGTCCATGGACCGTAGTTTCCATTCCCGCAATTAGCACGTACCCACACTTTATAATTACCAATATCAGAACTCAGATCTTCTATGGTAACCGTGGTATCGGTAACATTTACAGAAAATAATGCATCAGGATCGGTATCTGTGCTGATCCCTAAAGCATACTGCCATGCCGTTTCACTTCCGTTAGGCTCCCAGCTGATGGTTGCCGTAAAAAAGGTCAGGTCTGAATATGTAAGACTGGAAACGTCCTGACAAGACGGTATCGGTTCCCAGGCAACATTGTCTACATACACCGTGTATCCTGAAGGATTCCCGGGATTTCTGAAGGCCAATGCCATAACTCCTGAAGGAACTCCTGTCGGAGTATAGAAAAATCTTTGTGCTGTAGAAGCAGTTGTTCCCGGCATATCGAAAACTTCCAGTACTTCGAAAGTACTCATATCCAAAGGATCGGTCATGTAGCCTACTTCCAGTGTTTTGGAAGCTGTAGCTGCATATGCTGTAAAGCTTAATCTATGGGTGCCGCTTCCAAGATTGGAAACATTGGGCATAATGGCAACAGACGGAGCCAATGTACCGCTGGTCATATACAGCCTGTTCG
>CAZSOC010000020.1:5531-34400 GCA_964608415.1 uncultured Flavobacterium sp.
CACTAACTGGATCTGGCTGATCCCGGCTGTGGGACCGTTATTAGCAGCAGGAGGAGACATATGGTCAAAAGCGGGATCTGCAGTGTATAACATCCCCCTGTTGGATCCGGAGGCAAAAGTAGCAAATGCAGCAATAGGTGATAAAGAAGTATACCCTGGGGCATCTTCATATACGGCAACTATCAGATTACTTTCTCCATCCCAGCTGAAGGGTGTGTTTAAAGAAATTTCTTTCCATCCTATAGAAGGTAAACCTTCTATAGTGCCTGAATATACCAGATTTAAAGCGTTAAAAGGGATCCAATCGGAAGTACCGGAAAAAGCAGCTTTATTGGTATTGGCCATATAAATTTTCCATTGGTTGTATTTGTCATAAGTATCCCCAACGGTTGTTTGTTTAAAGCGTATTGCTGTAATATAAGTAGTCCCCGGTTCTAAAACGGCACTTAACTCTTCCGATAAATAAATTTGTTGGGAATAGTTGTAGTTATTGCGGGAGTAAATGGGGTAGTAATTACTTGTAGCAGTACCGTCCCCTATTTGTCCGGGTGTCATAGTAATAAAAGAAACCGGTCCGTTCCATACACTTGAATCGCCTGAATCGCAAACTGCTCTGAGCCATACATAATAAGTTGTTCCACTGCTCAAACCTTGTAATATTCCGCCGTTTGTTATTGCTCCCGAATTGGTACTGTCTATAATAGAAGGAATCTGATTTGAGGTAGTTATAACATATTCATACCCCAGAGTAGGATTTGAAGTAGAATCTTCCCAGCTAAGTATAACAGAGCTGTCAGTTATATTCGACCGTTGTAAACTGGTAGGAGCCAAACAAGTAGAGGGAGGCCCTTGGGAAATAGACACATCGTCAAAATGAGTATATAGATCGGTACCACTGCCAATCGCTTTTGTGGCAAAACGAATATATAGATCTCCGGAAGCCGGGGTAAAAATAACAGTCTTGTTGGTACAGGAGCTATTTGCAGTATGGTTGGAATCATCAATTGTTAGAGCAGTTGTCCATGGTCCGGAAAGGGATGACGCATATTGCACATTGATAAAAAACAAATCTGTTGCAGCCGCTGCGCCGCCACTATACATGGTTACTTTATAGTTAAACGATAAAGAAATATCACCTCCGTTATTAGAACTCCCGAAATTGGGAGAAATTAAGTAAGAAATCAGGTTATAGTAGGCATTCGCTCTTGCATAGGCATTCCCGCTACAAGGGTTTTGGGTCACTCTATAAAAAGGCCCGCTTGCATTAGCCCCTTCAATCGGAATCCCCGCTACGGGAGTTGTCCACTCACCGAGTTCGCTGTCAGGTTCCCATCCGTACGAATAAGAAATCTGTGCATTTGTCTGCATACTCAAAAGCAAACATAAAAACGAAAAGACCCATAAATAGGGTTTCCGTAATTTTCCGGGAATTTCCCCCCGGTTTGGTAATGTAATTTTTTTCATAATATTATTAAACAAATTATGTTACTGTTGTAGATATATCAATCTGCAACAACAAGTTAGAAAATACAAATAAATCGTTCTTTGTAAAGAACAGATTAAAAAGCCGGAAGTAAAATGATTCTTCCGGAACTGAAAACAGGGGGAAGTTTTTTATTTCATATGTATCAGGGTTTAATAGTTCTTATTAAGAACATCTGACAAATAAAAAACCCTACCTTGAAATAAATAATTTTTAATAACTATCGGAAACTGTATTTCCAGATAATCAATTAATAGTATTAAAAAAGGATCGTTTATTTTGAGATTTCGGGTTTTACTCTGATGCAAGGCAAACTCAATTTAAGATCAATTTACAGGATGTTTTTGGCACATTTGTTCGGGTCTTGTTCGGGAAAAAGTACTTTTTGTTCGGGTTTTTCCGAACAAGACCCGAACAAGACCCGAACAAAACTCCTGAAAAGAGTGAATTCAATCTATGAATCAAAATAGTAGGATTAACCTGTTGGGTATAATTCCTTTTTAAGTTTTTTTAGCGCATAGATTCATTGGTTTTTAAAAGGCATTATTATTTAAGATGTTGAACGTCAGATATATAAAATCAATAATTGGGTTGTTTAGCTCTTTTTTCTTATGTGTCTATGTGGTTTATTTAAAAAAGAAATTCAATAATTACACTCAATGGGTTAGGATTATTTGAGGATTATTTACTGATTTCATTCAAAGCTCTTTTAAATTAAAATGACTATTGGGGACTTTATACCCGGAAGTGGGTTTTCTGCCGTTCTTTCTATAAGATTAAGGATGGCGATTGAAAATCGTGTCTTGATTGTTTGTTTCTTTTTTATCAAGAGAGAAAAAATAATAAAAAAATTCTTGCTGCAGAGTTCCCGCTAATCAATTAACTGTATTAAAAATTCCTCTTTTAACAGAGTAACAACGATGTTTGCGTAACGTATGTCGACCCAATAAAAGAGGAATTTTTAACTTCTGACTTTCAAATTCAGGTTTCTGGCACAGCTCAAAACCTGAAACAAAATGGAATTAATAACATTTATTTATATCTCCTGATAAATTGCTTAATATTTTAATTTCTGTAGCACTCAGTGATTTGTTATAGATTCGGATATCATCCAGATATCCTTTAAAATAAGACCCGAAAGAGGTTCCTCCCATATCGGATCCTAATTGTGGTCCGGGAGATTGAGCCTTTAGATCACCATCTCTGAATAGTTTTAATATTTGCCCATCCCAGGTTACTGCAATATGATGCCAGACTCCTAATTCTCCAATCATTCCCGGATTATCAAACCAGCTGTTTTCGTATAACGGAAGCCCTAGCAGATTAGAAGAAACTACTATCGGTCCAATCGTAGGATTATCAAGATTTCTAATACCGCAATGAATTCCAAAATAGGCATATACCGGTTCGACATAGGAACTCATTAATTGCTCAAACATTTGAAATTCTACCATCGGATCAGGATTTTGACGGTTAAACCAAAGACTTATTGTAAATTTTCCGTTTTGCATCATATTGTTTTCAGGGGTCCCGGAAACTTTTAACCTGTTTCCCATTGTAACTTCATCAAAAGAAATGGCTCCGTTGGAGTTTCCGTTTCTGTCGGTTACGTAATGTGTCATGCCTTCCAGATCAGGAATGCCAAATCCTGTCAGGTCTTTTGTTTCGTTAGAGAACGGAATATACATTATCAGACCATCGGTAAGGATGTTGGGGTTCTGGCACTCCCCTTGAGATGGATTACAATTTGTTAATGCTGATTCAATAGTACTTAGTAATTGAACATTTGAGTCAATCACTATATTTTGACCTGCAGAGTTGGTTACCGATATAGGGTAGCTGATACTATACATTTCTGTATTTCCTAAATTCAGAAGGAAAAGAAACAATTCTATATCGTTTTCAATAACGTAAGTATCCTGTATTTGTTGGGTACTGTCATAACCAAATATAGTAATGGGATAATTTAAACTTATACAGCTCATCATTCCTGAATTCGGAAAATCACAATCGTTTTTCAAAATATTATACTGTTCTTCATTGCTTACGTTTAATTCTTCATTATTCGAATAAATTAATGTTATAGGAAAATTAAAAGAAATAGTATCTTCATCCTGATCTGATTGGTTCAGAATATCTGCTACGATCTGATAATCGTCTTCGGCAGCAACCAATACAAACTGGTCGTTCACCATAACTTCAACAGGTAATTTTATTTTATAACAATCCATGCTGTCTAATATATTATCATCAATAGTTTCAGTATTGGACACTCGTTTAAGCTGGGTTGTTAGTTCCGAAAAACCATTTAATGTTTCAGGGTTTTCATTCTTCAGTTCGTTCTCTTCATTTTGACAAGAAACAGCTAAAAAGGCAAAAACAAATAGTAATAAAAATAATGAATGTATATTTTTTGTAATTTTCATAATTAATGTTTTATGGGTTCTAATTTAAAAACAATCAAATAGTAAATAACCCTAACCTAAAAATAAACTCTATTTTTTATTATAAGACCTAAAAAAATAAAAGTATTATAAAAGTAGGGTTTTTTTTGACTTATATGTTATACTACTACAATTTATAGTATATTTTATGAAAGAAGTAAGGCAAAACAGGGATATTTGTAAGGAAGCAGTATTTTCGGGTTTTTTTAATGACCATGTAAAAATGCTGCGAAATTATTTATTATATAAATTCGGGAATGAAGAACAGGCAAACGACATATCACAGGAAGCGTTTATGAAGCTATGGCAGAATTGTTCTAAAATCCCAATAGATAAAGCCCGTTCTTTTATTTATACTGTTGCCAATAATGCGGCTTTAAATCAACTTTCACACAATAGAGTGGTTGTTAAATTTGCTAAAAGTGAAAAACCGGATAAGCTTAACCATGAAACTCCTGAGTTTATTCTGGAAGAAGAGCAATTTAGAATTAAACTTCAAAATGCTATACAAAATTTAACAGAGGCACAACGTGTAGCTTTTTTGTTAAACAGAATTGATGGTAAAAAATATGCGGAAATAGCAGAAATATTAAACATTGGTATTAAAGCTGTAGAGAAGAGGATTCACGGAGCGTTAGTAGCTTTGAGAAAAGAAATTGAAAACTTAAAGTAGGGTTTTTATTATTTGAGTTGTTTTAATAGTACAAAGAAGTGAGCTCTCAGACACAAACATGTTCTTTCATAAATGTTTATAAATTAATAGTTAAATTTATTGAGAGCCACTTCTTTAATATCATATAATGTCAAAAAATTAAAAATAAGAAAATAAGAAAGTGAGTACTCATATATATCATAATATATTTAAGAAATTAATAGTTTACCGAGGCTCACTTTCTTTACACTGTAAATATCAAAAAAAATTGAATAAAAAGTAAGCTCCCTAAGTTTTTTTCATAAGGTTTTAATATAGTTTGTTAATGTTAAATTTTATTTGAAACCGGGAGCTGCTTTTATAATGAATAAAATTAAAAAAATATTTTAAAATAGATCTTTAAAATTTTAATAAATTTAGATTATCAACAAGAAGTGTTGTTTTTAGAACAATACTAAAAAATAAAAAAATGAAAAATAAGTTTTTCTTGGCAAAATGGTGGGCCGGTGAAATGACAGAAAGAGAATTAGACGCTTTTGAAAAATTGCCGGAATTTAAAACCTATACCAAAATTAAATCTATTTCGAGCCAAATAAAGGTTTCTGATTTTGATACTGAAACCATGTATCAAAATATTGTACAAAGTAAAAAGAACGAAAAACCCACTTCAAAACTTACCCGTAACTGGTTTATGAAGATTGCCGCAATTCTGGTTCTGGCTTTGGGTATGACTTTCTTATTCAAAATGTATAATGTTACCAATGAATATACTCTGGCAGGAACGAAGAACAGCTTTTTATTGCCGGATAATTCGCAAGTTGTACTAAATTCGGGTTCTGAAATTGATTATAAAAAATGGAATTGGAAAAAAAACCGGATTTTGAATTTAAAAGGAGAAGCCTATTTTAAAGCAGAAAAAGGAGACCGGTTTGAAGTAAATACAGATTTGGGAAAAGTTACTGTTATTGGAACCGCGTTTAATGTTAAATCCCGAAATACTACTTTTGAAGTAGAATGTTATGAAGGAAAAGTAGAAGTCAGTTTTAACGAGGAAATAATCGTATTAACCCAAAATCAAAATGTTGCTTTTCGGGACGGAAAGAAAATACCATCGATTCCTTTAAACGATGAAAACCCCGCTTGGATGAGGGATGAAATAAAAATAAACAGCGGTTCTCTGGATGAAATACTCAAAGAACTGGAAAGATGCTACAATATTACCATTGAAAGCAAACAGATTTCCAACAACCGGAAATTTACAGGAACATTGCCGATGAATAATCTTGACACGGCACTTCAGATAGTTAGTAAAGCTTATGATCTAAGATATAATACAGTATCCGATAAAAAAGTGGTTCTAACATTAAATGATAACATTCCGTAATCTATTAGGTTTGTTTTTGATAGTGTTTTTGGTCTCCGAAACGGGTTATTCACAACAAAATAAAAGCAGTACTTTACCCTTAAAAGAGATCCTGAAGAATATTCAAAAACAGCATGATGTTCAATTCAGTTATTTAGAAGAAGAGGTTTCGGTTATCCGGCTGGTTCCTCCTGGTACTGTTTTGCCTTTAGAGGAAAAAATTCATTATTTAGAAAATATAACAAGCCTGAATTTCCATACAATTAGTGACAAATACATCGTAATTACTGCTAAAAATAAAATTTCAAAAAGTTTAACAGATTCTTTGCTGCAATTAGATATAAAATTAAGCGAAATAAAAATAGAAAGATATTTAACAACAGGAGTTTCTAAAAAGATAAATGGCACTTTTACTATTCAGCCAAAAAAATTCGGGATTCTCCCGGGACTTATCGAGCCTGATGTGCTTCAGGCTATGCAGCAAATACCGGGAATTTATAGTGCAGATGAAACCATTTCGAATATCAATGTAAGAAGCGGAACGCATGACCAGAACCTTTTTTTATGGAACGGTATCAGGATGTTTCAAACAGGACACTTTTTTGGAATGATCTCCGCCTTTAACCCGTCTATACCCAATAAAATTTCCATTTTTAAAAATGGGACTTCTGCATTTTATGGAGAAAGTACTTCGAGTGTAGTTGATATTTCATCACACTCAGGAAATATTAAGACCGCAAATTCTATAAGTGCTAATCTTATTAATTGTGAAGCCAATTTCAAAATAAAAACCTCAGAAAAATCAACTTTTCAGATTTCCGGCAGAAGATCGTTTACAGATTTTGCTGCTTCTGCTACTTATAACAGTTATTACAACAGGGTTTTTCAAAATACAGTTGTAACCAATACCGGAAATAACCAGGATGTTCAATACCATAGTAAAGAACATTTTTATTTTTATGATTTTACGGCGCAATACCAGCAGGAAATAGGAGCCAATACAGAGTTCTCATTAGATTTTATAGGAATTAATAATAGTTTGAAAATAAACCAGGACAGCAATACAAACAACATTTTTAAATCAAAAGAAAATCAACTGGATCAGCAAAATTTTGGAGGGAATATTAGTTTCAAAACTAATTTTAGTGAAAGGAACGCTCTAAAAATAAATTTTTATGCGTCTTATTATAATCTTGATTCTTCCAATGAAACCGCTCAAAACAACCAGATATTGCAACAACAAAATACTGTTTTTGATACCGGTTTCAGATCAGAGAACAGATATGTTTTGAATGATAATTTTGTTTTTAAAAGCGGATATCAATACAATGAAATAGGTGTTACCAATTATGAAAATATCAATAATCCTGCTTTTATCAGAAATATAAAAGAAGTTCTGAGGTCTCATGCATTGGTTTTTGAAACGGAATTTAAAAGTAATAATCAAAAAACATTTCTTAGGACAGGGTTGCGTAACAATTATATAGAACGATTTTCTGAGTTTATTATTGAACCGAGAGTTCAATTCAATTATATTTTTTCAGAAAAATTAAGTTTAGAAGTTTTAGGAGAAAGAAAAAGTCAGACAACTTCACAGATCATCGATTTACAGCAGGATTTTCTTGGGATAGAAAAAAGACGATGGGTTGTGTCGGATAATAATAATATTCCTGTTCAGAAAAGTAATCAGTTTTCTGTTGGAGGAACTTTTAAAGATAAGAACTGGCTGGTTACATTCGATAGCTATTATAAAAAAGTAGACGGAATCCATAGCCCGAGTCAGGCGTTCCAGAACCAGCTGGAATTTGTGAAAGTTAATGGAAATTATAGCGTTATAGGTTCTGAGGTTTTATTACAGCGAAATTTCAGACATTTTTACTCTTGGTTAAGTTATAGTATAAGTAAAAGCCAATATACTTTTAATAGTATTACTCCATCACAATTTGCGAATAACTTTCAAATGGTACATAATATTAATTGGGCAGGAATTTACGAGTGGAATAATATTAAAATTGCTTTAGGAACCAAGTGGCATTCCGGCAGGCCCGAAACCACACCATATACATCGGTTCTCGACAAGACGAATCCCGTAAAGCCTGAAATCGTTTACAATAGTCCTAACAATCAGAGTATAAGTGATTTTTTTGAAATTAACTTTTCTGCAGGATATAATTGGATGCTAAATCCAAATACTAATTTACAACTGGGCTGTTCTCTTTTAAATATATTCAACAAACAAAATATTGTCAATAGTTATTATAGGGTAAATAAAACCAACGAATCTATTGAGCGGGTAAACACTTTTGCTTTAAAAAGAACCTTTAATTTAAGTGCAAAGTTCAGTTTTTAAATCGAAAGGTAATGCTAACCGGCGTAGCGATGACAAAAGTTGTTTTATTTATTAGTGCATTTCAATTGTCAAGATCAAAATATAATTTCTCAATATTGCCGAAATACAAATAATCAGATATTATCTGTTAGGTTTAATAATAATTGCAGAGGAATATTTTTTATGGAATTCTTTTAAAGCCCTTTCTGCCTCAATCTTTGTTTTGTAATTGCCTACTACGACTTTATAATTCGGTGTATTAAAAATAATAGTTGCATCAGTATTTTTATAATCTCTTTTTATTTCATTAAGAAATCTTTTGGCGTTTTCATTATCTCCATTATAAATCTGAATTTTATAACGGTCATTTATTGTGATCGAAGAATTTATTTTTCTTTTTTCGTTCAATAATCTTTGGAATTGAGGATCCTCCGAAACTTTAATTTTGTTATTTTGAGCATAAAAATCATCAGGATAGAAAAAAAATCCGGTAATAAAGAAGAATGATATGATTCTTAAATTTTTCATAAAGCGGTGTATTTTAAACAAATGTACAGTTATTAATAATAATGAGTCAAGTGTATTTATTTAGAATAATTATAAATTAAGTTTAACTGTGATTTAAGGTTTTTTGTATAATTCATAAATTGTATTTTTGTGCAAATTATATGAGTCTGTATAGTTTTTTCATAGTTGATTTATTTCAAGGGAAAAAATCATACCAAAAATTAGTCGATAATCATTTTAAAATATGAAAAAGGTGGGAAACCCTAATTCGATTTCAAGAAACTTTCTTTTTAGTTTAGCTTTAATGCTAACTTTTTCTGTTCAATCATTTTCACAAGACGCCTCATCATCTGCTGTAGAAGCTGCCGCATCGGCTGGCGATGCAGTTGCGGGAAAGGCATTGTTTAATGCTAACTGTGCAGCTTGTCATAAGTTAGATAACAAAATGACAGGACCGCCATTGAGAGGGGTTGCAGAATTACGTGATAAAAAATGGTTGCATTCTTGGATCAAGGACAGTCAGGCGATGGTAAAATCCGGAGATGCTTTGGCTGTAAAGTTATTTGAAGAAAACAACAAGTCTATAATGACTTCGTTTCCTCAATTATCAGATGCGGATATCGATAATATCTTGGCATATACTTCATTACCTAAAGAAGTGCCGACCGGAGGAGGTCAGCTAGCACAAGGTGGATCGTCTAATAATTCAGATGATGCATTATCTAATAATATAATATTAGGAGTGCTGATCGTTATTCTGGCTATATTGGTGGTAATGCTGGTAATGGTTAAGAATGTACTTAATAAAGTTGCTGCTGCAAACGGAATAAATGTATTGGATAAAGAACCGACAATGCCAATCTGGAGAGCATATGCTAAAAATCAATTCTTGGTTTTAGTAACTGTGATCTTATTGATGTTGTCAGGGGCTTATTTTGTTTACGGATATTTTATGCAGGTTGGTATAGATCAAAATTACGCTCCGATTCAGCCGATACATTATTCGCATAAAATACATGCTGGCGAAAACGGAATCGATTGTAAATACTGTCACTCATCGGCAAGAGTTAGTAAAAATGCAGGTATTCCTTCGTTGAATGTCTGTATGAACTGTCATAAAAATATTTCTGAATTTACGGGAGATAAAGACTCTACTTATGTGGATTATTCTAAAGAATTCTATACTGCAGAAATTCAAAAACTATACGATGCTGTAGGTTGGGATCCTGCAACACAATCTTACACAGGAAAAACTAAGCCGGTAAAATGGGTTAGAATTCATAATTTACCCGATTTTGCTTACTTTAATCACTCGCAACACGTAACTGTGGCTGGAATAGAATGCCAGACTTGTCATGGTCCTGTTGAAACTTATGAAGAAATGAAACAATTTGCTCCGCTTACAATGGGATGGTGTATAGATTGTCATCGTAAAACTGATGTGAAAATGGAAGGTAATGAGTACTATGATAAAATACATAGTGAACTCGCTAAGAAATATGGTAAAACTAAATTTACAGCAGCTGATATGGGAGGTTTAGAATGTGGAAAATGCCACTACTAAATTGAATCAGTGAAGAGAAACAAAAGATTATAATTAAGAAGCTAATATTATATAAGATGTCATCAAACAAAAAATACTGGAAAAGTGTTGAAGAGCTAAACGAAAATAGTTCTATTGTTGAGACGTTAAGAAACAACGAATTTGTTGAAGCAATTCCTACTGAAGAATTTTTAGGAGATAGTGCTGCTTTAGCGTCTTCATCAACAACTCGTCGTGATTTCTTAAAGTACGTTGGATTTAGTACAGCTGCAGCAACATTGGTGGCTTGCGAAGGTCCGGTAGTTAAGTCTATACCCTATGTTGTTCAGCCGGAACAAATTATTCCTGGAGTTGCAGATTATTATGCGACTACAGTATTTGACGGTTTTGATTTTGCTAATTTATTAGTAAAAACCAGAGAAGGCCGTCCAATAAAAATCGAAAACAACAAATTAGCCGGAGCGAAATTTTCAGCAAACGCAAGAGTGCATGCTTCAATACTTTCTTTATATGATAGTATGCGACTTAAGCAGCCGAAAATTGCCGGAAAATCTGCGGGCTGGAATGATGTGAATGCAAATGTAAAAGCCAGTTTGGCTGATGCAAAATCTACAGGTGCTCAGGTTGTATTGATGACAAATACATTAGCGAGTCCTTCTACAGAAAAATTAATTTCAGAATTTATTATTAGTAACCCTACGGCAAAACATGTAATTTATGATGCGGTATCTTCTTCGGAAGCACTTGATGCATTCGAAACTGTGTTCGGAGAAAGAGGTTTAGTAGATTATGATTTTTCTAAAGCCAATACGATCGTTGGTATCGGAGCGGATTTCTTGGGAGATTGGCAAGGTGGAGGATATGATAATTCATACGTTCAGGGGAGAGTTCCTAATAAAGGAAAAATGTCTAAACATTTCCAGTTCGAATCCAATATGACATTGTCCGGAGCTGCTGCAGACCGAAGAGTTCCGATGACAGATGCACAGCAAAGACAAGCGCTGGTTTATATATATAATGTAATAACAGGATCTTCTGTAGCTGTAACACTTGATAAAGAGATAGCTGAAGATGTTCAAAAAGCGGCTCAGCAGTTAAAAAATTCCGGTTCAAAAGGACTTTTGGTTTCCGGAATCGATGATAAAAATGCTCAGTTATTAGTTTTGGCGATCAATGCAAAATTATCCAGTGAAGCATATACTACAGCCGGAATAAGACAAATAAGAAAAGGATCTAATGAGAAAGTTGAACAACTTATTAGTGATCTTAAATCAGGCAATGTACATACAATAATAATGTCTGGTGTGAATCCGGTTTATTCTATGCCAAATGGTAAAGAATTTGCAGATGCTTTAACTAAAGCGAAATTAGCTGTAAGCATTTCTTTAAAAGAAGATGAAACAGCATTAGCTTCATCAATTGCAATCGGAACTACACATTATTTAGAATCATGGAACGATCATTCTTTGTTAAAAGGTAGTTATGCAATTACTCAGCCAACCATTCGCCCATTGTTTTCTGAAACAAAACAATTTCAGGAAATATTGTTGAATTGGAATGAGAACGATACTGCTTTTTATGATTACATTAAAGCCAATTCTACTTCATATTTATCAGGAAAAACATGGAACCAGTTAGTTCATGACGGGGTATATGTTGCAAACGAAGCGATTATCTCCGGAGGTTCTGCAGATTATGCAAACGCAGCAGGAGCATTGGTTCAGACTATTAAAAAATCAGAATTTGAATTAGCGTTATATACTAAAACAGGAATGGGAGATGGCCAGCAAGCAAATAATCCTTGGTTGCAGGAGTTTCCGGATCCGATTACCAGAGTTTCCTGGGATAACTATCTTACTATTTCAAGAGCAGATGCAGATCGGCTAAAATTGAATAATCATAATGTTGCAAATGGAGGACTTAATGGTAGTTATGCCGATTTGGAAGTAGATGGCATAAAACTGGAAAAAGTACCTGTAATCATTCAGCCGGGACAAGCAAAAGGGACAATAGGTTTGTCATTGGGTTATGGAAGAAAAGCAGCGTTAAAAGAAGAAATGCAAGTGGGAGTTAATGCGTATGCATTATACAAAAACTTCAAAAATATTCAATCTGTTAAGATTGCTAAAGCAGCCGGAGAGCATGAATTTGCATGTGTTCAGTTGCAAAAAACATTAATGGGTAGAGGAGATATTATTAAAGAAACTACTTTAGAAGTTTTTAATACTAAAAATGCTGAAGAATGGAATATTGCTCCTATGGTTTCATTGGATCATAATCCTGTTAAAGCAAAAGATGTAGATTTATGGAGATCGTTTGATCGTTCTATAGGTCATCATTTTAACCTCTCCATTGATTTAAATTCCTGTACGGGATGTGGAGCTTGTGTGATTGCATGTCATGCTGAAAACAATGTTCCTGTTGTAGGAAAATCAGAAGTTAGAAGAAGCCGTGATATGCACTGGTTAAGAATCGACAGATACTATTCTTCTGAAGATACTTTTGCCGGTGATAATGAAAAGAAAGAATCATTTGATGGTTTATTTGGAGAAAAAGGCTCTTTAGGAGGGTTTACTTCTATGGAAACCCCTGCAGATAATCCGCAAGTTGCCTTCCAGCCAGTAATGTGTCAGCACTGTAACCACGCACCTTGCGAGACAGTTTGTCCGGTAGCTGCAACATCTCACGGAAAACAAGGACAAAACCATATGGCATATAACAGATGTGTGGGAACACGTTATTGTGCAAACAACTGTCCTTATAAAGTACGCCGTTTTAACTGGTTCTTGTACAATAAAAATAGTGAATTTGATTATCACATGAACGATGATTTAGGACGTATGGTTCTTAATCCGGATGTAAATGTGAGATCGAGAGGAGTAATGGAAAAATGTTCTTTCTGTATTCAGTCGACACAAGCTGTAATTTTACAAGCAAAACGCGAAGGAAGATCTGTAGCAAAAGGAGAGTTTAATGATGCTTGTGCATGTGCGGCAGCCTGTTCTTCGGGAGCCATGGTGTTTGGAGATGTTAATGATAAAGAAGATCCGATTGTACAGTTAAAAGAAGATGATAGAATGTATCATTTATTGGAACATGTTGGAACACAACCTAATGTATTCTATCAGGTAAAAGTTAGAAATATCTAAAAGTTTAAAAATTAATAAGTAACATATAAAAGGATTATGTCGTCTCACTACGAAGCACCCATTAGAAAACCTTTAGTTATTGGTGATAAATCTTATCACGATGTAACAGTTGATGTCGCTGCTCCTGTTGAAGGAAGAGCCAACAAACAATGGTGGATAGTTTTTTCAATTGCATTAATCGCTTTCCTTTGGGGAATGGGATGTATTGTTTATACTATTTCAACAGGTATTGGAACATGGGGATTAAATAAAACAATTGGTTGGGCTTGGGATATTACTAACTTCGTTTGGTGGGTTGGTATTGGTCACGCAGGAACACTTATTTCAGCGGTACTTTTATTATTCCGTCAAAAATGGAGAATGGCGATTAACCGTTCTGCAGAAGCAATGACCATTTTCTCAGTTGTTCAGGCAGGTTTATTTCCAATTATTCACATGGGTCGTCCATGGTTGGCATATTGGGTTTTGCCAATTCCGAATCAATTTGGATCTTTATGGGTAAATTTTAACTCGCCATTACTTTGGGACGTATTTGCAATTTCTACCTATTTATCCGTATCATTAGTATTCTGGTGGACAGGATTACTTCCGGATTTTGCGATGCTTAGAGATAGAGCAATAACTCCATTTACAAAAAGAGTTTATTCAATTCTTTCATTCGGTTGGAGCGGAAGAGCAAAAGATTGGCAACGTTTTGAAGAAGTATCCTTGGTTCTTGCAGGTCTTGCAACGCCACTTGTACTTTCTGTACACACCATTGTATCTTTTGACTTTGCTACTTCGGTAATCCCGGGATGGCATACTACGATTTTCCCTCCATATTTCGTTGCCGGTGCAGTTTTCTCAGGATTCGCAATGGTTAACACTTTGTTGATCATTATGAGAAAGGTTTCTAATCTGGAAGCATATATTACAGTACAACACATCGAATTGATGAACATCATCATCATGATCACAGGATCTATTGTAGGTGTTGCATACATTACGGAATTATTTGTAGCATGGTATTCAGGAGTAGAGTATGAGCAATATGCATTTTTAAACAGAGCAACAGGTCCTTATTGGTGGGCTTACTGGGCGATGATGACATGTAACGTTTTCTCTCCTCAGTTTATGTGGATCAAAAAATTAAGAACTAGTATTATGTTCTCATTTGTAATTTCGATTGTTGTAAATATTGGAATGTGGTTTGAGCGTTTTGTAATTATCGTAACTTCATTACACAGAGATTATTTGCCATCATCCTGGACAATGTTCTCTCCAACTTTTGTAGATATTGGAATTTTTATCGGAACAATTGGTTTCTTCTTTGTTTTATTTTTACTGTATGCAAGGTCTTTCCCGGTTATTGCACAAGCAGAAGTTAAAACAATCTTGAAATCATCAGGAGACAATTATAAAAAATTAAGAGAAGACAATAAACATTCACACCATGAGTAGTAATAAAGTTATATACGCTATTTATAACGATGACGACGTTTTGATGGATGCTGTAAAAAAGACACGTGCGGCACATCATCATATTGAAGAAGTTTTCACACCTTTTCCTGTACATGGATTGGACAAAGCTATGGGACTTGCCCCTACAAGATTAGCTATATGTGCTTTTATTTATGGACTGTGCGGTTTAGCGTTTGCAACCTGGATGATGAACAATATTATGATTGTTGATTGGCCTCAAGATATTGGAGGAAAACCAAGTTTCAGTTATATTGAAAACATGCCGGCTTTTGTGCCTATAATGTTTGAAATGACGGTGTTTTTTGCAGCTCACTTAATGGTTATTACTTTTTACATGAGAAGTAAATTGTGGCCGTTTAAACAAGCAGAGAATCCGGATGTAAGAACGACAGACGACCACTTCTTGATGGAAGTTGCAGTAAATAATAATGAGGAAGAATTAGTTACTTTCTTTCAAAGTACTGGAGCAGTAGAAGTTAAAGTAATTGAAAAGCATTAATTTAGATATGAAAAGCTTAAATAAAATAGCATTAATATTAGGGCTGTCAGCGATAATGACATCTTGTTTTAACAAAGAAAATCCTAATTACCAATATTTCCCAAATATGTATGAGGCTGTGAGTTACGAAACTTATGCGGAGTCTGATGCATTTCCTGATGGAAAAGAAGGATTGTTGGTTCCTGAAGGAGCTGTAAAAAGAGGTTTTACACCTTATGAATATGAGAATACAAATGAAGGTTATGAGTTGGCCAAAGCAAATTTAAAATCTCCCTTAGATTCACTTGGTAAAAACTCAGAAAAAGGAGCACAGCTTTATGGAATTTATTGTGCAATCTGTCATGGAGAAAAAGGTGACGGACAAGGGAACTTAGCCAAAAGAGAAAAATTTAACGGAGTTCCAAGCTATAAAGACAGAGTAATTACAGAAGGAAGTATATTCCATGTTCAGACTTACGGAATGAATGCAATGGGTTCTCATGCCAATCAATTGAGTATTGAAGAAAGATGGATGGTTTCTTCTTATGTAATGAAATTAAAAAGCGAATTATAATTGTATAACACTGATATAATAGATATGTACACATTTTCCAGCAAACTCAAGACCCTTTCTTTCGCCTTTATGGTGTTAGGTATTCTTGGTATAGGATATGGTTTTTTTAACGCGCCAAAAAATATTACTGATGTTGAAGCACTTTTGCAAAAAGAAGCGGATGCTCATCATGATGGTGCTCACCACGATAGTCACGCTCATAAAGCTGACGCATCGGTAAAGCATATAGAGCCTACTGTTGTAGATTCATTACAAGTTGAAGATAAGGATCATGCTCATGCGGTTGTTGTAGATCACCATGATGATCATGCAGCACATGAAAAACATCTTAATCACGTGTTACATCAAGAACAAAACAGACCATGGTCAGCTCTGTATGTTGCGTGTTTGTTTGTTATGCTGATTTCATTAGGTGCTTTAGCATTTTATGCAATTCAAATAGTTTCTCAATCAGGTTGGTCTCCGGTCTTATTTAGAGTAATGCAGGGAATAACATCTTATTTACCATATGGCGCAGTATTATTTTTCATATTATTAGTATTGGCAGGAATGCATTATAATCATATGTTTGTTTGGATGACCGATGGTATAGCAGATCCTAATCATGTAAATTATGACAAATTAGTTGCTAATAAATCAGGATATTTAAATGTTTCGTTTTGGTTGATCAGAGCAGGAATATTCTTATTAGGATGGTGTTTATATCAATATTTTTCTAAAAAGAATTGTATAGCACAAGATGAAGCTGATGATAATATTTTTTATAAAAGAAATTTTAAGTTATCTGCAACTTTTCTGGTATTCTTTATTGTAACAGAGTCCATTATGTCATGGGACTGGATTATGTCTGTAGACCCGCACTGGTTTAGTACTTTGTTTGGGTGGTATGTATTTGCAAGCTTCTTCGTAAGCGGAATCACTGTAATTGCATTAGTTACACTTTATTTAAAATCAAAAGGGTATTTAGAATTTGTAAATAACAGCCATATTCATGATTTGGCAAAATTTATGTTTGGTATCAGTATTTTTTGGACATATTTATGGTTCTCACAATTTATGTTGATCTGGTATTCAAATATTCCGGAAGAAGTAACTTATTTTATTACAAGAATCGAACAATATAATCTTCCTTTCTTCGGAATGGTTGTAATGAATTTTGTTTTTCCGGTATTAATCCTGATGAATTCAGACTTTAAACGCTTTACCTGGATTATCGTTATGGCCGGTATTGTAATTTTATTAGGTCACTATGTAGATTTCTTTAATATGATTATGCCGGCAACCGTTGGAGACAGATGGTTTATTGGAATTCCAGAGATTGGTTCACTTTTATTCTTTATCGGATTATTTATTTTCGTAGTATTTAATGCGTTGACAAAAACCCCATTATTGGCTAAAAGAAATCCATTTATTGAAGAAAGTAAACATTTTCATTATTAATATTTTTAAAGTAAAAACAGATGACATATTTGTTGGTAATAATAGTTTTAGTTTTATTGGCTGTTGCATTTTGGCAATTGACTAAAATATTTGATTTAACGCAAGTTGGAGCAAGTGTAAACAATTCTCAAGTTGCTAATGACAAAGACAATAATATTCAAGGATACATTATGTTTGGATTCCTTGCATTTTTATATATTTTCACTATTTATGGATTAATTTCCTGGGGACATTTAGTTCTTGATAATCCTGCATCAGAACATGGTAAAGATGTTGATAATTTGATGAACATCACATGGGTGCTTATATTTATTGTTCAGGCAGTTACTCAGGTTTTATTACACTATTTCGCTTTTAAATATAGAGGAGAAAAGTCTAAGAAAGCACTTTATTTTGCAGACAGCAATAGATTAGAATTTATCTGGAGTGTTATTCCTGCAGTAGTTTTAGCTGTTCTTATTCTTTATGGATTATACGCCTGGACTAACATTATGTTTGTTAATGAAGATGAAGAAGAAGTAATCGTTATTGAGCTTTATGCCAAACAGTTTAGCTGGGAGGCGCGGTATTCCGGAAAAGACAATGTACTTGGTAAAGCAAATGTGAGATATATTGAAGGAATCAATACATTAGGTGTTGATATGTCTGATCCTAATGCGCAGGATGATATAGTTGTAAATGAATTACACATACCAAAAGGTAAGAAAGTATTATTCAAAATGCGTTCACAGGATGTATTGCACTCGGCCTATATGCCCCATTTTAGAGCACAGATGAATTGTGTTCCGGGTATGGTTACTCAGTTTGCATTTGTACCTACTATTACTACAGAAGAAATGAGAGCCGATGGTAAAATGATGAAAAAAGTTGCCAACATCAATAAAGATAGAGCAAAAAGAAGCGCAGACCTTTTAGCTAAAGGTGAGTCTGCACTTGATCCATACACATTTGATTATGTTTTAATCTGTAATAAAATTTGTGGATCTTCACACTATAATATGCAAATGAAAATTGTCGTAGATACTCCGGAAGATTATGAAAAGTGGTTGAAAGAAAAACCTACATTATCTTCTTTAGTAAATGCTGAAAAAAATATTCAAACTACTCCGGTTCAGGAATCTCTTATAGAGAATGTAATAGATTCTACTTTTGTAGCGCAAAATATTTCAAAGTAATACGGAACAATTCATTTCAAAATATTTATTAAAATAAAATTAATTTATAATATATATGTCAGCATTAGCTCACGATATCGACCACAGCCACGATCACGAACACCATCATAAAGATACGTTCATTACTAAATACATTTTTAGTATTGACCATAAGATGATTGCTAAACAATACCTCATTACAGGTATCATTATGGGAATCATTGGTATTGGAATGTCAATGTTATTTAGAATGCAATTGGCTTGGCCAGAAGAATCTTTTGAAGTATTCAGATTTTTCTTAGGAGAAAAGTTTGCACCGGGAGGTGTAATGAAAAATGACACCTATCTGGCATTAGTAACTATACATGGTACCATCATGGTATTCTTTGTACTTACTGCAGGATTGAGTGGTACTTTTAGTAATTTATTGATTCCGTTGCAAATAGGAGCTCGGGATATGGCCTCCGGGTTCATGAATATGATCTCTTACTGGTTATTTTTCTTGTCAAGTGTAATTATGATTTCGTCATTATTTGTAGAATCAGGACCTGCATCTGCCGGTTGGACAATTTATCCTCCTCTTTCTGCACTTCCTCAAGCAATTGGCGGATCCGGATTAGGTATGACATTATGGTTGGTATCTATGGCAATTTTTATCGCTTCATCTTTGATGGGTTCTTTGAATTATGTTGTTACAGTTATCAATTTGAGAACAAAAGGGATGTCGATGACAAGATTACCACTAACGATCTGGACATTTTTTGTAACAGCTATTATCGGTATTGTTTCTTTCCCTGTATTGCTTTCGGCTGCATTGTTATTGATCATGGACAGAAGTTTCGGTACTTCATTTTTCTTGTCTGATATATACATTGCCGGAGAAGTATTACATTATCAGGGAGGTTCACCTGTATTATTTGAGCATTTATTCTGGTTCTTAGGTCATCCCGAAGTTTACATTGTAATTCTTCCGGCTATGGGACTTGTATCTGAAATCATGGCAACAAATGCCCGTAAACCTATTTTTGGTTACCGAGCAATGATTGCTTCGGTTCTTGCAATTGCATTCTTGTCAACCATAGTTTGGGGTCACCATATGTTTATTTCAGGAATGAACCCATTTTTAGGATCTGTATTTACATTTACTACATTATTAATTGCAATTCCTTCTGCTGTAAAAGCATTTAACTGGATTACGACTCTTTGGAAAGGTAATCTTCAAATGAATCCAGCCATGTTGTTTTCTATCGGAATGGTTTCAACGTTTATCAGTGGTGGTTTAACCGGAATTATTTTAGGAGATAGCACATTAGATATTAATGTTCATGATACTTATTTCGTTATTGCTCACTTCCACTTGGTAATGGGTATTTCTGCTCTTTACGGAATGTTTGCAGGAGTTTATCATTGGTTTCCAAAAATGTATGGTAGAATGCTCAACAAGAAGTTAGGATACATTCACTTTTGGGTAACTGCAATTTGCGCTTACGGAGTATTTTATCCAATGCACTTTATTGGTTTGGCAGGACTTCCAAGACGTTATTATACTAATACTGCGTTTCCTATTTTTGATGATTTGCAGGATCTTAATGTATTGATTACTGTATTTGCTTTAATCGGAGGAGCTTTTCAACTGGTATTTATCTATAACTTCTTCACAAGTATTTTCTATGGTAAAAAAGCAGAGCAAAATCCATGGAGATCTACAACATTAGAATGGACAGCACCGGTAGAGCATATTCACGGAAACTGGCCGGGAGCAATTCCGGAAGTACATAGATGGCCATATGATTATAGTAAACCAGGACATGAAGAAGACTTCGTTCCTCAGCATATTCCAATGAAAGAAGGAGAAGAGGTACTTAATCATTAAATTCGTTATCATAAAAATATAAAATCCCGCAATTTGCGGGATTTTTTTTAAAAATCTTTTAATTTTTTCTTAACTTTAGTATCTAAATTAATTTCTATGAAAAGCAATGAGTTTATTTTAAATGAGGAAAAAAAGAGATTTGAATTACATGTTGATGGGCATATTGCATTTATTGAGTATATTATTTCTAAAGACGATACTATTTTTTTGACACATACAGAAGTTCCCAAATCACTTTCCGGAAGAGGTGTTGGAAGTAAGATCGTTGAGCTGGCCCTTAATTTTGTTAAAGAAAAAAAATATGGTTTAGCACCATTGTGTCCATTTGTTGCCAAGTATATAACAAAACATACCGAATGGAAATCAATATTAGCAAAAGGTTATAACGTATAACTTTTGCTATTCTCTATATTTGCAGTATGAATGAAAATTTAAACCCGACCAATTCAAACTTCAACGACGAAGAGTTAGATTTAGAAAAAAAACTCCGTCCGTTATCGTTTGATGATTTTACCGGTCAAGAGCAAATTTTGGATAATCTTAAAGTATTTGTTCAAGCTGCAAATCTTAGAAATGAAGCACTTGACCATACTCTGTTTCATGGACCTCCGGGTTTGGGGAAAACTACACTTGCAAATATTCTTGCCAATGAATTAGGTGTAGGAATAAAAATAACTTCAGGCCCTGTATTAGACAAACCGGGAGATCTGGCAGGATTACTTACTAATCTTGAAGACAGGGATGTCCTTTTTATTGATGAAATTCATCGCTTGAGTCCTATTGTAGAAGAATATCTTTACTCTGCAATGGAAGATTTTAAAATAGATATAATGATTGAATCCGGGCCGAACGCCCGTTCAGTACAGATAAATTTGAATCCATTTACTTTAGTAGGTGCAACTACCCGTTCGGGATTGCTTACCGCTCCGATGAGAGCTCGTTTTGGTATTCAAAGCAGGTTGCAATATTATAATACAGAATTGCTCACAACTATTGTACAGCGTAGTTCGTCTATATTAAAAATGCCTATTACTATGGAAGCTGCGATCGAAATTGCCGGCAGAAGCAGAGGCACACCTCGTATTGCTAATGCTTTGTTACGTCGGGTGCGTGATTTTGCACAAATAAAAGGTAACGGAAAAATAGATATAGAGATTGCCAAGTTTTCACTCAAAGCACTCAATGTAGATGCACATGGTTTGGATGAAATGGATAATAAAATCCTCACAACGATCATAGAGAAGTTTAAAGGTGGTCCTGTAGGCTTATCTACTTTGGCAACAGCTGTTTCCGAAAGCAGTGAAACCATAGAGGAAGTTTACGAACCATTTCTCATTCAGGAAGGATTTATCATGAGAACCCCAAGAGGAAGAGAAGTTACTGAAAAAGCTTATTTGCATCTGGGTAAAATACGAACAAATATACAAGGAGGATTATTTTAATTTAAGGAGCTATTCCCGCTTTCCACTTCAAGTCCTCATTTGAAAAGTAATTTTTCCAAATCCATAAAAGGAGCTTCCGTTGGTTGCTCTTTTCTGTCAGGAAAAATAAACTTTTCAAAATCCGGGCTTTCCGTTATAATCGGGGCTAACCAAACCAAGGCGTAATGATTTTCAACAAAGAGAAATATACACAATTCATCAAATCCGAAGCCCAGCGGCTTGGGTTTCTTTCTTGTGGGATTTCGAAAGCAGGATTTTTAGAAGAAGAAGCACCCCGGCTTGAAAATTATCTGAATAAAAATTATCATGGACAGATGTCTTATCTCGAAAATCATTTTGATAAAAGACTCGATCCTACACTCTTGGTTGATGATGCAAAAAGTGTTATTTCATTACTATTGAATTACTATCCTGAAAACGCACAAAATACAGAGAGTTATCAAATTTCAAAATATGCGTATGGTGAAGATTATCATTTTGTAATCAAAGAAAAACTCAAAGCTTTATTACAATTTATTCGAGATACTATAGGAGATGTTTCCGGAAGAGCATTTGTAGATTCTGCTCCGGTTTTGGATAAAGCCTGGGCAGCAAAAAGCGGATTGGGATGGATGGGTAAAAACACCAATCTTATTTCTAAACAAGTTGGTTCGTTTTATTTCATTGCAGAATTGATCGTTGATCTTGATCTCGAATACGATAATCCGGTTACCGATCATTGCGGGAGTTGCACCGCTTGTATTGACGCTTGCCCGACACAGGCTATTGTGGCTCCATATGTGGTGGATGGCAGCAAATGTATTTCGTATTTCACGATTGAATTAAAAGAAAATATTCCACAGGAAATGAAAGGCAAATTGAACGACTGGATGTTTGGCTGTGATGTATGTCAGGATGTTTGTCCATGGAATCGTTTTTCAAAACCCCATAATGAACCGCTTTTTAATCCAAATCCCGAATTATTATCTTATTCTAAAAAGGATTGGGAAGAAATCACACAGGAAACTTTTAATACGGTTTTTAAAAACTCTGCAGTAAAACGAACAAAATTTTCAGGGTTAAAACGCAATGTCGAATTCTTGAAATAAAAGAATTCTCAGACAGGAAGCTCTTTATATTCCGGAAACTTATTGTTCTTAACTCCAATTAGTTTTATTTATTCTTTTCGATCCATTTGTTGATTTTTTCTTCCAGAATAGACAAAGGCAGACAGCCACTTTCTAATACTTCATTATGAAATTGCCTGATATCGAACTTTTTTCCCAGTGTTTTTTCAGCTTTGGCTCTAAGTTCCTTAATTTTCAGATCTCCGATCTTATACGAAAGAGCTTGTCCGGGAATTGCCATATAGCGTTCGATTTCTGCGATAATACTTTGCATAGGTTCTGCTTCATGATCTGCCGAATATTGTATGGCTTGTTCTCTTGTCCAGCCTTTTGTGTGAATTCCTGTGTCTACAACTAATCTTACTGCACGAAGCATTTCTGCACTTAACATTCCAAAGTATTGATAGGGATCTTCATACAATCCTAATTCTTTACCCAAAGATTCTGTGTACAGTGCCCAACCTTCTCCATAAGCATTGAACCAGATTGTTTTTCTAAAAGAAGGCAGACTTTTATCTTCTTGCTGCAAAGAAATCTGATAATGATGACCAGGAATGGCTTCATGCAAAAATAAATCTTCATCGGCATAAATATTATATTTGGTCACATCCGGTATTGGCACATAAAATATTCCCGGACGAGTTCCGTCTAATGATCCGGGATTATATTCGGCACTTGCAGAAATTTCACGAAAAGCTTCGGTTCTTCTTACCTCAAAAGGAGTTTTAGGTTTTAAATCGAACAACTTCTCTAAGTTAGGCTTCATTTTTTCATGAATTGCATTAAAGTTATCGATTACTTGTTGCGGATCTGTAAAAGGCATTAATTCTTTTTTATCTCTTACATGGTCAAAAAACGATTTTATATCACCTGTATAACCCACCTGATCTTTTACTTTTTCCATTTCTGCCAAAATACGGGCGACTTCTTTAAGTCCCGTTTCGTGAATTTCATCTGCGGTAAGGTTGGTCGAAGTATATTTTTTGATCAAATAGTTATAATAAGCAGTTCCGTTGGGAATATCAGAAATTCCTGAACTTTTTCTACTGGCTTTCAGATAATCGGTACTGACATAATGATGTAGATTTTTTAATGAAGGTAAAAGCTCAGTGTTAATAAATTGTATATATTTTTCCTTAATTATTTTTCTATCTGTTGCAGAAAAATCTTTAGGAAAATTTTTCAGCGGGCTGTAAAATATGTTATCATCGTATGAATCTGTTGAAAGATCTGCCAATTGAGGGATTACTTTTTCGGTTAATTTTACAGGTAAAACATATCCTTTTTCTACTCCTTCTTTCATTTTTGCTTCGGCAGATTTTATCCACTCGTTAAAACCGTTTAATCTTTCCAGCCAATTATTATAATCTTTAAGAGTTTTAAAAGGCTGTACGCCGGAGCCACTTGCCAATTGACCAATTGTCAAAGGAAATGAACTAAATTGGTTGAGAGGAAGATAATCTTCTCTAAAGGTTAAACTTTCTAATGCAATATTACATTCCCATTCTAATATTGCTTTGCTTAACTTGTCGTTTTCCGATAGTCGAATACCATCATATTTTGTAAGCAAATTTTTGTATTTTTCGAATAAGGATTTATAGTTTTCTTTATAAGAATCACTTAGGTCATTTGGTAATAAATGATTGTATCTGTTGTCTCCTGCCAATGTTGCTTCCAAAGGCATTAACTTCATTCGTTCCTGATAATAATTTTCAAAAATGATGTTTAGCTCTTGATTTTCATTTTTAGTTACCCCTATTTGATTTTCCTGTTTACAGGAAGTAGTACCAATACTTGCTAATAAAATTATTGCAATAACTTTCTTCATAAGGTTATTATTTTAATTCTATAAAGATACAATTCTAAATATAAATTTTAATGACAGGGGAGGTTTAGTGTCTGTTTGAAAAAAGATTGTAATTGTTATTACTGCTTTAAAGATATTTTAATATTAAAACAGTAAAAAAATCACAAATTTTGGAGATATATGCTATATGTTATTTTGATTTTTTTGTTCTAATTTATACTCTGTCTGAGTTTTATATTTTATGAAGACAAGAAATAGGCTTGTTTTTTAAAATTATTGATTTCGTTTTTTTTTAGTATAAATTCATTTAAAAATTGCATGATTGACATATAATGAAATGTTATTTTAAAAATGTCATCACAAAAATATGTTAATTACAAAAAAAATATTTATTTTAGCTTTATTAAATTAACGGTTATGAAATACTTTATATTACCTTTTGTAACAAGCTTACTGAGCTTGTTTTCGATCGAAAAAATATCGGCACAGGACTTATTATGGGAACGATCCTTAGGAGGAAGACACGCAGAATATTTGACAGATATGATCTCTACACCCGATTATGGTTTTATATTAGGAGGGAGTTCTTTATCGAATAGTACAGGAAATAAATCGGCTTCAGCAAAAGGCAATTATGATTATTGGATTTCGAAGATGAGTGAGTCCGGACAACTGGTTTGGGAAAAAAGCTATGGAGGTAAAGGTTCTGATTATTTACAAAGTGTTGTAATGACTGCCGAGGGAGGATATATTTTGGGAGGAACATCCAATTCTTCCAAAGAAGAGGGGATTAAGAAAGAAGATTGCAGGGGAGGTAATGATTACTGGGTAATCAAAACAGATCCGTTAGGAAATATTGAGTGGGAGAGGACATTTGGAGGATCTGGCCAGGATGATCTTACTGCGGTCATCCGAACTTATGACGGAGGTTATCTTTTGGGAGGAAGTTCTAACAGCAGTATGCCTTATGATAATAAAATATTGAATGATAAAAAGTCAAAAGGCTATGGAGGGATGGATTATTGGCTAATAAAACTAGATAATAAGGGTAATGAAGAATGGCAGCAAACTTATGGAGGCAATTATTCTGATATATTAAAAAGCATCAGTACAACGAAAGATGGAGGATATATTGTAGGAGGATATTCCAATAGTGATATGGGTGGGAGTAAATCTGTTTCTAATTATGGAGATGGAGGTGATTTTTGGATACTTAAGCTAGATGAGTTTGGTGTGATAGAATGGGAGCAGAGTATAGGAGGAAGCGAAGACGATCAGATATCTACAATTTTTCAGACCTCTGATCTGGGGTATATGGTTGGAGGGAGTTCTGCATCGGGACCAGGATATAGTAAAACTTCAGGCAATAAAAATGGTTCGGATCTCTGGATATTAAAGCTGGATATTGATGGAGCAATCAAATGGCAGGAAACGTATGATATAGGAGTAGCTGATATATTGACCTCTGTAATCGAACAACCCGATTCGACATATCTGCTTGCTGCTTATAGTCCTGTAGGGAGTAAAAAACAAGAAGGAGTTACTGATTTTGTTGGTATTAAAGTTAATAATAAGGGAGATGAAATATGGAGAAAAACTATTGGCAGTAATGGAGACGACAGGTTGTGTAAGATTGTAGAAACCCGTGACGGAGGCTATGTGTTTGCAGGGACATCCAATCCGGAGCAATATGAATTGGGAAAAAAAGTCAATAGGAGGAATAAATATAATCCTTTAGATAAAAACCAACAGATAGCAATAGCCAGAGATACAGAAAATAAAATAAATGGTTATATAAGCGAAAAAAGCAGCCAGATCAATGAAACCGTAAGTTCAGAATCTGCATCTGTCCAGGATAACCTGAACAAATCAGTAGAGGGTAATAATAGTGCACTAAAAGCCGGCGTAAACTTACCTTCGGGTCAATTGTTGAATCCGAAATCCGGAGGCAGCGGAGATTTGCTTAATGATCTGGGAAAATCTATGGAAATGAAAGGAGCAAAACCCGGTCTGCGGACCTCAAAAGATAAAAAAATGAATTTTGGAAACCGTGATTACTGGATAGTAAAACTATGGGATAAAGACCGTCCGGAGCATGAAAAGACAAAAATAGAGGCGTTACCCAATCCAGCAACAACTTATACCAATATTATCGTAGGATATGAGTTTAATTCGGGGACCGCGAGTGTTTATGATCTGTCGGGAAGATTACTGCAAAATTTTAAGATCGAAGACCGTACGGTACCTGTAAACTTATCATCATATCCGGTAGGAATCTATATTGTGGAGATAGTAACAGATGTTTCTAGAAATAGTATTAAAGTAATTAAAGGAAATTAAAAGTAATATTATGAGAAAAGATTATAGAGTTATTGTATTGATTTTATTTGTTTTTAATAGCCTTTCTGCTCAGTTTGACACCAATACCATGTCTTCAATTAGTACTGATATGCCTGAGTTAACACCTCCTTCGCCAACTGTTGCATCATTAATGAAATTTGAAGAAGTTCCGGTGAATAATTATACCGGAACACCCGATATATCCTTACCGATATACACTATGGCTACCAATTCAAAAGAGATTAGTATCAATGTTTCACTTAAATATCACCCCTCATCTATCCAAAAAGATGAAATTGCCGGATATACTGGATTGGGATGGAATTTAATAGCCGGAGGATCAATATCAAGAACAGTGAGAGGATTGCCAGACGAAATTATCAGTTATGGTGATAATAGCTCTATACCGTTAGGCCCTCCCGATAAAACACGTATAGGTATTTATAACAATAATCTGTCATCAGGTTTTGCTAATAAATTTTATGAGGTTATGAATCTGTTTGGAAATTTCAGTAATCCTGAAGATATTACTACTATAGGAGAATATTGCTGGAAAGCTTTCGAAAAAGGGGTTTTTGACTCAGACCATGATTTGTACCAGTTTAATTTTATGGGACTGTCAGGGAGATTTATAATAAAAAAGAATATTTCCAACAATACTTTGGAAGTAGTCAATCTTTTTAATGATTCTGCAGTAAAAATAGTACTGAATTATACATACAATAATGATAAATATTCAATTAACGGATTTACGGTATATGATGACAAAGGTTTCATATATAAGTTTAACGATATTGAAATTACTAAACAGTTAACAACAACAGTTACTTCATCTTTTAAATATGGAATTTCTGTATTGAACGGATCTTATCCTTTAATATACCCGAGTAGTTTTCACCTTTCCGAGATTTATGATAATAATAATAATCTGCTGGTAAAGTTCAATTATTCAGAAGTTCAAGAGGTAATTACGAGAAATGACAATCGACAGTATAACAACATTGTGCCGAGTCAATTAGAAAGTCAGATAGTATATTTATTAAATGATGTAGATGGTACCCAGATCCAGGGATTGTTGCCAAAAGAAGTAATTTCGGCTTCTGAAACAGACATTATGACAAAGAAGCTATCGAAAATAACGGTTATGAATAAAGGAGTTATAGAATTTGAAAACCAGTCAGGGAGATTGGATTTAAACTTAAACTCCAGTGCATCCAAATTAAAATCGATATTGATTAAAAAAGCAGATCAAACTACTCTTGTTAAAAGATTTGATTTTAATTATGACTATCAGCTTATCATAAACAATTTTAAGAGATTAATTTTAACAGAAATGATTGAAAAGCCGGGTAGTGGTTTGGGAGAATTAAAACATAAGCTTTTTTATAAACACCAAACTATTGAGAACGAGATGATCAATATTGACGATTGGGGATATACGAGCAACTCTAATGTAGACCATCCTGTAAGTAATATGTATGATGGGGTTGGGGTTTTACAGAAAATAAAATTACCGACAGGTGGAGCTATGATTTTCGATTTCGGATCAAACCAATACTCTTATATAGGAGATGAGCAACTTACGGATTTTTATAAAAACCCGGAAAATTGGGATATTCAAACTATATATAAAGGACCATATACCACTGGAACTTTTGTAGATATACCTGTAGGAATTGTACTTGTTGAAACATTATTGAACTGGGATTATAATGTTAGTTCCA
>CAZSOC010000020.1:34410-41581 GCA_964608415.1 uncultured Flavobacterium sp.
ACAAAGTTCGGTTCCCAATATAGGTGGAAAATGGGTTTTGGAAACAGGATACTATCATTTTATAAGATTTAACTGGTTTCTTAGAGATTATACAGGAACTATTAATCTTGCATTGAACCTTAAATCTAAACGATCTGTAATTAAACCATATTTGAATGGAGGAGGAGTCCGGATTAATTCGATTGGGTATTTTGATGAAGATGTCAATCAGGATTTTTATTTTCAAAGATCATTTTATGAAAGTGAAGGATATTATCCGAGTGTTGAGAAATTCTATAATTACAATATGTTTGGTAGTAATTTGTCGAGTGGCTCTTTGGTGTATCCCGAACCGATATTAGAATATGAGGTTTCTCACCCTGTAATAGCACTTTCATTAGGGTTTAACAGTATTAGTTATAAAACGAAGACTAATTTTAATAATTTACAGATCAGTAAAACCCAAGGATCCGACGTAGGATATAAAAACGTAACTGTTACTGAAAAAAATAATGGAAAATCTGAATATACTTATCGTTCACCTATAGATTTTCCGGAAAGTAATTATACTACAAATTACCCTTTTATACCTTCGGTAAATATAGATTATCAAAGAGGACAGCTCTCTAATGAGAAAATATATAAATTTGAAAATAATCAATTTGAAATACTCAAAGAAACCGATTATATATATGAATCAGAATCTCAGACCATAATTACAGGTTTGAGAGGGAATAATGTGAATAAATGCCCCAAAGCAGGACAGTATCCACACTATTCTCAATATTTACTTGCTTTAAATGACCCCAACTCTAATTATTGGAGTATGTATTGTGATGGAAATTTTTTCCTGAATTATAGTGTCGTTTACGAGTCTTTCGGATGGACTAAAATAAAACAAAAATTCACAAAAGAATACTTTAAAAACAGCTCAGGTACTACTTATTCTGTAGACTCGAATGAAGAGTATAATTTCAATAATAATAATAAAAAGATTTCCAGCCATATTATAAATTATAGTGATGGAGACCAGGTAAAAAAAGAGTTGGATTACCATACGGGAAATTCTTCTTTTTCTCAGAATAGGATATCGGAAATAGAAAAAATAAGAACCTATAAGAACAACGAATTGATTTCTGATCAGGAGATTGAGTATAAAAACAGCTGGACCAATAATGGATCGTATCTGCCTTTTAAAATAAAAAGTTCCAAGGGGAATCTTTTAGAAGATTACATTCAGTTTTCCGATTATGATGAGTACGGTAATCCTACAGAAGTAGTCAAATTAAATAATACGATAATGACTTATATATGGGGTTATAATAAAACATTGATCATAGCTGAAATAGAAAATGCTTCTAATTATGAAGTTGCGAATGCATTAGGATTAAGTAATCTTAATTTTGTAAATGAGAACCATATAAATGCGATCAATAATTTAAGAAGCACACTTACCAAAGCAAATATAAAGACTTATTTGTATAATCCGTTAATAGGAATGATATTATCTACAGATGCTGCAGGCCGGACCACTCATTATGAATATGATAATTTCGGGAGACTTCAAAACGTAAAAGACCATGAAGGCCATTTATTGAGTAAGAACATATATAATTATAGAAATTAAGCCGTATGAGACAAATTATATTGATAATAACAATAATAATCCCGATAATAGGTTTAGGCCAGACTACCACCGAAAATTTTGTACAAACCCATACCTATAGAGTAGCCAACGGTAATTTGCTTATTCAGCCCACAGCCGGACAGGTAGCCACAAACATCACTTATATCGATGGCTTAGGCAGGCCTGTGCAGCAAGTTGCCCAAAAGCAATCGGGTACGGGAAAAGACATTATCACGCATATCGAATACAATGAGTTCGGTCAGCAGGTAAAAGAATATTTACCGTATGCCTCTACCCAGAGCAATGGATCTTATGTGGCGAATGCCAAAATCGGAACAGAAACATTCTATAATACTGCCTATTATGAAAACACGCTCAATCCCTATTCAGAAAAGCTGATAGAGTTGTCCCCTTTGTCCCGTGTTCTGAAACAGGGAGCTCCGGGCAATGCCTGGCAGCTGGCCGGCAGTTCGAACAATGACCGCAGCATAAAGATGGATTACCAGGCCAATACGGCAAGAGAAGTAAGGATGTACAAAGCCATGGCCGTCTGGAACAGTTCGCAGGAAATATATGATATATCTTTACAAACCGACGGATATTATCCGGATTATACATTGTATAAAAACATTGTTAAAGACGAGAACTGGACAGTAAGCTTGGGAAGCAACCATACTACAGAAGAGTTCCGGAACCAGCAGGGACAGGTAGTGCTAAAAAGGACATTTGATGCAGATGTGGCACACGATACCTATTACGTATACGACCAGTTTGGCAACTTAACCTATGTTTTTCCTCCTCTGTGCGAAGCAACTTTTAATATTCCCGATTCCGATATTCTGGATAATTTATGTTATCAGTATAAGTATGATAAACGAAATAGATTAGCAGAGAAAAAATTACCTGGGAAACAATGGGAATATATGGTTTATGATGCATTGGACCGTCTGATAGCCAATGGACCGGTTTTAGCTCCTTTTTTTGATTTACAGGGAATCGAAACAGGTTGGTTATTAACCAGATACGATGAGTTAAACAGAGTTGCATACACCGCATGGCAAAGCGAACCTAAGATAACCAGCGATTCAAGAAAGTATCTTCAGCATTTATCTAATAATAGTACTATAATTAGTGAAAATAGAATTAAAGGAACCATTACGATAAATGGTATTACGTTTAAATATTCAAATAATTTTTTCTTAAGAGATTATCATGTACTAACGATCAATTATTATGACGATTACGATTATACGGACCTGAACGAATGGGTTCCTGCGAGTTTTCCCACCTCGATATTATCCACAACAGATTTTTATAATAATACCAATAAGCCCAAAGGAATGCTGACGGGTACCTGGGTACGGGTTTTGGAGAATTCAACAGACTATAATGCAGAGCGTGGTTACCTGATCTATGATAAAAAGGGCAGGCTGATCCGGAGCTTTACGCGAAACCATTTATACCATCCGGGATTTACCCAGATCGACAGCCAACTGGACTTTGAGGGTAAAACCTTGCGACAGCAAACCATCCACCGAAGAAATAACACAGATCCTGACTTAACGATCAACGAATATTTTGATTACGATGCTCAGGGCAGATTGTCCAAACACCGGCATAAGATAAACAGCTTACCGGAAGAGCTGCTGGTAAAAAACGAATATGACGATATGGGACAGCTTATTGTGAAAAAAGTAGGAGGGAGTGATGTTTCTGCGGCGACTTACCACCAGAAAGTAGATTATGGCTACAATATAAGAGGCTGGCTGAAAAGCATCAATAATGTAGATGAGAAGATAATCTCCCCTTCAACCGATCTTTTTGCGTTTAAGATCAATTATAATGTAGTTCAAAATTATAGCGGTCAGACTGCTTTTGGATCACCCTTTACTTCAGAGCCTTTGTACAACGGGAATATTTCGGAGACCTACTGGCGTAGTAAAACCGACAATGTAGTAAGAAAATATACCTATAACTACGATGCCCTGAACCGATTGACCGATGCCTACTACCTGAAACCCAAAGCATTCATAAAAGCAACCAATGCCTATAACGAGCATTTATCCTACGATGCCAACGGGAATATAAACCATTTGTTCAGGACCGGTTATCAGGACAACAACGATGGTAACAGTTATGAGATCGATGATCTGAAATATAAATATTCATATAATTTACTTTTAGAAGTCATAGACCGTACCAATGATGAGGCAGGGTTTAAAGACGGGAATGATATGCAGGTAACAGGAGAGGTAGACTATGAGTATGACGGTTTTGGTAATATGATCCTTGATAGAAATAAAGAAATTACTAAAATAGATTACAATCATTTGAATCTTCCCTCCAGGATCATATTTACAAATCAGGCGAGTGAATCACGCAAGATTACCTATCTATACAATGCCAATGGAGTAAAGGTTAGAAAAATAATACAGGCAGGCAGAAATGTAGTAGGAGTAGATTATCTGGCTGGATTTCAATATAAAAATAATATACTACAATTTTTCCCGACTTCGGAGGGATATGTAAATCAGGAAAACAACCAGTATAATTATGTTTATAATTATACGGATCATTTGGGGAATACCCGTTTAAGTTATACATTTGATACAAACGAAAATAAATTAGTTGTACTGGAGGAGAATAATTATTACCCATTTGGATTGAAGCACCAGAACTACAACAGTAGTGTTTATGATTATCAGACTAACGGGACAAGTGTGTTACTGGATGGTGTGTATAAAAACAGGTTTCAATATAAGTACAATGGTAAAGAGTTACAGGATGAATTTGGATTGAATGTATATGATTATGGTGCAAGGGTTTATGATCCTGCCGCTCCTCGTTTTTGGCAGGTTGACCCAATGGCAGATGAAAGACACTGGATATCCCCGTATAATTATGTCCAGAATAATCCCCTGTTAAGAGTTGACCCGACAGGAATGTTAGATACTCATTATGAAGATGAATTTGGAAATACCTTAGCAGATACCAATGATGGAAATAATGCTACCGTAGTTATATCAAGTGAAAACAGCAAGGCCTTCCAAGATGATTTTAACAATACTTCGGTAATGCATCAGGATGGTGCAACAAAAAATGCTGAATGGATAGGCAAATATGGAGAAGGTATGATTGCAGAAGAAGGGGCAACAGTCCAATCATGGGCTGTAGAGGCTATGGGGCATGATACCAATTATGAGGGAATGGCGATGGCGGGTGCGGGATTAGGTTTGGCTGGAGGAGAAAAAGCTTTAAAGGGCTCAACATTTAGATTGTTTAACAATAAAGGAACCAACTTTAGTCCTAAGCTTTATACCAGTGGATGGAAAGGAGGAAGCGCAGGCCGAATAACAACTTATGGCGGGGCTAGTAAGGGATTAGGGCTTGCGGGTAAACTATTAGGTTGGTATAGTGTGGGCAATTCTGGTCTAGATTTAATTCAAGGAAGAACAACGCCAGTTAAAGCAGGAAGTGATATTGGTTTTGGACTTCTTGGAATTTTCGGAGGCATAAAAGGTGCACTAATATCAGCGAGCTATGAAGCAGGAAAGGTGGCTGGCCCAAGTAGATGGTATGGTAATGATGATTCTAAATGGTTCGAATAATGGGAAAGTTTTTTAATCACTTGTTTTATCGTATATATTGGTGGAACATGACTATAGTCAAGGAGAAAGATTTTCCAGTTTTTTCTTCGCTATTGGGGATTTCTATCTTTCAGATATTAAATATCAGCACAGTGATATTTGTTTTTTTGCTTTATGTACTTAAAGATCCTATGGCCTATCCAAAGTGGGTTCATTTAATCTTAATGTTTTTAATCTTAATACTTGATTATTTTATTTATATCCATAAAGGGAAGTACAAGGAAATTATAAAAGAATCTGAAAACGAAACAAAAGAAGCCTTGAGAAAGAAAGATATTTATTCTATTATCTATCTTCTTCTTACGTTTGGATTGTTTGTTTGGATTATTATAAAGTCTAGAGAATTTATATTATAGGTTGTTCCTTCTAGTGTGAATGTATTGTTCATATTCATAATAATAAAAACCACTCCTTTTCAGTATAAGTACAATGGAATGGAGTACCAAGACGAGCTGGGGCTTAACTTGTACGACTACGGAGCAAGAAATTACGACCCTGCAATTGGAAGATGGATGAATATTGGCCCTCTTGCTGAAAACTCAAGAAGATGAACACCATACAACTATGCTTATAATAATCCGGTTTATTTTATCGACCCTGATGGGATGCAGGCTGAAAGTAATGATTGGATAAAAAACGGTGGGTACATATACAGCTGAAGTTGGAGACAGTGCTTCCACATTAGCTAAAGATGCAGGGATTTCAGTAGAAAGGGCAAAAGAAATAATGGCTAATACTTATAAGAGTAATTCAGAAGGCAATAATATGGGTACATATATAGACTCTGACGGTGTTGAAAAGTCTAAAGTGGATGTAGGAGATACAGTTGCCATTCCTGAACAAGTAAATTCTATTGTGCAAGAAACAAAAGCTACGCAAATTAATGAAAGTGAAAAGAAAGCAAAAAATGAATAAATTGATAAAGACATAAAAAAAAATAGATAAAACGGTTGATAGTTTATTAAATGATAATCTTTTAAAGAAAGGTGTGATATCTGAAAACAAAAGAGGTTTAGAAAATATTGAACTACAAAACATATGGGATAGAAATGGTTCTATGGGTGATAAAGTATCTTCGGGAGGTCCTGGGAGCTTAGCTGGAGGTGCAATATTGAGTACTGTCTATCAAAAAAAAAATAACTACATCTAATAATACTATTAAAAAAATAATAGTCAAATTTCAAAATTGAAAAGCCAAAAATCTTCTTTAGAAGCTAATAAAAAAAATGAGAATGGAAATTTTCTTTAAAAAAATATCTGAACAATATGGAGACACTCTTAATATTGATGAAAGTACGTGGTACAATGGACACGCATATATGCCTCTTCTCACATATACTTTAGAATTTAATGAAAATAATTTAAAAGTTAATTTTAAATATGAATTCAGGAAATCTGAATTTAAAAGTTCCACATCTATAGATGGTGGAACTTTTGGAGATAGACATATTTTTGAAGTAACAGCATTCTATAAGAACATAAGTTATGATAAATTTAGTGTGGTAGAAACCTATAATATCTTTCAATTATTTTCAAAGAATAAGACAAGATATAAATTAAAAAGTAAAGAGGATAAAATTATTAATAATGAAAGTATAAATAGAAGTTTAGATCAAATATATCAATATGTTGATATTGATCCTGAATTTTCCCCTAATATCTATGGTAAACCTTTAGATAATGATTATGAAATAATAATAACATTTAACACCAAAATACCTCACATTAAATTAGTAGAAGAAATTTTAGCGTTTTTATTATCTTTTGATATAGTGTAAATACTTTAGTACCAAAGAATATACTACAATTTTTCCCGACTTCGGAGGGATATGTAAATCAGGAAAACAACCAGTATAATTATGTTTATAATTATACGGATCATTTGGGGAATACCCGTTTAAGTTATACATTTGATACA
>CAZSOC010000021.1:0-40687 GCA_964608415.1 uncultured Flavobacterium sp.
TCAGTCGCAGTTGGCAATTGTACTGTGACTGAAAACAGCTAACTGTAAATTTCCCCCCGATGCGGTTTTAAAGCATCACGAACCGGAATCATAAATTCATCGGTTACCACCATAAAAGCGATGGCGTGCATTTCGTTGAAAATTTCAAAACCTGTAATGTTTAGAGGCAATTTTTCAATCTGGATATATTCTTTAAGATGAATTTCGTGATGTTCGGCAGTTTTGGCTGAAGCCGGTCCTCTAAAATCCCAAATCAGTTTTATTTTTCTTGACATTGTTTTTTTACAAAGATAATTAAGACATCTGATATAATAGAATAGGATTTACTTTTACTATTTTTGAAAGTAAATATTTTTCTATGAAGCTTCTAAACTACACTTTATTATTATTTTCAACAATAGTTTTCTCTCAAGAACTAACACTTGAAAAAGCCAATCATCTGGCTACTCTTCCAATAAAATGCCTGCAGCAGGAATATCCCAATAAATTAAGCCAATTGCTGATTGACAGTACGGAAATCCAATCCCCAAAAGTACTTCATCCGGCTTTTTATGGTTGTTTTGACTGGCATTCTTCTGTTCATGGGCATTGGAGTTTGGTGTATTTGCTGAATCGTTATCCGAATCTTGACAAAAAAGAAGAAATTATCGATAAGCTAAAAATCAATCTTTCAAAAGAAAATGTTCAGAAGGAAATAGAATATCTTTCTAAAGCGCACGAAAAATCTTTCGAAAGAACATATGGCTGGGTCTGGCTTTTGAAACTGCAATTGGAATTGGAAATTTCCAATGAGCCGTTTGCAAAACAATTAGCTCAAAATTTAAAACCTTTATCCGATTTGATTATCGAAAGATATATTGAGTTTCTACCAAAATTATTGTACCCAATTAGAGTCGGAACACATTCCAATACAGCGTTCGGATTGACATTTGCCTGGGATTATGCCGTTTACTCTAATAATATTTTGTTTCAGAAAAGCATAAAAGAAAATGCTGTGAGATTGTTTCAAAAAGATGAAAATTGTCCGTTCAGTTGGGAACCAAGCGGAACCGATTTTCTTTCTCCGTGTATGGAAGAAATTGGCATTATGCAAAGAGTTATGCCCGAAAAAGAGTTTTTAACCTGGTTGAAAAAATTTGCTCCATCGCTTTTTGATAAAAAGTTTACCTGGGAAGTTGCAAAGGTTTCCGACCGAACCGATGGACATCTGGTGCATCTCGACGGACTAAATTTCAGTAGAGCATGGAATTTATATGATCTCATTAATCAATATCCAAAACAATTTTCGCACTTGAAAACATTGGCAGATACACATCTTAATTTTTCGCTGCCTTCGGTTGTGGATGGGAATTACGAAGGCGAACATTGGCTGGCGTCATTTGCATTGAGAGCTTACGAGGTTAGAAAATAGCGATATGCAGTTTTATAATTTCAAATCCTTATTTTTGCCAAAAATTTCAATATGTCAAAAGAACTCCTTATTCAAGTTTCACCCGAAGTAGCTGCCAACGAACAATTGCTAAAGGAACATATTGGAAAATTGATTCAAACCTCTGTAAAGGAAATTCAGCAGATTACCATTTTGAAGCGTTCAATCGATGCACGTCAAAAAGCAATAAAAATCAATCTCAAAGTGTTGATTTTTTTTCAGGGAGAAAAATTTACAGAACAAAAAATTGCACTTCCGGATTATAAAGATGTTTCAAAATCTCAAGAAGTATTGGTTGTCGGAGCTGGACCAGCCGGACTTTTCGCAGCACTACAGTTGATAGAATTAGGCTTAAAGCCAATAGTTCTAGAACGCGGAAAAGATGTTCAGGAAAGACGCCGTGATTTAAAAGCCATCAACCGCGATCACATTGTAAACGAAGATTCCAATTATTGTTACGGTGAAGGAGGGGCAGGAACTTATTCTGACGGGAAATTATATACCCGTTCCAAAAAACGTGGTGATGTAGATAGGATTCTCGAACTGTTTGTCGCTTTTGGTGCTTCGGAAGATATATTGATTGAAGCGCATCCTCATATCGGAACCAATAAATTGCCGAAAATCATCAAATCCATCCGTGAGAAGATCATCGAGTTTGGAGGTCAGGTTTTATTTGAAACCCGTGTGGTTGATATTTTGGTGAAGAACAACGAAGTTCAAGGTGTTGTAACCCAAAAAGGAGTAACCATCAATGCTAATAAATTGATTCTTGCTACCGGGCATTCTGCCAGAGATATTTTTGAATTATTAGATAGAAAAAAAATACTCATCGAAGCCAAGCCATTTGCTCTAGGAGTTCGGGCAGAACATCCCCAGGAACTGATTGATAAAATACAATATTCGTGTGATTATCGAGGCGAATTTCTTCCTCCGGCACCTTATTCTATCGTGAAACAGGTAAATGGAAGAGGTATGTATTCCTTCTGTATGTGTCCGGGTGGTGTAATTGCTCCTTGCGCAACCAGTCCGGGTGAAGTAGTAACCAACGGCTGGTCGCCATCTAAAAGAGATCAGGTTACTGCCAATTCAGGAATTGTAGTAGAATTGAAGCTGGAAGATTTTAAACCGTATGCAAAATTCGGAGCATTGGCAGGAATGGAATTTCAAAAAAGCATCGAGCAAAAAGCGTGGAATCTTGCAGGACAGACACAAAAAGTTCCTGCCCAAAGAATGATTGATTTCACTCAAACCAAAGTATCAGCAGATATTCCGAAGACGTCCTATGTTCCAGGAACAACTTCTGTTGAATTGGGACAGGTTTTTCCAGGTTTTCTAACACAAATATTACGTCAGGGTTTTACAGAATTCAGAAAATCAATGCGAGGCTATCTTACTAATGAAGCCATACTTCATGCACCAGAATCACGGACTTCATCTCCTGTCAGGATTCCGCGAGATCCAATAACTTTGGAACATGTCCAAATCAAAGGTTTGTATCCCTGTGCAGAAGGTGCGGGTTATGCAGGTGGAATCATTTCGGCTGCAATAGATGGCGAAAAATGTGCTTTGAAGATTGGGGAGAATTTGCTTTAGGCTTATTTGCAATTTTCATATTCTATCAACAAATCATCAAAAGTTTTCATATAATATTGGTGAAAAAGGAGTAAATCTCCTCTTTTTTCTTTTTTAGGTTTTTTTCTGTATTCTTTTTGTAAGGCTTTAAACAGGTTTTTATTTTGTTCTTTTAACCGTTTTTTTTCTTCTTTAGAAAGATTTTCTCCCTCATATACCATCGAATGAACTTTAGCTGTAAGTTCAGGACAATCTTTGAATAATTCTTTTAAAGGATTTGCAATACGTCCACGCAGATTAAAAATATCCTGTAATTCAATGTCATAAAAGTTAAAAGCATAGTTTTCGTTGGCGTTTTGAAAATAGAATATTTCAGAAATAGTTATTCTTGAGGAAGGCATTCTGCTTTCATGATTGGTTTGTACGTCTTTATAATAAAAACCGTATAAATTTACTTTTCCTTTTCTTAATAAAGGTAAGAATATTTTAACATTACTGTCTTCTATAACTCCTTTTCTATTGATGTTCCTGATGAACAAAGCTCTGTATTCTTTGTCAAAACCTTCATAATGAATAATAATTTTGTCGATGTCATCAATGGCTATTCTTTTTGTTTCTTCTTTTTCGTTAAATTTAAATTTTATGCTTTTATCATGATATACCAAACCTTCTTCAAAGGTTCCGAAGAAATTAAAATCAAAAAAATCGTTTTCTAAAAAAGAATTAATTAATCCTGTTTCAGATTGACCGTTATTGTAATAAACTGTAGCATTGATATATTTTGCATTTGCGCAAAAACTTATAAAAAAAATAAGGAAAGTGAATCGGAACTTCATTAGTTTGTATAATTTCAAATTGAAGACACAAATATAAATTTTAATTCTTAAAATATTCAATAACTATAGAGCAGCTTTCTTTTTTCTTACCTTTGGGCAGTGATATAAAAAAAATGATAGAAGAACAAGTTATTTTAGTGAACGAAAAAGACGAAGCTATAGGTTTAATGCCTAAGTTGGAAGCACACGAGAAAGCCATTTTGCATCGTGCCTTTTCCGTTTTTATCCTCAACGAAAAAAATGAAATAATGTTGCAGCAAAGAGCATCACACAAATATCATTCACCTTTTCTATGGACTAATACATGCTGCAGTCACCAAAGAGAGGGTGAAACCAATATTGAAGCAGGCAGAAGAAGGTTATATGAAGAAATGGGATTTGTTACAGAGCTTAAAGAACTATTTCATTTTATTTATAAAGCACCTTTTGATAATGGTCTGACCGAGCATGAACTGGATCATGTAATGATAGGTTACTATAATCATGAGCCGGTAATAAATCCGGATGAGGTAGAAAGCTGGAAATGGATGCGTATTGAAGATGTAAGAACAGATATGGATCAAAATCCTGATATTTATACTATTTGGTTCAAAATTATTTTTGAAAAATTCTATCATTTTCTTGAAAAAAATAAATTTCCTATTTCATATAAATAGATAAAAAATGAAAGTAACAATCAGTAGAAAAGCCCATTTTAACGCAGCTCATAGATTGTATCGAAAAGATTGGTCTGACGAAGAAAATAATGCCGTTTTTGGGAAATGCAACAATCCTAACTTTCATGGACACAATTATGAGTTGATTGTAAATGTAAAAGGAGAAGTAAATCCTGAGACAGGTTATGTTATGGATATCAAAGATTTAAGCGATTTGATCTATGAAGAAGTAGAAGTCTCTTTCGATCATAAAAATCTTAATCTGGATGTTCTTGATTTCAAGGAACTTAACCCCACAGCAGAACATATTGCGTACGTTATCTGGAATAAGCTTCGCAAAAGGATCGATTCAGATTTTGAACTGGAAGTTGTTCTTTATGAAACACCAAGAAATTTTGTAACTTATAAAGGAGAATAATCTTATAAGATTGTATCATTCAAAAGTATTTTATGTTATTTAAACCATATCCTGTAAAGTTTTATCCAATTTTAAAAGAACGAATTTGGGGAGGAACCAAACTAAGATCGCTATTGCACAAAGAAGTTCAAGGGACAAATATTGGAGAAAGTTGGGAGTTGAGTACTGTAGAAAATGATATTAGTGTTATCTGTAATGGATTTTATAAAGGAAAAAACTTACAAGAATTAATCAATGAATTTCCTAAAGAAATTCTTGGAGAAAATGTATTCAATTTGTTTGGTAAACAATTTCCGTTGCTGTTTAAATTTATTGATGCCAAAGAAGATCTTTCAATTCAGGTACATCCCAACGATGAATTAGCACAGAAAAGACATAATTCTTTTGGAAAAACAGAAATGTGGTATATCATGCAAGCTGATCCGGGTGCACGATTGATAATAGGATTTAAAGAAAAAGTTACTCCGGAAATATACAAAAATGCAGTTGCAGAAAAACAAGTTGTAGATTTACTGGATGTAAAATATGTAAAGCAAGGAGATATTTTTTATTTGGCTACAGGGACAGTTCATGCAATAGGATCCGGGGTTGTTTTGGCTGAAATCCAGCAAACATCAGATATTACCTACAGAATTTATGATTTTGACAGGAAAGACAAAGAGGGAAATCTTAGAGAACTGCATACACAATTGGCAATTGATGCAATAAATTTTGATGTTTTAGAAACAGAAAAAAACTATACTCGAACTATAAACAAGTCAAATCCGGTGGTAAATTCACCTTATTTTACCACCAATTTTATTCTTTTAGAAGATAAGATGATTTTAAACTATGATCAATCTACATTCAGAGTTTTTATGTGTGTAGAGGGATCATTTCAATTGAAATTTGACAATCACATCAATGAATTCAAAAAAGGTGAAACAGTATTAATTCCAGCTTGTCTTAATCGATTCGAAATCAGCGGAAATGCTTCAATCTTAGAAATTTACATTTCATAGTAGATTTATACTTTTTAATATGTACTTTTGCAGTCGCAAATAAAAAATTAAAATCAAAATGGCAAACATTAAGAATTTAAAGAAAGATATCAATTACGTAATTGGTGAAATTATTGAAGCTATATACATTCATGAGCTATCTACAACCGGAAAACCAACCCCGGAATCTGAAGCTTTGATTGATGAAGCGATTGCAGTTTTTGATTCTTTGATTGTAAAAATCAATGATAAAAAAGTTGAAAACAAAAAAGCACACTTTAAACAAGTTAATATAGAATTTGAACAAGCTGCAAATCAATTGGTTGAAAAAATCAATTCTTTGTAAGAAAAAAATCTTTAAAAAAGTGCATTTTTTCTTTGGAAAATAAAATTTCAGAATTATATTTGCACCCGTAATAAAGAGTATGCCGGTGTAGCTCAGTTGGCTAGAGCAGCTGATTTGTAATCAGCAGGTCGTGGGTTCGAGTCCCTCCATCGGCTCAAAAAAAAATGCTGTCAGAAATGACAGCATTTTTTGTTTTTATATTAATTTGTTTTTTAAAAAGTCACATCATCAATACAAACCACAGAAGAATAAATAGTATCGGAAACATCGGTTACTAAGAATATAATGTAAGCTTGTCCTCCAACATTAGAAAAATTAAGGGTTTTATTGATCCATCCCGTACTTCCCGAATAACCGTCTCCACTATCGGGCATTCCCGGAAATCCTACACATTGTGTATTTCCCGAAGTTCCTACAGTATTTACACTGGTAATCATATCTGAGAAAGCTCCATTTGCACCTACAACAACTGCCATGAATGTATCATCGTATGCGCTGTTTACATACTCCTGAAATTCAGCAGACATAAAATTGTATTTGAATCCTACCTGAGATACATTGGATTCTATAGGACCAAGAATCATCATGCTGGTGGCATTTCCGATCGAATTATTCGAAGAGATCAACCCATTTCCGGTAGTAATTGCTGCAAAATTAGATCCTGAAACAGGAGCAACACATCCATGAGTTCCGGTCATGATATTTCCGTCTCCAATAAACAATACTCCATTTGATCCCATTTCGAAGTTACCATTGGAAGAAAAAGACTGGCTTTCTGTAGAAGTGGTAGAAAATGTGATCGAAGTTTCCTGCATCTGCCCATTTCCTGCGTTATTGAGTAGGTCTGTTGTAACAGTTACTTCAATTTCTGCATTTGGACTAAATTTTTTCTTTGGTATAAATGTTAAAACTGCAAAACCATTTGCTGCTTCATTAACGGTAATTATACCTCCAATCTGAGAATTATTTTCTTTTATGATAAATGATTCTTTGGTGATAGATGGCAGATAAAGCTTAGAATTGAAAAATAGCATGATAGGAATGTTGCTCGGGAATTCTGCTCCATTTACAGAAGGAATCGCCTGAGCAATTTCTAAATTTCCGGGTCCGTCTTCGGATAAGGTGCTTACGCCGCCATTTCCGTTTACAATGATTTTGTAGAAAGCTTCATCTCCTGAAGAGTCTCCATCATCACTTTTATTGCACGAATTGAATACAATGGCAATAAGAAAAAGATAAATAAGTTGTAAATTTTTTGACATAATTGATAGTTTTGAGTAAATTACTATCAAATATATTAAAATATTTTAACATAAAAATCACTATTAATAGTGATTTTTCTACTTTATTATAAATTTTTTAATTCGGTGATGTATTTTTCTAAAATGATACCATATTTAGATCGGGCAATTTCCGGTGTTAATGATTTATAAATGGTATCCAAATATTTGATATTGGCATCTGGAATTTCGACCAATGCCAGATATGGAGCAATTGCCTGATCTTTGTGGGTAATGGCAAAATTAATAGTATAGAGATATTTTCTCTTGATATTGCTGTTTTGCAAAACAAGTAAACTGTCCAGTTTTTTAGAAAGATTATGTTTTTGAGCATTGAGAATATGCTTCATATATTCCAGATTTTGGTTGGTAAATTTGGAGTTCACTTGTTTGTAGTTTTCATATAGATCCTGATTGTGTGATCCTGTAATTTTGGCGTTCGAATAGAATTGCTGCAGCTGTGATTCGATGGTGATTTTTCCAGGCTCTGCAAAGAAAGGCAGTCTGTCGTCCAGAGAATTGGTTGTGCCTCTATCTATGATCAAAAAAAGCATTTCGGGTTCTTCTATATTGAGGTTAAAATCGAAAGTTGATTTTCCGTCTATTTGTATAGAATCGAGGTTGACAAAGCTACTGTCTGCGGCTTTTTGAATGTATAGTTTTCCTAATGAAAATCCTTTTATATTACCTGTGAGGTGTAAATTGCTTTCTGATTGGTTTTTGGAACAACTGCTGAGAATTGCCAGAGAGAATAGTGCCAATATTGCTTTTTTCATCGAAATAAGATTTTTGGCAAAATAATGAAAAAATCCCCAATCTCTTTTGAAATTGAGGAATATATTTGAAATTTATTTTGGTTAAAAATGGATTGTATTTTTAGCCCTGATTGAAGCGACATCCTCTGTTTGAGATGTAAATCTCAAATAGAGATATAGCGGAAAGCAGGAAAATGGTTTCTGAAACTGCCCTAAAGATCTGCTTCAAATAATACTAATTTCTTAACCAGGCATTTTTGAGATTTTCTTTGCTTGAATCTGTTGCTTTCCATCCTTCGGCTTTGTTTTTGGGGATAATGATGGTTCCTTCTTTGAGGATTTCTGCGCCATCACGATTGATTACTGCTTTTATTTTGTCTCCGTCTTTTATAGAAATGCTGTATTGCAATAGGTCGTTGATATTTTCTAAGCTGTATTTTACATCGTTGATCGAAACCAGAATATCATCCGGTTTGAATCCTTGTTGTACCATAAAATCGTTTTGCAGGACATCTTGGGTGAAAACAATCTGTTGAGTAATCGGATCGATGGTAATTACCGGAGTTTGTCCTGTAACGAATATGTTTCCCGGATATTCTATTTCTGATATGTGAACTCCCATTTTGGCAAAATATTCTTCGTAGGGGATTGGTGTTGGTCCGGCTATGTATTTGTTGAGGAATTCCCCGACTTCGGGATAGGATAGGGAAGTGATTTTTGGAAACAGATCATTATCATTGAAAGCTTTATGAGTTCCGTATTCTTTTGAAAGTTTTTCCATTAGATTAAGGATTCCATTGGTACCGTTGCTTTTTTCTCTAATGATAATGTCTATGCACATTGCGATTAGTGCACCTTTTTGATATACGTTAAGGTATTGCTCTTTGTAAGGTTCTTGTAATACATCTGAGCTAAGTTTGGTAAATGGCATGGTGTCATTCATTGTAGCGGCATTTGCAATTTTTCCCGCTATTCGCTGGTAGAATTCATCTTCTGTGATGAGGTCTTGATTTACCTGAAATAAATTGGCGAAATATTCTGTAACACCTTCATACATCCATAAATGCTGTGACATTTTTGGATTGTTGTAATCGAAGTCGTGAATTTCTTTGGAGTGAATGGTAAGTGGGGTTACAATGTGAAAAAATTCGTGCGAAACTACATCTTTAAGCTGTTCTGCAAGTTGATCTGCCGGCATCATTTCCGGCATTACAACTGTGGTTGAAGTGGGATGTTCCAGGGCTCCGAAACCTTTTGCATCGTTTCTGTACAAATCTGACAGGTATAATAACACTGCATATTTTTTAGTATTATTGAAGTTTCCTAAGAAGTTTTTTTGTGCAGTCATCATACGTTTCATATCCGGAGTGATGCTTTCTGCAGTAATTTTTCCGTTAGGAGAATAAACTGCGATAATTATTTCCATTCCCTGGATTGTAAAGGTTGTATAATCCGGTTTGGAATACATAATTGGAGAATCGATAAGTTCTGCATATCGGCTTGTTTTGAAAACATCGGTTGTATTGCTCGGATTTTCATCAATCATTGCAGTTGCTCCCCATAATTGTTCGGGATGAGTGATAGTAACCTGATATGGAATATTTTTTAGATCTGCAAAATATCCGATAAACGCATGAGTATTGATCATGAAGTTTTTGCCTTCTTCGATATTTGTTCCCGCAGGAGAAAAAATGGTGTGTGTGTCTTCTATATCGTAAGTGTCGTTTACCCAATAAGTTATTTTGGCTAATTTTTTAGAATTGCTGATTTTCCATGAGTTATCATCTGTTTTTGAAACAGTAAGACTGTTCCCGTTTGCATCATAGGCTTTGAGGTTTTCTATAAATTTTCCGTAATCATCTTCAGAGTAAGTTCCCGGAATAATTTTAGGGATGTGGTAAAAAATTTCATTGGATTTTATTACAGGAGGAATAACTTCAACTTGTACTTTATCCTCTTTTATATTGACCAAATCTATCGATACATTTACCGTATTATTTTTAGTTTGTGCTATTAAGCCAAAGCTCATTAGAGAAATCCCTAATACCAGAATGAAGACATTTTTTTTCATAAAACAAGATGTTTTGATTACTCTTAATATGTCTTTACGTTATTAGGATTGTTACAAATAAATGGAAAAATAAATATTATAACCTAGTGGAATAAGATTGTACTAAAAGTAAATATTATTCCGGAAAATGGTTTTTTAATTTATTTTCGACTTTAAAAAATAAAACACCTACGGCTATAAAGGCTAAAAACATTCCTGCCATTATGTCCCAAATTTCTCCAAAACTCACAATAAAGCCTAATAATGATATTAGCATTAATACCAATCCGCACATCATCATTAGTCTGGCTGAATAGATTTGTGCAAAATCCCAAACAGCTTTTTTTTCATAGATCTTTTGGTTCGGTAGCCATAAAGAAAGTTGATTTCTTTAGGAGGAAATTTGTACATAATATACCCTGTGATGATAAATACTGGTCCGACCGTGAGAGGAATGAGAAAAAACAGCATATTTTCCATAAACCTTACTTAAATTGTGTTTTTAACCAGGTCAAAATAGTGTCTAATACCAAAGGATTTATCGTTTCTTCAATCAATTGATATTCCTCAAGACTTCCGGTATTGCATACTTGAAACAGATGGTTCATATTGGGGAACTCTACCGATTGGTATTTTTTATTTCCTGATTTAGAAAGAATATTTTCGATTGCCTCAATATTCATTTTAGAAGGAACCTGAAAATCTTTTTCCCCGTTAAGAATTAATACGGGACATCTTACTTTAGAAAGAGAAATTTCAGGATCATAAGTCAGGAAAAACTGAAACCAGGGTGTTGCGATAGTATTAATTTCTTTTTCAACCATTTTTTGTATTTCTGATTCGGGGATATCAGCCTCTCCAATTTGATTTTCTATTACGGTTTTTAAAACCGGGCGAAGTTTATTTTTTATTACATTCAGGTCTTTTTCATTTTTGAATTTATCAAAAACGAGTTGATTAAGTTTTCTGTTTTCTGCCAATTGCTCTTCTGGTATTCCTTGTAATTTTGCCGAGAGGTAGTTTTGTTCCAACAGAATTTTTTCGCCGGAAACGCCCGGACCTGCCAACAAAACCAGATTATTGATTTCCGGATTATTTGCAGCTACTATTGGAGCAATCAAACCTCCTTCTGAGTGACCGATCAGGCTTATTTTTTTAGGATTAATTTCAGGGATTTGTTTTAAAAATGCTACAGCAGCTTGAGTATCTTTTGCAAAATCTTCGGAAGTTGCTGTTGCGAAATCTCCTGTAGATTGAGCAACACCGCGATCATCATAACGTAGAACGGCAATTCCGTTTTTGGTTAAAAAATCTGCAATAACCCAAAAAGGCTTGTGACCCAAAACTTCTTCATTACGATCCTGAGGACCACTTCCGGAAATTAAAATGACAACCGGAAAATTTTTTCCTTTAGAAGGTAAGGTCAATGTTCCGGCAAGTGATACGTTATCTTTTTTATTTTCAAAAGTTACTTCTTTTATTACGTAATCAAATGGCGGTTGTGGTTCCTGAGGTCTTTTTGGAGCTTCATTTTTTGTTCTGGAAAAATGCAGTGGTAGTTTCATACCTCCCTGATTGAATCCTCCTGAAATGGTTCCGTCATTTTGCCATGTACCTTCATATTGGATTTTTCCTTCCGGAATCGCAAACCGTAAAATGTTATTTTCAAAAACGGTTTCTGTAACAGGAATACCAAATACTTTCTGATCGGGACTGTCAAAAGTACTTGTCAATAGGTTGTTTTCTTTAGAAATATGTAAGACAAATTCCAGTTTTGTACCTTGAATATCTAATTTTCCATACCAGTCACCGGTAATTTCCTGTGCTTGATTTTGGAAGGTAATGATGCATAAAAACAGTGTGATTAACTTGTTCATTTTTTTAGTATTTAGAATAGATTGATGATTATTTTTGATAGTATTTCTGCAATAATTAACATGAGTATAAACCATAAAATGTTTTTTGCCCCTTTTGAATTACTTGCGGTTTTAAAACCATTGTAGGTTAATGCAATACTCCAGATTAATGTAATGATCGCAAATACTGAGCTAACCAATAACAGGATTAGATCTGTAAAAGACGTATTTGCCATAGGATTGACAGGATTTTCTGAAATATTCTCCAGAATATTCTGGCTTATCCTATTCATATATTCATTCATGATAATAATTGCATTGAGGTAGATCGGAATTCTTGCAATGAGTACCGTGTTCAATAAATCTATAAATCTGGTTTTTGAATTTATTTTTTTTCCAAAAACAAAAAGTAGTATCGAAAGCACAACAATATTAACAATATTATCAAGAAACGGATGAAACCATTGTACTTTTTCTGAACTAAAATGGATATCAAAAATTCCGTCATACCTGCTTTCCTGAACAAACCCGATGATACTTCCGACGATTGTGGCAGTAATTCCGATGATTAATAAAGTTTTTTCCTGAAACTTAAAAAAAGGATTGAGTAATATTGCTTTCATAAATTATGGATTTGGGTTGATTTGTTTGATTTTTTCTATAATATCATCTAGTTTATTTCTTACAGTTGGATAGCTTTTGCCCATTTGCACAGCCATTTCTTTAAGACTGCCGCTGGAAAGTAAAAATTGTAATATAAACTGTTGATCTTCTTCAGAAATTTGAAGTAAAACAGGTAACTGAAATGTTCCTGAAACATCTGTTGTACAGTTAGGACATGAAAGCCGGGATACCGATAAGGCATTTTGACAACTTGGGCAATGAATAGGAAGTCTTGGTTTCATTTTTAAATAAATTTAATACAAATATAAATAAAGTTAAAAACAAATAATACAAAATTTATTTATTTTTACTTAAAGTTTAGTGATAAGTAAATAATATAGAAGGCGATTTTATTTGTAGCTTCCAAAATTTTATTCGATAATCCAGAGTAAAGTAGGTTTTGAGGTTTTTTTAAGCATTTCATCTAATGTTTTCATAAAATCGTTTGAAACAGCAGGACAACCCCAACTCAAAAGAGAGAATTTAGGAAAAATCTCATAATCTTCTACTGCTTCCCAAGAATGCAATACAACAACTCTTTTTATTGCATTATTATTGGTGTCTTCCAATCCGTGAAGCCAGTATTTTACTTTAATTCCCCATGAGCTGTAGTCCCGTTTCCCAATTTTGTATTTTCCAACAGAGGAGCAGTGACTGTTTGTTTTATTACTGAATTTTGCTTTGGAGTATTTATCCGGATTAGATTCAAATCTATCACATGTTCCGTGAGTAGTCAGTTTTTGATGAGTAAATTTCTTGCTGTCAAAATTATAAACAAAAAATCTGTTTTTTCCGGAATGAATACTCATATCGATAAGAAAGTAAAATGAAGAGTTGAAATGATTGGTTTCTATAAACTTTTGTGCTTCATCATGAAAAGAAGTATACTCTTTTGGTTTTGCTTCATTTTGAGAAGTTAAGTTTTTGTTTTTGCAGGAAAAACAAAATGGTATTAGTAAGAAAAACAGTCGAATTGTCATGAAAATATTCTTTTGATATATAACAGAATTATGACTGTAATAATTATAAGTTCGGAGTAAAATCACAAAATAAATAATATAATGATTAAAATCAACAATCTATCTGTTATCTTTGCCAGCTTTTAAAAATTGAAAATTATGTCTCAAAATAATGTATTAAAAGGAGTTTTTCTTGTAGGACTTGGAGCAACCAGCTATGGTATGCTGGCGACTTTTGTAAAAATGGCTTATGGAGAAGGGTTTACTACCGCCGAAGTTACTTCGTCTCAATTTGTATATGGAATAATCGGAATATTATTGATCAATTTGTTTCAAAAATCAAGAAATAAGGACAAGGTTATAAAAGCTACCTCTAAGAATATCAGACAATTGATGATTGCCGGAACCTCTACAGGATTAACGAGCATTTTTTATTATCTGGCAGTAAAATACATACCGGTTTCTATCGGAATTGTTTTGTTGATGCAAACCGTTTGGATGGGGGTTTTACTCGAAATGTTTTTGGACAAAAAACTACCTTCTCCAACCAAAATTATTGCAGTGATCATTGTTTTGGCAGGTACAGCATTAGCCACAAATCTTATAAACAGTGATATAATATTAGACTGGAGAGGAATCGTTTGGGGGCTATTGGCAGCAGCTTCTTTTACAACAACCATGTTTACGGCGAATCGTATCGCTATAGGAATTTCTTCTGCTCAGAGAAGTTTATATATGTTGTTAGGTGGAGCTGTAATTGTATTCATATTTGCTTTGATGACCCAAAACATGCCATTTAATATGGAAATATTTGCCAAATGGGGAATTATTCTGGCATTATTTGGTACTGTAATCCCTCCGATGTTACTTAATGCAGGTTTTCCTTATACAGGAATTGGATTGGGAAGTATCGTTTCTTCACTGGAACTTCCGGTCTCAGTATTGATGGCTTATTTCTTATTGAATGAACAAGTATTATTTATTCAATGGATTGGAATATTATTGATTATTATTGCTATTGTTATTATGAATCTCAATTTCAAAAAAGATTCTGTACTTCATCAAGTTTAATGTTGTTTTTTATAGATAAAAATCTATTTTAATCTAAAAAAATATTCAGATTAGTATTTATTTCATAATTTGGTATTTCCGAGAAATCGGAAACTATTTTTAACTTAAAAAAGGAAAATTATGAAAAAATTATTTGCAGAATTTTTTGGAACGTTTTGGCTGGTATTTGGAGGATGTGGAAGCGCAATTTTTGCCGCTGGGATTCCCGATCTGGGAATTGGATTCGCAGGAGTTGCATTGGCATTTGGATTAACAGTATTAACAATGGCTTACGCTGTGGGACATATTTCCGGAGGGCATTTTAATCCGGCAGTTTCTTTTGGTCTCTGGGCTGGAGGCAGATTTTCTGCCAAAGATCTGTTACCGTATATTTCTTCGCAGCTTTTAGGGGCAATTGCTGCTGCAGGAGCATTATATTTTATTGCCAGCGGAAATGCAGGTTTTACAATAGATAGTTCTAGTGCCGGGGCTTTTGCTTCAAATGGTTATGGTGATTTTTCTCCTAACGGATACTCACTGGAAGCTGCATTTGTTGCAGAACTTTTACTTACGATGTTTTTCTTATTGATTATTTTAGGAGCTACAGATAAATTTGCAAACGGAAAATTTGCCGGAATTGCAATCGGGTTGGCTTTAACATTAATTCATTTAATTAGTATTCCTATTACAAATACTTCTGTAAATCCTGCCCGTTCTACTTCACAGGCTTTATTTGTAGGAGGAGAGCCGGTTTCGCAACTTTGGTTATTTTGGCTGGCACCTATTTTAGGAGCTGTTATCGCAGGGTTTATTTATAAGACATTACTACAAAAATCAGAATAATAATATTTTTTTTTGAATTAGGAAGTTGTATAGCATTTTGTTATACAACTTTTTTTTATATTAAATTTAGACTCTCAAACTGAAAAAACAAAAATCAGAAGTCACATAAATCCTTAAATTATGGAAACGATAATTAATTATTTTTCTCAAATACCTTCTTTACATCGTGGTCTGATCCTTGCCGGAGGGATTGCAATATTTTGGTTGATAGAAGAAATTAAACCGGTTTTTAAATTTAGATATAAGAAATTGCATCACGCCGGAATCAATATTTTTTTTACTGTTACAACTATAATTGTAAATTTTTGTTTGGCATTTGTATTGCTTTATGCGGCAGAATGGGCAGCAGTAAATAATTTTGGGTTGCTTAACTGGATTCCTGCGATCAATATTTGGATTTATACAATTATAGGGTTACTATTTTTAGACCTGATTAGTGCTTATTTAGCACATTTGGTTCAGCATAAAACAAAATGGATGTGGAAATTTCATTTGATACACCATACAGATACATGGATAGATACAACTTCGGCAAACAGGCATCATCCCGGAGAGAGTGTCATCAGATTTATTTTTACGACTGTTGGAGTTTTAATAATAGGCACTCCAATGTGGTTGGTATTTTTATATCAATCGTTATCGGTTGTGTTTTCACAGTTTAATCACGCAAATATCTCATTACCAAAAAAAATGGATCATATTATAAGTTTTATAATTGTTTCTCCGGATATGCACAAAGTCCATCACCATTATTTAATGCCTTATACAGATACTAATTATGGCAATATTTTTTCTGTCTGGGATCGATTGTTTGGTACTTTTTCAAAAATGGAAATGAATGAAATAATTTATGGTGTAGATACGCATATGAATACCGAAGAGCATAATAACCTCAAAAATCTGCTTAAAATTCCTTTTCAAAAAAAGAGTAGTAAGATAGATTGAATTTTTTTTTAAAATTTTTATTCAAGTAGAAAAAGTAATTATTTTTTTTATTAATATTGAATCAAAATTCAACCTATAAACCAATAAGTATGAACTAATTTTCAAAGAATGAAAAAGAGTAAACGCATCGAATTAACTTCGGAACAAAATGAGAAGTTAATTACTTTGGCCTTAGAAGAAAAAAATCCTTTTGAAATTATTAAAAAAGAATTTGGATTTGCTGAGAAAGAAGTAATAGAAATTATGAAAAAGAAACTCACTTCAGATAAGTTTGAACTTTGGAAAAAGAAAGCTATGGCGGCAAAACCTAAGCCAAAACCACCAAAATTCGATGATTTTGATGATGATTTGGATGGAAAATATTATATAAAAAACAAATTTGATTAAATAAAAAATTCTGGTTTTGAGTTTTATATTGTAATAAACCAAAAAGCACTTATATTGAAAAATACAAGTGCTTTTTTTGTAATATAGAATTTAAAGTAAAAATATTTGATTTTGAGATCATATAAAACCATTTAATTTTAAAAAAATCTCATTCTTGTTGTTGAGGGAAAAATGAAAAATTTAATTTTTTTTTGAATTTAGTTTCTCACTCAATGAGAACCAGTTATTTATTCTAAGCCTAATCTTATAGCAAACTTAACAAGTCCAACCGTACTTTTACAGCCTGTTTTTTCCAATAAATGCTGTCGGTGATTGTCCACGGTTTTTTTGCTGATAAACAGCGTTTCGGCAATTTCTTCGCTGGTCATTTCTTTAACGATAAGACTTAAGATTTCTGTTTCTCTTGTGGTAAGTAACGAAAGCTGCTCCTGATTTATCTTTTCTTTGTTGTATTGATTGTAGATAATCGGGATGATGTCCTGCGAGAAATAAGTTCCCCCATTGGTAATTCGATGTAAAGCGGTTAAAAGTTCTTTTTGTCCTGCACTTTTCAGAATATATCCGTCTGCTTCTGCCAGAATCGCTTCTTTCACGGCAGTAGGATTGTTGTACATCGACAAAATCAGCACCTGAATATGCGGAAATTTACTTTTTACCATTTTGCAAAGTTCCGTACCCATGAGCAAAGGCATACTGATATCGGTCAGCAGAATATCGAAAGCATCGGGAGTGGCTTCAATCATTTCGTAGGCAATCTGTCCGTTGTTTGCTTCGGAAATAATGGTGTAACGATCTTCTTTGGCAAGCAGATTTTTAATGCCATCAATCATCATTTGATGGTCGTCTGCAATGAGTATATTAATTTTGGTTTGTTCCATTTTCGGGCAGGGTTATCTCGATTTGGGTTCCGCTTAATTTTTCGGAACGGATTTTTATTTTTCCGTCCATCATATTGATTCGGGCATTGATATTTTTCCAGCCGATGCCTTTGGTATTTTTCAACGTATTGATGTCCATTCCGTTTCCGTTGTCTTCAATGGCAATTTTCAGGCTGTTTTCCACTTTCTCTATCGATAAGCCGATTAAACTGGCATTAGCGTGCTTTACCATATTATTGACGACTTCCTGAACGATGCGATAAATGGAAAGTTCGTTTTGCCGTTCAAATTTTATCGTTCTGATTTCTTTGGGAATATGAATCTCCATCCGGGTTTCTTTGGAAGTATTCACTTTGTCGGCAAGATTTTCCAGGGCAGAAAAGATACCAAAGTTGAGCTCTTCGGGAATCAGGTTGTGCGAAACATTCCGTACTTCCGAAATGGTTTTATCGACTAAATCCTGAATTTTTTCGTTTTCGGGATTTTGTTCCTGAGCCGAAAGATTCATTTTTACCAAAGAAAGCATTTGACCAACGCTGTCGTGCAAATCCCGTGCAATGCGGATACGCTCGTTTTGTTCGCCTTCAAAAAGTGCCTGATTTGTTTTTTGATCTTCATTGCGTTTTATTTTTCCGAGCCGATTGCGGTAAAGCAGAAAAGTCAGTAAACTCAACAGTACAATCACAGCAAAGGAAGCCATCAGAATAATTCTTTTTTCGGAAACGGCTTTTTCTTTTTCAATGGTTCTTAACTTATTTTCAACTTGTAAATCGTGGTTTTCCTTTTCCTTTTTTGTGGTTTCGTAACGTTCCTGTGCATCGTAAATCATTCCGGATTTTTGTATGCTTTCCAAACTGTCTTTGAGATGAAGAAACTGTCGAAGATAATGCAGGGATTTTTTGTAATCACCTGTTTTTTCATATAAATCCGACGAATATTCGTAGGCATCTTTCAGCTTTTCGGGGCTTTTGGATTTTTGGGAATAATATCGTCCGGAATCTAAATATTTTTCAGCGTTTTGATACTTTTTCTGCTTAATGGCAAGGTCGCCCAGATTGCCGTAAATAGTGGCAAAATGATAATCGTTCTGTATTTTTTTTGACAGCTCAAAACTTTTTTGGAAATACTTTTCGGCTTCAAGAAGATTACCTTTTTTCTTGTAGGTATTGCCTAAATTATTATAAGTTGAAGCCAGAGAACGGTCGTTGTCGGTTTCAAATTTTAATGCTTTCAGATGTGTTTCAATCGCTTTGTCGTATTCTTTATTTTCATCATAATTGATTGCCAAAGCGTTGAGCAAACGCCTTTTTACAGCGGGAATATCTTTTTGGTTTTCTACAATTTTTAATCCTTTTAATGCGTATTCTTTTCCCTTTTTATAATCGCCAAAGTCGTGAAAAGCAGAGGAAAGACCGCTATAAGCATTGGCTAATTGTGCTGTGTCTTTCGCCAACTCAAAATAATGAATTCCTTTGTTTAAATAGTTGATTCCCAGCTCAAAACTGTATTGACTGCTTAAAATAACTCCTTCGTTCATATTCAGGTAGCCGTTCCATAAATGGTTTTTGGAACGTTGCAGGTAAACGCTTGCCGTGTCGTACCACATTTTGGCTTTTTCGGGTTCGAGAATGCTCATTCCCATATGAACCAAACAAGCTCCTTTTCCTGTATATTCGTCGTTGCGGAGCTTTTTGGCTTTTGCAAAATAGGCTTTTGCCAAAGAATCTGCACGTTTCGGATTTTCGTTTATAGAAGCGTTTATTTTTCCTGCCATATCCGCAAACCAAAGCGAATCGGCTTCGGAAACCTTTTGCCCGAAAGAGGCAATGCAGTACAAACAGATGAAAAAAGACAGAAAATATTTCATTTTATTTTCATTAGATAATTCAAAGGTATTAAAAAGCTTTATGCATTATGCTATTTAATTTTTTGTGCAGAAACACCGTAGATTTCTAACCGAAAAAATGGAGTTTTGGTTTGTGGGTCAGTTTCTGTGAAATATTTCAAAAATTGTTTCCGATTTTCTATCGTATCAGCAGAAATATATGAAAAAACCGTAGTTTCTTCCCAATAGTCTTCATCTTCATCAGCACCATCTATCCAAATCGTGTAGTCCGGTTCGGGGAATTTTTCTTTTACATATTCATCTATGATTTCTGTCAAACCTCTGATAATATTGTTGTCTTCCGTAGTAAAAAACCAATTTGTTGCTCCATTTTTTTGCATATCTTTTACAATATATCCGACTTTTCCAAGGTCTGAGTTATGTGTGCAATATTTAAAAATAAGACCGTCGTTTTCTTCTACTTTTTCTCCGGTAATGTCTTTGAAATCGTTTTTTGCGTGTTGCAATAATTCAGTGATTGCCTTTTTGTATTCGGCTTTGATGTCTTGTCGCTGTTGTGCATTGGCAAAAAGGGTTGTCAATGCAAATACTAATGTTAAGATTGATTTTTTCATTATTATAATTTTTTGTTTATTCTCAACTCTGACGGAGTTGAAAACTCCGTCAGAGTTCTAACCCGATAACTATTTTTTTAAGGATTCAAAAATATCTGTGTCGTTTTTCCGCAATTTACCTGCATTGTAAAAGTGCTGTCTTTGGCTGTGCTTGTTACAACCATACGGACGGTGTAAGCTCCCGTTTTTTGGTGTGTTTGGCTGTAACACCGTTATTGATAACATCTTCGGCAAAAACATTGTTGATATACAAACTACAGGTGTTTCCTGTATGGTTGGTGATGTAAAAACTTCCTTTGGGACTAACGTTTGCCGTTACCTGTGTTTTAACGCCTTCTGTAAGCGGATTACTCAATCCTAAATCGGAATAAGTGTCATTGAAATTGTTTTTAACGCAGTTGCCGTTTCCTGATGTTTGTATTTTCCAATAGTATTTTTGAGGATTGAGATTACTGAACAAAACCTTGCCCTCTGCATCGGTAAATTGTGGTTCTCCGATTGCTCCCAAATCTTGTTGGTTTGTCAAATCTTCCATTGTACCATAGAGTTTGACATAACAGTTTTGAGTAACGAACTGTCCGTTTTCGTCTTTTATGGTAATTTCCAAAGAAGTGGTTTGGGTTTCGTTTCCTGTATCATCGTCTTTGGAACAGGAAGAAAGAAATCCTGCTATTGCTAATAAAAAGATTATTTTTTTCATTTTTTATCCATAGAGCCGTACAATTGTACGGCTCTACAACATTATTTATTTACGCAGATTGACCGAAAGTGTTGAAGCATCGTTTGGTGTGTTTTCTTTAGAAATTCTTAAATTATCAAATTTTATATTGATTTTTCCATTTTCGAAGAGTATATGAACAGTTTGCCCTTCATCTGCACCCCGAGCCCTTTCATTACTCATATTATATTCTTGAAATGCCTGAATACATACGGCATTGGGTACGGTAGCCAGTTTGTTGTATGGCACTACGGTATAATAGCCTGTTGGTGGCGGACCAATGGTATTAATGTAAATTTTGAGCCAGCAAGTGTTCAGTTGGTTATCTCCCTTCATTTCCAGCAATTGATAAATTTGTGTGCTGAATGTGCCTGATATTTGCGAATAGGTAGTAGATTGGGCATCATATCCCTGTAATCGCTCGTCAATTCGCCACGTATTCAGGGTTAAGGCTTTACTATTGCCATCGTCATCTTTGGAGCAGGAAGCTAAAATCCCGACAACCGTAATCGCAAATAATAAGAGTTTACACTTTTTCATATCGTTTAGTTTTTGAAGCAGTCCACAAAAAACAACTGCCGGATTATCTATACAAAGTTGGCAACAAAGAAAAACACGGACAATAGGAATTTCTCTCCTTTTTGTATAGGTATTTGTACCTATTTTTTAGTAAAGAAGTTGTGAGTGGAGCATTTTAAAAAATACGTAAGCCATATAAGAAACGTACACGAACTTATATGGCTATATACCTCAAAAAACTAACCTGAAAACTAGTTCATCGTTCCGCTAAATGTCCCTTGTTCTGCAAATGCTTCCTGCCCGGAACTGTTGTGGCAGATTGCATAGAAAGTCCCTTCGATTTGATTTCCGGTGATAGAAGTAATTCTCACTTCACCACCACCTGTCATTCCTCCGGTTCCATCGTTGTCTGTGCTGTAAGATTTGCTGAGGTCTGTTACGTTTTGGTAATCTTTTCTGATAACGATTCCGTCTGTAGAACCACCTCCCAAAGTGTATGTTTTTGGAGCCGTAACATCGCCGTATAGAACGATATTGATAGATTCCGTTCCTCCGTTCCTGATGCCTGAAATGGTAAGGATAGTCATTCCGGCAGCAGAAGTTTTTGCAATTCCGGCTTGTGTAGAGTTGAAAGCTCCCGCATTTCCTCCGTCAAAACCATAATGACTTGCAGACAAAGTAGCAGAGCCACCACCTGGATTATCCGAACCAGAATTATCATCGCTGCTGCAAGAGATTAGTAAGATACCGGTTATTAAGATACCAGAAAACAGATTAAAGAATAATTTTTTCATTGTAGTAAAATTTAATTGATTATTTAATAACAAAATTATTCTCCAACTACAAAGAATCCTATAAGGAACAATCCTTGTTCTTATAGGTATATATACTCATTTTTTTTAAGGGAAATCAAAAAAGTAAACTTTTTCACAAGGTTAATTAATTTCTTTTTCTGTTTTTAAATAGTATAAATATTTTTTAAAATTCCGGAATCTTTATTCCAATTTATCAAAAATATATGATACTAAGGATTTGTAATTATGAGGCTATCTCTTGAGATAGGAGAGGAGACAGGAATAACACTTATAGGGATCAATATTTCTGTGATATATTGCGAAGGAGATTTCCCTGTTGCGTAACTTTCTTTATAAATATCAATAATTTTTTTCTCAATATCGACGCTTAAATTATTCTGAGCAATATATTCGTTTGCTTTTATAATAGCTTCGGATCTGTGAGAATAATCTCCTGTAAGAATTACCTTTAAGGCAGAATATCCCTCAATATTACCTACGAAAATATCCGAATCTTCTGCAATAAAAATTTCTTCTTTTATAGGAATACATATACTGATGTTTTTTTTGGTTCCTGAAATAGAATTGTATTTTATAAATGGGCTACCACCTGGTAAAGTGTTGCTGTTATTTAAAAATTTGTATAATTTGTTGATAGAGGAATTTACAGTGCTGGAAAAATCATCATTATTTACATCCATATTCTGACTTATGAAAAATCTATTGGGAATTGCAACGATCTTATCTATATTAATAGTATAGATGTTTAATTCCTGATTGAGAACAGCATTAAGGTTGTTTAAGTTTTTTGTTAGTATTTGTTCAAATTTAGTATTGTTTCCACCATTTAAATGGGCTAAAATTTTATCCTTAAACCCTAAAGTTCCGTTTACTTTCCATATTAAAATAGTACCGCCAATTGTATCTTTCATTTTCATTTGAGAAACAAAATCATATTGATTAAAAATAGTTTTTTGGGTTAAACTATCAGAAGGATTCGAGAAAACTGAAGTGACTTTTCCTTCACTCCAACTGTAGGAACTGGAAATACCTGATGTGGTGTCTGAGTAAGTAATATTTTGTAGATTTCCTTCCTGATCCCATGTATTCCATTGTTGCCAGTTTTTAAAATCATTTAGATAATTGTAAATTAAGTCTTTATTGAATTTTATATAAATTCTTTTCTCTACATCAAATCGGTTGTCCTGAGTAGAAAGAAATACAAATAACCCAATAAATATTAATAGTAGCAGTAAAATGATATACTTGAGAATTCTCATAAAAAATAGTAGGTTTTTGTTGTAAAGTTAAAAATTTAAAACCTTAAAATTATCATTATGTTTTTTATTTTAATTAAAATATTTATTAGAAGAAATTAATATGGCAAATAATGTTTGATATACAAAATGTGTATTGTATAGCTATAAATAGTATATTCGTTGTATAAATAAGATAATTTATCATATTAATAGATGAATTGTTAGACTTATTTAATAATTACCCCAAACCTACCCCACCAATGTTATATAAAATAGTTATATTTTTATTATTCCCTTCCTATGTGTTTTGTCAGGTTCCTGCTTATTATGGTACAATTGATTTTACACAAGACTCAGAAAATGTCAAACTTCAACTTGCCGAACTCATTTCAGATACACATACTTATAATTTAATTTATACTCCGGATGTATGGAATGTTTTAAAAACTGCGGATTTAGACCCGGTAAATTCTGAAAATGTATTGTTGATATATGGTTATGAAAATGGTGTTGATAATATAAATTCGAATGATAGGAGCAGAGATAAAAACAGTAGTTGTCATACTTCATCATGTAACGGGTTATGGGTGAGGGAACATACTTTTCCCAGGTCGTTAGGCAATCCGAATTTGGGATATGAACTTGCCGGTTCCGATGCTCATCATTTGAGGGCGATCGATAGTCAGATGAATAATTCCAGAAGTAACAGAGTGTATGATAATGGTTCAGGAAATGCTTCGGTTTTATCAAACGGAAATTTTTATCCGGGAGACGAATGGAAAGGAGATGTCGCTCGTATGATGATGTATATGTATTTACGTTATGGTTCGCAATGTTTACCGGTTACAGTGGGAGCAGGGACAACCTCGAATAGTTCATTAAATGATTTTCCTGATATTTTTTTACAATGGAACATAGAAGATCCTGTCTCTGATTTTGAGATAAATAGAAATAATGTTATCGCTTTGTACCAAGGAAATAGAAATCCATTTATAGACAATCCCTATTTGGCAACAATAATATGGAATGGTAATCTGGCAGAAGATACCTGGAATTTATTGAATAAAAAAACAGATATTTTTGAAGACTTAGTAGTTTATCCTACAATAACCACAGATTATTTATACGTAAAAAACTTGACATTAAACCAGGTAGAAATACGTGTATATGATTTATCCGGAAAACTACTTAAGGAAGAAATCAATTCTAATCAAATAGATGTGAGTATGTTGGAGAAAGGGATGTATATACTGAGTTTTAGTAGCGAAAATCAATTTCTTAATAAAAAGATTATAAAAAAATAACGTATAAAAATCAGAAGTAAAAAAAACTTTTTATCGTTCATAACAAATAGTCTCACTTTCATAACATTTATCGGGAAATTTTAAATTATTTGGTCAAATTTGTGATAACAATTTAAATGATCGATATTATGGAACGTAAAATAAAAAAAATATTGAGAAATAGTTACAGATACATTGATATGCACAGAATTACAATATCGTTAATGTTTTTATTAGTTTATCTTATGTTTACTTTTCATGTTTTATCAAAATTATAATAGCATTTGATTAATTGATTAGTAAATATTTTAGGATTATGAAAATTATAGTTATAATTTTAACTTTTAAAATAATCCTTCAATGCGTAACATTTCATTAGTTTATTTTGTTTTTTTTACTGGGATTTTCTCTTTAGCTCAGACTAAAAAAATAGATAGCTTATTTAAACTGATTGACAGTTACGAAAAAAACAAATTCCCTCCTTCACTTCAGGATTCTGTAAAAGTAAATTGGCTCAACAGCATTTTTATCGAGACAATAAATTATGAAACTTATATTGCTTACGATTGCGCAAAAAAAGCGCTTGATGTATCAAAAAAAATCAATTTCTCTTTAGGCGAAGCAAATTCGTTAAGTAATCTAGCCAGAGTATATAACCTTAGAGGTCAGTTTGATCAGGCAAAAAAGTATTTTGAAAAAGCAATCACGATATACGAAAAGCTGGATAATAAATTGAATATAGCCTATTGTTACGGAGATTTAGGCGTAGTTTACTCGAAAAAATCAAACTTTCCCGAAGCACTCAGTTATTATTTCAAAGCGTTAAAAATTTATCAGGAAACAAATGATGATCTTAGTGTAGGATATGCTTATGTAAATATTGGGATTTTATATAAAAATCAAAATGATTTTGAACAGGCGCTTAGTTATTATATCGAAGCAGAAGAGATTTTAAAAAAAATAGATAGTAATGATTCCCGTTATGGGCTAATGGCGATTTCTACTAATATAGCTAACATTTATATAAAAAAGAAAGAGTATCAAAAAGCACTTGATTACCTTGATAAGGCATTGAATAAGAATAAGAGATACAAAAATAATTATATATATGCAGAAACTTATAAATCTTTGGGAGATACTTATTTAGAATTAGGAAATATAAAATCAGCATTATACAATTTCAATTTGGCATTTGATTTTTTTGTAAAAATTGAAGACCAAATGGGGATCTCATATACACAGATCAAGCAAGGTTATTGTCATTTTAAACAAGATAATATTGTATTAGCCAAAGAAAAAATATATGCGGGAATGACAATTGCCAAAACAATCGGGCAGATCGAATGGCAAAAAAATGGTTATGAATATCTCTCACAAATCTATGCGCGACAGCATAATTATAAACAAGCACTTGAATACGAAAAGTTATTCAAAAAATTTAATGATTCTATTTTTAACAAAGAGAAAGATAAAAAGCTCATTCAGTTGAAAATGCAATTTGAATTTGATAAAATACAATCAGAATCAGATCAGATACAACATACCAGAGAGTTAAAAATAAGAGAAGAAACAGATCAGCAAAGAACAATTACTAAAATTGTTTTAGCAGGATTTATAATTGTAAGTTTATTATCTATAGCTATTTTTAAAAATCTCAAAAGAAATCAAAAACAAAATATCATAATCAACATACAAAAGAAAACAGTTGAAAACCAAAATAAGATTATTCAAAAATCATTAGAAGAAAAAGAAACTTTACTGAGAGAAATACATCACCGTGTTAAGAACAACCTTCAGATTATTTCCAGTTTATTTAATATTCAATCAGAAAATATTAAAAACGAAAAAATATTAGCTTCTATTCAGGAAGGAAAAACCAGAGTACAAGCGATGAGTCTTATTCATCAAAACCTCTATCAGTCAGAACATTTAGATAAAGTAGATATTAATAATTATCTGGAACAACTCACGGTTTATCTTAAACAAATTTATGATGATAAAAGTAAAAATATAATTGTAGATATCGATTCTCAAAATTTTGAGTTTGATATAGAAACCGCGATTCCACTCGGGTTGATCGTAAATGAATTGTTATGCAATGCGTACAAATATGCTTTTTTGCAAAAGAATGAAGGGAATATTATTGTAAAAATCACTCAACTTAACGAAGAAGAATACCAATTAAATTTTTCGGACGATGGCAGTGGTTTTATTACAGAGGAAAATGCTAACGACAGCAAATCTTTGGGTTTAAAACTGGTAAAAATTCTTACAAGGCAACTTAAAGGTTCTTTGGAAATAAGTACAGATAATGGAACAAAAATTCAGTTGAACTTTAAGCCGGTCAATTCCGAAAAAAAACTTTAATTTACAATTAGACTTAATGAATAAGTTACTTTTCTATATTATTTTCTTTAACATTACTTTTAATATTAGTGCGGTTGCTCAGCAAAAAAAAGTAGATAGTTTAAAAAATGTTCTGCAAAAATACGAGCAGGATAATGTTAGAAAAAAATATACAATTCAGGATTCTGTAAAAGTAAATATTTTAATAAAAATCAGTTCGGCTTATGATTATTTAGACCCGGAAGAATCCATAAAGTTTGTAAATGAAGCACTCGATATTTCCAACAAAATAGGATATGTAAGAGGTCAGGCAAATTCGAAATTTAATATTGGCAGAGTCAATAGTAATAAAGGAAATTTAGAAAAATCCATAGCAATTACTTATGAAGCACTCGAAATTTTCGAAAAATTAGAAGATGAGTTAAGAATTGCAGATTGCTATAATAATATAGGAGTTTATTATGCCAGATCAGGAAATTTGGCAGCAGCAAGTTCGGCAATGTTTAAGGCTTTAAAAATTTATGAAAAACTCGATTTACCGCTCATTGTGATTAACGGATATGCCAATATAGGAACAATATACAAATCGTTAGACGAATTAGAAAAAGCCCAGTTTTATTACGATAAAGCATTGAGCATTGCCAAAGGAGATCTCGAATTCAATTATGAATTTTCCGGCATTTATCTCAATTCCGGAAGAGTGCACGAGAATTTAAAGAATTACGACAAAGCAGAAGAACAGTTTTTTAAAGCCCTGAAATGCCTTTCAAAAAGAGAAAACAAATATGTTCTGGCAACTATTTATAGTTCCATCGGAGGGTTGTACTTATCAACCAATAAGCTCGAAACAGCTTTTGAGTATTACCAAAAATCACACAAAATATTTGAAGAGATCAAAAATCCCGAAGGTTTATTTTCAAGTTATATAGATGTAGGTTATTGTTATTTAAAGTTAGGAAACCTCAAAGAGGCAAAGAAAAACCTTGAGATAGGATTAGAAGGCTCAGAGAAAAATAATTTATTGACCAATAAAATAAGGGGCAATTACTGGTTAATAGAATTACACGAAAAACAAAAAAAATATGAATTGGCTTACAAACATCAGGTTCAATATAAAATACTAAAAGACATACAATATAATACCGATAATGAGAATCAAATTGTGCAGTTGCAGATGCAATATGATTTTGATAAAATGCAGGAAGCTAATATTTTAAAACAAAATCACAACGAAATCATATTAAACGAAAAAGCAAGAAAGGAGAAAATATTCAAGTATGCAATTATGATCGCTTTTGGTATATTGTGCGTATTTGTAATATTACTTTTTGTGAATTTAATAAAAAACATTCAGCAAAAAAAGATCATTCAAAAGCAAAATGAATTACTAAAAATACAAAACGACAACATTCGGATTTCATTAATACAAAAAGACAATTTACTAAAGGAAATACATCACCGGGTAAAAAACAATCTGCAAATTATTTCCAGTTTACTTAACATACAATCCTCTGCTATTACCGACGAAGAAACCCTCAAAGTAATAAAAATGGGTCAAAGCAGGGTACAGGCAATGAGTTTGGTACACGAAACATTATTTCAGTCCGAACAGTTTAATGCAATTGATATGAATATTTATTTTCAAAAATTAATAAATGTACTGAAGCAGCTGTATTTTAAAAATAAGGAAGAATATCTTATTGAGGTAGATGCAAAAAACATATACCTAGATATAAACATAGCAATTCCTTTAGGACTTATTGTAAACGAATTGGCAACAAATAGCTTTAAATATGCATATAAAGATAATATTGATGCACAATTAAAAATTCAGCTTGTATCAATATCCGAAAATAATTATGAGCTGATTGTTACAGATAACGGATTGGCATTACAAGAGGAAATAGATTTTGATGTTCAGAAATCCTTTGGATTAAAATTAGTAAGGATATTAGCAAAACAGATCAAAGGAAGTATGACGATAAACAGATATAATAATTTGAGTTTTAAAATTTCATTCTATATTTAATTTTTTAATTAAAATCAATCAGAATTATCTTTATATTTACAATATCAATATCAAAATACTCATAAGCCCCATGATTAACATATTAATTGTTGAAGACGAATTAATTATAGCCGAAGATATGTCTAATATCCTCGAAAAAATAGGATATAAAATTACAGGTATCGCCATAGATTATAATGAAGCTATCTCTAGTATATCGAGAGAAGTACCGGATTTAATTTTGATGGACATCAATTTATCAGGTTCAAAAGACGGAATAGAATTAGCCGGATACATTAATGAAAATTTTCAAATTCCAATTATATTTACAACTTCGTATACTGATAATGAGACGTTAAACCGTGCCAAATTGGTTAACCCGGTCAACTATCTGGTCAAGCCATTTCAGAAAGAACAACTTTATAGTGCAATAGAAATCGGTTTGGCGAATTTTGCCAAATCAGACAATATAGAGCAACGTATAGCCACAAACAAAGATCGGATTTATGAAACAACAGAAGATGATGAAAATTCGACATTGTTTATAAAAGATGCTCTGTTCATAAAAGATAAGTTCAAGTACACAAAGTTGAGTCTGAAAGATATTCTATGGATCAAATCAGACGGAAATTATCTTGAAATTCATACCTCAAATAGAGTAGAGGTAATTAGAGCCACAATGTCTGGTTTTATAGAAAAGCTTAATATCAATACATTTTTCAGAACTCATAAGTCTTACATCGTAAACCTGGATTACTTAACTAAGTTCGAAACCCCATACGTAACAATTGTCGATACGAAAATTCCCATATCCAGAACTTTTGCAGATGATTTGTTAAAGAGATTAAAAATAATGTAATTTAAAATCACACAAAACAACCTTTACATAACATTATTACAGCATTAGATAACAAATAATATATTTCTCGTATTTTTTTTACTCTCTTTACAATAAGATTTGGATGAGAGTATATAAAATTTCTGGGGGCGGAATGTTTTATAAGACGTCTTGTCCAAATTTTTTTTAACCTGATTTCCGATTTTATGTATAAAAAAAATATAAAACGAAAAGATATTCTTATTAGGTTAGTTATAATCGCAGCCTGCTTTTTGTTGTATTTTTTAAAATTAGTAGAAAATTCTTTTTTAGAAATTGTCTCCCTGGTCGTAGTTATATATTTACTGTTAACTATTTTTTTTGAATATTGCTTTTTTTTCAAATTTTTTAGAACAAAAGAAAAACGAAGAAATAGAAAAAGAAAGAAGAAATCCAGATTTTAGAGTTTCATATTTTTTATAATTGTTCTAAAATGAAGATCAGTATCGATCATTTTATTGATAATGATATTTAAGATTTCATCCGGGTTTTCAATTTCATAATAATTCATCCACTCTTTATTAGCAATAACATTCCTTATTTCTTTGATTCGCTTCATTGTTTCCGAAGAATTTCTCCTCATAGAGCTGGAATCGGTTTCGAGATAATGTGTATAATCTACTGTTTTATTTTGATGATTATAGACTAAAATATAACTGGATTCATTTGTCTTTTCCGAATGAAAATCTTTCCAGGTTGCAAAACCGATTTTTACCCTGTTTTTGGAAGTTTCGGCAAGTGTAATCAATTTCCATCTGCAATTTGCAACTCTTCCCCAATGATTGGATTTTCTGTATACTCCGTTTTCTGTAAAATAATAACTGCTATTGGTTTTGCTCACAAAATGAGCATTGTCAAAACTAATTTCTTCTGCAGGAACTTCTTTGAAAACACAAAATGTATATTTGTGAAAATTGTATTTATTATATGTTTTGGGCAGTATTTTGGAGTTCATTCTGCAAAATTAAAAAGGATATCCGATTGCCAGGTTAAAAACCAGATTATTTTTTCGCCAGGTACTGTTGCCAAAAGAGATCTCATCTATTACCCAACGATTTCCTTTTTCGTTATAAGGAACCCTTAATGGAAAAGCCAAATCTGTTCTTAATATCAGGAATGATAGGTCAAAACGCAATCCGAATCCGGCTCCAACAGCAATTTCTTCATAAAATTTGCTCGAAAATTGAGCGCCGGGTTTATTAATATCATCATTAATCAGCCAAATGTTTCCCGCATCGATGAACACAGCACCATTAATTATACTAAAAAGATTTGTCCTGTATTCGGTATTAAGCTCCAGTTTTACATCTCCCGATTGATCCGGTAAAAAAGAAGCATTGGTATTTCTGGAATCAAAAGTTCCCGGTCCGATCGATCTCGCCCTAAAAGCCCGGATACTGTTTGTCCCTCCAATAAAAAATTGTTTGATAAACGGTAAATCGTACGAGTTTCCGATGATCATTCTGCTTGCCAGTTGTGTATTTTCATTAATCCTTAAATAATGTCTGAACTCAAGTTCCAATTTAGTAAACTGACTAAACGGAACATCAAATATTTTCTCGGTTTTATCTTTTTTAGCATTTGATCCCATCATCAAGCCTGCTATATTTCCTGACAAATCTATTGCTCCTTTAAAATAAATGGTATTTTTTTTACGCTTCTGCATCGTATTTGTATATGTATAGGCATATGTCGGACCAAAAATGAGTTGTTTTTCTATGACTTTTTCTAAAGAAGGATTTTCAAGTATTTGCGATTCGTATAGTGGAGTAACATTCAAAGGGCTTGCGTAGGTAATTTCCGAAATATTTAATTGATGTTCTTTGCGTATATTTTCTTTCCATAAATATCCAAATGATCCTTTGAAAGTGTTTAACGAATATAATTTTGATCTTTCCTGAAATTCATATCCCAAAGTGGCTTTGGTTTTTGGTACAAATCCACTAGAAGATTTCAGTGACAACGGAGCAATAAATCTTGGCCAGATAAGATTGGCTTCGCCTCCGATTCTATAAACATTAAAACCTTTATTTTGTCCGGAAACCTGTGCTTCAATCCCTCCAAAAGCAGTAAGAGTGAGTAATTCGGCACCTTTGAAAGTGTTTCTATTGCTCCAGTTTATATTAAGTTCCGATCCTGTGTAATTGGCAGAATTGGTTTTTCCCAGTATTTCGACTCTAAAAGATTTTTTAGGTAATGGAGTTAGATAATAATATACATCTAATTGATTTTTGAGTGAATCTGAAACTATAAACTGATTTTTTACAAATTTGAACGTTCCGAGATTTACTAATCTGTTTAATGATAGATTGTGATCTGATCTGTTATATATATCATCTCTTTCAAAATATAATGCTCTATCAAAAACTCTGGGTTTGAAAGTGTTTTCAGGATCAATTATAGTAAAATCCTTGTAGGTTTTTATTTTTGTAGTTTGGTTTTTAATACTATCGGTTATAGAATAGTTAGGATAAATAATAATGTCGTCTATGGTGTAAACCTGAGTGGCATTATTAGGAGTTTCGTCTTTTATTACAACTTTGAGGTCAACCATATAATTTCCAACAGTACTGTCTACCTGAACTTTGATATAATTTGGATTAAAGTAATAAAACCCTTTTTCTTTTAATCTTTCATCTATTCTGTTCCTTTCAGATTTAATGATTTCCAGATTATAAGCATTTCCGGATTTTAATAAAGAACGTTGCTTTGTTTTATTGATCTCTTTTACGATCTGAGTGGAATCATCAGGAAAAGTTATATTTCTTATTTTAAATTGCTGTTTTGGATTTACCGTGTATATTACATTTGCTTTTTTCTTTTTTCTTATAGAATCAAAAGAAACGGTGGTCAGAAAGTAACCATTATTTTCTGAATAGTTTTTTAATAAATCGGCATTGTATGGCATATCTACCTGAGAGAATAAGACCGGTGCTTCTCCCACTTTGTATTTTAACCAATGTTTAAAGCCTTTGTCTTTTGTAGTCTCTCCCGCCAGATTATAAAAAAATAATTTCGGGCGTAACCCTAAAAATTTTTTATTGGGTTTGGGTCTTATTAAATTTTCGAGTTCTTTTCTGATCTGTTTTTTTTGCTTTTTGCTGAGAGAATCACTTTCTATTTTTACAGTTGCCCCTATATATAATAATTCTCCTTCCGGCAGATTTCGTGTACTGCTACAGGAGTTCAAAAGTACAATGAGGGTTAATAAAATAAGTATGTAAAAGCTTTTATTCATCTTTTTCATCTTTTGATATTTTTACATTCCGATTCTTTTTTTCCTGACTTCTCTGAAATAGTTCTCTGAATTTATTATAGTCTAAAGTGATAATAAATGCTACACCGGTTTCTATAACCTGTCCTTGTAATGCAACCTGATATTTGTTTTTTCGGTAAGCTCTAACGGTATATTTTCCATCTTTGGACAATTGGTATTCTACCGCAACATCTCCCGCGATGTTATTGGTTTCCCGTTGATCTTGTTCCGGACCTTCTAATCCAAAACTGCTTCCTACGGTAACTTTTAATCTATCATCGAGAAGTCTTTTGGAAACTGCAACGTTAAGATCGGTACGATTTTGTTTTTCTCCGGTTGTATAATCTTCTTGTGATTCCAGATCAAAATCTATTTCGATCCCGTCAATTAGATCACCTGCAAGATTGTTGAGCTGTTGTGATAGTATTTTGCTTGCGCTTTGTCTGGCTAATGCAGCAGCATCTGAATTCCCTGCTTCACTGGAAAAAGGATTTTCACCAATAAACCTGTTTAATAATAACAAAGCAAAAACCTGTTTGTCCAGCTCGGTTTGTTGTTGTCTGAGTTGTGCTAATTTATTGTTCGTGGTGGTTAGGACAAGCGATGATACATTATTTTTATCTTCGGGCAAAACAATGTCAAAAGTGATTTCGGGTTTAAGTAATTCACCCTTCATTTTGAGTTGTGTATCTACAGATAGTTTTTGTTTGAACAAATTTTGTTGATTAGGAGGTAAACCGTCGAGTAGATCTATTGGAGCGACATTAGTATTATAAACGGCTGTGATATTAATATCTGCCGTAGTGGGATCTCCTTTCCATAAAATATAGCTGCCTTTCTGAATTTCGAATTTTCTTTTGATAAAATTGAAAGACATTTCATAAGTTCCTTCTGCAAACTCATATCTACCCGTAAGTGTGGTTTTGCCCGAAGGATCAATTCCTCCGCTCAATTGTGCTTCTCCTTTGAGTTTTAGATAATCTCCGTTACTTTTGTCGATTACCAGGGACAATTCAGCTTCTTTTACAATTTCTATATTTACAGCTGCTTCAATTCCTTTTATTTCGGTTTTATTTACCTGGTCTTTTACATCAATGTGTTTGATAATTGTAGGATTTGCAATATCTACAAACTCTACGATTCCTTCACGATCAACCATAGAAGGGTCGGATTGAGGAAGTACGATGGTAAATTTGGTGTTTTTATTGATCTTGATATTTCCATCTACAATAGGGTTGTTTATTCCGCCTTTTATCTGGAGCTTAGAATCTATCATCAATAAACCATAATACAAATCGTTGTCTTTGGCTTGAGAATTTACAGCTTTGAAATTATCTGCATTAATTCCCAAATCAAATTTGAAATCTGTAATGAATTATGCGAAATTTGTCCGGTGAGTTGTAACAAATTATCATCTTCATCCTTAATTAAAAAATTATCAAAAGCAATTTTGGTATTATTGATGACAATATTTTCGTTAATATCTTTAAATTTTGAGTTGAGAGGGGTAATAGTAAAACCAATATTATTGAATTTGATGTTTCCGTCTATATTGGGTTCAGATATGTTTCCGGTTATTTTGAATTTGCCTGATAAAAAACCTTTACTTTCTTTGAGATTTCCCATAGTAAATCCCTGAATGCTTTCTAAATTGAGTTGATTGATATTGAGATCCAGATTGAGATTTTTGTCTGATGCCTGATAGTTTCCTTCTAATTTTACATCATTATTTTGTCCGGAAATGGTAATATCTGCCTGATAAAGATCTGTAATTTCATTATCTACTTTTAAGCGGATGTTTCCAATAGTATCTTGCCCGAACATAAAATCCCGGATATTGAGATCGGAAGTAAATGTAGGGTCGGTAAAAATATCGTTAAGTAGAATTTTACCATCCAGATTTCCGTTTATTTTGAGATTTTCTTTCTGAATTATATTTGTAATAGTACCAATTTCAAAATTTTCAAAAGCAACATCTATTGGTGCGTCGGGTTCATTGTTTTGTGATTGAACTTTGAATAAGTTACCATTTTTGTTCAATTCGAAATCATTAACATAAATACGTTCTTTTGAAATTTTTACCTCGTTGTTTTCGGGAATATTCCATTTTTCATAATTGAGAATTAAATTTTCGGGTAAAATTTTAATGACATTTTTACCATCGATTTCTTCAAAATTTCCGGCGATCATATATTGATCTTTGTCACCGGTATCTTGGAGTAAGATGTTATAACTGACTCTGTTCTCTGAAATATTTCCGGAAATATTTACCGAAGGAATTTTAATATTATTGCTTTCGATCGGGTTTACTTTTACAGAATAGTTTAACGTATTTTTTTCATTTTCAATATCGATTTTTCCATTGGTAATTGTGGTGGTTCCAAACTGAATTTTGGGGATAATACCGTTTATTCTTATCGTATCGTTTATATTGTCATAGGTTCCGTTTATTGTTGCAGATTGAAACTCGGTAAGTCCGGGAATTAATTTGTACAACAACGGATGATCTTTGGTCTTGATGTCAAAAATAATACGTTGAGCCACAAAAGAAGTGTCTTTTTTCTCAATTGGCAATTCGTAATATTGAGAAATAGAACGTTTTAATGAGTTGGTAAGCTGGGATAGTTGGTATTTTCCATCAATATTTGCATTTATAAATTGAGATTTTATATTGATGCTGTTTTTTTCGGCGGTTGCAATTGCATCAATTTTTATAGAATCGAGAAAATATTCTTCAACTTCTTTGTTGATACTGACGTTGTGGATCAATACATTTGCATTAAGATAATCTATATCTGCGGTAGGAATATCTGCAATAATATCTCCTTTTATTTTCATGGGACCCGCGTGCAGATTGAGTTTTTCCAGATCTGCAATATCCAGGTTAAGTCTAAGTTTTGTTTCGGGATAAGTTTTGTTAAGATCTCCGTTTGCATTTAGATCAAAAGTAAGGTCCGGATCTTTCATCTCAACTGTAGCTTCAAAAATACCATTGTTGATTTTACCGTTAAGGTTAAGATTAGTATAATTATATTTTTTGAAAAACACCGAAGATATTGATCCTTCAACTTTTGTATTGGCTGATTTCGGATCAAAACTTTTTCCGGAAACTTTCATTTTCATTGAAATATTACCTAATGAATCGTTCTGAATTATTTTTCCGAGATTAAAATGGATCAGTTCTATGTCTGCATTATAGGTTTCTTGTTTTTTGATTTTAGTATTGAGATGAGCAACCAGATTAAGATCGCCATCTGAAGTATTCAGGTTTATTTTTGTATTGAAATCATCGGTTTTTCCTTTGAAATTTCCGGATAATTTTATCTCATTCGGGATCGTGATGGTAGCAGGAATTGTTCCGTCAGGTAAAATAGAATTAAGATCAGATCTGCTGGTGTTCAATCTGTTTATAATTATATCAAAATACGCCGATGAAACTTCCGGTAATCCTTGGATATTTGCAGAAGCAATGAGATCGGTATTTCTTATTCCCTGTAATTTTAATTCCGGAATATGAATATTGCCAACTGTTCCATAAATAGTGCTGTTGATTTTTAAAATGGCATTGGGATTGTTTTTAAAAGGATTGGATTTTGCCAAATCGGGGGCAAATAGCAATAAATCTTTAAAAGCTACAGAACTTCCTTTGATATTAATATCGAGAGTTAAATTTTTTAAATTATTTTTCAGACTTTCAATCGATTCATATTTTATTACAACAGCATCTTTGAGATGAGTTTGGGGAGTTTTGAAGTTGAGTTTTTTTAAGTAAGCCTGATTAGGACCATAATAAAATTCTGTTTGCAGTTCTTCGATTACCAATCCGCTTTTTTCCTGAATTTGAAGATTTTTGAGGTTTCCTGAAATTTCATCTGAAGTATATTTTAGATGATTTGCTTCAAGATTAAAACTCTTGATATTTATGTGATTATAATCAAATCCTTTAGAAACCGGCACAGAATTATTATCATTGAATTTTATGTTAATATCCTGAAAAACAATATCTTCAATTGAAACTTTCCAATCGTTAGGCTGAATTTTTTCTGTATTATCTTCTGTTTTTTTCTGAAGTTTTTTACCAAAGTTTATTTCTGAATTTAATTCTGATAAATTAATTTTACCAAGAACAACAGCCTGTTTTTCCAGGTCTATTTTTTCAATCAGAATGTTGAGGTTACCCAAAGAATTGTCAGTAAAAATTTTCTGATTATGATCCTGATAATTTATAGAAATGTTAGAAAGATTAACTTCATTGATATTCAATTTTGGATATTTTTCCTGCGAATTTTCTTTGACCTCTTCAATAATTTCTTCAACGAAACCGGGAATTTCATCTTGATGGAAATGGTAACTTAAACCGTCAAGATTTATTTTCGGGACATCAAAAGCGAATTGTTCTAAATCGAAATTTTCGATTTTCGTATCAAAATGAGTTAACTTAAAGAGTGATTTGTTTTTTGCATTCAGGTCATTGTATCGAACAAAAACACTGTCTAATTTTATGGTATTTAGAGAAACAATCATGGATTGAGCCAAAGTATCTTTGGGTTGGTCTGATGCAAAAGCATCGATGATATAATCAAAATTGAACCTGGAATTTTCATTTTTGGAAAGATTGGCAACCAAATCGAGTAGTTCGATATTATTGATCTCTATTTTATTATTTAAAATTTCAAAAAGACTAATGTCGAGCAATATCTTTTTTCCAAAAAATAGAGTATCACCGTTTTGTTGCTCTAAGTAGATGTTTTCGAGACGAATATTATTAGGAAAACTAATTTGTAACCGGTCTATGGAAACCTTGGTTTTTATTTTGTCCTGAAGGTAGGAAACGGCTTGATCTTTGGCAAAATTTTGTACAAAAGGTATTTGAATGGCAATCAAAAGAATCAGGACTAAAAGTATAAGAATACCGATAGTCCAACCCAAAATTTTAGAGATTTTTTTGATATATTTTTTCAAAAAAAGGGGATTATTTCACTAAGTTAATTATTAAAAAGAACTATTCTTTAAAATTTAAAAAAATTATACAGAATAGTTCTCTAAAGCTTACGGTTATGGAATACAAAGATATTTTTTGAAATAATAATTTGCCTTATGTTTTAAGTATTAAATTTTGTAAAATTTGTCTTTATTTGGTTTTTTCACCTATAAATTTATGATTTGGGGATTTAAAAAGTACATTAAATGTTGTCAGGCTTCCGTAAATTCTTGTAATATATTGTTGTAATTCTATTTTTTCTCCGTGGTCGAGATTACTGGAATTGATTTTCTGTTCCATTACTCTCAAACGATCTCTTACCAGAATTATTTTATTGAAAAAAACATCAATAGGAATTTCTTTCCCTGCCAAATTATTGTTTGCCGGATTTAAAGTTAGCGTGCCTCCTTTCCATTTGTCTGCAATCGGTACAATTTCTGTAACATCCGACCATTTGCGAAGAATTTGTTTAAGACTATTTTCGATGTCATAAAAACTTACAGTATCTACTTCATTTTCTACTCCTTCAATGATTTCTATTTCTTCGTTAATTGGAATTGTTTCTAATCCATTTTCTATAAAAGTAACCCAGTAATCCTGAGAGGTAACATTGGTTATAACACCTTTTCCAAATTGTTTGTGATTGATTCTAGAGCCTATTCCCAGTATTTTCATAAATAAAATTTTAAAAATCTAAAAATAAGAGAGTAGAATGTATTTTCAAATAAAATTGTAATGTTATTTATAAAAAAATATTGTTCTAAAATGTGGATAATTACTATAATGATATTTCACACATTTTAGAACAATATAAAATTTTTTCAATTGTTTTATAAACTAAAAACAATATTCATTTTCTTCAATTAATTTTGAAGCAATTGTTTCGCGCAAAGCCACTACATTTGGCAGATTGGTATATTTTGTAAAACGTTTCAATCCCATCAGCATCATGCGTTGTTCATCGCCTTCAGAGAATGAAGCGATTCCTTCTTTTCCTTTAGAGTTTACAATATCAACAGCTTTGTATAAGTACAATTGCGCCATTGCAATTTGCTCTTTTACATTTTCCTGACCTTTTGATTTGGCTAATTTCTCTGTTCTCAAAATCACAGATTCGGCCATATAAATTTCAATCAGGATATCAGAAGCCGCCATCAATAATTGTTGGTGACTGTCTAAATCCGGACCATATTTTTGAACCGCGGCACCAGCCACCATCAAGAATACTTTTTTCAATTTAGCTACGATTTCTTTTTCTTCTGCAAACAATTCAGAATAGTCTGGCGTGTTGAAATCGGGAATTCCCATTAATTCTTCAGCCACTTTCATCGCCGGACCTAATAAATCTACGTGACCTTTCATGGCTTTTTTAACCAACATCCCTACAGAAAGCATTCTGTTGATTTCGTTCGTTCCTTCGTAAATTCTGGAAATTCTGGCATCTCTCCAGGCACTTTCCATCGGAGTATCTTCAGAGAATCCCATTCCACCCAGGATCTGGATTCCTTCGTCAGCACAATTTTGAATGTCTTCAGAAATGGCGACTTTTAAGATAGAACACTCAATTGCGAATTCTTCAACACCTTTTAATTCAGCATTCTGATGGCTTTCTCCGTTGGCAACCCTTGCATCAATTCGTTCCTCAATATTTTTGGCAGCACGATACGAAGCACTTTCCCCAGCATAACAAGATGTTGCCATTTCAGCAATTTTCGAACGAATCGCTCCAAAATTGGCAATAGGCGTGTTGAATTGGATTCTTTCGTTCGCGTATTTAACTGCTCCGGAAGTCACTCTTCGTTGAGCATCTAAACACGCAGCACCTAGTTTGATACGACCAACATTCAAGGCATTCATTGCAATCTTGAAACCATTTCCTCTTTCAGAAAGCATATTTTCAACAGGAACTTTTGTGTCACTGAAGAAAACCTGACGAGTAGAGGAGGCACGGATTCCTAATTTATGTTCTTCCTCGTTCATAGAAATTCCGTTTGAAGGATCATTTTCAACGATGAAACCAGTGATGTTTTTATCGTCTCCGATTCTTGCAAATACAATGAAAACGCTGCAAAAACCAGCATTAGAAATCCACATTTTTTGTCCTGTAATCTTGTAATGTGTTCCATCTTCTGATAAAACGGCTTTTGTTTTCCCAGAATTAGCATCTGATCCAGCACCAGGTTCTGTCAGGCAATAGGCTCCAAACCATTCGCCAGAAGCTAATTTTGGCACATATTTTTTCTTTTGTTCTTCGGTACCATAAAGAGTAATCGGCATTGTCCC
>CAZSOC010000022.1:0-23062 GCA_964608415.1 uncultured Flavobacterium sp.
GAAAACGGTTTATCCTGCCCTTTTAGAAGCCGAAAAAGTAAATACACCCAACCCTTTTGACGGAATCATTATGCAGTACAGCAACCCACTTACAGGAGGACACGTAATGCAGACTATGGGAGCGTCCATACAGCTTTTACCGAAAGGATTTAAAGGAAAAGCACACAAACATACGGGTTCGTTTGTGTACCAATGTGCCAAAGGAAAAGGCTATTCCATAATTGACGGAAAACGCTTTGACTGGAAAGAACGGGATATTTTTTGTGTGCCGTCTTGGGCTTGGCACGAACATCATAATCTGTCTGATACCGAAGATGCCTGTTTGTTTTCGTTTAACGATTTACCTGTTATGGAAAAATTAGGTTTGTATCAGGAAAAAGAATATACGGAGAATGGAGGATATCAGAATATTAAGTAACAAATTCAAATACTTTGCGTAAATTACAAGTTAGCGGTAAGTTTAGACAGACTGCAACTGATAATATAAATTTAAACAAAAACAAAATAAATATGGCAAAATATGACGACGCTTCTTGGCATTATGGAGGGGAATTTCCTGACGACTTACCAGAAGAAAATGGAGCAACACATATTGGAATGTTCCTAACTTGGTGTATTGACAATGACTTATTATCCGAAGAACAAATTGAAGATAGTGAAGGAGAAATTGAAAGTGTGAAGAATAGAGAAATGACAGGTGCAGAATTCTTAATTGATATTTGCGATGAAAAATTTACTGACGAAGACTTAAACGATTTAGGCAACGACTTTGCAAGAGATTATTACGAGGATGATACCGATTTTGGAGGGAAATTTGGAAATTATTCAGATGATTACTCTTCTACTTTTGACCAAAAAGCTGAACAAAACGGTTTTGAATATGAAACTTTTTACCACGTAGAAAATACCTTTGAAAATTATCAAATTATAAAACCTGTTATTGACAAGCGTTTTGAAGAGTGGAAAAAATATCGAAATAAATAAAACTTACTGCCAACAAGGTTTTTTTGCGTCAGGTGAGCTAAAGTGCAAAATTCAACTTTTATTTATAAGTTTGGCTTTGGTAGATTTAACATACAAAAGGCTTTTAGCCTTTATTGAAGTAAAAACGGTTTTTCCCTGAAAGGGAAATATATACATAACCCAATGCAACGCGTTGGGAAAAGATAACCCAATGGCAACACCTTTTGGGAAAAAATAGAACATTATGTCAGAAAGTAATATTATCATCTATCAGACAGAAAAAATAGTTGTATTTTGCCCTTACAGGGCAATTTATCAGATAGCATTAACACCCAATGCTTTGCATTAGGTTGAACATATCAAAGGCTTTCAGCCTTTATTGAAGTAAAAACGGTTTTTCCCTGAAAGGGAAATATATATATAACCCAATGCAACGCGTTGGGAAAAGATAACCCAACGGCAACATCTTTGGGGAAAAATAGAACATTATGTCAGAAAGTAATATTATCATCTATCAGACAGAAAAAATAGTTGTATTTTGCCCTTACAGGGCGATTTATCAGATAGCATTAACACCCAATGCGTTGCATTGAGTTAAACATATAAAAGACTTTCATCCTTTATGAAGCAAAAAAAGTTTTCCCTGTAAGGGAAATATATACATAACCCAACGGCAACGCCTTGGGAAAAGACAACCAATGACAACGTCTTGGGATAAAAAAAACAATGAAACTATTAACTTATCTAACATCAGATAACGGCAAAGAAATCAAAAATCCCGATTTTTCTAAACCCGTCGAATTCGACGGGTTTAGAAAAATAAAAAACTATGTCATTAAAAGTAAAACTCGAATTGTTTAAAATTATCAAAACTTGCAAATTTTACAAGTTTTGATAATCTATTTAACTATCTTTGTCGTATGAAAAATTATACCAACCGTAAAGAATATTTATCTAAATTATTGGTTTACAAAGACAAAGACCTTATAAAAGTGATAAGTGGTTTACGCAGAAGCGGCAAAAGCACCTTGTTGGAACTCTATCGGGAAACGCTGTTACAAATGGGAATAAAAGCCAGACAAATCGTATTTCTAAACTTTGAAGATTTTGAACTTCGCAAGTTTCTCAACGATTTAGATGCACTGTATGCACACATTATCAGCCAGTTGGATTTGTCAAAACCGTGCTATATTTTTTTAGACGAGGTGCAAAATGTAAACGAGTTTGAACGCTTGGTGGACGGTTTGTTCGTAAAACCCAATATAGATGTTTATATCACAGGTTCAAACGCATTTTTATTGTCGGGCGAATTAGCAACTTTGTTGAGCGGTCGCTATATCGAAATTTCAATTTTGCCGTTTTCATTCAATGAATATTTAACAGCAAGAAACATTGACACAAGTAATAAGTATTTAAATTATGAACCTTTATTTTTCGATTACGTAAATGAAACCTCATTACCAAAAGGTGTGGAATTGCGGGAAGACGGTTATGATAAAATCTACGAATATCTGGAAGCCATTTACACCACCATTGTAGAAAAAGATATTACACAACGACACCAAATCAACGACAAACGGGCATTTGGAAATATTGTGAAATTTGTGGCTTCAAATGTTGGTAGTGCACTTTCTCCCGGAAATATCGCAAAAACGTTGAAACAAGATGGACAAAATACCCATCATTTTACCGTTGAAAAATATTTGGAATATCTCACGGCAAGTTTTGTGTTTTACAAAGTAAACCGCTTTGACCTGAAAGGCAGAAAACAGTTGGCAACACAGGAAAAATATTATTTAGTGGATTTGGGTTTGCTTAACATTTTTACAGGCAAAGAACGTACTACCGATAGAGGCCATATTTTAGAAAATATCGTTTATTTGGAATTGTTTCGCAGAGGCAATAAAATCTGGACAGGCACAAGCCGAAACAACGAAGTGGACTTTGTTTGCAAAACCAAAACAGGCGATATTGAATATTATCAGGTTGCATGGCTAATGACCAATGAAAAGACTGAAGAACGTGAGTTTGGAGCATTAGAAAAAATCAACGACAACTATCCCAAATTTCTGCTCACGACAGACGGATTTACCCAAAATCGAAGTGGAGTAAAACATTTGAATGTGTTTAACTGGTTGCTTGAAACAAAAGAATAAGAATAAGAATAAGAACTAAACATACAAAAGGCTTCAGTCTTTGTGAAGTGAAAACGGTTTTCCCTGAAAGGGATAATGTATAACAAACCCAATAGCAACACCTTGGGATAATAACAAACAATATGAAACTATTAACTTATCTAACATCAGATAACGAGCAAAGAGCAGGGTTTATTCATAACAACAAAGTAGTAGATTTGGAAGATTTCGGACAAGTTGCCAATTTTCCGCTTCCGAGTACGGTTTTGGAATTGATTGATATGGGGTTTGAAGTTATTGCTGAAATCAACACGCTTTTAGAAGATATTTCGGAAGCAGAATTGGCTGAAATAAGCTACGATTTAAGCGAAATCCAAATCCTTGCCCCTATTCCGAAACCACGAAAAAATATCATCGGAATCGGGTTGAATTACACCGAGCACGTAGCCGAAAGTGCAAGAACGTTAGACACCACAGGAAAATTACCTCAAAAGCCGATTATTTTTTCCAAACCGCCTACAACAGTTACAGGACCAAATACCAATATTCTTTTAAACCCTAAATTGACACAACAACTTGATTGGGAAGTAGAATTGGCTGTGGTTATGGGTAAAAAAGGAAAATACGTTACCAAAGAAAATGCTTTGGATTATGTTTTTGGATATACGGTAATCAATGATATTTCGGCTCGTGATTGCCGTCGTGAAGGACAATGGATTGTATCGAAAGGACAGGATACTTTTGCTCCTATGGGACCTTTTTTGGTAACCAAAGACGAAATCGAAAATCCGCATAACTTAAACCTTTCGTTAAAGCTCAACGGAATTGAAAAGCAAAATTCAAACACGCAATTTATGTTGTTTAACATCAATGATTTGATAGAGGATTTAAGTACGGTTTTCACGCTTGAAGCAGGCGATATCATTGCTACGGGAACTCCTGCAGGAGTCGGGGCAGGAAGAAATCCACAGGAATGGATGAAAGACGGAGATATTGTTGAATGTTACGTTGAAAAAATCGGAATTTTGACGAATACGGTAAAACAACTTTAAACCTTAAACTTGAAACAAATGAAATACAGAATCGGACAAATAGTCCCGTCATCAAATATCACTATGGAAACGGAAATCCCTGCCATTTTCAGAGCAAGGGAAACCATTTTACCTGAAAGATTTACCTTTCATTCCAGCAGAATGCGGATGAAAAAAGTAACCAAAGAAGAACTCGAAGCTATGGATGCTATGAGCCTGAAATGTGCGTTGGAACTTTCGGATGCTCAGGTGGATGTAATGGGTTATGCCTGTTTGGTGGCTATTATGAGTATGGGTCGTGGTTATCATTGCGTATCAGAAGTAAATTTACATCAGGAAACCATAGCCAACGGATTTCCCACTCCTATTGTAACTTCAGCTGGTGCTTTAATCAATGGTTTGAATGTTTTGGGGGCTAAAACAGTTTCAATAATTACGCCGTACATGCGTCCATTAACCGATATGGTAGTTGATTATATTGAACATCAGGGAATCAAAGTAAAAGAAAGTATTGCTTTGGAAATTCCTGATAATTTAGAAGTTGCAGCACAAAACCCGTTGAATTTACTGGATATTTATAAACAGTTGGATTTAACCGGTGTTGATGTTTTGGTAGCATCTGCCTGTGTACAAATGCCTTCGTTGGAAGCAATCGATAAAATTGAACAGGAAATTGGTATCCCGGTAACTTCGGCTGCCGTTTGTACTACTTACGAAATGATGAAGAAATTAGGCATTGAAGCCAAATCTACCATTGGTGGTGCTTTGTTGAGTGGTTTATATTAAAATTATATAACTTTTACTGAAAAACATGTAAAACATAAATAGTCTTTTGATGGGATATTTGTATATCAATTAAAACCATCAATAGCTATGGAAAATATTTTTACACTTTTGGACAAATTTGAAGAATTGGATACAGATTTAAGCAACATAATAAGTATCAATAATTCATCCAAAAAAAATCAGGAAGAAGAACAAGATCATGATCTGACTACGGATCCGGATGATTATTATAATCATATTTTGAATTTGGCTTCCTTTTAATATTTCAGTTTAACTAATACAATTAAAATATGAACGGATTCTTTAAAACTCTAATCGCAGGTTATGGCGCAAAAAAACTGGGTGGCGGCTGTCTGGGAACCATTGTAGTTTTTATTATTATATTCTATCTTTTGGGATACTTATAAAACTTTTTATTATTAATTCTGAAAAGTGGTTGTAATATTACAGTCACTTTTTTTATATCCAATACGCTCCATAATCATTTTCGATAATTTTTAAAGATTAACTCGCCGAGTTTTACTAATTTTGAATCTCTAAAGTATAAAGATGAAAAAATATTACTACTTCGCAATTTTATTCTTGATTTGTCAGTTAACATTTTCCCAGATTGTTATTAATGAAATTGACTCCGATACACCAAGTACAGATACATTAGAATTTGTAGAACTGAAATCTGATGCCCCCAATTTCAGCCTGGATGGTTATGTTCTGGTTTTCTACAATGGGAATGCTGCGTCAAGCACGGGAAACAAATGTTATTTTGCCATTTCTCTTAACGGATTAACTACCGACATGAATGGTATTGCTGTCGTAGGAAATGCATTAGTTTCTCCTGTTCCCGATAGAATTTTTTCTGATAGCACAATTGAAAATGGTGCCGATGCAGTGGCTATTTATCAGGCAAGTATAGATGATTTTCCTCAGGGTACATTAGCTCATCAAAACAATCTGATCGATGCCGTATTTCATCATACAAACGATCCCGCTCCAACAGATTTAATGAATTTATTAGGTGTTTTCGAGCAATGGAACGAACAATTACACAACCAACCTACTTTACATTCTATACAAAGAAAAGCAGACGGCACTTTTGAAACAAAAATCCCGACTCCGGGTGTTCCCAACGATGGTTCGGGATTTGTTTACAACGGTATTACCATAAGTGTTCCTCAAACCCAATACAACGAAGGAGATAACTTTAATATTACCTTTACCACTCAATTTCCCGTAACAGAAGATCTGACCTTTACCTATACGCTTAATAACGGAGGTTTTAATAACTCTGATTTTTCCGGAACTACTACTGCTCTTATTCCAACAGGGTTAACTACATTCACTACAAACATCCAGATTATCAATGATGATATAGATGAAGGTGATGAAATTATAAAAATAAAATTCGGGACCTTGCCTTATGGCTACAACCGGAGAAATGATTCTCTTGAAATTGAAGTTATAGACGATGATTATGGCGTTTCACCATGGGGAACTCCGCTTAATCCTACATACGGAATTGTAGAGAGCACAGCTCCCGAAGGATATTATTCTTCATTGGAAGGACTTTCGGGACAGGCATTAAAACAAGCTGTTCAAGACATTATTGCTGATCCCGAAGTAGTGAGAGCCCATAATTATGGTGATGTTTTTAATATTATAAAAATTGCCGACCAAAATCCGGAAAACCACAATCATATCTGGATGATGTACAAAGAACAAACCCGATCCAAGTTATTAATCCAGACCACCGGAAGCGGTGCCGGAAAATGGAACAGAGAACACATCTATCCTCAGTCCAGAGGTGGATTTTCAAACGCAACTTCAGATACCCCGGACGGGATCAATGTCTGGGAACCGTCCAATGCAAATATACTGGCTCACGGACATGCTGATGCCCACCACATTCGTGCTGAAGACAACCAGGAAAATTCATCCAGAAACAATAGAGATTTCGGTCTATCGGACTATAATGGGTATTCCGGAAATTTTGGAAGCTGGAAAGGAGATGTTGCCCGTGCCGTTTTTTATATGGCTGTTCGTTATAACGGCCTGGATGTGGTAAACGGTAACCCTGTAGATTCAACAGTAGGACAATTGGGAGATCTGGCAACACTATTAACATGGAATGTTACAGATCCGTCAGATGATTTTGAAATGAACCGTAACAATTATATCTATACCTGGCAATATAACAGAAATCCTTTTATTGACTATCCCAATCTGGCAGATTACATTTGGGGTGCAAATGCAGGAGAGATCTGGTTTTCCAATCTGAGTACTCAGGATCAAAATGTATTATATGCCTCTATTTACCCTAATCCTGCATCCAACCAGATTACGATTACCGGTATTGACTCCAACGCAACATTAGAAATTTATACTATTTCCGGACAAAAAATAATGACTTATCCTTTTGTTGGAAGTACTGTTGTTCCTCTTAATTTATCTCAAGGAATTTATATTACCAAAATTTACACAGAAAACAAAACAGCAGTTAACAAACTCATAATCAAATAGTAATGTTATTAATTATCGAAAACCGAAATCTTAAAATAATTCAAACCAATAAAAAAAGCACTTGTACTAAAAAAATACAAGTGCTTTTTTATTTGATAAAACAGAATTATTTTTTACTCCATTCTGCAATACTGTCTTTATTCATTTTTATATAATCTGCATTTCCTGCAGCCTCAGAAGCAGCTAAAGATTCTTTTGCGGTTTCTATAGCTCCTTTTTTATCCCCTAATTTTGCCTGGATCAAAGATTTTTGTCTTAATTGATAAAATAGCTTAACAGGATTCATATCTATTGCTTTATTTACATATTCCAAAGCCTTGTTTAAATCTGTATCAGATTGAAAATAATAAACTCCCGCAGCATAATAATCTTCTTTTGAAGGCCCGTTTAATGCTTTTTCAATACTTGATATTGCCATTTCATGAGTTGGAACTTCAAAAGGAATTGAAACTAATGTTTTTTCCCAAGAAATATCGATTGTTCCGCCATTGTTTTCGATGTTGTTGATGGCAATGGTAAAAGTTTCTACGCTTTTGTTCAGCATAAATGGTTTTACTGCTACTTTAGCAGCCACTTTATTGTCGTCCCATTTTTCCGGAATTCCCCAGTTTTGAGTGTCTGTATAGAAAAATACTTCCCAGCTATCTGCTTTTGGAGCTGTGAAAATCGCATATTTTCCTTTTTTTACATTTTTTCCGCCAATAACTACATCTTCGCTAAAAGTTATCATTGAATTCTGATTAGCTCCGGTTCGCCACAGTTTTGCAAAAGGAACCAAATCTCCATAAATTGTTCTTCCTTTCACACTTGGTCTGTTGTACTCCAATGTAACTTCTGTTAACCCTACTGTTTGAGTAGTTGTAGATTTTGGGCTTGCCTGGGGTGTTCTTACTTGTGCGTTAGTTGCAAAACATAACATGGATAATGTTAATGTAATGAATAATTTTTTCATCTTGTTGAGGTTAAATTAAGTTAATGTTCAAAGATAACATTTTCGATCGACGAAATTGTGTTAAAATAAACCTAAAACCTTTCGCAAGATTCCCAAATAATTACTATATATTGATCTTATACTTTATTTTTTTATAGTAAAATAATGTTCTTTTTAAAAGAGATATTAATCATTATTTTGAAAACAGTCGTTCCCAAAATGATTTTTTGATGGTGTAGAGTCCTGTTTTCGGGTTGAACATTTTTTTTCTTGTTTTAATATATTTTTTCTTATTATCTATTTCTCTTTTTCCTGTTAGAATACCATTTTCAAACTGAAGATACATATCTTTTTCATAAATAGAAAAATAACCAAAATGAACATATTCGAGCATATTACCCATCGGAATTCTTATTTCGCCGCTAAACCAATCTGCAAATATTTTCTCCTGATCCGGAAATAAATCTGTAGTATTTTCTTTTGAGCCTTTTCCTGATTTAATTACTAATAGCCCTGAGAGCTTAACCAAGAACAACTGATCTTTAATAATTTCCCAATCCCCATTATACCCGCGCCAACAATCAGAAGATGCCATTAAGGATATAATTCGAAGATCTTTTCTTTTATTTAAATATTGTCCCAGTGGTTCTGTCGCAATTTCATATATTTTTCCTTCATATAGAAGCTTTTCCTTTTTTTGAGCTGTCATAATTAAAGTAAATTCTGGTGTTTCAGAGATTATTTTAGTATTGGAAATCTATTTTTTACAACAAAAATTAAAATACATATTGCATCTAAATAAACTATCGTTTTTATTTTTTAATCCGAAACCAAAAAAAAATATCTCACTGTCGCCCTCACAAAACATAGTTTATTTTAGATTTAAGACCTATTTAATTTAATTTATTACCCCCTTTCTAAAAACAGTTTTAGCTATCTAAAGGTAATTTTTCGCAATAATTTATTTCATATTGGCATGTGATTTGTTCTTTTCTCAAATATTTAGCATTAAAATTGGTTAATAGCAAAGTTGATACAAACAGAGTTGTTTTTAATTATATTTGTAGTTATAAAATATTTCTAAAAGTTATAATTTATGAAAACAGTGGAAGAAAAAATCAGGGGAATAAGAGAGCTAAAAAACTTTACTCAAGAGTATATGGCCGAAAAACTGGGCATGACCCAAGCAGGATATAGTAAAATAGAAAGTGGGGGAACAAAATTAACTTATTCTAAAATAGAAGAAATATCTAAAGTTCTTGGAGTACAAATAGAAGAACTCCTTGCTTTTGACAGCCAAAAATACTTTAACAGTTTTAATAATGTGAAAGGAAATAACAATGGAAGTGTCACCATAAAAGTAGAAGACGGAGATGTAAAAACCTTATATGAGGATAAGATAAAATTGTTAGAAAAGTTATTAAATATCACAGAAAAAGAACTAAAAAGCTACAAAGACAGGTACGGGAATTTGTAATAAAATAAACAAGAAATACGTTATATTCAAAACCAATATCTATTTTCTAATCGCATGAATATTGTATAACCAGAAAAAATAATGAGGTTTAACCACCCATTGTTTTTTCTGGTTGATATCACCCTCAATTATTTCTGCTGACCTGTTTCTAAAAATAAACTTTAACTGTGGGATTTTATTTTTTACAAAATCAAAACCGAAACAAATGCCAAAATTCACATTAGAGCTTTTATACCAAATTATAGGAATCGGTTCTGCATCCGGATTGTTATTCAAAAACAATACTGTTTTTCTTATATCAGACAATTCCAATTCTATGTACGAATATCACTTAGAATCTCAGGAACTCAATACCATTTCATTAATTCCAAATACCGAAATTGAGTATAATATCTCCAAAAACACCAAACCCGATTTTGAAGCGATAACTGTCTACGGAGAGGATATTTTTATATTAGGTTCCGGATCTGCAGAAAAACGAAACCTTCTCATTCATCTGGACAACGATACACATCAATATATACAAACACTTGATTTGTCTGATCTATATCTTTCGATGCAGTTTTTTGCAAAAATCACACCCGAAGATTTTAATATCGAAGGAGTCGTCTATAACGGCAGCCAATGGTATTTTCTACAAAGAGGCAACGGAAAAAATGCCAAAAACGGAATTTTTATTGTAAAAGGAAATCTTTTTTCCGGAGAATACTCCATAACATACAAAGCTTTTAAACTGCCTAAGATCAAGAATGTAAGATTCTCCTTTACGGATGCTGTCGGGATTGATGATACAATCTATTTTCTGGCTGCAGCCGAAAATTCAAAATCTACTTACCGGGACGGAAAAATTTTAGGATCGATGATGGGTATCATTAATACTGAAACTTTAAAAATAACTCATCAGGAAATCATTTCACAAACTCATAAATTTGAAGGAATTACCCTCTACAAAAAAGATTTACATAACTTAGAATTTCTTTTGTGTGAAGATAATGATACCGCAGATCTACAATCGGATATTTATAAACTTACTTTAAAAAAATAATTATTTTTTATAGGCTTTCCAACCTTCTTCAAAAATATCGACTCTATACTTATATAAAGACTTTAATTGTGATAGACGAAAAATTAATCCTAGCCTGCAAAAAAATGCATCGTGACTCGCAGAGAAAGATGTATGAGCTTTTAGCTCCAAAATTGTATCGAACCTGCAAACGATACCTGAAAAAGGAAGAAGAAATAGAAGAAGTAATGGCCGATGCTTTTTATACGATTTTTACCAAACTCAACCAACTCAAAGAGTCAAAAGCTTTTGAGGCATGGGCAAGAAAAATTACTGTAAACCAATGTTTATTGTCACTGAAAAAAAATGTCAATTTCAACATTTATCTCGATGATATTCATGAATTTCCCCAATTGCAATCTGATCAAAATACACAATTGGAAGAAGAAGATTTACTACAGTTACTGGAAGAATTACCCGAAGGCTGCAGAACAATTTTTAACCTCTTTGCGATAGAAGGTTACTCTCACAAAGAAATTGCTGTAACATTAGGTATTTCCGAAGGTACGTCCAAATCACAATTGAATTTTTCGAGGACTAAACTACAATTTTTAGTAAACAATCTGTATTATCAAAAAGCAAAATAATCATGGAAAATCAACATAAAATAGATCAAAAATTTCTAAAAGCTGCCGAAAATAATCAGGAAAAAACTTTTCCTGAGATGGATAAAGTATGGGCAAAAATAGAGAAAAAACTCGACCAAAAAGACTCAAAAAAAGTAATTTCTCTCTGGAAAAAACTTACTGTTGCAGCTTCGATAGCATTGCTTATCGGATTAGGGTTTCAAATCTTTAATGCAAATGACCTTTTTAAAGCTTCTGAAAATCCGGTAGTGATCGAAAATGATCATTCAACCGAAGTAAAAACCGGAAACGATATAAAACCCAACGAAAATATTATCAATGAAAAAGAAGCTCAAAAAATAATAGAACATAAAACCTCAACAAATAATAATGCCGTAACTTCCAATAGTAATAAAACGACTGAAGACAAAAAAACGCCGGAAAACGATGTAATAAAAGCAAGTGTAACTACCGATGCTATTGCTTTAGAAAATGATATAACTATTGGTGATATAGAAATTATAAATGCCGGTTATTCCAGAACGGAAACTCGGACAACTTCTGCACTAACTAAAATAAATGCCAGAGATATCCAAAATGGTTATGTATATACCGAAAAAACAGCATCCGGTGAAATGGTATTAAAAGAATCAGAAGTCAAAACAGAATCTTCTTTTCTTCAATCTTTACAGGGAACCGTTTCCGGATTAAATATTATAGCAAGTTCCGGAAAACCAGGAGAGAGCCACAATTCTATAATTTTAAGAGGTTCCGGAAGTATAAATGGAAATCCCGATCCTTTTTTTCTTATCGATGGAGAATTACTTACAGAAGATCAATTCAGAAAATTAAATTCAAACGATATTGAAGAATTTAAAATTATAAAAGAAGAGATTATCAGCTCAAATGGAACTAAGCTGACAAATGGTATTATTTTGATCAAAACCAAAAAGAACAAAAAGAAAAATGTCAAAATAGAAAATGGATCTGTTTTTTATAATGGAAAGAAAATCATTTTTCCGCCATCTCCTGAGAGACCAAAAGTTAAAATTAATACAGAGTCCTACGAATCTTTTACAGAAAACCCGTTTGAAAATACCCAATCCAATCCTCTTTCTACTTTTTCTATAGATGTAGATAATGCTTCTTATACGAACATCAGAAGATTTATCAATAACGGTCAAATTGTTCCGAAAGATGCTGTGAGAATTGAGGAAATGATCAATTTTTTCAAATATGATTATCCGCTGCCAAAATCAGAACATCCGTTTTCTATAAATACAGAATATAGCGATGCTCCATGGAATCCTAATCATAAACTATTGAGGATCGCTCTCAAAGGAAAAGAAATTCCGGCAGATAATTTACCAAAATCAAACTTTGTGTTTTTGGTTGATGTTTCGGGTTCGATGAATGCGCCTAACAAATTACCTCTTCTAAAAGCTTCGATGAAAGTCTTACTTAAAGAATTACGTGACGACGACAGGGTTTCGATAGTATATTATGCTAATAATGCCGGAATATTATTAGAACCTACCAAAGCTTCGGAAAAGAAAAAAATTATTGAAGTAATAGACCAAATGTATGCAAGCGGAGGAACTTCGGGAGGATCCGGATTGGAGCTGGCTTACCAAATGGCTGAAAAACATTTGATCAAAGGAGGAAATAACAGAATTATTCTGGCTACAGACGGAGATTTCAACATTGGGAGATCATCCGATAAAGATATGCAGGAACTTATCGAAGAAAAGCGTAAAAGTGGTATTTTTCTTACTTGTCTTGGTTTCGGAATGGGAAATTACAAAGACAGCAAAATGGTCACTTTATCCAAAAAAGGCAACGGAAACTACGCTTATATCGACAATATTCAGGAAGCCAACCGTTTTTTAGGAAAAGAATTTAAAGGCAGTATGTTTGCCATTGCAAAAGATGTAAAAATACAGATCGAGTTTAATCAGGCTCACGTTCAGGCATATCGTTTGATCGGTTACGAAATGCGAAAACTCCGTAACGAAGATTTTACCAATGATGCCATAGATGCCGGAGAATTAGGAAGTGGTCATACGGTTACGGCTCTTTATGAAGTAATTCCTGTAGGGACAAAAAGCTCTTTTCCGGAAACTATACCGGAACTCAAATACACACAAACCAATGCCGTTGGAAATATTTATACCAATGAACTAGGTACGGTAAAATTCAGATACAAAAAACCTGATGGAGAAAAAAGCATTGAGATGATCCATATAATTCCCAATAAATCTGTTGCTTTAGAAAAAAGCTCACCCGATTTTAAATTTGCCACAGCAGTTGCCTGGTTTGGGTTAAAATTGAGAGATTCTAAACTTATCCTTAATAAATCTTCAAAAGAAATCAGTAATTTGGCAAAAAAAGGAATAGACAATGATCCAGATGGTTATCGTGCAGAATTTATACGTTTGGTAGAATCTGTTGATTGATCCGGTAATAATGGTACACAATTTGTTTGTTTTTAAATACTAAAATTTTAAATTATGAATAACTTAAAAAAATCGCTTCTTGCAATTACAATTCTTTTTACCAATATTATTATGGCGCAAAACATTGATAAACAAGATATAAATATTTTTCCGAAACCGGAACAAGGTTTTCATCAGGTAATTATTGAGTTACCGCATTCTGATCTGGATAAAAATAAAAAAGTTGAAATTTATGTAGGAAAACAAATGGAAACAGATAATTGTAACAGCTATTTTGTATCAGGAAGTATCGAAAAAATGAACCTGAAAGGCTGGGGTTATGATTATTTTACTTTCAAAACCGATGGAAATGTAGGAAGTACAATGATAGCTTGTATGGATAATACCAAAATTACCAGATTTGTTTCTGCCCAACCCTATTTAATCAGTTACAATGGCAAATTACCAATTGTAATTTATGTTCCGGATGGATATGAAGTACAGTACAAAATTTATCAAACCAACAACGAAGTTTTTTATGGTGCCAAAAGCATCAGCAAATAAATAATCCGTTAAATGTTACATATACAAGAGCCGCAATAGTTTGCGGCTCTTTATTTATACCTTAAATAAACCCATAAACTGAATTATATTATCTTAATAGAATAAAAAAATGTATTTTTACTTAAAAGAAAAAATATAATACGTTTTTTAATGAAAACATGTTTTATTTTACATAACCTTTTATTTATTTAAACTAAATTTACATTTTTTTAAGACCTTAAAATCCCCCTCTGAAATGGACCTGAATACAATCCTAAAAAACATTGCCGCATGGGAATCTATGCGGAAAAACTCCAAAGAAACTGTAGCAGCTTTTGAAAAAATCAATCAATATAGCTTTACTTATCCTCATGAACAAAATAGCGAGACTCTTCATGTATATTTAGGTTACAATACAGAAAGTTTAAATATAGAGATTTATACTATTCCTGAAGAATTCGACAATAAAGAACATGAATCCGATCTGTTAAACAACATATCTGTATCCTTTCCCACAATGGGATATTTTATTGCCGAAAAAATATCTCCTCTTGAAGGAAAAAAAAGAATAGAAAAATGGGAAAACCATTTTGCCGAATGGATAACTAAAAAAACTGCAGGAGAAGAAGGACTGTTCAGAGCATTCTATATGCCTTCAGACTATATGACAAAGGACAAAATATACGATATCCATTTTGCTCTAGCCGATGCCGATAGCGTTACAGATTTAGAAGGAGACCTTATTATTACACACGATATTGATGGTGAAATAAGTTATTACAATAATGTATCGGCAGTTCCTCCAATGAGAAAAATTGATGATTTTTATTTAATTCACCTTGCTGATCAATTATAATGAGTTTACTAGAATTCAGTATCTTATTCGCATATACCGTTCCTGTAACTCTAATTATTGGAAGTGTTTTAGGGTTACTCAATTATAAAAAATTAAGCCCGATTTATCGGGTACTTTTATTATTTATTGTACTTTCCCTGTTAGCAGATATTACAGCACGAATTTTAGGTGAGATTTATAATAATAACCTGATTATTACAATGGGGTTCCCATTGATAGAAATTATATTATTTACTTTCTTATACCAAAAACAGTTATTTTCTAAAAAATCCATACCATTATTAACACTATCTGTTATAGGATCAATATATTGTTTATACGAAATCTCTAATTTTAGAATGAGTAATGTTACAGAATTTACTTCCTATTCTAAAACTTTTATAAACATAACTATTATAGCGATGTGCATAAAGTATTTCTTTGAAGTAATAGAAAAAAATCAAACTATAAGCTCTGGTATTTCAAAACTTAATAGTGCCAACCTGTTGTTTTTTTCGTACAGCGTGATCTATTTTATACCGATCAATTTTCTAATTAATGTATCCTGGGACTTAAAATATTGGTTCTGGTTCGTTAATATTTTAGTACATTTAGCATATTACATTTTTATCTCTAGAGAAATATGGAAAAATGGCTTGAACCACAAACTATAGCGCTCTGGATCTTAATTGCTTTTGCTGTTATTGGTTTTTTATTATTCTCATTTATAAAACTGGTAAAACTCAATTTTAAAAAGCAGATAGAAAATCAGAAAAAAGAAACTCAATTATTGATCCAGCATCAAAAAAATCTCATGCAAACCTCTATTTTGGCACAAGAACAGGAAAGAAACAGGATTGCAGCAGATTTACATGATTCCCTCATAGGAAAACTTACAGTGCTGAGAATGAAAACCGCATTGGATATCTCTCATTTAGAAATAGGAGCCTTATTAGAAGACAGTATCTCCGAAGCAAGAAGGATTTCTCATGACCTGAGTCCGCCAATGATCGAAACTATGGAAATAGAAGAAGTTCTGGAAAATTTAATATTCAATTGGAATAAAATATATAAAATTGAGTTTTATAAAAACATCAGAAGTAAACTACCTGTTTCCGATCATATCAAATTACAATTGGTAAGGATCATTCAAGAATTGATAGTAAATACACACAAACATGCACAAGCCGGTACACTACAATTACTTATAAAAAAAAATGACAATTACATTTATCTCCTTTATAAGGACAATGGAAAAGGATTTAATATAAATCTTGCAAAAAACGGGTTAGGTTTGAAAAATATAGATTTGCGACTCAATCATTACAACGGCCGATACAAATTAAAATCCGGTTCAAAAGGAACAACTATCATCATTTCAATCAAATATAATCTTTAATATTATGCAAAATATTCTTATTGCAATTACCGATGATGACGATTTAATTGTAAAATTATTAGACAATTATCTGAGTTCTAACCCGAAATTTAAAGTATTATTTACTGCAAATAGTGGCGAGCTTCTTTTAGAAAAACTTAAAAGATCTGCATTTCTTCCGGATATTTTAATTTTAGACCTGAAAATGAGTGGAATAAATGGCATTGAGATTACTCAAAATCTCCGGGAAAATTATCCTTTTATTAAAATTGTAATTATCACTTCTCATTACCAGCAAAGTTTTATGGGATTTATGCTAAAAACAGGTGCTTCAGCATTTTTGCCTAAAGGAATTTCTCCTGAAGTATTAGTCACAGTTCTCGATGAAGTTTATGAAAAAGGAGTTTATTTTTTAAATGATCAAATAGATACAATTCGGGGACAAATGAAAGACAAACTTCCTGAACCTAAATTTACAAACGAAGCAGATTTAACTACCCGGGAGATAGAAATTCTCAAGCTTATTGCCGAACAAAAAACAGCAAAAGAAATTAGTGAAATTCTCTCTATTACTACCAGAACCGTAGAAGGGCATAAAAGCAACTTATTCTTAAAAACAGAAGCCAAAAATATTGCCGGATTGGTAATATATGCCATTCAAAATAAAATTATCAATATCGAAGAATACCCAAGGTTCTAAACAATTTTCCTATCTAAAACACTGTTTTTATCTACTTAAATCCAGGTAATTTCTACTGTAAAACTTTCTACAGTCAATTCAATAAAAAAACTACTTCAAAAGAAAAGCCGGTTTTCAAAATATTTTTTTTTATAAATTTTCAGCTCCCGGTTTTCAATCTTTATGCAAAAACCGCAGGTTAGAGTTTCATATCCGCAGTTGGTGAAATCCCACTTTACAGGTCGGAAGTTTTGGCAGAGATTTGTTCCATAATAATTTAAAAAAATATTAAGAGATGAAAACGACAAACAAATTTATCGGAACAATTATTATCCTTTTTGTGACTGCTTTAGCTTTTACTGCCTGTAGCCCCGAAGACGGAAATGACGGAAAAGATGGACTGGACGGACAGAATGGAGCACAGGGAGCTCAAGGTCCTACGGGAAATGCCAATGTTACCCTTTATGAATTTACGGAAGGGTATGATTTTGAGAGTACCATTGAATTTATATTTACTTGTGATTCCTCTATTGAAGATGCAGAAAACAGCTTATGGCAGACTTTTTTGGCTAGAGAAACTGGCAACCTTTACTCTGTTTCGGGTTACGGATATAATAATTCTACGCTTTACAAGTCATATTTGAGGATAGCTACCGGCACATCAAATATTCATATTCGAAAACAGACCGGTCCGGGAGAAATATACAGTAAAGTCAGAATTTTCAGAATTCTTGCCAATAATACGGGTGGTACTGCAAATAGAACTATGGGCAGATTGTACAACGGCTATACGGAAGAAGAAGTAAAAGCAATGAGCTATGAAGAGTTTGTAAATGCGTTTGAACTTTCGGTAGATTAAGGTTTATATGTTATAACAAACCCTGTCAGAGTTTAAAATTCTGACAGGGTTTTAAAACAAAAAAACAGATGAAAAATACGGTAAAATATTTCGGGTTGATTTTAGTCGCTTTGCTTTTGGCAAATTGTACTAATGATGACGGAGGAAGCTCATCATCACAAAATTTTTATACCTATAAAGAAAAAGAAAGAAAGATTGCGAGAGCCTCATTTGAGTTTGGGTCGAACGGAGATTTTTATTTATTTTTTGAAGGAGAGAATGACGGAGATCTTATTAAGGTACATTTCGGTTCGGTGGACATTTCCGACTTAAACGGAACTTACACATTTTCTGACAGATATTCTCCGAATTTTAATAAGCAGATACATTTTGGAGGAGGACACATAGAAAATAAAGATGATGATCCTAATAATTATTTTAATTCTCTTTTGGACGGAACCATAACTATAAAAAGCATTTCCGAAAGTTATATTGATGTAGAATTTTCTTTAGAATCCAATTTAGACGGAGGGGGCTTTTTTGCAACAGGAAGCTATAAAGGAGCTTTAGCCGAAAGGTAAAAATAAACCACTTCCGATTTTAAAATAGCCACGGATTAAAGGATTTTTAGGATTCTGAAAAAAATCTGTGTAAATCCTTTAATCCGTGGCAAAAATTTTCAGCATTGTGCTAAACGCACTTACCTCAATGTTGGAAAATAGATAAGTTGGGAGTGCATAAACTATTAAAGTTTAAATTTTTTGAATTATGACAAGAATTATTTTACTTGATTTTAAACAAAATCGTACGGAAAAAACAAAACGGCAGCTTGGATTGCTGACGTTTTGTATAGTGTTTTTTATTGGGCAGATGAGTTTTGCTCAATGTATAAACCCATGGGCTTATACGACTCAGACTTCCAACAATTCAGGAGACCCACAAAACGGGGTAAATTGTCTATTTGCTGACGAATACGAAACTTGGAACGGATTGTTGGTTGGAAGTAATTACATGTTTAAGGCAACTTCAGGAACCGATGCTTATTGTACGGTTACTGACACTAATAATAATGTTATAGCACACGGACAGTCTCCACTTTTTGTTAATGCTATTACTGCAAGTTCTGTACGTCTTCACGTTAATACTGATGCTGCTTGTGGTAGTGGGGGAGGATGCCATAGTACACAAATACAAATGTTGTTAAGTTGTCCCGTAGGAGATGTTGTATTGACTACCCAGACGGAGGTTTATGAATTTGCAATTAATTACCCTGACTGTACAGAGCTTCAATTTTTGCGAATCGGGGATTTACTGGATAACTCCAATATTACCAATTTAACGCCTTTAAGCAACCTGACCTATATAGGACATCTTGATATTGTCAATAACCCACAATTAACCTCTATTTCAGGATTAAGCAGCCTGACTTCTGTGGGAGGACTTACCGTTCGGATGAACCCACAATTAACCTCCATTTCAGGATTAAACAGCCTTACTTCCGTAGAGGTTCTTGATTTTCATTGGAACGAGGCTTTAACCTCACTTTCAGGATTGGAAAACCTGACTTCCGCACCGCAAATCAACATTTTTTATAACCCTCAATTAAGTGATATATCCGCTTTGCAGAACATAGACCCTGATACTATCGGAGGAACGATTTATCATGAAGATGGAAATGAATATCATTATGGCTTAGAAATAAGAATGAACTCTCTGCTTGAAGTCTGTAACCTGTCTAATTTCTGTACATACCTGCAAGGTACGGGGTATAGATCTATAGAAGATAATGGAGGAAATTGTATAGATGAACAGGCAATCTTAAATGCGTGTTCTTTGAGTGTTGATGATAATACATTCAGTGAGGTAAAGATTTATCCAAATCCTGTAAAAAACATATTGCATTTCAGCCAAGAAGTTCATAAAATAATGATAACAGACCTTACAGGCAAAGTGTTTTCCATTCTACATAACGTAAGCCAGACAGATATGTCCGCTTTACAGAACGGGGTGTATCTTGTGGTTGTCGAGCAAGAGAACGACACAAAAGAAATACGGAAAATTGTTAAGCAGTAAATTAGACTTTATATAATAATTCGGCTGATAACTTAAAAGAGTGTGTTTTTTCATTTTTAATTGTTTTTAGTTTAGGTAAAGCTCCGTTATAGGGGCTTTACCTTTTGCTTTATATTTTTTTGGAAACCCCACAGTTTACAAATTGGTTACTACCATTCGTGAAATCCCATGAAAAAGGCAAGGGAAAGGATTTTATTTTTGGATAATAATTTTAAAATAAATAAAAAATGAAAAAGATTATCTTAACAACAGGACTTTTTTTAGGATTAACGCTTGCAGTTAATGCACAAACCAAAGCAGGTATTCATTTCGGATATGGTTCCGAAATCGACAAAATGGCTGTCGGAGCCAATGCAGAGTTCGGAATTACGGATAAAATCTCTGTTGCTCCTGATTTTACGTATTATTTTATGGAAAATACAGCTTATGTAAAGACAAGCCTCTGGGAACTTAATGCCAATGCTCATTATTATTTTCTGGAACAGGACAAATTTAAGGTATTCGGTCTGGGAGGGCTTAATTACACCCGGGCAACAATAACTTTTAAAAATAGCGACTCTGTAAGTAATGGAGATGTAGGGCTTAATCTCGGAGGTGGAGCAACCTATGACTTAACCGACAAAATTCAGGCTTTTTCTACCTTGAAATTTACTGTCGGAAGTACAGACCAACTGGCTTTATTTATCGGAGCAAGGTATAAATTTTAAATTAAAAACTATGAAAACACAAAAAAACAAATTCGGAAAAACGCTAAGTCTTATGCTTAGCATATTTATGGCAGGGATATTTGCACTTTCGTCTTGCAGCAGTGATGACGGAGACGGAGGAAGCAGCGGTGGTAATAGTTATGTTATATTAGACGGAAAAAAGTACGGAATGAACGGTGGTTATCCTGTACCACCTGCGTATTATTTCGGAAATAATGTGTCTGGTAACAAGAGTCTTACATTAACTCTTTTTAACGGATATCCCGACACAAGACATTTCAATATTACATTTCACGAAAAAGAAAAATATGAAGAGCTTAATTCTGGAACTTATACTTATTTTGGAGAAGAATACCCCTATCCCAATAGTGCAGGAGTTTTTAAGCCTGAAGAACATTTTACAGCAGGAGTAGTCTTTGAATATGATTGCGGTGGGTTTCCTGTGCAATGTAGTGAAGCCACATTGATAAGCGGAACCGTAACAATAGTCAAGAGCGAAACCAGCAACATAACTATAGATTTTGAGGGAATGACAGACAAAGGAGCTATTAAGGCTTATTATAAGGGAGAGATTAAAAGTGAGGGAAATATTAGTATTTAAAAACAAGTAATTATGAAGTTTTTAGCAGCTTTATTTTTATCTGTATCGGTATGAAAGAATCTATTTCCTGAAAATCGAACAGAAAACAGGAAATAAAGCAGAGAAAACAATAATTAATGATGAATTACAAACTATAAATTAAAAATAATGAAAACATTTTTTAAAATACTGACAATAGCAACGCTTATTTTCGGAATGATAAGCTGTAGCAGCGATGACAATGGTAACGGCAATGGTAGTGGCTGCAGCAACTGCTTCACTTATCGAAATGGCGGTAACCCGAAAACCATAAATATATCAAAGGTAACATATACTCTGAGTGGAAATAATAGAATGGAGTTGAAATTTCACAGCAACAGCAATGAAAACATAGAAGTTAGATTAGAAGGAGCTAATAATTTTACCACAATTCCCGAAGGAACTTTTACTCAAAGCAGCTCCCCTGTTTTTTTTAGAAACATTAAACATACGGAAGATGATGGGGATTCAAACTATGTTGTAGATGGTATGAGCCGGCAAATAACCATTATAAAAGATGGTAGTAATTATAAAATCAATTTTGATTTTACATCTGGTGTAGGTCTGACCACAGGTAATTATACAGGAACGGTAGGAGAAGTAAATAATAACCCGATTAACCCGAACATTGAAGTGGAAACAAGAATAGTAAATGGTAACGGCTTTAGTTATAGGGTTTTTTATCAGGAGGAAGAATCGGCACAGACAAGACGGGGTATTATTATTCTGGCAGTCGGGACAGGTGGTAATATGTACGATGGCACATTGAATGCCCAATGCGATGCTTTGGCAAAAAAAGGATTTGTGGCTATTACTACTACATACAGAACTGGTTTGAATTTTTTTGCCAGTTTCAGGGAGGATATGCAAGAGATAATTGCCAATGAAACGGCAACTTTTGATATTCCAATGAACAAAGTGGTGCTTGGAGGATTATCCGAAGGTGGGAATCGTACATACGGTTCTGTACTTACTGCAGATCCGCAGTGGAGCATCGACCCTATAGTAGGCATAAAAGGTGTTATTCTCGAATGTGCAGGTGGAGATTATGGGAAAGGTAGAAGCATACTTTATCCTGTGCTGTTTATGATGAACAAGGTTGATGCTACAGTACAAACAACCGATGCAGAAAAGTTTGTAGAAGGATTACAAGACAATATGAATCCGGGTGTAAAGGAGAAAAGCCATTGCCTTATTATCCCGGGATCAGGACATTGTACTAGTAGCGGAGATTACAAAGATTTTATACTCCAACATATTGATAGTTGGTTTTAAGGAATTATAACTTAATGGCTATGAATTTGGTTTTGTATTCCATAGAGCGAGTACTATTTTCGGAAGAAAATAAAAAAAATAACTTAATAAAATATAATTAAAATGAAAAAAACAGTTTTAAAAATCTTTTTACTAGCTTTTTTAACCTTTTCAATGGTATCGTGCAGTAGTGATGATGATAAAGGTTCTTCTGATATTTTATTGGCAGAAC
>CAZSOC010000022.1:23072-40642 GCA_964608415.1 uncultured Flavobacterium sp.
AGTCACGATGGGGTGGGCAAAAGGGAAAGACAACAGTGACGGATACCTTAGTTTGTCTATCGGAAATGGTCAGATTCAGACATTTCCTCAGGTAAATGATGATGATGAAGCAACCCAAAATTTAGTTGATATAGTTTTTGCGGGGGTTCCGGTTCCCGGAGGCAAAATATCAATTGATAACCCCCTTTCAGATAGAGCACAGCTTGAATATTGCACAAACTGGCTGAGAAAAAAAGGAACACAAATCGCTTACCTGACGACGAATGATATTGACCTAAATATGTTTGAAAATATCAAGACCGTAGGAAATCTCAAGGCTTTGGAGTCACAATATTCTCATCGCTATGGAGGGAATTCGGTGTCTGCATTTGGGTCGGGACAGGGAGAAGCATATATCGTCAAGACTTTTGAAGGGTATCTCGCTTTGATTTACCTGCAAAACGTACAGGGAACTTACGACGACCCAAACGCCCGGGTTACATTACGTATAAAATTAACCAAAGATACCTATTGATTTATAAGTGTTGTTAATTCTACAACTCTGACAAAGTTTTGAACTTTGTCAGAGTTAATATACAGCATTTTACGCATTGCAAAATCATTTTAAATCACTAAAAACAACTAATTATGAAAACATCAACTTTTATATTGGCAGCCTGTCTGAGCTTTACGGGATTGTATGCCCAGACAAACATTGAAATCAATTCCAATCCGGCTGAACGGCAAGTCATCAGCCCATACATTTACGGGATAAATCCGTATGTGTACACTGAACAAGGTTTGACGGGAATCGGAATGCACGATGCAGGGATTAACCCTACTTCACTACGGTTCGGAGGAGATGCAGTGAGTTCCTATAACTGGGAAAACAATTACAGTACAACCAGCAATTCAGGGTGGTGGCAGGGAGCTTGTTATCCTAATGGGAGTTCTGAATTTGAGGCAGAAAACGATAACAACCACTGGGTAACCTGGGTTACAGGAACACAAAGCAATGTTCCTGCAGCTGCAATTTTAAAAATGGCAGCAGATGCTGCTCCACTGAATGCTTATACACTGGTGCAGCTCACAGGAATGAATCTGGTTGCAGCAGACGGCAATGGCTGTATATCGACTGCTCAGGGAAATAGTCAGGTGGCTTCGGGGAGGTTTAAGCAGACAGTTATCGAAAAACCGGGTGTATTTTCCTTAAATCCCGATTTGAATGATGATTTTGTCTATACCGATGAAAAATTAAATTATTTGATTCAGACCTTAGGAAACAGCACAACAGCAGGAGGAATCAAAGGCTATAGCCTTGACAATGAACCCGGACTTTGGCAGGATACCCACCCACTTACCTACAAAAAAGCATATCCTTCGCCTCTGCTGGGAGATATTTTAGATAAAAATATTGCGATGGCAAAGCGTGTCAAAGCATTAGACCCGAACGCAGACATATTCGGGCTGTCGGCTTACGGATTTATGGAATTTGTTCACGGTGTGCAGAATCAACCGGCTGCTGATTACAATACCTATATGTTAAATATTCCGGGATATAATGATGCGGAATATAAAAAAATGAAATGGCTGGCAGCTTATCTGCACAATATGAAATTAGCATCAGAACAAGAAGGAGTTAGGCTTCTGGACGTGTTGGATATACATTTTTATAATGTAGGAGATACAGGAAATTTTATGGATATAGAAGATATAAATATAGAAAACGAACTCCGTCAGGATTCAAGGAGCTTTTGGGACCCTGTTTATGTAGAAAACAGTTGGATTACTAACGATATAGCAGGTTGGGGAGGTAACCCTCCTCTCCCTTACAATGCAGGAAATACATTTCAGAAGCTGATAGATGATTTTTATCCGGGTACAAAATTATCAATATCCGAATGGGGCTGGCTGGATTACCAAAACAAGATTGCGGGAGCTATTTACATTTCAGATATGCTTGGTGCTTTTGGTAAGACAGATGTATATATGGCAAACTATTTCGGTCGTGTATATGGATACCTTGCAGGTGCTTTCAAAATCTTTACAAATTACGACAATAACAACAGCCGTTATGCGGATATAAGCGTTGGAGCAGCTTCATCAAACAATGATTTGGTAAGTGTATATGCTTCTATCGATAACGATACAGAAGACACTATGCACATCGTTCTTATCAACAGGAGTAACAGCGCTCAAAATGTAAACATAAATCTGAATACGCAGGCTGCACAATACGAATCTTCTTTGGTATATGCCTTGCTCAACGGCAGCAATGGTGTAATAAGCCAGTTAGCTGATGTTCAGATAGCAAATAATGAGTTTACGTTTTCTCTCCAAGCAAGTGGAATTTATCATCTGGTTATGGAAAGTGATGGTTTAGGAGTGGAAAGTATCAAGTCTGATATTGTTTCTGTATTTCCCAATCCGACAAGTGATTTATTAACAATTACAAGCAATGAACCTATTGAAAAGATTGAAATATATGACCTCACGGGAAAACTTCTTTTTGTACAAGAGGAACAGCCTTCCGATAATGTTATAGTGAATCTTGAGCATTTGCATTCGGGTATCTATATGGTACAGATATCGTCCGGAGGAGCAACACATTTTCATAAGGTGATAAAAAAATAAAGAACAATTATCTATAGCTTTTTAAATTTTCATAGTATGACAAATACATTAAACTGCCCAATTCAGATTGGGCAGTTTTTTATATCTTTTTGAAAAGATTCAGGAAATCCTGTTTTTTGGTTCGGCTTAATATTACCGAAGTATTATCCTGCATAATGATTTCTCCTCCTTCTCCCCTTATGTACTGGCTGATGAATTTCAGGTTTATCAGGTGTGATTTGTGGGCCCTGAAAAATGTAGGATTGTCCTGAAGCACTTCTTCAAAATTACTCATAGCCTTGCTTACCAGATGCTTATCTCCGTTACTCATCTGAACATACGTATAAGAACCGCTTGCACAGAAATACATAATTTCTTCAGCTTTTATAAAGTGTAATCCTTTTTGGGTAGAAAGAGCCAAAGTATCTGAAAGCTGTCCGATATTGAATTTGTTGAGCTGCGAAATTTGTTCTTCCGAAGTTATGATTTCTTTGTTCTCGAATTTACGGATAGCCTCGCAAAGTTCGTCTTCATCAATCGGTTTCAGGAGGTAATCCAAAGCGTTCATTTTTAGAGCCTTGATAGCATACTGGTCGTAAGCAGTTGTGAAAACTACTTTAAAATCCGGTTGTTTGAACTGTCCGAGAAGCTCGAATCCGTTCAGGTTAGGCATTTCGATATCCAGAAAAACCAAATCGGGTTTTTCCCGTTCGATGATTTCTTTGGCTTGGGTACTGTCCTGAATGGTTGCTGTAATCTCTACATTGTCAAATTGCTGCAACAAAAATTCAAGTGTTACGAGTGCGTGTTTTTCGTCATCTATAATAATTGCCCTAATCATCTTCATTGGTTTTTAGCGTTAATACTACTTTGGTTCCCAAAGGATTTTTTTGGTTGTCGTACAAATCGATAATTTCTACTTTGTTTTCGGGATTTACCATTTTGAGTCTGTCTTTGGTAATATCCACTCCGTACGATTTATGACCGGTACGGTTGGTTTTGAGTTCGGCACTTTTTTTCCTTCCGATTCCATTATCTTCAATGTTTATCACAAACGTAGAATCATCAGAGAGAGAAATATGTATCGAAATAAGTCCGTCCTGCTTTTTGTTCCGTAATCCGTGCCAAATCGCATTTTCCACAAAAGGCTGAATGACTAGAGGAGGAATCATCGTAGTGTCCGTATTTACATTCTTGTCAGTCGAAATCTTATAATCGAAAAAGTGCTCCAGCCTTACCGATTCCAGCTCGATATACAAACGAAGTGTTTGAATTTCTTTATCTAAAGTGATGAATTTGTGTTTGGAATTATCCAGAATATTCCGCATCAGCTTTGAGAAAGAAGTGAGGTATTTGCTCGCATCTTTTGTCTTATTCTGAATGATGTAGCTATTAATCGAATTAAGTGTATTGAACATAAAATGCGGGTTCATCTGGGAACGTAAAGCTACCATTTCCGCATCTCTAATACGGTTCAGCAGTTGGTCTTCCTTTTGTTCTCGTTTTAATAAATACCAATTCACAAAAACCACTATTGCAATAATAAGAAGCCCTATTAAGACGTAAAATAAAGTTGATTTTGTAAAAGGAGGATGGGCTTTAAAATTTATTTTTAATGTCTTTTGCTGTGTATTTCCGAGATGATCGTAGGTTTCGATTGTAATGTTATAATTTCCGGGATTGAGGTTGTTAAAAGACAATTCGGAATGATGCCCTAATTCTGTCCAGTCGTCGTTATTGTTAATTTTGTACCTGTGGCTGACTTTGAAATTATCCAGATACGACAAATCCGAAAAATAAACCGAAAGATTGTTTTCTTTCTTGTTCAGCTCAAAAGAATTGTTTTCCAGAAAACGTATTTGCCCGTTTACGGTCAGGTAGGAAATTTCTGCCCGTTCTGTCAGTTCGGATTCCATAACCATTTCCGGATTTATGATGGTTATTCCGTTATGGATTCCGATAGCTATATTTCCGTTTTTAAGGACTTTATAGCCATTTGTCAGATAATTCGTAGGCAACCCGTCTGCTTTGGTAGGCTGTACAACTTTGTCCAAGTCTTTTCTGTAAATATGCAGTCCTTCTTCTGTTGTAAAAAATATGTTTTGGTTTCGATGTTCTGAAATTCCCGTTAAATATATTCCTCGAATATCATATGTATGAATATCGATTTTTTGGCTAATTTTTCCGTTGTAATCAGTTCTGTTCCAGCCTCCGTAGGCAGAAAACAGTAATCCGTTGTTTCGGGTTTCGTAAGCACGGTTGTAATAATCCCCGACAAAAACACCTTTATCGGGATTTATGGTTTTGTCCGAAACATCGATAAATTCGTTTTTTTTCGGGTCGTATTTGGTAATACCGTATCCTTTGGGCATCCAGCCTGTGAGCCAGACTGTTCCGAGTTTATCGACAAGAGCATCATTCCACAGGTTGTCGTCCCAGAATGAAGCATTATTGGAAAACTGATTAGACAGAAATTCAAAAGAACCGTAACGGTATTTATGAACCCGTTCCTTATCGAATACGATCCAGAGTTCGTTGTCCGGGGTCAAAAGGATTTTTCGGACGATTTTTCCTTTCGGGAAATTATCCAGAGAAATCCACTTGGAAATATCGTTTTTTATTTCGAGGATTCCGTTGTCTGTCCCTACGAAAATACGATTTTCGATTACACTTACACTTTGGGCTTTCAAAGGAAAATCATGCTTGATTTTTTTCCACTTAAGGTTTTCGAATTTCCAGATAGTTCCGATGTTGGTTGTAACATAAATTCCGTCGGTATTTTCGGAAATGCTTGTGATTGTACTATTTTCTTCAAACAAAAAAGTTTCGATTCCTTTCTTCGGAAGTATGAGCTTGGTAAGTCCGTTTGTAGTCGAAATCCAGAACAGGTTGGTTTTTGCATCAAAAAATAAGTGATTGATTTTATTTTCCGTAGTATAAAAAAGGCTCAATTCTGATGTATTCCGGTTGAACTTGTAAATGGAATTATCGGTACAAACGAAAATTTCTCCGTTTGTCTCGGTGATGTAAGAAACCGCACTTCCGGGATTTGGAATGATACTTTCGGGCTTGTTTTCTTTGATGTTCCAAATGATAATTTCGCCAGAAGTGGCAAGCAAAAGAAATGAGCTGTCGAGTTTATACGAAGTTGTATAGTATTTTTCGGACAGAAATTTATTTCCGTGCTTTTTTACCTCATCATTTTTCCACACCCAAATCCCGTTTGTGGTTACAGCCCAGATTTCGTTTTGTGAAATTTCCGAAAAAGATACGGGACGTATAAATTTTTTATTGTCCGAAAAAATTTCGAAAGATTTGAATTCACTTCCTTTTTCGGAATATTTAATATTGTCGAAATCACTGCACCATATGCGGTTTTTGCTGTCAATAAACAAGTGATCAAAATGGTCGTTATTCGGGTCGCTATCCGCTTGTATTTTGGAAGTGATTGTAACGGGAATACTTCCGAGAGAGTTCATTGCTACTTTTTTTAAAGCATGAATATCCTCAAAATACAAGGTATCCTTTTTAACAAACCGGCTTAATATAGTTTGGTTTACGTGTTCGGATTGTATAAACCGGTACCCGTCAAAAACAGATAATCCTCTTTGGGAAAGAATATACAGATAACCTTTTTGTGAAGTATGCGTAAAGTTTACCCAATCTGATGCCAGTCCATCGTAGTAGGTATAGTGTTTTTCCCTGAATTCGTTTTGTCCGAAAAGAGAAAAACAAACGAAGAAAGATAATATTAAAACGGATTTTTGCAATTTAAAACTTGATTTTAATAGCAAATGTAATTAATTTAGTGTGTAGTGAGGGGGCTGTTTTACAAACTGATGCTTTGGGTTTGTGAAATGCGGTTTATACCGAGTTTTGGGAGATGAAAGTAGAACCGTGCAATTGCAAAATATGTGATTAAAAAAAGGATAATGTTCCAGACGTGTTATTTTCTGTTATATTTTCATTCATAAAACCACAGATTGTGACCCTAAATCTATAAAACTTGAGGTCACATAGTGTGACCTCAAGTTTGTTATCAATGAAGAAAAATATGTTCTCCCAGATTTTTTATCATACCCAGTATAATAGCTATAAAAACCGTAAATATTTAAGGATAAGATGGAAACACGTTGAAATACAGAGCAACAAACATCATTATTAAGCCAGTACCTAACAATCTTTGATAATCTCTAAAAAGACTTTTTCCTAAAAACTTTAAATTTTTTAATCATTCATAGAAATCAGAAATTCATCGTTATTCCTGGTTTTCTTAAATCTATCATTAATAAAATCCATAGCTTCAACAGGATTCATATCAGACAGATATTTTCTCATAATCCACATACGTTGTAGTGTTTTTTCATCCAACAAGAGATCATCTCTACGTGTACTTGAAGAAGTGAGATCGATTGCAGGGAAAATACGTCTGTTAGCGATCTTTCTGTCCAATTGCAGTTCCATGTTTCCTGTTCCTTTAAATTCTTCAAAAATCACTTCATCCATTTTAGAACCAGTCTCTGTCAATGCAGTAGCGATAATACTCAACGAACCTCCATTTTCTACATTTCTTGCAGCTCCAAAAAAGCGTTTTGGTTTTTGTAATGCATTGGCATCAACACCTCCACTCAATACTTTACCGGATGCCGGCTGAACCGTATTATATGCTCTTGCCAAACGAGTAATCGAGTCTAATAAAATTACAACATCATGACCGCATTCTACCAAACGTTTTGCTTTTTCCAAAACAATATTAGCGATTTTCACATGTTCTTGTGGTTCTCTGTCGAATGTAGAAGCAATTACTTCTCCTCTTACACTACGCTGCATATCTGTAACCTCTTCCGGACGCTCATCTATCAAAAGAACCAGCAAATATACTTCCGGATGATTGGCTGCAATCGCATTTGCAATGTCCTTTAGTAACATGGTTTTACCGGTTTTAGGTTGTGCTACAATCATACCACGCTGACCTTTACCAATAGGCGAAAACAGATCGATAATTCTAGTTGATATTGTACTTTGCTTTTCTGCTAATCTAAATTTTTCTGAAGGAAAAACCGGGGTTAAATGTTCAAAAGAAATACGATCTCTCACTACTTGAGGATCGTGTCCATTTATTTTTAAAACTCTTACCAAAGGAAAAAATTTCTCACCTTCTTTTGGTGGTCTTACAACTCCTTTTACAGTATCTCCGGTTTTTAAACCGAAAAGTCTTACCTGAGAGTTGGATAAATAAATATCATCTGGTGAAGCCAGATAATTATAATCTGAAGACCGTAAAAAACCGTAACCGTCCGGCATCATTTCTAAAACTCCTTCACTTTCTATTATTCCGTCAAACTCATAATCTGCGTCTCTATAATTGGTCTTTTTTCCTTTATAATTTGGATTATGATTATTTCCATTACCATTTTGATTCTGGTGATGAGGTTTCTTGGCTGGGTTATTTTGTTTATTAGATGGGTTCTCTTCGGTCGTTATAGCAGTAGATGTTGTAGAAGAGGTCTCCTGAGGAGTATTTTCTGTGGTTTCTGTATTTTCGGTAGTTGAAACTACAGGCTTATTGTCTTTTTTTTCAAATTTTGCCTTAGAAAACTTTATGGATCTTTTCTCTTCTGTTGTCTCATTTTCAGATTTTATCAACTTTGGAGTGATTATTTCTTCTTTTGTTTCAACAACCGGATCTGCTGTTGGTTTATCATCAATCAAACGCTCCGGAATTTGTGTTTCATTGGTTTTATTTGGTGTAATTCTAATTCGTTTGTTTTTTGAACTCTCAGTATTCATCTGGCCTTTTTCCGATTCTTTCTTTTCTAAACCTTCAGTTTGCCTGTCTAAAATTTGAGTAATTAAAATATCTTTTTTTACACCTGCTGTTTTTAAATTTGCCAACTTGGCTATTTCTTGAAGCTCAGAAAGCTTCATTTCTTTTAATATAGAAATATCAAACATGTATGTTATTTGAATTAATTAATGTAAGAAGATTGTTTTGAGATAATTGTAGCGCAATTTATTTTTTCATAACTCCTCAAAGAATGAAGTACTTAAGAAATTACTATGCAATAATACGAATAATTTTTTATCACACAATAGCAAAATCAAAAAAGAAAATATATTTTTGTACCACAATTTAGATTTCGATGTTACAAAGAATACAGACTTTATATTTGGTTATTGCTGCAATTACAACTGGAATTTTGCCATTTGTATGCTCTCTGTGGACTTTGTCTGACAATTCAAAATTCTATTTTGTACAGGATTTGATTTATATTGTTTTTTTTGGCTTAAGTACAACTTTAACTTTATTAAGCATCATTTCCTACAAAAAAAGACAAACTCAATTTGTTTACGGCAGATTGAACATCATATTGAATTTAATTTTAATAGGATTATTTGTTTATCGTTCGCTAAATTTATCTGGAGAAACTACGGTTTCAGAGAAAGGTATTGGGATGTTCCTTCCGATTGTTGCTATCGTTTTTTTGGCATTAGCCAATAAAGCCATCAAGAAGGATGAAGATCTCGTAAAATCTGTTGATCGATTGAGATAAACCTTTAAACTTAGTTTATTAGTGCGAAGAAAAACCGAACAAATGTTCGGTTTTTTTTATTTTAAACTCTTTGTTCCATCTCTATGATCTCCAAATTCTGAATTTTTTCACCATCGATCAAAAACCGAAGCATTGTACGAACCTGATGGAATCCGTGTTTTCCAATCGCTCCCGGATTCATATGTAATAAATTTAATTTTTTATCAAACATCACTTTCAGTATATGCGAATGACCACAAATAAATAATTTAGGCGGGTTTTGCTTTATAGACTCACGAACCGTGGGGGCATATTTTCCCGGATATCCGCCAATATGTGTAATCCAGACATCTACACCTTCACACATAAAACGATTATGCAACGGAAATTCTAATCTCGCTTTATCATCGTCAATATTGCCAAACACTGCCCTCAAAGGTTTTACTTTTGCAATCGCATCGGTCACACTCAAATCGCCAATATCTCCGGCGTGCCATACTTCATCGGCTTGTAGTACATGTTTCATAATTGCATCATCAATATAACTATGCGTATCCGACAAAAGCAAGATTTTTTTCATATTTTAATGTTTTTCAGGAGCTGTTTCCGGCTTTCCACTCTATCTTTTTTACCGCTAACGCTGGCGGCAAAAAAGGATGCCGTTGCAATCCGGGCTAAAAAAACGGTAATCGATGAACGTTTGGTTTTTCATCAAATTAACAAATCATTAAATACAAAAATAATCCACTTCTATCATAAAAAGGTATCTTTGCAATAATTTATTTATTCAAAATAAAAATTAAAAAATGACAACATTAAGGTTTTCCAGTCAATAACGAAAATCTTATTCTTATATATGCGGTACTTTATTCAGTTTTCATACAAAGGGACAAACTATCATGGATGGCAAATTCAGCCCAATGCAGTTACTATACAAGAAAAACTCAATCGGGCTGTTACAACAATATTATCGCAAAATATAGAACTTGTCGGTGCAGGAAGAACCGATACCGGAGTCCATGCCTCACAAATGTTTGCTCATTTTGATACCGATAAAACCTTCGGAATTTCAACAACAATTTTCAAACTCAATTCTTTTTTACCAAAAGATATTGCTGTTCAAAAAATAATTGCTGTTCATCCGGATGCTCACGCTAGATTTGATGCAACAGAAAGAACTTATCATTACTTTTTACATCAGCAGAAAGATCCTTTTTTGGACGAGAAAAGCTATTATTTTAATCAGGAGCTTGATGTAGAAGAAATGAATAAAGCTGCAAAATTGTTACTCGGTTTTACCGATTTTCAATGTTTTTCTAAAGTTCATACCGATGTAAATACTTTTAATTGCAAAATAATAAGTGCTTTTTGGAGTCAAAACAATCATCAGTTACAATTTACTATTACAGCCGATCGTTTTCTACGAAATATGGTTCGTGCCATTGTGGGGACTTTAATCAGTGTTGGATTACATAAAATTTCGATAGAAGATTTTATTAAAATTATAGAAAACAAAGATCGCAGCCAGGCTGGGTTTTCTGTTCCTGCGCAAGGCCTTTTTTTAACAGAAATAAAATATCCCTACATTAACAACACAGAGGAATTTAAAAAATAAGTTGTAAATTTCTATCCACAAAAAATGAAAGCAAAAGCATTTGATATAAAAATCTTCAAAAAAATAATGACCTATACCAATCCTTACAAATGGCGGTATAGAGGTGTAATTATTTGGGCGATTCTATTGTCTGTTTTTGCTGCACTTCGTCCTTATTTGCTCAAACAAACAGTCGATTCTTATATTACCAAAGAAGATAGTCACGGATTATTGATGTTTATCATCTTAATGGGGATCGTATTGATGATGGAGGTTATTTCTCAGTTTTACTTTGTATACTGGGCCAATTGGCTTGGACAGGATATTGTGCGTGATATCAGGACCAAACTTTTTAAGCACATGCTGAATTTCAGAATGAAATACTTTGATAATGCTCCTGTCGGACAATTAGTTACTCGTTCTGTATTTGATATCGAAGCCATTGCTAAAATTTTCAGTCAGGGATTATTTATGATCATCAGTGATCTACTCAAAATGGTGGTCATCCTGATTTTTATGTTTTGGATGAACTGGAATCTTGCCTGGATCGTTGTTATTGCAATGCCCATTCTGGTTTATGCTACACGGGTTTTTCAGAAAAAAATGCAATTGGCTTTTGAAGAAGTGAGAACACAAATTTCGAATCTTAACACTTTTGTACAAGAACGTGTTACCGGGATGAAGATCGTTCAATTATTTAACCGGGAAACGATTGAGGCAGAAAAATTTAGCCAGATCAATGATAAACATCGTACAGCTTGGGTAAAAACGGTTTGGTACAATTCTATTTTCTTTCCTATTGCAGATATTATTTCTTCAATTACGTTGGGTATCGTGGTTTGGTACGGCGGAATTTTGATTATGGGAGGACATACTACAACCACTTTTGGAGATTTGTTTACTTATACTATGTACATCGGGATGTTATTTAATCCTCTACGTCAAATTGCAGATAAATTCAATGAGATGCAAATGGGAATGATTGCTGCAAATCGTGTTTTTGATATTTTAGAATCTGATGAAAATATACAAAGTGAAGGGTCGATTGAAATTGACCAGTTTAAAGGAGAAATAGAGTTTAAAGACGTTGTATTTTCTTATATCGATAATGAAATCGTCCTAAAAGGAATCAATCTCAAAGTTAATCAAGGAGAAACAATTGCCATTGTAGGATCTACGGGAGCAGGAAAATCTACTATCATTAATTTACTTAATCGTTTTTATGAAATAAATAGCGGAGTAATTACCATAGATAGTATAAATGTAAGAGATTATACCATTAACTCCATAAGAAAGCAAATCGCTATAGTACTTCAGGATGTTTTTCTTTTTGCAGATACTATTTACAATAACATTACTTTAGGAAATCCAAATATTACCCGTAATCAAGTAATTGAAGCTGCAAAAAAAATTGGCGTACACAATTTTATCATGCAATTACCTGGTGGTTATGATTATAACGTAAAAGAACGTGGAGTAATGCTTTCGTCCGGGCAAAGACAATTAATTGCTTTTTTAAGAGCTTATGTAAGTAATCCAAGTATTTTGATTCTCGATGAAGCCACATCTTCCATAGATACTTATTCTGAAGAATTGATTCAACAGGCAACAGAAACGATTACCAAAAACAGAACTTCTATTGTAATTGCACATCGTTTGGCAACAATTGTAAATGCAGACAGGATCATTGTTATGGATCAGGGAAAAATAGTAGAACAGGGCAACCACGAATCTTTGCTTAAAAACGAAAATGGTTTTTATAAAAACTTATACGAATCACAATTTGCTATAAAAGACCCGACCGAAATTTTATAATAATAAACACTTTATCTTTTTAATGTAAAATGCCCTCTGTGAATTTCTTTGCTTTGGCGAATTACCTTAAACCAATAATCTGTAGAAGGTAATTTTCTTCCATTTAAAGTTCCGTCCCAACCGCTATCATTTGCACTTAAATATTTGATGAATTTTCCATACCTGTCAAAAATATAGATCTTCATATTTGGTTCTAAGCCGGATAAATTTATTTTCCAATAATCATTATATCCGTCACCATTTGGGGTAAAAAATTTCGGATAGTTCAATAAAAATAAATCTTCATTCTCAACCCCACATCCGTTTTTATCTCTTACATAAACCGTATATTCACCCGGGGTCAGGTTTTCAAATTTATTCTCATCCTGATAAACAATATTATCTAGAGAATACTCATAATCTCCCAAACCACTTACTTCAACAATAAAATAATTACTATTATTGGTCCAATCTTCGGTAATAATCATTTCTATTGTTGCGATACTCGATTGAGTTACTTCAAATGATTGAGTACTATCGCAACTAAAATCATCATAAACATTACTTACAACCACATGATATATTCCCGGTTGAGTTACAATTATCGATCTTGTAGTTTCTCCTGTAGACCATAAATATGTGAAATCACCAAAATCTGCATCAAGTCTTACCGAACTTCCAACACATACAATTTTTTCATGATCTCCCGTAAGTATTGGGTTGTTTCCTACAAAAATATTAAATGAATTAATATCATAGCAAACATCTAAACTCTTATGAGTAACTCTTGTATATATAGTTTGAGGGTTGGTAATATTGGTATATGAATTTCCTATTGAATTTTCATTATTATGTGCATCGGCATCATTCAAAAAGTATTGTACGGTATAATAATTAGGATCTTGATTTCCTAATGTCTGAGCATTTTGTGTAGTAAAATCAAAAGTCGAAACTTCAATTCCTTCTTCAACACAAACTAACATACTATTCGCCTGAAAAGCTTTTGCTAAAGGCAAAAGACCACTTAAATCAAATGTTCTTGTATCTATGCTTCCACAACTATCTTCAACCTGAAAAGTATAAATACCAGGATCAGTAATCGTAAAAATATTGTTTAAACCGTTTTCTACAATATAAGGTAAATCATTCTTTTTTATGATACTGTAAGAATATGGAGGGATCCCGAGACTGTCAAGAATTATATCCTGTCCACCGGAACCTCCGATACAATCTAAGGTGTAGGCTCCTAAAATTTTTAAATCTCCTGTATATTCAAATTCATACACTATATCAAAACAAGTTATGGTTCCTGATACATTATTAAATGATTGAAAGGTCTTAATTACTCGAAATAATCCTTTATAAGGTAAATTATTTAAAGCAATATAAGCAAACATTTCTACTCCTGTTTCTCCCGTGATCACATCACCTTCGGTATAAAGTTGCTCGGTTAAGGGATGCATCCATTTGTTTTGTGCGGTATTATACTGTTGTAACCAATATTGCTGAGCTGTAACATCTCCTATAGTAATATCCTGAACCATTAAAGAAAATGAGTTACATTGTCGTATAAGATCAACATCGGCATTAGACACATATCCCTTTACATCCAATGTAAATCCTGTCAGGGCAAAACCACAAATATCTACTCCGGAAAATTCATACAAACCTTCAGGAAGACTGTTCATCATCAAAACACCACTATTATTTATATACTGAGAAATATCGAACGGCAAAGTCTGATTAAATGCGTCAGGTGCCGAAACTATACTGACAGAAACTAATTTTCCGTTTCCGCTTGTTAATTTTATAGAACCAGATATAGAATCACAATCGGGTTTTGTTTCACCTTTCATTGAAGATAAAACAAACTCCGGAACTTCAACAGTTTCTTCATATTCAGTTCCGCAATTATCGATAAAAACAATTGTATACTCACCAATTGGCATATTTATTATATGAAGCTTACCGATTGCAGATATAAAACTTGAAATATTATGTGGCAGTGTTGGCTGGTACTCCTCCGGAGCTGTAATAATTTCTACAAAAACCAACTCTCTGTTATCCGGCAAACTTATATTGATACTTCCAAATAAAGAGCCACATCCGTTATTTACTGCTGTAATTGTTGGATCCGGCTTATTTTCTTCCAGATCAAATGTATGTTCTGATTTTCTACCACAATTATCTGTAATTTCAATTGTATAGGTTCCAAAAGGAAATACCATTTCCTCGTTTCCGAATACTTGAATATCATTTGTATAAGGTCCCGGATAATCAATATTATAATTATTCGGATTAAAATCTTCCGGAAATTCGGTAAAATTAAGTGTATATGGATAAGAATTTACAGTTGAAAGAAACGTAACAAAAAAAAGCCCACAATCCATTTCTTGAGAATTGGCAGTAACTATCGGATTAGGGTCTATTGTTGTTTGATTTTTCTGATAAGTAAATCCACAGTCATCTGTTACTACCAAATCATAAACAAATGTTTCATCTCCATATAATAATATGTAATATGAAATGTCTAACGTTAATGAATCTCCATTAGGATAAATAGAATTTATAATTATTGGAGCAGTCCCGTCAGGAGGATAAATTTTTAAACTTGCCTGAACCGGATAATGTAAAGTACTTCCTTCATCTGCAATAAGAAAATTTGTAAGATTTGCATTTTGGCAATTTGCATCTACTATAAGTTGGTGTCCTTCGGATAATTCGATGTTACTCAAATTAAAATTCAATACATAAGTAGTAACTAAAGCGTTGTTACACTGATCAAACACTCTAATATTATAAATACCGCTCACAAGATTGGTAAATACATTTGAAGCCTGTGCTCCTACTATAATTGGTCCTGAAATAATTTCATAGTACGATGGATTTCCACTTATAATTTCTACTGTAATTACACCGTAATTAGTACACCCGTATACAATTTCAGAACTTAAGCTATAATTTAATTCTATAAATAAAGGTGCAATATTTATCTGATTTTCTTCAGATTTAGATTCTCCATTTAAACTTTGAGTAGCAACAACTTTATATGTACCTCCTGTGAGTCCGGAAAAAATAGATTCGGTCGTTTGCATTAACGGAGTAGTAAAGTTCGGCGCTTTAAATAAGTAGTAAGTTAATAGAGCTCCTTCTGTTATATTAGAAACACTCATATTTATAGTGCCGTTTCCTGCACAAATTTCATCTGTATGAGTTGTTTGGAGCGAAAAGTCAGAAATCTGAGCAAAAATATTACTCTGAATAAAAATAAGAATGATAACAAAAATAGATCTCATAATTTAAGAGCAATATTATTAGTAGGTTTCCAAATTTACGTTATTATCTTAATTTTATTATGCTTTTTTTGTCGAATTTTTTAGTTCGATCCATTTAGATAAGTATTTTTTACTATTTATCGTATCATGTTGAAGAATCGTGATCAGATAATTATCCATTCTGTGATGCATTAAATTTTCATTCAAAATATTTAATCTTTCAATAAACTTCATTTCAGAGTTTTTTACATCAAAATTTTCTTTTAATATTTTAGCCTGACGGTTTTGAGCCAGATTCCATTTTGACTCATCTTCATATAATAAAACCGCTTGACGGGCAAATTCTTGAAAATCCTCAAATACAAAACCATTCCAATCCTTTATCTCTCCTATTCCCTCTGCCCCGATATAAGATGTTAAAACAGGAGTTCCGACATTTATAGCGTCAATTATTTTTCCTTTTATTCCTGCACCAAACCTCAAAGGAGCTAATACAATTTTATGCTTTCTAAGTACTTCTTTTGCATCTTCAACTTTTCCTAAAACAAAAAAATTATTTTGTGGTTGATGAAGATGCAATATTGCCTGAGAAGGATATGCTCCATAAATATAAATCTTTAAATTTTTATTTTTACTAAATATTTCGGGCCAAATATTTTTGTTTAAAATTTGTACAGAATCCACATTAGGGGGATGATGAAAGTTTCCAATAAATGCAAACCCGTCTCTGTCATCATAATTTATAAATTGCTCATCAAAAGAATTAACGGGAAATTCCAACAGAAATAATACTTTTTTACTAATACCAAAAACATTTTCAAGTAGTTCCAGTTCAAATCCCGATATTATCAAACTTAGATCACATCTAAGTATACTTAGAATCTCTCTTTTGGTTTCGTCTGCTTGTTTTATCTCTTCAATATTAATATTTGAGGCAGATAAAATATTTTTCTGTCTGTATTTCCTTAAAAAATGAAGATCTTCTGTATCCAAAATCTTTAAAGCATCCGGGTAGTTCTTCTCTACTCTCCATCCAAATTGTTCTTCTGTAATATATCTGTCGAACAATACGATTTTCGGAGCTAAATCAGTGATAAACAAATCAAACGAATCAGAATTCATTTCAATATTATAAATTTTTACACCTATACTATTCAAATCAAAACTATTCGGGCTAAAAGGCGTATTAGATGCAAAATGAATTTCATATTTCATTGTGTCAAATATTCGAATTAATTGCATCATTCTAACTCCCGCAGCAGAAGATGTAGGCTCTGGCCAAACTGCCCCAATGATCAGTATCTTATTATTCATTGAAATATTATTTTAATATACAGAAGTATTTTTTACCCCGTATGAACCAAAAATAATTAAATAGAAATTCTGTCCCAATTTATTTTTCTTCTATTTAAGAACCTGTTTAAATTTTATTTTTATACGAAAAAACACAAGGTATGCAACTTATGTAAATAATGAATAATTCTTGTCCAAATTAGGGGTAATTTAAAGCTCAGTGTATTCAATAAGTACCTTAAAAAAAGACTCCGAAACAATTAGTTTCGGAGTCTTTCTGTTTTACATTAACTTTATATTTTTTTATTCCTAAAAATACAATTCTGGTTAATATTATTTAATCCTTAAACCTTACATACATATATAACAAAAACAAGTACTTCAAAAAAAAGGCAAGAACCTGATCTTACAAACTGTACCGTAGCTCGTAGCTGTAATATAAAAAAAGAAAGCCTGTCTTTTTCAAGACAGGCTTCTCTAAAGAAAGGC
>CAZSOC010000023.1:0-23073 GCA_964608415.1 uncultured Flavobacterium sp.
AAAAATATTCCAGTTTATCCGGATTTTCTGGATATTCAGGTAAAATCTTTTAAGGATTTTTTCCAATTGGAAACCAAATCCGATGAGAGAGGCAACGAAGGTCTTTACAACACCTTCATGGAAAACTTTCCAATCACAGACACTAGAAACCAGTTCGTTTTAGAGTTTCTTGATTATTTCGTTGATCCACCACGTTATACTATTCAAGAATGTATAGAAAGAGGTCTTACTTATAGTGTTCCTTTAAAAGCCAGACTGAAACTTTATTGTACAGATCCTGAGCACGAAGATTTCGAAACTATAGTTCAAGACGTATATTTAGGTACTATTCCTTATATGACGCCAAGTGGTACATTTGTTGTCAATGGTGCTGAACGTGTTGTTGTTTCACAATTGCACAGATCACCTGGTGTATTCTTTGGGCAATCATTCCATGCTAATGGAACTAAACTATACTCTGCAAGAGTAATCCCTTTTAAAGGTTCTTGGATAGAGTTTGCTACCGATATTAATAGTGTAATGTATGCTTATATCGATAGAAAGAAAAAATTACCTGTAACAACTCTTTTCAGAGCTATTGGTTTTGAAAGAGATAAAGATATTTTAGAAATTTTTGATCTTGCAGAAGAAATTAAAGTCTCTAAAACAAGCCTTAAAAAATATATTGGCAGAAAATTAGCTGCTCGTGTATTGAATACCTGGCATGAAGATTTCGTAGATGAAGATACCGGAGAGGTAGTTTCAATCGAAAGAAATGAAATTATTCTGGATCGTGATACAATTATCGATAAAGATAATGTTGAAGAAATTTTAGAAGCAAATGTAAAAACAATTTTGCTTCATAAAGAAGATGCTAATCAAGCTGATTATGCCATCATTCACAATACACTTCAAAAAGATCCAACCAACTCAGAAAAAGAAGCCGTTGAGCACATTTATCGTCAATTGCGTAATGCAGAACCACCGGATGAAGAAACTGCTCGAGGAATTATAGATAAATTATTCTTTTCCGATCAACGTTATAACTTAGGTGAAGTTGGTCGTTATAGAATGAACAAAAAATTAAACCTTGATATCCCAATGGACAAGCAAGTCTTGACCAAAGAAGATATTATTACAATTGTTAAATATTTAATCGAATTGATCAACTCAAAAGCAGAGATTGATGATATCGATCACTTGTCTAACCGTCGTGTAAGAACTGTTGGTGAGCAGCTTTCTGCTCAATTCGGTGTAGGTTTGGCTCGTATGGCAAGAACCATTCGAGAGAGAATGAATGTTAGAGATAACGAGGTGTTTACACCAATTGACTTGATCAATGCAAAAACATTATCGTCAGTTATCAACTCTTTCTTTGGAACGAACCAGTTGTCTCAATTTATGGATCAAACCAATCCATTAGCTGAGATTACACACAAGCGTAGATTATCTGCACTTGGACCTGGAGGTCTTTCTCGTGAAAGAGCCGGATTCGAGGTACGTGACGTTCACTATACACACTACGGACGTTTATGCCCTATTGAAACCCCAGAAGGACCAAATATTGGTTTGATCTCTTCTTTAGGTGTATATGCAAAAGTAAACGGAATGGGATTCATTGAAACTCCATACCGTAAGGTAACAAATGGTAAAATTGACATTATTTCCGATCCGGTTTATTTAAGTGCCGAGGAAGAAGAAGGAAAATTAATATCTCAGGCAAATGTCGATATTGATAATGATGGTAATATTATTTCAGATAAAGTAATTGCTCGTGAAGAAGGTGATTTCCCTGTAGTAGAACCATCGAGAATAGACTATGCCGATGTCGCTCCTAATCAAATTGCATCTATTTCAGCTTCATTAATTCCTTTCTTGGAACATGATGATGCGAATCGTGCATTGATGGGATCAAACATGATGCGTCAGGCGGTACCTTTATTAAGACCGGAATCTCCAATTGTAGGAACAGGTCTTGAGCGTCAGGTAGCGTCAGATTCCAGAGTATTGATCAATGCAGAAGGTAATGGTATTGTAGAATATGTAGATGCTAATATTATTACTATAAAATACGACAGAACCGAAGAAGAGAGAATGGTAAGTTTTGACCCAGATGAAAAAACTTATAATTTGATCAAATTCAGAAAAACCAATCAAAGTACTTCGATCAATCTAAAACCAATCGTAAGAAAAGGAGATAGAGTTGTAAAAGGACAAGTATTATCTGAGGGATATGCCACTCAAAATGGAGAATTAGCTTTAGGAAGAAATCTTAAAGTTGCATTTATGCCATGGAAAGGATATAACTTCGAGGATGCGATTGTAATTTCTGAAAAAGTGGTTCGTGATGATATTTTCACTTCTATTCATATAGATGATTATTCATTAGATGTTAGAGATACAAAACTAGGTAATGAAGAATTAACAAATGATATTCCAAACGTTTCAGAAGAAGCCACAAAAGACTTGGATGAAAACGGAATGATCAGAATTGGAGCTGAAGTAAAACCTGGTGATATCCTTATAGGAAAAATCACACCAAAAGGAGAATCAGACCCAACTCCGGAAGAAAAACTGTTAAGAGCAATCTTTGGAGACAAAGCAGGAGACGTAAAAGATGCTTCATTAAAAGCCTCTCCATCTTTGCACGGAGTTGTATTAGATAAAAAATTATTTGCAAGAGCTGTAAAAGACAAACGTAAGCGTTCTAAAGACAAGGATGATTTAGGTTCTCTTGAAATGGAATTTGAAGTGAAGTTTGCCGAGTTGAAAGACAAATTAGTTGATAAACTTTTTGCTATCGTAAACGGAAAAACTTCTCAGGGTGTAATGAATGATTTGGGAGAAGAAGTATTGCCAAAAGGTAAAAAGTATACCCAAAAAATGTTGAATTCTGTTGAAGATTTTGCTCACTTAAGCAAAGGTCAATGGGTAGCCGATGATGATACTAACAGACTGGTAAATGATTTGATCCATAATTATAAAATCAAATTAAATGACCTTCAGGGAGCTTTACGTCGTGAGAAATTTACAATTACTGTAGGAGATGAACTTCCGGCAGGAATTTTAAAATTAGCGAAAGTATATATTGCTAAAAAACGCAAATTGAAAGTTGGAGATAAAATGGCAGGTCGTCACGGTAACAAAGGTATTGTTGCCAGAATTGTTCGTCATGAAGATATGCCTTTCTTAGAAGATGGAACACCGGTAGATATTGTATTGAATCCACTTGGAGTACCATCACGTATGAACATTGGTCAGATTTATGAAACAGTTTTAGGTTGGGCAGGACAAAACCTGGGTAGAAAATTCGCTACTCCGATTTTTGATGGAGCTACTTTAGATCAAATCAATGAATTGACTGATGAAGCCGGAATCCCAAGATTTGGACACACCTATTTATACGATGGAGGTACAGGAGAACGTTTTCATCAGCCAGCAACAGTTGGAGTTATCTACATGTTGAAACTAGGACACATGGTAGATGATAAGATGCATGCTCGTTCTATCGGTCCTTACTCTCTCATTACACAACAACCATTAGGAGGTAAAGCTCAATTTGGAGGTCAGCGTTTTGGAGAGATGGAGGTATGGGCTCTTGAAGCTTATGGAGCTTCAAGTACTTTAAGAGAAATCTTAACAGTAAAATCTGACGACGTTATTGGTAGAGCAAAAACTTACGAAGCCATCGTAAAAGGTGAAACAATGCCGGAACCAGGATTACCAGAATCTTTCAATGTATTAATGCATGAATTAAAAGGTTTAGGATTAGACATTCGTTTGGAAGAATAAAATAGTTGATGGTTGATGATTGATCATAACGATCAATCAACAACTGACAACCAACAACTTAAATTTTCAGCAGTTATGATGAATAATAGAAATAATAAAGATAAAAACCAGATAAAAAGGTTTAACAAAATTTCGATAGGACTTGCTTCTCCAGAATCTATTCTTGCAGAATCAAGAGGTGAAGTCTTGAAACCTGAAACGATCAACTACAGAACCCACAAACCAGAACGTGACGGACTTTTCTGCGAAAGAATATTTGGTCCTGTAAAAGACTTTGAATGTGCTTGTGGAAAATACAAAAGAATTCGTTACAAAGGAATCGTTTGTGATAGATGTGGTGTAGAAGTTACTGAGAAAAAAGTTCGTAGAGACAGAGTAGGTCATATCAATCTTGTTGTACCGATTGCTCATATATGGTATTTTCGTTCTCTGCCAAATAAAATTGGTTATATCTTAGGGCTTCCCTCAAAAAAATTAGATATGATTATTTACTACGAGAGATACGTAGTAATTCAGGCAGGTATTGCAAAAAATCCTGAAGGAGAATCATTACAAAGATTAGATTTCCTTACAGAAGAAGAGTATTTGAATATTTTAGATACACTTCCAATGGAAAACCAATATTTAGACGATTCAGATCCTAATAAATTTATCGCCAAAATGGGTGCAGAATGTATTATGGATCTATTGGCTCGCATCGATCTTGACGAATTATCGTATGAGTTAAGACACGCAGCCAATAATGAAACTTCTAAACAAAGAAAAACAGAGGCCTTAAAAAGACTTCAGGTAGTAGAATCTTTCCGTGAGTCGAACTTTAACAGAGAAAATCGTCCGGAATGGATGATTATGAAAGTCGTTCCTGTTATTCCACCGGAATTGCGTCCGTTGGTGCCGCTTGATGGAGGTCGTTTCGCAACTTCAGATTTGAATGATTTGTACAGAAGAGTTATCATCCGTAACAATCGTTTAAAAAGATTAATGGAAATCAAAGCTCCGGAAGTTATCTTAAGAAACGAAAAGCGTATGTTACAGGAATCTGTAGACTCGTTGTTCGATAACACAAGAAAAGCATCTGCTGTAAAAACAGAATCAAACAGACCATTAAAATCACTTTCAGATTCATTAAAAGGTAAACAAGGACGTTTCCGTCAAAACCTTTTGGGTAAACGTGTAGATTATTCTGCCCGTTCGGTAATCGTCGTTGGACCAGAATTGAAATTGTTCGAGTGTGGTTTGCCAAAAGATATGGCTTCTGAACTTTACAAACCGTTTGTTATCCGTAAATTGATAGAAAGAGGAATTGTAAAAACAGTTAAGTCTGCTAAAAAAATCATAGATAAGAAAGAGCCTGTAGTTTGGGATATTCTTGAAAACGTAATCAAAGGACATCCTGTATTACTAAACCGTGCTCCTACTTTGCACAGATTAGGTATTCAGGCATTCCAGCCTAAATTGATCGAAGGAAAAGCAATTCAGTTGCACCCATTGGTTTGTACGGCATTTAATGCGGATTTCGATGGCGACCAGATGGCAGTTCACTTGCCACTTGGACCAGAAGCTATTTTAGAAGCCCAATTGTTAATGCTGGCTTCTCATAATATCTTAAATCCGGCAAATGGAGCACCAATCACGGTACCTTCTCAGGACATGGTATTGGGTCTTTATTATATGACTAAAGAGAGATTGTCAACACCAGAACATCCAATTTTAGGTGAAGGTTTAACATTCTATTCTGCAGAAGAAGTAAATATTGCTTTAAATGAAGGAAGGTTAGAATTGAACGCTCGTGTGAAAATCAGAGCTAAAGATTTTAATGAAAATGGAGAATTGGTATATAAGATTATCCAAACAACAGCAGGACGTGTATTGTTTAACGAAGTAGTACCAGAAGCTGCGGGTTATATTAATGATGTATTGACTAAGAAAAATCTTAGAGATATTATCGGATATATTTTGAGCGTAACAGATGTTCCTACAACTGCTGCTTTCCTTGATAACATGAAAGATATGGGCTACAAATTTGCATTCAAAGGCGGATTGTCGTTCTCATTGGGTGATATTAAAATTCCAGATCAAAAACAAGGTTTAATTGATGATGCCAATGAACAAGTAGAAGGTATTTCAATGAATTATAATATGGGGCTTATTACCAATAATGAGCGTTATAATCAGGTTATTGATGTTTGGACCTCTACCAATGCTTTATTGACAGAATTAGCAATGAAAAATATTAGAGAAGACCAACAAGGTTTCAACTCGGTATATATGATGCTTGATTCCGGAGCAAGGGGTTCTAAAGAACAAATCCGTCAGTTAACCGGAATGCGTGGTTTGATGGCTAAGCCTAAAAAATCTACTGCCGGAGGAGGAGAGATTATTGAGAATCCGATTCTTTCTAACTTTAAAGAAGGTCTTTCAATTCTTGAATATTTTATTTCTACTCACGGTGCTCGTAAAGGTCTTGCGGATACTGCTTTGAAAACAGCTGATGCCGGATATTTAACAAGAAGATTGCATGATGTTTCTCAGGATGTAATTGTAAACCTTGACGATTGTGGTACTTTGAGAGGTGTTGAAGTTTCTGCATTGAAGAAAAATGAAGAAATAGTTGAAACTTTAGGAGAAAGAATTTTAGGAAGGGTAGCATTACAAGATGTGATCAATCCTTTGACTTCAGGAATATTAGTTGCAGCTGGAGAGCAAATCACAGAAGCAATTGTAAAACAAATTGAAGCTTCTCCTGTAGAAAAAGTAGAAGTACGTTCTCCACTTACCTGTGAAGCACACAAAGGTATTTGCGCAAAATGTTACGGAAGAAATTTAGCAACCGGTAAAATGACCCAAAGAGGTGAAGCAGTAGGAGTTATTGCAGCACAATCTATTGGTGAGCCAGGTACACAGTTAACACTTCGTACATTCCACGTTGGAGGAGTTGCAGGAGGTTTGTCAGAAGAATCAAGTATTGTTACACGTTTTGCGGGTCGCTTAGAAATAGATGATCTTAAGACTGTAAAAGGAGAAGATACAGAAGGTAATACAGTAGATATCGTAGTTTCTCGTTCTACTGAATTAAAATTAGTTGATGTAACGACAGGAATTATTTTAAATACACATAATATTCCTTACGGTTCTAATATCTTTGTAAAAGATGGAGAAATTGTAGAAAAAGGAACAGTTATCTGTAAATGGGATCCATATAATGGTGTAATTATTTCCGAATTTACCGGAAAAATTGCTTATGAAGATTTGGAGCAAGGACAATCATTTATGGTTGAAATTGATGAACAAACAGGTTTCCAGGAAAAAGTAATTTCCGAAGGTAGAAATAAAAAATTAATCCCAACTTTATTGATTTACGGTAAAAATGACGAATTAATTAGATCATACAATTTACCGGTTGGAGCTCACTTGATGGTTGAAAATGGAGAAAAAATTAAAGCTGGTAAGGTTTTAGTAAAAATTCCGCGTAGATCTTCAAAAGCAGGTGATATTACAGGAGGTTTACCAAGAATTACAGAGTTATTAGAAGCTCGTAATCCTTCTAATCCGGCAGTAGTATCAGAAATTGACGGTGTAGTTTCTTTCGGAAAAATCAAAAGAGGTAACCGTGAGATTGTTATCGAATCTAAGTTTGGTGAAGTTAAGAAGTATTTGGTAAAACTATCAAGTCAAATTCTTGTTCAGGAAAATGATTTCGTAAGAGCGGGAGTGCCATTGTCTGATGGAGCAATTACTCCGGATGATATTTTAAGAATTCAAGGTCCGGCAGCTGTACAACAGTATCTGGTAAATGAAATTCAAGAAGTATATCGTTTGCAAGGGGTAAAAATCAATGACAAACACTTTGAAGTGGTTATTCGCCAGATGATGAGAAAAGTTCAGGTGCAAGATCCGGGAGATACATTGTTTTTGGAAGATCAGTTAATTCATACTAAAGATTTTATCATTGAAAACGATAAATTGTTTGGGATGAAAGTAGTTGAAGAAGCAGGTGACTCACAAAACCTTAAAGCAGGTCAAATTGTTAGTGCAAGAGAATTACGTGATGAGAATTCACAACTGAAACGTGCAGATAAAAATTTGGTTATAGCAAGAGATGTGATTACAGCAACTGCAACACCGATTTTACAAGGTATTACAAGAGCATCATTACAAACAAAATCATTTATTTCTGCTGCATCTTTCCAGGAAACGACCAAAGTGTTAAACGAAGCGGCAGTTGCCGGTAAAGTAGATACATTAGAAGGGTTGAAGGAAAATGTAATTGTAGGACATAGAATTCCTGCAGGTACAGGTATGAGAGAATATGATCATACAATTGTAGGTTCAGTTGATGATTATAATGAGTTGATGGCTAATAAAACAGAATATAACTATTAATTATGAGTGATTCAAATCAACCACAAGGACAAATTAATATAGAGTTGGATGAAAAAATTGCTGAGGGAATTTATTCCAATCTGGCAATAATTAATCATTCACCATCTGAATTTGTCGTAGATTTTGTATGTATAATGCCGGGAACTCCAAAAGCAAAAGTAAAATCCAGAATTGTATTAACACCACAACATGCAAAAAGATTACTTAAAGCTATGGGAGAAAATATACATAGATATGAGATGGCTCATGGAGAAATAAAAGACTCCGAACAACCACCGGTACCGCTTAATTTTGGTCCCACCGGTCAAGCTTAAATATAAAAACCCTTTCATTCGAAAGGGTTTTTTATTTTAAAATAGTTGTAATTATTACAATTTAATATGACTTCCTAATTATTTCACGAAAGTTCTCCTTTGTCAGACACCGTTTATTATCTTGAACCAAAATAATAGAAAGTGAAAAATCATTAAATAGGTATATTCTACATTGATTTTAAAAGAATTCCTTTATTTGTTAATGATTTATAACTTACATTAATTTTCGAAATATATTATAGGTATTTGTGATTATTCATATTAGTATTATTGTCGATTTAAAAAAAAGTAACAATAAATATATTTTATATTAACATTTTTTATAACTTCATACCTTAATTAAAAAAATTAAATATATTATGAATTTAAATTACGATTCTGGAGGTAATGGTAATACCATTATACCTAAAAACGTTGGTAGAGGTAGTACTCTTTTGAAACCAACGTTTTATGCTCGAAAATTTTGTGATTGGCAAAGAGGTCAATTTTTATTATTTCTAATGGTATTTTCCTTATTAGGAAATATTACAAATGTTTCAGCACAAGTAAACTTATATGGTTTTAGTGCCGGAACCGATGGAGTTCTACAGGATATGACCGGTTCTACTCAATTGATAGGAGCCAGTTCTGATGACGGAGTGTCCGCTGTAACTAATATCGGCTTTACATTTAATTATGCAGGGACTGATCGTATCCAATTTTCTGTAAACTCAAATGGACTGATGAGATTAGGAAGTACGGCAGCTGTTACGGGAGCTGCTAATTATACTAATTCTGCAGCAAATGCAAACTCAAATACGCCTGCAATTATGCCTTATTGGGATGATTTACATACAGGAGTAGGAGGGAAAGTCCACTATCTGTTAACAGGAACAACTCCTAATCAAAGACTGGTTGTTGAATGGATTGTAACAGTGCCAAGATCTACTTCAGGGAATGCGAACGCTAAATTTCAATGTTGGTTAGATGAGGGAACAAACGAAATACACTTTGTATATGGCTCGGGAATGGTAGTCAATAATGGTGGTGCCAGTATAGGATTAGCAACAGCAACAGCTGTTTATAATACGATTACTGTTTCTACTAATACTAATAGTACGGCTACTTTTGTTACTAATAATACTCAGGCAATTCCATCAGGAACCATATATACATTTGTACCTCCTGCTCTTTGCGAAGGAATTCCTGAAGGAGGTATGGCAACTCCTGATTTGACGAATGTCTGTACGGGAGCTGCTTCCGGAGTTAGAACGGTTACCGGGCAAACAACAGGAGTTTTGGGATTAACATACCAATGGGAACAGTCAACAGATGGGGAAAATTATGTAGATGCTGTTGGCGGATCAGGAGCAACAACGTTAAGCTATACTCCGCCGGTATTTTCAGGTACGGATATATATTACCGTTTGAAAATTACTTGTGCTGATTCGGGTCTTAGCGGTTATTCTACAGCTTCAGAGGTTAAAGGACCAATAATCCCTCAAACTTTACCTTCCAATTTAAATAAGATCGAATATTTGGACAATACGGTAAATTTTTCATGGGCAAATGGGAATGGAACAAGAAGATATGTGGTAATCAATTCTGTTGATGAGTTCACAAATCCTTCAGGAGACGATGTAACTGCTTCAAGTACTTATACAACAGGAGAACAGATAGTGTATGATGGTACAGGAACTTCAGTAACTGTTTCAGGACTAGTCCCGGGGAATTATTTTGTAAAAATCTATGAATATGTTAGATGTACAGGAACTCCAAATGTAAATTATTATAATGTGGATTTTGTTCCGGTTTCAATTACTATAGAAGCTACCAATGGAAGTTGTGCTAATGCAAAAGTTCTAGATATTTCTAATATAGCAGTAACAAGCCAGACAGGTACAACAATTGGTTCTTCTGTAGGGACAGATTACTTAAACTGTGCTACCCTCGGGACACAAGCAACAGAAAGAGGTGCCTGGTATAAATTTACAGGAAATGACAAGCAAGTAACATTTTATACCTGTCATCCAACTATTGGTTACGATACAAGATTGTCGGTTTATTCCGGAAGTTGTGGGGACTTTACCTGTATAGCGGTAAATGATGATGTTACTCCGGCTTGTGTTGGAGCAAATCAATATAGTTCTAAAGTAACATTCAATGCTTTAACAGGAGTTGAATATTATATTTTTGTACATGGGTATCAATCAGGAACGAGCTTGTCTGCAACAGGTAATTTTGTTTTAACATGGGAACTGGAAGATTTGTGTAGTCCTGAAACTGTAAATGACGAATGTTCAAATGCACAATTACTTACTATAGGAACATCGACAGCTTCTTCAAACGGATGTGCTACTCAAAGTTTTGGAGTTGCTTTTCCAAGTGCAGGAAGTGCTTTAGGAACTTATTTCGACACTTGGTATAAGTTTAATAGCGGAAGTGCTGCGAATGCCAGAATTTCATTGACTTATGACGCTCCGGTTGAAGTCGGTTTTTCGGTATATCAAAATGCGTGTGGTTCATTAACTCAAATTAGTGGAGCCTCCAATTTAACTGGAGGACAGATGACCATTAACGGAATGATTCCAAATACAGAATATTATGTGAGAGTATATTCGTCACAAATAGTAAAGAGAGGTGATTACACAGTCAATTTGTTTGAAGTTTGTTCTCTTCCTACCTCTATAACTTCTTTAGTACAATCTGAAAATGAGGTTACAGTTTCATGGGTTAGTTCGGTTTCTAGTACCTTAAGTTCTTATAATTATGAGTTAAGAACCTCAGGAGCAGCAGGAAGTGGAGCTACTGGTTTAGTTATAGAAGATACAACTGAACTATCAACATTGACATTTGATAGCCTTGATCCAAATACTACTTATAGTTTTTATATAAAATCTATTTGTTCTAGTGATACAGACACTAGTAGTTGGAGTTCTGCAATTAGTTTTTATACAGGATATTGCGTGCCTTCTTCAACTTCTGCTTTGACTTATATTGATAATTTCTCTACTGTTGGAGCTATGACCAATATTTCCAATTTAACCTCAGGATATACTACAGGTGGTTATCAGGATAATTATGATTCAATTAGTATGAGTCATCATGCTGGAGGATCATTTTTAATTACTGCTAATATAACCGGAGGTACGGCAGGTTTAAATGTTTGGGTGGATTGGAACAATAATTTTGTTTTCGAAGATAACGAGCGTGTGTTTATCTCAGGAACATATGTAAATGGAGTTACCAATCACAATGTAACAATTCCTGAAGATATTGCTTTGGGAGAGTATAGAATGAGAGTCAGAACAGATTATAGTGCTACCAATCCAAGTGCTTGTTCAAATGCAAATACACGTACTGAAGCCGAAGATTATAAGCTTACTATTGTAGAACAACCTGAAGAAAGCGTGTCTTGGGCAAACCTACAATCATTTGTAGTAGGAGGAGATGCTGTTACTGCTATGCAACCGTGCCAGACGGTAGATGTATATACACAGGCTTGGGATGCTGTAGCAACTGAACCAGCAGGAGAGAACCCTGATTTAAAAGTTTGGATTGGTATGAATACTGAAAACACAGATCCGTCAACCTGGCCGGAATCAGCATTTACTTTAGCTGCTTACAATATTCAGGATGGAAATAACGATGAGTATAAAGTAACTTATACTACGTTACCTGAGGGAGATCATTATTTTGTAGCAAGATATAAATTAGGGTTCGGACCATATAAATATGGTGCTTCAAACAATGGTTTCTGGAATGAAGATACGAATCCGGCAGCTTTGTTGGCAGTTTCTATTCCTGCTATTGAAATTGAAGCTTCCCAAACTTCTTTCTGTGAAACGGCCGAAGAGGTTACTTTAACAGCATCGAGTACGAACAGTAATTTTACGTATGTTTGGAGTGATGGTTTAGGTAATGATGCTACAGCTACGGTTACACCGACAGAAACCACTACTTATACCGTAACAGGTACAGACTCAGAAACAGGATGTACCAATACTACTTCAGTTACGATTTCTGTAAATCCTTATCCATCAGCAGCTACAATAAACTTTACGGATGCAACGATGTGTGTGGGTTCTGTTCAGCAATTAAGTGTTGATGGAGGTAGTTTGGAAAACAGTTTGTCTTCCGGAAGCGGGACTTTTACATCTCAATCCGGATCAGCAACTTTAACAGGTCCTAATCCATTTCAAAATTACTATGGAGGAACAAAACAACAGTTTATTTATAAAGCCGAAGAATTGATAAATTTAGGATTTATTGCTAATACTGAAATTAAAAGTATTTCAGTAAATATTGTTAACCCATCTGGTGGTGCCTCTTTAAATAATGTAGTAGTAAAAATGAAAAACTCTACTAAGTCAGTATTTGCGAGTACAACAAATTGGGAAACAGATATGGTAACTGTAAGAAATGCGGCTACTTTGAATCCAGTTGCTGGACAAAATGAACTATTACTTAATAATCCGTTTACTTGGGATGGCGAAAGCAATTTAGTGGTCGAGATTAATTATAGTAATAATGACACGGGTGGAAGTGGTGCAAATACAGCAAAATATAGTGCTACAGATTTTGCCAGTACACTCTATTTAAGAGTTGATAATGCTACGACTACTGCTGTTGATAATTTTAATGGTACAGGAACTATTGGAACGGTAAGCGATCCTGCTGTGTTTAATTCTAGAACTGATATTATATTTAATGTAGGTATTCCTGGAGCTATAACATGGTCACCAGCAACGGATCTTTATACAGATGCAGAAGCTACAATACCTTATGTAGAAAATGAAGTAGCGGCTGTGGTTTACACAAAGCCAACTGCAACCGTTTCTTATGTAGCGACTGTAACGTCATCTATGGGATGTGCGGTATCATCAGTAAGTCAGGAATTTAATTTACATCCGGAATCTCCTCTACCAACAGTACCGGGAAGTTCTGCGGGAGGAGGATTGTCAAACCTTATTATTTCTGAATACGGAGAAGGCGCAGGAGGAAATAAAAAGTATATTGAGTTGTATAACGGTACAGGTGCCGATGTAGATTTGGCTAATTATCAGGTTTGGTTGATTGCAAACGGAGGAAACTGGCCTGAATCAACACTAAACTTATCGGGTACTCTTGCCAATAATACCACTTATACAATTGCTCATAATAGTGGTGATGTAATTGGAGCTGATTTATATAGTACAGGAGTTATGGGATTCAATGGAAACGATGCAGTTGGAATTGCTTATAATGGTGGTTCAGGAACTACATTTACACTTTTGGATGCAGTTGGAACTGATGGAGACGCTCCGGGGTCAGGTTGGGAAGTAGCAGGGATTGCTAATGCTACTGTTGATAAAATTCTTACAAGAAAAGCGACTGTTTGCTCACCTAATACAGATTGGGCAATTTCGGCAGCAACAGAATGGGACGTGTCAGATTTTGCTTATAATAATACATCGCAAACTGATGCAACACTTGGAAACCATACAGCAAATTGTTCTGCAACAGGAGCAGGAGCTTTAGAAATTTGTCCTACGGCTACCGTTGCAGATGTTTTAAACGAAGTAACGGGTACAGATCTTAAATTATATGAAGCTCTTACTGGAGGTGTTGCATTGTCAGAAACAGCTAATCTTACAGAAGCATCTTATTTTGTTTCTCAGGTAGTAGGAGGTTGCGAAAGTGCAAGAGTAGAAATTGCTATTACTTTCTCTGAAATTCAGACACCTGATTTTGCAGAAGTAGGAACTATTTGCGAAGGTTCGACTGCTCCTCTTTTAGAAACTACATCTCCAAACGGAATAGAAGGAATCTGGTCTCCGGCTACGGTTGATAATATGGTAAGCGGTTCTTATGTGTTTACACCAAATGCAGGAATTTGTGCCAATACACAAACCGTGATCGTAACGGTTACTTCAACTCCGATAGCTCCGGATTTTGTAACAGAATTAACAATCTGTTCTACAGATGATGTATCGGCATTAGAAACAACTTCACCAAACGGAATTATAGGTACCTGGTCTCCGGCTACTATTGATAATGAAGAAGGCGGAGTTTATACCTTTACTCCAGATGCAGGGCAATGTGGCTCAGTTCATGAGTTAACCGTAACAGTAATTACTGCTACAGTTCCTGATTTTGCTATTGTAACAGAAATTTGTTCGGGTAGTATAGCTCCTGTTCTGGACTTAACTTCTCCAAATGGAGTTACCGGAACATGGTCTCCTGCTGTTATTGATAATACAGAAACAGCAGATTATGTGTTTACACCGGATGCAGGTCAATGTGCGGTTGGTACAACTATTACGGTTACGGTTAATGATGTTGTAACTCCAGATTTTATTGCAATAGATCCAATTTGTTCGGGTGATACAGCTCCTGTTTTAGAGCTTACTTCTCCAAATGGAGTTGCCGGAACATGGTCTCCTGCTGTTATTGATAATACACAAACAGCAGATTATGTGTTTACACCAGATGCAGATCAGTGTGCTATTTCTCAAACTCTTACGGTAACAGTAAATAGCTTACCTACTTTAGTAATTACTGATCCTGCAGCAGTCTGTTCTTCTGAAACAGTAGATATTACAGCTGCAGCAGTAGTCGCAGGTTCTGATGCTGATTTAAGTTATAGCTACTGGGCAGATCCGTTTGGACAGGTTACATTCCCTGATCCAAATGCAATTTCAAGTTCGGGAACTTTTTATATCAAAGCAGAGAATACAACCGGATGTTCAGTTATATTACCTGTTGTAGTAGTAGTTAATACTACAGATGCTCCAACAACAACACAACCTGTTCAGGATTTCAATGGTGGTGATACACTTGAAGATTTTGATGTAACGGGAGATAATATTGTGTGGTATGATGCCGAAACAGGAGGAAATGTTTTACCTGCTTCTACAACAGTAATTGTATCAGGAGTAATATATTATGCTTCTCAAACTGTTAATGGTTGCGAAAGTGAAACACGTTTAGCTATTACTGCAGGAGAGGATTTAGAGACTCCAACATTTGAAGTTTCTAAATTTAATTTATATCCAAATCCAGTTATTGATAATGTAACTATCGTAGATAGCTCACTTATCAAATCTGTTGAAGTGTATAATATGTTAGGTCAAAGAGTACTTCAAAAATCTTTCCAAGCATCACAAGTGACTTTAGATTTGAGTCAGTTGGCTGCAGGAGGATATTTAGTAAATGTTACTCTGGAGACAGGATTTAAATCGGTTAAGATTATCAAAAAATAATTTTTAGACTGAGATAATAATAAAACCCGACTGAGTAATCAGTCGGGTTTTTTAGTTATAAAGATTGAAGAATCATTTTAATTTTTTGATTCAATCTAAATTGTATAACATGAATGTATGCAACATCTTTTTTTTAGTGATGTAAATAAAATAAAGTCTCTGGGTCCGAGGATTTGAGATTCTAATAAATTAAGAATAATGAGATTTATTAATATAAGATTTGTTTCCCTGAATCACTGGATTGAAATTATCAACAAAAATTTAGAAGGCGTGACTGAAAATGTTTTTGCTAAATCAGATTTCCTTTTATAATATTCAAAACAGCACTTACTATATACTGTATTCCAATAGCAATTACGATAAAGCCAACAATTCTGGAAATGGCAACAATCCCTGATGCTCCTAATAATTTTGATAAATAATGAGCACTTCTTAGGATTATAAAAATTGTAATAGCAACAGTCAGAATAGCTAAAGTAGAAATTATCATCTCTTGAGTTCCTTGACGATCCTGATAAAAAGCAATCAATAACGATATCGATCCAGGACCAGCCAACATCGGGATTGCTAGAGGAGTAAGCGCAATATCGTTCCTGCTTTGCAACTCATCTTCAACCTCTTTATTGATTCCTCTATTTCTTTTAAATTTTCCATTTAATAAAGAAAAACCAGAACTCACGATGATCAATCCGCCGGCAATTCTCAAGGCATCAATACTTATTCCGAAAAAATCCAGCACATATTGACCTACAAAAAATGATATGATCAAGATCAGGAAAACATCAATTGCTGTCCAAAGTGCAATTCTGGCACGTTCACTTTTAGTATCTTCTTCGGTAAGACCTACAAAAATGGGAACTGTACCGATAGGGTTAATAACCGAAAATAATGCCGCAAATATGTAAATAAATAGTTCCATGTTTTTTTAAGTCAAAATTAAGGTTCAATTCAAATGCTATTCGTAAATTTATTAATAATTAATCATTAACAAACTTTTGAAGTCATTTTTCAATGAAAAATAAAAAAACACTTGTACTCGGAGCATCAGGAAACCCTGTTAGATATTCAAACATAGCAATCAATAAGCTTATAGAAAATAATCAATCGGTAGTGGCTATCGGGCAAAAAGAAATAATAGTTGCCGGAGTAAAAGTACAAACAAAGCAAGTGCCATTTACCGGTATTGATACTGTTACACTTTATCTTAACCCGCAAAGACAGCGAGATTATTATAATTACATTATTAGTTTGTCACCCAAAAGAGTTATTTTTAATCCGGGAACCGAAAATCCGGAATTTTATCAATTACTCAAATCTAATAATATTCAGGTAGAAATTGCTTGTACACTGGTGCTATTGACAACCGGACAATATTAAGCAAATCTTCGGGATAATAATATTTTTTCTGTTTTCCAATTCCCGATTTTTTTTTTGAAAGGAAAATCGGGATTTTTACTTTTCTGTCCAAGTTTTTTAGAAACGTGTTTCAGAAGCAGCAGGTTTAGAGATCAACAACAAACCAAGAAAGGTCAATCCTGCATTAAGCAAAATCAACTCTTCGGCAAATTCATAATTGCCAAATAATTCTTTAGAATATATACTTACTACAAAAGTTATCGCAGGAGCCAATAAACAAATTATAGGAACCAACCGGTCCTTTACTGTTTTATTTTTCATCCATAATCCAAAAGCATATAATCCTAAAAGTGGTCCATAAGTAAATGCTGCAATCTTAAAAATCAGGCTTACAACCGAATCACTATTCATGAGATAAATTAAAATAATTACCAGAAACATTAATAAACAAAACCCTATATGAACACGGTGTCTGGTTTTTACATTTTTTGGATTATTGAGATTTTCGGTTTTATCCATCGATAAGAAATCTACGCAAAAAGAAGTGGTCAATGCTGTAAGAGCAGAATCTGTAGTAGCAAAAGTCGCGGCAATCAATCCTAATAAAAATACAATAGCAGGAATTAAACTTAGATGATTAAAAGCAATTTCAGGAAATAACAGATCGGTTCTTGGTTTTCCGGTAATATGGTCTAACGGAACAGATACTCCGTTTTTTTCGGCATATAGATAAAGCAAAGCTCCAACACTCAAGAAAAACAAATTGATGATTACAAATATTCCTGTAAAAGTGTACATGTTTTTTTGAGCTTCACCAATATTTTTACAACTCAAGTTTTTTTGCATCAAATCTTGATCCAGACCAACCATTGCAAGAGTTACAAAAATTCCTCCTAAGATCTGCTTTACAAAAAAGGTGCTTTTGAGCCAGTCTTCATAAAAGAAAATTTTAGAATAACTACTTTTCTTTATCGCTTCAAATGCTTCAGGAAAACTATAATCCATACTATTACAAATAAAAATTATTGTAAAAATTACAGAGGTTACTAAAAATAAGGTTTGCAGAGTATCTGTAATAATAATGGTTTTTAATCCGCCTTTGTAAGTATAAGCAAAAATCAGAGCAAGCGAGGCAAGAACAGTTACCCAGAAAGGAACACCAAAAGCTTCAAAAACGTACCTTTGCAAAACAATAACAACAAGATATAATCTTGCTGCAGAACCAATTGTACGGCTGATTAAGAAAATTGTTGCAGAAGTTTTGTAAGAAACTGAGCCTAACCTTTGCTCGATATATCCGTAAATAGAAGTAAGATTCATTCTGTAATACAGCGGAAGTAAAACTTTAGCAATAAGAAGAAAACCAATCGCATTTCCCAAAACAAACTGAAAGTATTTAAACTGAATATCAGGAGAACCTACTTGTCCCGGAACAGAAATAAAAGTTACCCCGGAAAGTGCTGTTCCGATCATTCCAAAAGCAACCAAATACCACTTAGAGTTTTTATTGGCTTTAAAAAAAGCATCATTACCACTGTCTTTTTTACTAACAAAATGGGAGATTAGAAATAAAATTCCGAAATAAATAATGATGATAGAAAGTATGGCAATAGGAGTCATTGGCGTATGAAAAATTTTATTGCCAAAGTACAATTTTTACATTAAGTTTTCAAACGAATATTTCATTTCAATCAGCAGATTATCGTGTTTCGGTAAAAACAATTAATTACATTTGCAATTATGGAATTTTCATCAAAATTATTAGAAAAAGCAGTCAATGAAATGTCACAATTACCGGGTATTGGTAAACGTACAGCTTTAAGACTGATTTTACATTTATTAAGACAGCCTTCAGAACAAACGTTTCATCTTACACAGGCACTTATTAACATGAAAGAACAAATTAAATTTTGTAGTTCTTGTTATAATATTTCGGATCATTCAATTTGTGAAATTTGTGCAAATCCCAGGAGAAATAAACAATTAATATGTGTTGTAGAAGATATGCGTGATGTGATGGCAATAGAAAATACCAATCAGTTCAAAGGAATATATCACGTTTTAGGCGGTAAAATCTCACCAATGGATGGAATCGGGCCGAGTCAACTTAAAATTAGTTCTTTGGTAGAGAAAGTAAAATCGGGAGAAGTAATCGAACTTATTTTTGCTTTAAGCTCAACTATGGAAGGAGATACGACCAATTATTATATTTATAAACAAATTCAGAATTGTAATATTACGGTCTCGACAATTGCCAGAGGAATTGCAGTTGGTGATGAATTAGAATATGCAGATGAGATAACACTTGGCAGAAGTATATTGTATAGAATTCCTTTTGAAAATTCATTCAAATCAGAGTGATATATTGTATAACAGACACTCAAATTTTGTAATATAAAATGAAAAACTATATTTGTGGTATAATAGATCAATGTACAATGCAAAAAATAATTACGATAATTAGTGTTTGTTTCTTATTTTTATTTACATCTTGTATCCCTACTCAGGATTTGATATATCTTAGAAAAAAAGATGATAAAGAGGTAATTTCTCCAGTAAATCAATTACCAATGAAAGCATATCGTGTACAAACAAGTGATATTTTGATGATCGGTATAAAAACATCAGATCAAAAATTAGGAGATATGTTTAAATCTGCTACAACAGAAGGTAATAATAATCAGGCAATTTCTGAACAAAACTTATATTTTAATGGATATTCTGTAGACGATCATGGTAATATCCGTATCCCAATAATCGGGGAGCTCAATGTATTAGGTTTTACATTGGAAGAGATCAGGATAAAATTAGAAAAACTGCTTCTTGAGGAATATTTTAAAAAAGAAGCCAATTTATTTGTAACGGTAAAATTATCGGGAGTGAAGTTTACGGTAAACGGAGAGGTTAATTCTCCCGGAACTAAATCACTATATCAGGACAGAGTGAATATATTGGAAGCGATTGCAAGTGCAGGAGATATAACAGTAACAGGAGACAGGAAAAAAGTTACCGTAATGAGGCAATATCCTCATGGGATAGAACTGCACGACATAGATCTTACAAATATTACAGCGCTCAATTCGCCCTATTTCTATTTACAACCCAGTGACTATATATATGTTAAGCCTCTCAAACAAAAAACTTGGGGAACAGGAAAAACAGGGATAGAGTCATTGAGTACACTTATTACATTACTATCATTGGCAACTACAACTTATTTGCTTCTAAAAAAATAAAAACATATAATGCTAGATCTCAAAGATTTTTCATTTTTTGAAACACAAAATAATTTTGATTTTAAAGGCTTTTTAATCAAACTTACTAGCTATTGGAAATGGTTTCTTTTATGTTGGATAATAGGTCTTTTTATTGCCTATCAGATAAATATTCGTAAAGAGAAAATCTATGCCATAAACAGTGTGATTTCTACCAAAGAAGAAAGTAATCCGTTGTTTAATTCTAATACCAGTTTGGTTTTTAATTGGGGAGGAAGCTCAGATCAGGTACAAACTATAACCACAACCTTAAAATCCAGGACCCATAACGAGATTGTTGTAGACAAACTTGATTTTTATATTGATTACCTCAAACAAGCAAAATATAATATTATTGATGCTTACGGAGAAGTTCCTTTTTATGTAAAAATAGATAAAAAACATAGTCAGTTAGCTCATAGGAATATAAAAGTAAAATTCCTGTCAAATTCGACATATGAGATAGAGATCCCATTTGAAGAAGAAGTTGCGTCACTGATTAATTATTTTGAAGAAAGCTATAGTACCATAAATGTGTCTAAAAGTACTTTTAAAAAATCATTCAAAGTAGGAGAAAAAATAGATTTGCCTTTTCTGAAATGGCAATTAGAGATTAACGATAGACCGGGACAATACATTGGAAGAGAGTATTATGTAAAGTTCAATAACTTTAACAGCACAGTTCAAAGATATAGAGCGATATCTGTAGAGTCTGATATGAATAGAAGCTCTATTTTAAGATTAGCATTACAAGGAAATAATAAAGCAAAGATGGTGAAATATCTTAATACGACAGTTGAAGTATTAAAAGATAAACAATTAGCTGCAAAAAATCAGTATGCAAATAATACCATTGCTTTTATTGACACGACAATGTCCAATATGGAAAAAGAGCTGAAGATTTCCGGAGATGAACTCAATAATTTCAGAAAAGATAAAAACATTTATGATGTAGAAGGAGGAGGAGGAATAAAATATACAGAGAAATTATATAGTTATGATATTCAAAGAGATGAAATCAACAGGAAAATATCTTATTATAACTCGCTTAAAAATTATCTTCATAATAGTGTTGATTACTCCAAATTACCAGCTCCGTCTGTTGCCGGGATAGAAGACCCTAACGTTGTCAATAACGTTTCAAACCTAATTTCGATGTCTGTAGAACGTTCTCAAATGACTTATAATGTAAAAAGCAATAAGTTGTTTAAGGATTTTGATAGCCAAATGGATGCTGTAAAAGAAGTGCTTTTAGCAAATATTGCATCAGCACAGGCGGCATTACAGATTGATATTTCAAAAATTAATCAAAGAATAGGAGAAACGGAGGGAATGATTAGAAAACTCCCGGAACAAGAACAAGAATTAACAAAAATTAAAAGAAAATATAATTTAAGCGATAATATATACGCTACTTTTCTTGCCAAAAGAACAGAAGCAGAAATACTAAAAGCAGCAAATATTTCAGATATCAAATTTATTGATACAGCAAAAGATATTGGAGGAGGTTTAATAGGTCCAAAGACAGGAGTAAATTATATTATAGCTTTATTTATGGGATTTATTATTCCATTCCTGATAATTTTAATTTTATTTCTACTAAACAATTCTATTCAAAACACAGAAGATATTTCAAAGCTAACCGGTTTACCATTAATCGGGATAGTTGGTAAAAAAACGATCAAAGGAGATTTAGCAGTTTACGAAAAACCAAAATCAGCATTAGCAGAATCATTTAGAGCAATAAGATCTTCGTTACAATTTTTATATAAAACCAAAAAAACAGATCAGTCGAAGATCATAATGGTAACTTCTTCTATAAGCGGAGAAGGAAAAACATTTAATTCGATTAATATCGCTACTGTTTATGCGTTAAGCGAAAAACGTACTATTCTGGTAGGTGTAGATTTGAGAAAACCAAGAATTTTTGGGGATTTTGATTTTAAAAATGATGTTGGGGTTGTAAATTATCTCATAGGACAAAAATCGCTCGAAGAAATTACCCATACCTCAGGGATACCCTATCTGGATGTAATTTCCTCCGGTCCGATTCCGCCCAATCCATCAGAATTAATTATGGGTGAGAATATGAATAATTTATTAAATGAACTCAAGCAAAAATATGATTATATAATCCTGGATACCCCACCATTAGGACTGGTTACCGATGCACTTGAAATTGCAGAAAACACAGACGTTATTTTATATATAGTAAGACAAAATTATACTAAAAAAGAAATGATAAAATCATTAAATAACCGAGTGAAAAGAGGAGAGCTTAAAAATGTTAGTTTAATTTTAAACGATTTCGAAAATAAAGCTAAATACGGTTATGGTTACGGCTATGGCTATGGTACAAATAATGGCTATGGGTATTATTCTGACGATTCAAATACAAACGATAAAAAAGGAATATTTCATAAAATAAAAAATATTTTCAAAAAACAATAATTTTATAACACAAAGGTTTAAGCAACAAGATCACTTTTAGTATCATAACTAAAGGTGATCTTGCCGTATATAATGAGAAAACTATTTTTCATCTAATATTTTTATAGTTTCAAGAGTTAAACTGCTATATTTATCAATTAGATGTATAAATGATGATAATAGTTTTATCTTTGCATTTCGTTTAAAAATTAAGAATATTAGATATTAAATATTCTAAAAAAATATAAAGTTTATATATCAATGATAATAAAAAATATTTGCTGTATAGGAGCAGGTTATGTTGGAGGACCAACAATGTCCATTATTGCTCAAAAAAATCCT
>CAZSOC010000023.1:23083-40619 GCA_964608415.1 uncultured Flavobacterium sp.
ATCCTAATATTAATGTAACAGTTGTAGATTTAAACCAAGCAAGAATTGATGCATGGAATGATCAGGATGTAAATAAAATTCCTATTTATGAACCGGGATTGTCTGATATTGTAGCAGATACAAGAAATAAAAATTTATTTTTTTCGACCGATGTAAATACTGCAATCGATAAAGCAGATATGATATTTATATCTGTAAATACGCCTACAAAAACGTATGGGATAGGAAAAGGAATGGCAGCAGATTTAAAGTATATCGAATTATGTGCACGACAAATTGCCGCAGTTTCAAAAAATGATAAAATAGTAGTAGAAAAATCTACTTTGCCTGTAAGAACGGCCGAAGCGGTAAAAAATATTTTAGATAATACAGGAAATGGTGTAAAATTCCATATTCTTTCCAATCCTGAATTTTTGGCAGAAGGTACCGCAGTTCAGGATTTATTAAATCCCGATAGGGTGTTAATTGGAGGATTAGATCAGGAAGCAATCCAGTCTTTAGTAGATATCTATGCAAACTGGATTCCGAGAGAACGTATTTTAACTACAAATTTATGGTCATCAGAACTGTCAAAATTAACAGCAAATGCATTCCTCGCCCAAAGAGTTTCTTCTATAAACGCAATTTCTGAAATTTGTGAAAAAACAGAGGCAGATGTAGATGAAGTAGCAAAAGCAATCGGAATGGATTCCCGAATTGGTTCAAAGTTTTTGAAATCTTCAGTAGGTTTTGGAGGATCTTGCTTTCAGAAAGACATTTTAAATCTGGTTTATATTGCAAAATCATATGGGCTTAACGAAGTTGCCGATTACTGGGAACAAGTTATTATTATGAATGATTATCAAAAAAGAAGATTTGCAAGCAATATAGTTTCAACTTTATATAATACGGTTTCAGGAAAGAAAATAGTTTTTTTAGGCTGGGCTTTTAAGAAAGATACTAATGATACAAGAGAATCTGCAGCAATTTATGTAGCAGATTATTTATTAAACGAACAGGCAAATATAACAGTTTATGATCCTAAGGTTTCAGAAATTCAAATGCTTTCGGATCTGGATTATTTAGCCACAAGAACTCAGGAAGAAAACAAAAAATATCTTTCAACAACCCATGATATTTATGAAGCCTGTAAAGGAGCACATGCTATTGCAGTACTTACAGAATGGGACGAGTTTAAAGAATTGGATTGGGAAACGATCTATAAAAATATGATGAAACCGGCATTTTTATTTGACGGAAGAAATATTCTTGATGTAGAAAAAATTACTAAGATCGGATTCAAATTTCAAGGAATAGGAAAGAGTAAAAGCATATGAAAAAAATCCTTATTACTGGAGGAGCCGGATTTATTGGTTCACATGTAGTTCGACGATTGGTTACAAATTATTCAGATTATGAAATTTATAATCTGGATAAACTGACTTATGCAGGAAACCTTGAAAATTTAAAAGATATCGAAGCTTTACCAAATTATCATTTTGTAAAAGGAGATATAACAGACAGAGGTTTTATTGATGGACTTTTTGAGAACCACCAGTTTGATGGAGTGATTCATTTAGCAGCAGAATCTCACGTAGATCGATCTATAGAGAACCCTTTAGAATTTGTTTATACCAATGTAGTAGGAACAGTAAATTTATTGAATGCAGCATTAAAAACCTGGAAAAATAATTTTGAAGGAAAAAGATTTCATCACGTTTCAACAGACGAGGTTTATGGAACTCTGGGTTCAGAAGGATTTTTTACAGAAGAAACCAGTTATGATCCGCACTCTCCTTATTCGGCATCCAAAGCATCTTCCGATCATTTTGTGAGAGCTTATCATGACACGTATGGATTACCGGTTATTATGACAAATTGTTCTAATAATTATGGACCCAATCATTTTCCGGAAAAACTAATTCCTCTTTGTATTCAAAATATTATCGATAAAAAACCATTACCTATTTATGGTGATGGGAAGTACACAAGAGATTGGCTCTATGTTATTGATCATGCGATTGCGATAGATGAGGTCTTTCATAAAGGCAAAAACGGAGAGAGTTATAATGTAGGAGGATTTAATGAGTGGCAAAATATTGATTTGGTAAACGAATTATGTAAACAAATGGATCAAAAATTAGGAAACCCACAAGGAACCAGTTTACAACTGATCACTTTTGTAAAAGACAGACCGGGACATGATTTACGTTATGCGATTGATGCTACAAAAATAAATAAAGAATTAGGCTGGAAACCTTCTGTAACATTTGAAGAAGGATTAAGTAAAACCATAGACTGGTATTTGGAAAATACAATATGGCTCGAAAATATAAAATCAGGAAAGTATCTAATTAAATAAAAAGAAAGATGCCTTGGTTTGTATTATATACCAATCCTAATTTTGAAAAAAAAGTTGCTGAAGATCTGAATAAGATCGGGGTCGAAGCATATTGCCCGACTCAAATTGTTGTAAGACAATGGTCTGACCGTAAGAAAAAAGTTGAACTGCCCCTGTTTACATCTTATGTGTTTGTAAATATTGAAGAACATAAAAGAGATGTAGTTTTTAATACAAAAGGAGTTGTTCGATATTTATATTGGTTGGGAAAACCGGGCATTGTTAAAGATGAAGAGATCAGTTCCATTAAAAATTTTTTAAAAGAAAATCGTTCAGGAGTTGAGGTTTCTTGTTTAAATATAGGAGATAGAATTATATTAAAAGAAGGCGTTTTTAAAGATAGATCAGGGATAATTCAATCTATACATAAAAATTCAATACAGTTGATGTTGGATTCAATTGGAGTTGTATTAACTATTAAAAAATAGAATATTCTATAGAAAATATTTATTGTATTCGTTAATCTTAATCAAAAGAATGGGATTAACTAAGCGGAGCTGTGTTAAAAATATAATTGTTAATTAAATATGGAAAATAAAAAAATATTAATAACTGGAGGTGCAGGGTTTATTGGGTCTAACCTTACTGAATATTTTTTAGGAAAAGGGTACAACGTTGTTTGTTTGGATAATTTTTCTACAGGGCATCAACATAATATTCAACTATTTTTATCTAATCCAAATTATCAATTAATAAAGGGTGATATCCGAAATTTCGAAACCTGTCAAAATGCGGTTTTAGGAGTTGATTATGTTTTGCATCAGGCAGCATTAGGATCTGTTCCAAGATCTATCAAAGATCCACAGACTACCAATGAAGTTAATGTCACTGGTTTTCTAAATATGCTCACAGCCGCAAGAGATGAAAAAGTCAAACGTTTTGTATACGCAGCCAGTTCTTCTACTTACGGAGATTCAGAAAATTTACCAAAAGTGGAAGATATTATTGGAAAACCATTGTCACCATATGCGATTACAAAATACGTGAATGAGTTGTATGCTGATATTTTTTCTAAAACATATGGAATAGAATGCATCGGTTTAAGATATTTTAATGTTTTTGGAAGACGTCAAGATCCAAATGGTGCTTATGCTGCTGTAATTCCATTATTTGTAAAGCAATTAATGAAATATAAATCTCCTACAATAAATGGAACAGGAGATTACTCTAGAGATTTTACTTATATAGATAATGTCATTCAAATGAATGAATTAGCAATGTTGACCCAAAATATAACAGCTATTAATACTGTATATAATACAGCAGTAGGTGATAGAACAACTTTAAATTCGTTGATAGAATATTTAAAATTATTCTTAGGGGAATATGACCCAAAAATAACTAATGTTGAGGTGATTTATGGTCCAAATCGTCAGGGTGATATTCCACACTCATTAGCATCGATAGAAAAAGCAAAATCTTTACTTGGTTATAACCCAACTCATACAATATATCTTGGGTTAAAAGAAGCTGTTAAATGGTATTGGGAAAATTTAAAATAAAATTTAGATATTAATATATATGCAAATGAATATACAACATAAAATCGCAATCATTGGTCTAGGTTACGTAGGACTACCATTAGCTAGATTATTTGCAACAAAATACCCTGTTATTGGGTTTGATATTAATCAGAAAAGAATTGAAGAATTAAATCAAGGGAAAGACTTTACATTAGAAGTTTCGGATGAAGTTTTACAATCTGTTTTAGTCGAAGAGAATCCATTTGCAAATGATATAAATGGATTATTTTGTTCTTCAAATTTAGAGGACCTCAAACAAGCTACTGTTTATATAGTAACAGTACCTACTCCTGTAGACAAACATAACCGTCCTGATCTAACACCATTATATAAATCTAGTGAGACTGTTGGGAAAATATTAAAGAAAGGTGATATCGTAATTTATGAATCGACAGTTTATCCAGGTGTAACAGAGGAAGAGTGTATTCCTGTTCTTGAAAAAATATCTGGTTTGAAATTTAATGTAGATTTTTTTGCGGGTTACTCTCCTGAGCGAATTAATCCGGGAGATAAAGAGCATACAGTAGAGAAAATTCTTAAAGTAACTTCTGGATCTACATCGGAAATTGGTGAAATCGTAAATGATTTATACAAATCAGTCATTATTGCAGGAACTCATCTAGCACCAACTATAAAAGTTGCAGAAGCGGCTAAAGTTATTGAGAATTCTCAACGTGATATCAATATTGCATTTGTAAATGAACTGGCAAAAATTTTCAATTTATTAGAAATTGATACACATGCAGTGTTGGAGGCAGCAGGTACGAAATGGAATTTTTTGCCGTTCAAACCTGGATTAGTTGGCGGACATTGCATTGGAGTGGATCCGTATTACTTGGCTCAAAAAGCACAAGAAGTAGGTTATCATCCCGAGATTATTTTGGCAGGTAGAAGACTCAATGATTCTATGGGGGAGTACGTAGCCTCTCAATTAATAAAATTAATGATTAAAAGAAATATTAAAATAAATGGCGCTAAAATCTTAAATCTTGGAATTACATTCAAAGAAAATTGCCCTGATGTAAGAAATACCAAAGCAGTAGATGTTATTAATGTTTTAAAAACGTATAGTACAGAAATTACTACATACGATCCGTTGGCTTGTCCAAAAGAAGTAATTCATGAATATGATATTAAGGTTGTAAATGAACTCCCAAACGAAAAATTTGATGCCGTAATTTTGACTGTTGCTCATAAACAATTTCTAGAAATAGATTTAAAAAAATTCTTAAAAGAAGATGGTGTGCTTTATGATGTTAAAGGAGTTTTGAAGAGCGGAGTAAACGGTAGATTATAATACGAATAAAGTAAAATATTACATTAGATTTACTCAAAAAGTATTTTATGAGATTAAGATTGGGTAATTATTAAAAATGAAAAATAAAAAAGAGAATTTAAGACAAAGAGCTTATTTAAATACAATAACTTCGTTTATAGACTATAGTGTGAGGATTTTGAGCTCATTTATAGTAAATCCTTTTATTATAAAAGGCTTAGGAGGTATGTCATTTGGTGTTTGGCAAATGTTAGGTCAAATAACAAATTACAATAATCTAGCCGATCTAAAAGTTTCAACTGTTTTAAAATGGGCAATAGCCAAAGATAGAGAAAATGTAAGCGAAGAGGAGCTTAGAACATACGTTACTACTACGTTTGTCTTAATTTTGTGTATGCTTCCTTTTATATTAATAGTTGCTTCTATAATAACATGGTTTTTACCTAATATTACCAATATTCCTGATGAATATGTAAGTACAGTGAGGATTACATTTGTAATATTAATAGGTTCATTTATCATAAATAAATTTTTTGATGTTTTAGAGGCTATTTTGAGAGGTATGAATCTTGGCTTCAAAAGAATGGGGCTTAGGGCAGGGGTAAAGGTATTTGGAGGAGGATTAAGTGTTTTATCTATCTATCTTAATTTCGGATTAATAGGTTTAGCAGTAGTACAAGTTATTACTTCATTAATTGTAGGGATTTCCTTATTAATGATTATAAAAAAAAATGTAACATGGTTTGGTTTAAGCAAGTTTAGTTTATCACATTCCAAGATTTTTATTAAAACGAGTGGTTGGTTTATGGCATGGTCATTCATACAGATGATTATTCATAACAGTGATAAAGTTCTATTAGGTTATTTTACATCACCTATATTAGTTTCCAAGTATGTAATTACGAGTTATATGTCTGAAATGATTAAAGGAGCTACCATGTATGTAGTAAGTGGCGTTTTGCCTGGTATTGGAAAATTATATGGTAATAAGGAGTATGAAAAAATCATTAATGTAAAAGAACAAGTTAGAATTTTAACTTGGGTTTTTTGTGTTGCTATAGGTAGTATGGGATTGGTATTTAATCAATCTTTCGTAAATCTTTGGGTCGGAGAAGAACAGTTTGCAGGTCAATTATCTAATCTTCTTTTAATATTAATAGTAGTTCAGTATATGATGTTATATAATGATAGTGTAATCATAGACGTAACATTAAATGTAAAGAAAAAAGTGTATTATGGTATATTTTCAGCTATTATAACTTTAATTTCTGTGTTTGTGTTGGTTAAAAAGATGGAACTAGGAATAATTGGATTAACAATTTCAATCTTATTAGGAAGAACTATAATGTCTGTAACATATCCAATTATTGTTTCGAAATTACTAAATCATAAAATCATATTTAATAAATCAGATTTAAAAAAAATTTTTATCATTACAGGGTTTTTTACAGTTTCTTTTTTTATAGGTCAGAATCTTCTAATTAATAATTGGATTATATTAGTTATTGGATCACTATTGTTTTTTATTACAGTTTTAATTACATCTTTTTTCATAGGAGTAGAAACAATTCAAAAAAGAAAAATTATGAACCATTTTGATAAAATAAAATTTTTTAGTAAGGATAATTGATAAAAAAATAAACTTCAACGGTTATGAATATATTGTTTGTAGAAAAATTTAGGATCAAAGAGTTAGAATTATTTGATTTTAACTATTGGATAGTTAGTGTAAGACCACACCAACCCACGGTTGGATCCTTGATTATTACATTAAAAAGAAATTGTAAAAGTTTAAGTGAATTAACTATTGAGGAAACTAAGGAACTATCAATAGTTTTTTTAAAAACGGAAAATTTACTTAAGGAAGCATTTTCAAATGATAAAATAAATTTTTTGTGTTTGATGATGGTAGATGATCAAGTTCATTTTCACATGATCCCTAGATATGAGAAGACTTTAATTTTTAATAATAAATGTTATGATGATATTTTTTGGCCAAAACCAATTGATATTTCAAAAGTTATTGAGGAAGATAACTTAGAGCTTAAAGTATTAAAGCATCTCAATAAACATATTATTAATCATAAAGTTATTGTTGGTTATACAACTGGAGTTTATGATTTGTTTCATATTGGGCATTTAAATTTATTAAAACGCGCTAAATCAGAATGTGATTATCTTATTGTAGGAGTTACTTCTGATGAGCTTTCCTTAAGCCGAAAGGGTAAAACGCCAATTATACCATTAATTGAACGTTTGGAAATTGTAAAAAATATCTCTTTTGTAAATAAGGTTGTAATTCAGGATGATATGGATAAATTGAAAGCTTGGGAGACACATAAATTTGATAAAATGTTTGTAGGAAGCGACTGGAAAGGTACTGACAAATGGAATCAAATTGATAAAGATTTTGCAAAATTAGGTGTTAAGATTGTTTATTTTCCATATACAGACTCAACATCTAGTACCTTGCTAAGGTCTGTTTTAAATAATATTATAAATTAATTCATATATGGAACCAATTAAGAACTATAGTATTGATATAGAAAAACATAAAGAGCTAGCAGTTAAACATTTTTCTCAAATTGTTGAGATTTTTAAGGAAATTAATATAGATTATTGGATTGAATATGGGACTATGTTAGGAGCTGTTCGAGAAAAAGGATTTATTCCTTGGGATTCTGAGTTTGATATAGGGATATGGAATAATGATTATATTACAAATAAAGATAAACTTTTAAAAAAAATTAGTGAATTGGGATTTCACGTTAATACATCTTCAAAAGATAGAATAAAATTGTTACATAAAGATTTATTAATAGGAGCTTATACAATAGATATTCACACATATCATATAAGAAAGGATATTGCTTATGTTTCTTTTAATAGAAGAAAAAAAAACATATATGAAATATTTCATAGTTTTTTGAGGCCTTTTGATAATAGAGAAATTAAAGTTTATCCTATTTCAGGAATGATAAAATCGATTCTTAAAAATGGAAATAAAATACCTAAAGAATTTTTATTTTCCAAATTTGAATACGGAAATAAATATTCCTATAGTATAAAGTTTGATAATATTATTATTAAAGAGAAAAGCCAAAATTATTCAGCCTTTAAATCATTTTATAAAAAAATAATCAAGAATATAATGTTTATTTTTCCTAATAAACTGATTCATGTAATTGTAAATTACTTAAAGAAAAAAAATGCGCCAGAAAAAAGAGAACATAAAAATATTCAAGCAATACCGTCACATTTTTATCTGAATTTAGCTTCATGGCCTTTTGAAAACACATATTTAGTTGGACCTGCAGAAGGAGTTAAATATGTGGAAAATATTTATGGTAAGGAATGGCATATCGGAAAATCGAACTGGGTAAATACTCAGAATAATATCAATAAGAGTATAGATGTTGTAAAATAATTAAGGTATAAAAGTATAATATGATTATTTTTCAACATTTCGATAAAAAATTTTTAAGTCTTAAATATGAATTAAATAAGATTGGTATAGAATCAGATGCAGTTAAAGGGCATCCAATTTTTGCACCTTTTTTTATATTAAAACAATTAATTAAAAGAAAGAAAATTAAAGTTTATGTGTTTAGATATATAAATGATAGTGATTCTTTCCTTTTGGCATTGTTAAGATATATTTCTGAGTTTCTTAAAATTTTTATATGCAAAATATTCAATATTAAAATTTGGTGGCTATGTCACAATGTAGATAAAGAAACAAAAGTTTTTTACCCAAAAATAACTAACCTAAGGCGAAAAAATATTAGTAAATATGCATCTCGCATTTTTACTACTAATAAATTTCTTATACCCATTGCGCAAAAAACTTTCCCTAATAAATTTGTTGATTCTTTGTCATTAGGGTATTTAGAGGGTAGTATTTATAATAATAATTTTGAAAATAAAGAAATAAATAAAGAGATTATTCAATGGATCAAAGATAAAAAAGCTCATAAATGCAAAATTGTTTTTTGCATAGGATCACCTGCTGATAAATCTTTTCACTTTAAATTGATATCAAGATTTATTAATGCTATAAACGAACAAGATAAAATGTATAAATGGTATGCAATTGTCATAGGAGATAAAATTGAAAAAAATTCTTTTATATATAATTACCCGAATAAGCACTTTATTAATATGGATATTATAACAGAATATGCTGATTATTATTATAGAGTGATTAATGATTATTCAATATCATATTCTATTTTTGAAGCAGTTCGTCATAAGATACCTATTATAACTGAACCGTATGGAATATTATCAGAAATTATAGAGCATTACAAAATAGGTATAGTTGTAGAATCTTATGATGACCTTATTTCTCAAATTAACAATTTTCAACTTTATTCAAATAATTTTCAAAAATTTGAATCCGAGAATAATTGGGAAGTAGCTTCCAATAAAATTAAATATTATTATCAGATAGATACAAAGTAGATGCGTATAAATCAATTAGTTTCACATTTTTTAGGCATAGGAATATCTTTATTTTTATTAGATTTTCCTATTGCAGGACCTTTGTCTACAAGTAGAATTGGTTTCTTTTTGGTTATTATGGCATTTCTTTTAAAAATTAATAAAATTAATAAAATGCCTAATTACATTAAACCTGTAATTGTGAGTATTTCATTTGCTTTTATAGCAGTTTTAATTTCCTCGTTATATCATATGACAGAAATAGAACGTTCTAGTAGTTGGGTTTTTTTATATTTAACAATTTTAATCGTTCCTAGATTATTAATTAATAAAGAGGAATCAGAGCAAATTATTAAAAAAATAGCAATTTATTCTTTTATACTGCTTATTGTATTAATTCTATATTGTATCAATAAATACGGAGTCATGGCTTTTACCAATAAACATCTTAGATATGGTATTGATGAATTACCTCCTGGACTAAGTCGAATTACTAATGGTGTCGTATTCGCAAATATTTATATTTTAATTTATAATTCAATTTTTAATAGTAAACAATCAAAATATGTTGTAGTCTTTAGCTTTATAATGTCTTACTGGTTTGTTTTAAGTTCATATACAAGACAAGGATTTATTTTAATGTCATTATTATTAATTGGATTTGGAGCATCAATATATTCCACTTTTAAACACAAAGCATTAGGTCTATTCTTAGTCAGTTTGACATTAGGAATAATTTTTTATCAAATTATTCAGGCAGAAGTTTTTATCGAGAATTTTATAAATAGGACTCAAAGTCAAATTGATAATGATGAAGGATCTACCGCATACCGTGCTTATTTATATAGAAAAGGAATGGAATTTATTGAAGATAATTTTTTTATAGGTATTGGTCCGAATAATTTTTTAAAAATTGTCGGAAAGGATGCACATAGTGGTTATATGTCTATTGTTTCTGAAACGGGAATCTTTTCAATAATTAGTATTTTGATTTTATTTTCTTTTAGTTTTTTAAATATTATTAGAGATTACAAATTGGGTATTAAAAGTATGTTTTTTTGGATGATTATGACAGTATTATTAGCACCATTCTTTAAAACGATATATCATCTTCCGATGTTTTGGACAGGTATTGTAATCGTCTTTTTCTATAGAACGTATATTATTAAATATAATAAATGATTCATACAAGCTGTTAAATTCATACAATTATGATCTTACATATCTCCAATGACTATTCTGGTTCAACAGTTTATAAAAATTTGATAGCTGAATTGGATAACTTAGCGATTAATCAAATTGTATATAATCCAATTCGTGACAATAATCGTATTGGTAAGAATAAAATTGATTTTAAAGTTAAAAATTCAAAAATTATATATTCATATATATTAAATAATTCAACCGATCGATTTTTCTATAAAAACAAAATAAATAAAATTACGAAGGATATTGAATCTAAAGTCGACCTTTCAAAAATCACATTTATTCATGCCCACACTTGGTATAGTGATGGAGGTGTTGCCTATTTATTGCATAAAAAATATAATATTCCTTTTATAATTGCAATCAGAAGTACAGATTTAAAAGTGCATTATAAATATTTTATTCATTATAGAAAATTTGGTTTAAGTATTTTGAATAAGGCAAAAAAAATAATTGTGATTGGAAAACATCATCAAAATTTTTTGGAAAACCATATTAAAGCTAATCAGAATATAAGTCAGAAAGTTCGATTTTTACCTAATGGGGTAGAATCCTTTTGGATAGAAAATGCTAAAAAATTTAATCCTTCTTTTGTTGATCAATTTAAAATTATTTATGTAGGAACATTTATCAAGCGAAAAAAATTGGTAGAATTACAAGAAGCAATTATTGATATAGCTACGAATGAGAATCTGAAATGTGAACTACATATAGTTGGGGGGGGAGGGGATCGTTCGGAAACTATTCTGAATAATATAAATAATTATCCTCATCTATTTAAATATCATGGTAAGATTCACGACCAAAAAGAACTATTAAATTTATATAATGCATGTCATCTATTTGCAATGCCATCTATAAGTGAAACTTTTGGGTTGGTATATGTTGAAGCTTTACTTCAAGGGAAGCCTATTTTATTCACACATAATGAAGGAATCGACGGACTATATAAAGAAATAATTGGAGAGAAGGTTATTTCTTGTGAAATAAGTGAAATAAAAAATAAATTAATGATTTTATTTTCAAATTATGATTCATATCATATTCCTACAAATAAGTTGTTAGAAAACCACAATTGGCAAAAAATAGCATTGAAATATCAAGAAATTTATCATTCATAACTCATATTATAAAAATAAAGTAATACTCATTCATGAAAATCCTATATATCAATCAATATTTCAAAACACCTGATGAAGCCGGAAGTACAAGATCTTATTGGATTGCCAAAGAATTATTGAAAAATGGATACGACGTAACAATGGTCTCGCATGCGAATACCGAAAGAGGGTATTACCAAAATAAATTAATTGAAGAAAAAATGGTAGAGGGTATCAAATTGATTACTATAAGAAATACGTATAGTAACAATATGAATACTTTGCAGCGTATCTTTTCTTTCTTAAAATTTATGTTTTTTTCAACTTATGTAGTTTTTATAGAGAAAAATGTCGATTTAGTATATTCTTCTTCCACTCCTTTAACTGTAGCTTTTCCAGCTCTGATTAGAAAATGGTTCAGAGGCACAAAATTTATTTTTGAAGTAAGAGATTTATGGCCTGAAGCACCTATCCAATTAGGTTTTATTAAAAATAAATGGATGATTAAATTTTTAAGATGGTTCGAAAAAATTACATATCAAAATGCAGTTCATATTATTGCATTATCACCTGGGATGAAACAAGGGGTTTTAAAATATATAAAAGATGAAAAAGTTTCAATGATTCCTAATATGGCTAAAGTTGATAAATTTTGGTTACGTCCAATAGATTTATCTATAAATGAAAAATATAATTTGAGTAATGATACTTTCAAAATAATTTATTTTGGCACAATAGGTCTGGCGAATGGAATGGATTATCTCATCAAAAGTATAAAAGCTCTAGATCAACAAAATATATCAGGTTTTGAATTTGTAATATTAGGAGATGGGGCAAAAAAGAAAGATTTATTTGATATTAAATCTCAATTACAACACGTCCAATTAACTATTATAGATCGACAACCAATGGAAATCGTTTCAAAAATTGTAAATAATTGCGACGTTTCAATTTGTACATTTTCAAATTTACCAATATTAAAAACAAATTCTCCAAACAAACTTTTTGATAGTTTATCTGCTGGTAAAATATCTATTGTAAATTCTGATGGTTGGACCAAGGAAATTGTAGAAAAGTATCAATGTGGTTATTATGTAAATCCAGATGAGGAAAACGATTTAGTACAAAAAATTTTATTCCTTCACTCTAATCCAGATCTTTGTAAACAAATGGGGGTTAATGCAAGGGAAGTCGCTGAGAAATATTTTGATAAAAGCATTTTATGTAGTCAAATAAATAATGTAGTTACAAATATCATTAATCAATAAACTATGATATTAAGTTTTGATGTTTTTGTGTTATTAAATTTAATGTGAGATATAATTCTGATCTAAATCGTTCAATGAAAAAACAATTTATATTTTTAACCAAATCCGATCATCCAAAAGGGAATGAGGTTTTTAAGAGATTAACATCCCAAGGTTTTTTTACTAAAGAAAATACTGTTTTATTTACAGAAAATAGTGAAGGTAAAATTTCTCAATTGGCATACCATAATTCCATTGAAATTTATCAAATTGATAATAATAAACAAATGGCAGCAATAATGAATAATCTCCATCCAGAGATATTAATATCCTGTGGATGGCATAAGAAAATCACTAAAGGAGTGATCGAAAGTTGTAGCATTAAACCTATTAATTGTCATAGTTCCTATCTGCCGGATTATAAAGGCTTAGGGGCCTACAAACACGCTTGGTCAAATGGCGAAGAATATTCAGGAGCAACTATACATATTTTAGATGAAGATTTCGATACTGGGAAAATATTAGCACAAAGTAAAGTAAAAATATTCTTTTGGGATTTACCAAGTAGTATTCTATATAGAATATCAGAACAAACAGCAATACTTATACAATTAGCAATACTAAAATTATATAAAGGAGATTTTGGAAAAGAGCAAGAAAAATCGGGGAGATATTTTATAGCAACATCCAATAAAAAGCATTTAATATTAAGAGTTTACAACTTAATAGCTCCTGTGATAGGCTTCAACAAACAAATTACAAAATTTAAATAGATTATGAAAAAAGTAATCACAGTAGGTGTATTCGATTTATTTCATCTTGGACATTTTAACATCTTAAAACATGCAAGCGAGCAGGGAACAGAATTGTATGTTGGAATACACAATGATAAAGAAAATATAAAAAATGTACAGTTTCTTTATACTTTAGAAGAACGTATAGAATTAGTAGACTCTTTAAAATTTGTGACAAAAGCGTTACCTTACGAAAGAATAGATTTGTTCTTACAAGATAATGACTTTGATGTGTTTGTACATGGACCAGATCAAACTCACCAATATTTTCAAAAGGCTTTTGAATATTGTAAAGTTAATAATAAAATAATTATTGAACTTCCTCGAACATTAGGAATTTCATCTTCAGATATTAGAGAATACTTAAAAGATAGAAATGTATAAAACTTCGTCTCAATTTACAGAACAAGAAAGAATAAAGATATCTCAAGAAATAGGACTTCAATTACTACGAGAGTTTGATCAAATTTGTAAAAAACATCAAATAAATTATTTTCTAGATGCAGGTACTCTTTTAGGAGCTGTAAGAAATAATAGATTTATTGAATGGGATGATGATGTAGATATTATGATGAGTAGGTCAGATTATCAGAAATTACAAAATGTATCAAATGAATTTTCTAATAAAGTTATTCTGCAAACCGAATTTTCTGACCCTTATTATACATGGTATTTACCTCGGTTATTATGGAAACAAAGTGATGTTTTTTATCATAAGACCGCACTTCATCGTAAAGCATTAAATAAAGTTTCTTTAGATATTTTTATTATAGATAATGCACCTAATAATAAATTGGTTCTTAAAGGTTGGTTGATTGGTATTAAATTTCTTTCGGGAATGTCTAAAAGAAATATCAATTTAAAATATTATTCAAATTTTGAAAAAATATTACTTTCGGTTACTAGGACAGTAAGTGCAATAGTCCCATTGAAATGGCAAAGAAATCTCTATTATAAAATGGTAACATTATTTAATAATAAAAAAACTAATTATAAAGTCGTGTTAAATCATTCTTTTCCAAGAATGAGTGATTATATGAAAGCCGAAATTTTTGATACCACCATTTTTTTGAACTTTGAAGGGGATTTATATCCAGTTCCAAAGTTTTATAATGAGTATTTATTAATTCATTTTGGTGAAAATTATAAGCAATTACCACCAGAAGATAAAAGAAAACCACATCCGGTTGATTCTTTTGACGCTAAAATATAAGTATCATGTATAGAATGTTTTTTAAAAGAATTATAGATTTTTTATTGGCCTTAATGGGGTTTGTCGTTTTGTTGCCAATATTTATTTCAGCAACGATTGGCTTATATTTTGTAAATGAAGGAAAACCATTTTTTTATCAGAAAAGACCAGGTTACAAAGAAAAAAAATTCAAAATAATCAAATTTAAAACAATGAATGATAAAAGAGATATCCATGGAAATCTTTTATCAGATGAAGAAAGATTAACTAATATTGGTAAAATTGTAAGAAAATTATCCATTGATGAAATACCACAATTAATAAATGTACTCAAAGGAGAAATGAGTATAATAGGCCCGAGACCTTTATTAATGGAATATTTATCATTGTATAATGATATTCAAAAAAAAAGACACGATGTTAAACCTGGTATTACTGGATTAGCACAAATAAATGGAAGGAATACTATTTCTTGGAGTAAAAAATTTGAATATGATGTTTATTATGTTGAACATGTTTCTCTACTGTTAGATTTAAAAATTTTTTTCTTAACCATAAAAAAAGTTTTGATCAGAGAAGGTATATCTCAAGAAGGACATGTAACTTCAGAACATTTTAAAGGTAATTAAATATGAATATTTTAATAACATCTGCAGGTCAGAGAGTTTCATTAGTAAAAGCGTTTCAATACGAATTAAAAAAACTATTTATTCAAGCTAAGGTTTTTACTGTTGATATGAATCCTGATTTGGCTCCCGCATGCCATATATCTGACGGATTTAAAAAAATTAATGAGGTAAGTAATTCTGATTATATAAATAATCTTTTAGCGATTTGTCTTGAATTAGAGATTAAACTTATCATACCAACAATTGATACCGAATTACAAAAGCTAGCCGATAATTTAACTTTTTTTAGAGATCATGATATACAGATTGTGGTTTCCTCTCCCGAGCTGATTAATATATGCAGAGACAAAAGAAATACAAATGATTTTTTTAATAAAATGAATATTGAATTACCAATTCAATATCATAAATCAAAATTACAATTTCCTTTATTTATAAAACCTTTTGATGGAAGTTTAAGTAAAGATATTTTTTTGATTGAAACTCCTTCCGAACTTACCGATTATCATCTTAATCACCCTAAATTGATGTTCATGGAATATATTGATCATAAAATCCATGAAGAATTTACAGTTGATACTTATTATGATAAAAACAACGAACTCAAATGTGTAGTACCCCGTAAAAGGATATTGGTCAGAGCCGGAGAAGTAAATAAAGCAGTTACTCGGAAAAATGAAATAGTAGAATATATCAAAAATAAATTAAGTAGAATAGAAGGTGCAATTGGTTGCTTGACGATGCAATTTTTTTTTAATCCAACATCCAAAAGAATTATTGGTATAGAAATCAATCCAAGATTTGGAGGAGGATATCCCTTGAGTTATTTGGCTGGAGCTAATTTCCCTAAATGGATAATTGAGGAATATCTATTAAATAATTCAATTCCTTATTTTGAAAATTGGAAAGAAAATTTTTTAATGCTAAGGTATGACGCTGAAGTAATGGTAGAAAATCATGAGTAATATTGTAGTAGTATTTGATTTAGATGACACTTTAATATTTGAAATAGATTATTTAAAATCAGCCTATAATGAAATCGCACAAAGAATAGATGAAAATCATCCGACTTTGAATTTGGAACTAATTAAACTTTATAATAATAATATAAATGTTTTTGATTGGATTCAATCAAAATATCCCAAATTTACAAAGGAAGCATTGTTAGAAATATACAGGAATCATTTCCCTAAAATAAAATTAAATAATGGTGGAATTGAAGTACTCCAATTTTTAAAAACCAATAATGTTAAAGTTGGATTAATCACCGATGGAAGATCCATCACACAGCGGAATAAAATTAAGGCGATTGGCTTAGAACAATATTTTGATAAAGTTATTATTTCTGAAGAATTTGGATCTGAGAAACCAAACATTAAAAATTTTCAAGTATTTGAAGAATTTCATGCAGAAAAATATTTCTATATTGCTGACAATCCTAAGAAGGACTTTATTTCCCCCAATCAATTGAAATGGTGTACAGTTTGTATATTGGATTCAGGAAATAATATACATCAGCAAAATTTTGATGTTTCTGAAAAATATCTGCCTAAATATAAAATATCATCTTTACTTGAAATTTTAAATATTTTAAATAATTATCTATGAACTCAAAAATTTGGCTTTCCTCACCTCATATGGGAGGTAATGAATTAAAATATATACATGAAGCTTTTGATTCCAATTGGGTAGCTCCCCTTGGACCAAATGTCAATGGTTTCGAAGAAGATTTGACAGCATTTTTAA
>CAZSOC010000024.1:0-38776 GCA_964608415.1 uncultured Flavobacterium sp.
TTTGATGTGATAATTATAAAATCTATGTCGTCCAAAATGTCAAACGGCTCCGTTATTCCGTCTTTGTTCCTTTTCCAAATTGTCACAAACTGTCCTGTTTTTGTTGGTGTAATTTTGGAAACACGATGTTGAATTGTCTTTCCGTTAAGTCCAAATGAACAAGCTCCGTATTCTGCACTTTCGGAATTCAACTTTGGGTCTGTCAAGTCAAAACCACATTTGTCATAAACCAATTCTTTTGCAATTTTCAGGTCACTATGAAATGAATTTATAATTGTTAATATGCTTTCAGTTGTCATATTTTAAGTCGAAATATTGTCTGTTTTCGTTGTCATCCTACAATGACCGGAGCTTTGCCTTGTGACGGGAAAGCGAAGCGGAAAGTTTCGATTTAGACGACACGTAGCCAATGCTGTTTTGCTGTGGCTAAATTAAGAAAAAAGCCAATGTGATGTTGTGCGTTCGGCTTTATTTCCGCCATTTTGTATTACTCGTTTTAAGGTGTCGGTTAATTTTGACGGACTTACTTGTGTCAGTTTTACAGATTGACAACCGTTAAAAGTTGCGAACTGTCTTATTGATTTTACAAAAGATTGTGTCCATAATTCAATGTCTATATTTTGATTTTCAATGTGCAAATGTATTATCTCAAATTGCTTCTCCTTTCGGTGTGCTTTGCAGTCCACTCTGCCTATAAATGTATCGCCAAATAAGATGGGTAAACAAAAATAACCGTATTGTCTTTTCTCTTTTGGTGTGTAACATTCAAGACGAAAATCAAAGTCAAAAACTTGTTTAATGCGGTCACGATGAATAATCGAATTATCAAACGGGGATAAAAGCCGGATATTGGAAATGGGGGTTCTGAATGTTTTTTCCGCTAAATCATTTTGTACAAAAACAGAAGGCATACCTTCAATATTGACTTTTTGTATTGTGCCTTCCTGAAGCATTAATTCTAATACTTCATTGACATTTTTTCTTACTGTTTCTCCCGTTTTAAGGTGTGTAATTTGTTTTACGGTTGTGAATCCATAAGCACGCAGATATGTTTTTACCAAATATTCAGCAAATTCAATCGGACCTGGTTCTGTCGTGTCAATGTTTGATGGCAATACTCTTTCAGTAATGTCATACGTTTTTTGCATACCATTGCGTTCGGAAATCATCAAATCGCCTTGCATAAAAAGCCTTTCAAGAGCTAATTTTGTTGGTTTCCAATTCCACCAACTCCCTGCTTTTTTACTTTCACGCTCAAAATCTCTTGCTTTTTTTGGACCTTCTGCACGGATTGTGTCCATTACATATTGCATAACCTTTGGGTCGGCATTGTAGTAGTGCGATTCATTCCGTTTGACATCTGACATTTGAGGTAAAGCATAACGAAAATCTTTCATCGGAAGATAAGAGGCAGCATGAAACCAATATTCAAACACTTTACGTTCTTTTACCAACTCATCTAAATATGCTGCCTGATAGTCCGGAATTCTTGTCCAAAGTGTATGATGATGTGCACGTTCAACGATTGATAATGTATCTATCTGTATATATCCAAGATGTTCCAACGCATTTAACACCGCCTTTTTTTCTTTTCCAAATGGTGATGTTTGCAGCAATCCCTGACTTGCTAATGTGATGCTTTGTAGTTGTTGTAGTGTCAATATTTTCTGTATTTGCTTCAAATTTAACGAAAAGTTTCTCCCGCCTGACGCAAAAATGTTAACCGTAACTCATTTTTATTCAGCTTGTCTCTTATTTACTTTCTATATATTTAGCTGGTGTTACAGTAGGTATAACAATTAAATAATCATAACCTTTAATCATTCTTGATATAGTTATATCTTCAATAGTAAGTTTGTTTTCAGAAACAGCCTTTTTCAAAGGTGTCAGATCAAAGCAATGCCATTCTTCACCCTTTACAAGATTAAAAAATGGTTTGAATTTTTGTAAAAATTCGCTGTTTTCATCCACAATCTGGCTTGGTGTATCCCTTTCAGGTGCACCCGAATAACCACCTTTCCCAATAATCATAATATGTAAAGATTTTCTGAACTCACTATCTTCGATGTTATAAACCAAATTCCCAATATCGTAAATTTCCAAAAAGCTTTCTCCATTTGGGATATGAGTAGCTCCAAATTTGAAAATATTTTTTTTGCTATTCCAATTTGAAAATTCTTTCATCAGTTGATTTTTCATCCATTGGATTCTCAAATGATGTTTTGAACCTAAATAAATTTCACTGCTTAATTTTAATGCTTTTAGTTGTTCAATCTCTGTTACGGATAAATCTAAAGAGAGGAGCTGTTCCAGTTTTTCCTGAAAATCATCAGTAAACATATAAATATCGGAAGCGTTTTTCTTTGAAGCTTCTTCCATAGATGAATAGATTGATTTCGCTTTTTTGTTTTTGGATTGCTTATTGAGTTCGCTAATGATTAATCTGTCCGCTGTCAAATAAATCTGGTCTAACCCGATGATGTTTGTTTTTGATTTTACGAATTTCTGAACCAACTCAAATTCGGGTTGTAATTCCAGGAATGAAAAATTGTCGCCATATTCATTTACAAACTTGTCCAGTTCCTTTTTTGAGCCTTTGATTTTAGCTTCAATAGATTTGGCCGAATATGGGTCAATTTCACAAATGAAGTTGTCAAAGTGAACTTCGGAACTCAAAGCATCCACAAAATAAGGAATCTCATTGGTAAAATGGTCTTCTCCGATTAAAACGGAATTACTTTTATTGATTTCTTCAAGTAATTTTTCCCAGCCTAATCCAATAAATTTGTTGTCATTTGACTTAGTAAAAGTTGTTACATTCTCGGAAGCTAATTTTTGAATTTTGGAATCTTGGGCAAAAATTACATTAGAACAGAAAAGTAGTGAAAAAAGTATTTTTAATAATTTCATCGGTCTATTTGTTTGTGACATTGTATTTTTCCTGTCCGCAGTTTGGACAGTTGTATTCCATTTCTTATTTAAGGTTGCGTGATTTTAGTTCTTTTCTAACTTTGTCGTAGTTTGACCAAAACATCAAAGCAACTCCAAGAAAAACGACAGGAAGAAAAGTAAAAGTATTTACTCCTTGCTTTAATGTTGTGATAATACCAGATACAATCATAACGATAACCAACCCTAAATATATTCCGAAAACAAATTTTATGTTTTTAGCCTCTTTTAGTAGTTCTTGATTTGATAACTCTTGTAAATTTTTCTTCATCTTGATAGTTTTAAATTTATTTAGAACACGCATTGGCAAAAATCAGCGAAAAATAATCCTGTTAGTAATAATAAAGTTTTAAGATTTGCCAGCATTATATTTTAGTATTTTATACTTGCCGAATATATTGAGCCAGTTTCATTAAATCGTCAGATTATGATTCGTTCAATTTTCACGTTAGCCACATTGGATTAAAGTACTGTAAATCGCCTATTTATTATTTTCAATTACGTAGTCCAAAACTTTTTTCATTAAATGTACCCTATCCTTCCCGGATACATTATGTTTATGCATAGGATATGGAAAAAAATCAACTTGCTTTTCTGCTTCGATAAATTTCTTTATCAATGTAAAGTTGTGCTGCATTACCACCACATCGTCAGCAGTTCCATGAATCAATAACAATTTGCCTTTTAAGTTTTTTACGAAATTTAATGTACTTGTTTCCTGATAACCCTGAGGATTTTCTTCCGGTGTATCCATATAGCGTTCACCATACATAATCTCATAATATTTCCAATCGGTTACCGGACCTCCAGCAACACCCACCTTAAAAGTATCCGGCTGTTTTAACAACATAGAAGTAGTCATAAATCCACCATAACTCCAACCGTGTACCGCTAATCGGTTTCCATCTACAAATGGTAAAGAACGGAGATAATCAACCCCTTTCATTTGATCTTCTATTTCATTTTTTCCTAAATTTCTATGAATAATACTTTCAAATGCCTTTCCTCTGTTTTCCGAACCACGGTTATCAACAGTAAAAACAAGATATCCTTGTTCTGCCATCCAAAACATCCATAAACTTGCTCCGTCCAGGTAAGAATTTGTAATCAATTGTGCATGTGGTCCTCCATAAACATAAATCAGAACCGGATATTTTTTAGCAGGATCAAAATGACTTGGCTTGATCAATCTGGTATACAAATCGGTCTTTCCGTCCGAAGATTTAATGGTTTTGATCTCTGATGTTCCAATTGTATAACCTTCATATTTATTTTTACTTTCCAATAAAACATTTTCTTTGAGATTTTTATCTATCAATAATGATTTTGAAAGAGTGGAGTGATTGGAATATTCATCAAAAAAATAAGTTCCGTCAAAATTGGGAATTACTGTATGAACGCCTTCGTTTTTGGTCAATAAAGTCTGTTTTCCTTTCAGGTCTATTTTGTAAGCGAGCATATTGGTCGGATTGACTCCTGTTGCTGCAAAATAAATTTCTGTTCCTGCCGGATTACTTCCCAAAATACTGCTTATTACAAATTTATTTTGTGTAAGCTGTTGGATTAATTTTCCTTCTAAAGAATAATAATACAAATTATTAAAACCGTCTTTTTCGCTAATCCAAATAAAATTATTAGAATCAGGATCAGGGAAAAATGCGGGGTGTTCCGGTTCTACCCACGTTACAGCCTTTTCATTGATCAATGTTCTCACATATTTACCAGAATTGGCATCGTACAGATTAAGATTCATTTCGTTTTGAGCACGATTTACTTCTGCGATCAACACATATTTTTCGTCCGGAGTCCAGGATAAGTTGGTGAGATAATCGTCCTGGTTTCCTCTTGGGTCGATAAAAACCGTCTTTTTTGTATTTAAATTATAAATTCCAACACGAGGTTTTTCACTTTTTTGACCAGCCATCGGATATTTAATATTCTTCAATTTTCCCGGAGTTTCGTTGATATCCACTATCGGATAACTCTCAACATCTGTTTCGTCTTTTTGATAAAAGGCTATAAAATTAGATTTTGGAGACCAAAAAATTCCGTTATGAATACCAAATTCGCTTCTTGCATAAGTTTGTCCGGAAACGATATTCTTGTCTTTTTCATTTGTAATTGCAATTTTATTACCTCTGTCCAGATAAAACAGATTGTTTTGTTCCGTAAAAGCCAACTTACTTTTGGATCCGTCAAAAGTTTGATTTTCTGTTTCTTCGGTAATGGTAAAAATCTTTTTTCCTGAATTAGTTCGCAAATTGTATTCGTAAATACTCATACCATCCTGAATGATAAACGTATTAAGATCTTTGAATTCGATTCCGAAAAATCCACGAAGATTTGAATTAAGAGTTGTATTGAGATCCGAAAGAGAAATCAATTCTTTTGCCGTAGAATTTTGAGCACTTGCTGTCATCAATTTTCTTCCGGATTCTTCAAAATAAATATAATTTGAAGTATTCGGAATCCATTGAAATCCTAACATCTGATCTGCTCTGAAGGCTCTGTATTGCTGTAAAACGGCATCGTTTAAAGTAATTTCTTTGGATTGTCCAAAACTTATCAAACCACAAAAAAATATTGCGGCTATCCAGAAAAATTTATTCATATTGGTATAAAATTTTAAATGTTCTCAAAGTTAGAAAATGTTTTAAAAACAAACTCATCTTCTCCTTCTAATTTGGTAGGGATACATTTCGTAGATCGTATTATCTTCATTTAATGAATACCCGGAAAAATAATCCGACTCACTTTCTTCTAATATTTTTTGATTTCTTCCGGATTTTCTCCTAAGTATAACATACAAATTGCTTTATAAAATTTGACTTCAGAAAAAGAGCTATAATTTTTCAAAGCTCTATCAAAATCTATAATTGCTTCTTCGTATCTTTTTTGTTCGTATTTTGAAATTCCTAAATAAAATAATGCTGTTTGATGAACCCAGCTTTCTCCATTTTTTGCTAACATTTGGTTTACATATCCTTGAAGTAAAACTTCTGCTTTTCCAAATTCATTCAATTGTAAATACGATAAAGCAATATAAAAATCAAAAGTATGATCCATTACAAAATCATTGCCGAATTTATTTTTACAATCTTCAAAGTCTAAAATGGCTTCACGATACGATTTGATAAAAATACATTTGATAAAAGCACGGTAAGGCTGCCAGCGTTTTGCATCGTAAAGGACTGCCTTATCGATATATTCCATTCCTATCTCATATTTTTTTGCTTTAAAATATGGCATTGCTTTTTGTTGCCAGAAATAAGCGTATGTACTGTCTTTTTTGATTCCTTCATCAAGACAATTTTGCCATTCAGACATTTGGTAAGTATAATTGTATTTTCTGGCACAATTATCAAGAAATTCTTCTTCTAATTCTCTGTGGTAATCAGTACGTGTTCTTTCTGTGCTTTGATTTTGTGCAGAAGCAAAAGTGAAAAAAAACAAAGCAATAAATAATGTATTTTTCATTATTATTTTTTTACCATAGACGATAACGTCTAAACTATTTCTTTTTTAAGGGTTTGTTAATTTTGAAGTTCAAATAATCACCGAAAAGCAACCCTTTCAGAGCTTTGAAAGGGTTGCTTATTTTTCATCGATTTATTTTAAGCCATAGAATCTTCATTTTCTTTATCCAGATATTCCTGAACAATTTCGATAGCATTGGTCACCACATCACTCAGAGCAGTAATAAAAGTTCCTTCTTCTGCAATATTGATCGCGTGTTTTATGGCTTCGGTTTCTTTATTAATGATTTCGTATGTAACCATTTTTCCGGATTCTGTAATTCCTTCCAAAATAAGACTTATTATTTCGTCTTCGGTTCTTCCGCGCAAATGTTTTTCCTGGCGGATAATAATGTGGTCAAACATTCTGCCCGCAATTTTTGCACATTCTTTTATGTCTTCGTCCCGACGATCTCCAACTCCGGCAATAATTCCTATTTTTTTATTGGCTTCAACACTGCTCAAATAATCTTCTACACCTAAATAACCTGATGGATTATGTGCAAAATCAATCAAAACTTTAAATCTTTTAAATTCGAAAATATTCATTCTTCCCGGGGTTTGTGCCGCACTCGGAATAAATGTCTGTAACGACAAGCTGATATCTTCTATTTTGAATCCCCACAAATAACTTGCAAGTGTTGCTGCCAAAACATTTGCAATCATAAATTTGGCTTTCCCTCCCAAAGTCAATGGTACCAATGTTGCCCGTTCTACACGAATTTTCCACTCTCCTTTTTTTACAGTAATATAGCCATTCTCGTAAACTGCAACAATTTTACCTTCTTTTGATAATTTCTTAGCTACCGGATTATCTTCATCCATACTGAAATAAGCTGTATTACAGCTCAATTCATCTGCGATTTTTAAGCACAAAGGATCATCTGCATTGAGAATTGCCCATCCTTCTTTTTTAATACTTCTTACGACAGTAGCTTTTACACGAGCCAAATCTTCGACAGTATGAATGTCATTAAGTCCTAAATGATCTGCCTGAATATTGGTGATAATCCCGATATCACAACGACTAAAACCTAAACCTGCCCGTAAAATTCCACCTCTGGCAGTTTCTAAAACTGCAAATTCAACTGTTGGATCTTTAAGAATATATTCTGCAGAAATTGGTCCGGTAGTATCCCCTTTTTCCATCATATGGTTTTGAATATAAATTCCGTCAGATGTTGTGAAACCAACTTTATATCCATTATTTTTTACTATATGAGCAACCAATCTTGTTGTGGTGGTTTTTCCGTTTGTTCCCGTAACTGCAATAATCGGGATTCTGCTTGGTTTTCCCGGAGGGTAAAGCATGTCGATAACGGGAGCAGCTACGTTTCTGGGTAAACCTTCTGAAGGAGCTAAATGCATTCTAAATCCCGGAGCTGCATTAACCTCAAGAATACAACCTCCATTTTCTTTAAGCGGCTGAGTGAGGTTTTCTGCCATAATATCAATTCCGCAGACATCCAAGCCGATTACCCGGGATATACGTTCTGCCAGAAAAATATTTTCCGGATGCATCATATCTGTTACATCCACTGAAGTTCCTCCTGTACTGAGGTTTGCAGTAGATTTAAGATATATTATTTCTCCATTTTTTGGAACCGAATCAACTGTATAATTGAGTTTTTCTAATAAATCCAAAGAGTCACGATCTATATCTATTAAAGTCAGAACATTTTCATGACCATACCCTCTTCTTGGATCCTGATTAGTAACATCAATTAATTCCTGAATAGTATGTTTGCCATCTCCTACCACATGAGCCGGAACTCGCTTGGCCGCTGCAACCAATTTGTTATTGATCACTAAAACCCTAAAATCGAACCCTGTTATAAATTTTTCTACAATAACTCTTCGGCTGTATTTTTTGGCATAAATCAAACCTTCTTTAGCATCTTCCCAATTCGTCACATTAATAGAAGCACCTTTACCATGATTTCCGTCAAGAGGTTTAATCACAATTGGATAACCTATTTTTCTTATGGTGTTTTCTAAATCTTCTTCATCGATACAAATATCTCCGCTTGCAACCGGAATAGATGCCATATCGAGCATGCGTTTGGTTTCTTCTTTATTACAGGCAATATCAACTGCAATATTACTGGTTTGACAAGTAATTGTCGCCTGAAAACGCATCTGATTTACTCCATATCCTAATTGTACCAGGGAATTTGTACCTAAACGAATCCAGGGAATATCTCTTGCAACAGCTTCTTCAACAATACTTCCCGTACTTGGACCTAATCTTACACGTTCTCTAATTTCCCGCATTTTCTGAATATCTGCTTCTACATCATAATCGCTTCCTGCAATTAATGATTCGGCAATTCTCACGGCAGATTCGGCGGCATACATTCCGACACTTTCTTCTGTGTAACTAAAAACTACATTATAAATTCCTGGCGTTTTGGTTTCTCTTGTACGTCCAAAGCCAGTTTCCATTCCTGCTAAAGTCTGTATTTCCAACGCTATATGCTCAATTACATGCCCCATCCAGGTTCCCCGCTCAATACGTGAAAAAAAACCGCCAGGCACACCTTCTGAGCACCTGTGCTCATACATTGTAGGAAACATTTTTTCTATACGTTCTCCGAAACCTTGTATTTTATTTGTGGGAAACTCCTCCATCTCTTCAAGATCAAGACGCATCTGAATAAGTTTCTTACGTTGAACACTCCAAATATTTGGTCCGCGAAGTGCTTGTATTTTTAGAATTTTCATACTGGTATATTTTGGTTAGTTATATGTTTTGTTTACAATTTTGGTGATTCAATTTAGAAAAAAATGCATTAATAAAATTGATGTAGAAATTTAGTTAAAAAAAACTAATAACTATAAACTGTATTTGATTTTTTTTTGTTTTTAAAGAATTAAATACTAAAATCATTGTTATTTTTTAAAATTATTTTTATTCTCCTATAAAAATTGAAAAAATTGAAATTATAAAAACCTGTTTTTTAAGCTTCGGTAAAAACAATAATATACATTTTCATAACAATTAAGATTTTAGTGATAATATCTTAAAGTAAAATCCGGTAATTCTCCTGAGAAAAAAATACATAAAATTGATCGATGAAGTTGTGAATTTTAACTTTTTGGTTATTTTTACACAAATTACTTATTTACAATAGATGGAAATACAAGGAAAATTAATGATCATCGGTGGGGCTGTTGATAAAGGAAGTTTTACTGAAATAAATTTTGACAAAAATGTCGCAAATAATCTAAACTTTTTTGAAACCGGAATTTTAAAACGTCTGATCAAAGAATCTAAACTGAAAGAAGCATCCCGAATTGAAGTGATTACCACTGCTTCAAAAATTCCCAGAGAAATTGGACCGGAATATGTAAAAGCTTTACAATATTTAGGAGCAACAAATGTAGATGTCTTACATATCGAGAATCGTGAACAAGCAATAGAGTCTGAAGTTCTGAACCGTTTGAGAGCTGCAAATGTAGTAATGTTTACAGGTGGTGACCAATTAAGGTTAACTTCGATTCTGGGAGGAACGGTTTTTCATGATATTTTACTGGAAAAATATTTTAATGAAGATTTCATCTATGCCGGGACTTCTGCCGGAGCTGCTGCTGCATCCAACAACATGATTTATCAGGGAAGCAGTTCGGAAGCTTTACTAAAAGGAGAAGTAAAAATTACCAGCGGACTGGGATTAATAGACGGTGTAATTATTGATACACATTTTGTACAAAGAGGCCGTATCGGCAGATTGTTTCAAGCTGTTGTAAGCAATCCTAAAGTTTTGGGAATCGGTCTGGGTGAAGATACCGGCCTGCTGATTACCAATAATACTCAAATGGAAGCGATTGGATCGGGTCTGGTTATTTTGGTTGATGGACGTGATATAAAAGACACTAATTTAACACAAGTTGAATTAGGGCAACCCATTTCAATTTCGCATCTTGTTACCCATGTAATGAGTATGTATGATACTTACAACTTAGAATCACATAAAATGCAGATTCAATCTTCTCAGTACGCATAATTAAATTATTGAAATGAAAATAATTGTCCATGGTGGTTTCTTTTCGGAATCTTCTACTAATCTGGAAACTAAAATCGCAAAGCAAAATGCTTTAAAACTAATTGTTAAAAATAGTTTTGATTTTTTACAAAAACATTCTGCTTTGGACACAGTAGTTCATGCTGTTTCTTTATTGGAAGATGATGAATTATTTAATGCCGGAATTGGTTCTCAGATACAAAGTGATGGAAAAATCAGAATGAGTGCTTCTCTAATGGATGGTTCTAATCAGAAAATGAGCGGCGTAATTAATATCGAAAATGTAAAAAACCCTATTAAAGTTGCTGAAGTTTTGATGGATTATGATGATCGGATTTTGGGTGGAGATGGAGCAACTCTTTTTGCCAGAAAAAATGGATTTGATGCTTTTTCGACTGAAATCCCACAACGAAGGCTCGAATATGAGGCTAAACTCAAAAGCACAGGAACAGGAACAGTGGGCTGTGTAGCGATAGATGCCAACGGAAAAATTGCGGTTGCTACTTCTACCGGAGGAAAAGGTTTTGAAATTCCGGGAAGAGTTTCGGATTCGGCTACAGTTGCAGGAAATTATGCTAATAATTTTTGTGGTGTAAGTCTTACCGGTGTTGGAGAAGATATTGTAAGTGGTGCTGTTGCTGCAAAAATTGTAACACGTGTTACCGATGGTTTTTCTTTGAAAGAAGCTTTTGCTAAAACCTTTGAAGAACTAAAACCCTATGATGGTTTTGCAGGTGCAATTGCAATTGACCACGATGGAAATCTGTTTCATCAGGACTCGCATCCGAGTATGGTGTTTGCGAGTTATGATGGAAAGGATTTTGAGGTTTTTGAATAGAAAGTTTAATATCCAATTTTAATTAAAACAAAAATAACTCCGGGCAAAATCCGGAGTTATTTTGTTTCATGATTTTTCCGATTTAGCCCGGATTGCAGCTTGTAGCTTTTTGTTTTGGGGTTCAAAACAAAAACTACTGCGAAAAGCCGGAACATGGCTTTACTCTTTGCCCAAGCGATTTGCTACTAATTAAAATAGTATTGAGCATAAAAAAACCCGGAATAATCCGGGTTCTTATTTTTGTATATTATAAAGTACAAAACTATTCTTCTCTGTTATGTAGTTCTTCGATTCTTTTATGTTCTGAAGCCGGAATCGTATCACAAAGAATTGGTGTTGCAACAAATAGTGACGAATAGGTTCCTACCGTCATACCTATAAGCATTGCAAAAATAAATCCTCTCATTGATTCTCCACCAAAGATAAACATAATTAACAGTACCAAAATCAATGTTAATGATGTATTGATGGTTCTTGATAATGTTGAGTTTACCGATTGGTTTACGATATGATTGAAGCTTCCTTTTACTTTTCCTTCAAGGTATTCTCTTACCCTGTCAAATACGATTACGGTATCGTTCATCGAATAACCAATTACGGTAAGGATTGCAGCGATAAAATGCTGATCTATTTCCATACTGAATGGCATAACTTTCCAGGTTAATGAATACAGTCCAAGTACAAAAATAACGTCGTGTGCTACCGACGCAATTGCTCCTAAACTGTATTGCCATTTACGGAAAGAAATTGTTAAATAAACAAATACGATTGCCATAGCTCCCAATACTGCCCAATATGAATCTGTTTTCATATCTTCTGCCATTGTAGGACCTACTTTTGAGTTTTGCAGAATTCCTAATGTTTTACCATCGTAAGAATTTACAAATTTTTCGTAAGTAATATCCGCATCGTAATGCTTGGATAAACCTTTATACATCAATTGATTTACTTCGGCATCGGCTTCTGCTCCAGGAACATCAACTTTATATTTTGTAGTAATTTTTAATTGATTGTCTTTTCCGAAAATTTTTGCTTCAACACTTTCTCCAAAGATTGCAGTTAATTCGTCTTTTACAACTTCCGGAGCAACTTTTTCGGCAAATCTTACCTGGAAAGTTCTACCTCCTACAAAATCCACTCCCGGATTTAATCCGTTAATAGAAAGTGTAACTACACTACCTATTACAATAATAGCAGATAATATATAAGTATATTTTTTTACTCCTAAGAAATCAAAATGGAAATTTGTAAACCAGTTTTTGGTGATTTTTGTACAAAATTGTAGTTTGTTTCCTTTTGCAATACTTCTGTCCAACAAGATTCTTGTAATGAAAATCGCGGTAAAAAGAGAGGTAAAAATACCAATGATCAATGTTAAGGCGAAACCTTGAATCGGTCCTGTTCCAAATATATATAAAACAACACCTGTAAGAATATGGGTTACGTTTGCATCGAAGATAGGACGCATTGCTCCAGTCCAGCTAAATGCTGCTTTGATTGCTTCTTCTAATGATTTTCCGTGACGTAATTCGTCTTTACCTCTTTCGTAGATAAGGATATTCGCATCAACTGCAGTACCCATTGTCAGAACGATACCTGCAATACCCGGTAATGTTAATACAAATCCGAAAGATGCTAAAATTCCGAACATGAAAAGTAGATTGATAGCTAATGCAATATTTGCATAAATACCGGCTCTACCATAATAAAATACCATCCAGATAGAAACAATAATAAGACCTAAGATCGAAGAGTTAATCCCGGCATCGATTGCTTCCTGCCCTAAGGATGGTCCAACAACGTCTGATTGAATAATATCTGCAGTTGCTGGTAACTTACCTGCTTTAAGAATATTTGCTAAATCTTTTGTGTCTGCTACAGAAAACGCTCCGGAAATAGATGAACTTCCGCCAGAAATAGGCCCGGTTGTTACACCAGGAGCAGAATAAACGATATTATCTAATACAATAGCAATATTACTTCCTTCACGATAAGCTTTACCTGTTAATTCTTCCCAAATTTTAGCACCAGACCCATTCATATCCATAGATACGCATGGTTTTCCTAAATTATCAAATGTATCTCTTGCTTCTGTAATTACGTTTCCGCTTAATGGAGCTACATTGTTTTTATTTCCTTTTAAAGCATAAAGTTCAAAAGTTTCAACTTCAATTCCTTTATCATTTTTAATATCTACAGGTTTCCCCCAAACAAATTTTGCATAACGTTGCTCTCCTTGTAGCAAAGCTTTTATTTCTTGTCTGTTTAAGTAATTATTGATTACTCCTGTGTCTTTTGCAGCATACACCCCAAGGATCGGACCTCCCATTTGTCCAACAAGTTTGTCGAACAATGGATTGTTGCCAATAGCTGTATCAGTAGAGTCGGTAGCTGCATCGGCTAATAAAGCACTTAAAGAATCTTTCTCTACAATGGCCGGAGTTTCTTTTTTAACGATTTCTGTTTTCTTAAGCAATTCGTTTGCAGATTGCAAGAACATAGAAAGTTCATCCACTTTATACGTTTCCCAGAATTCTAGTTGTGCAGTACTGGACAATAATTTTTTGATACGATCTTCATCTTTTGCTCCGGGAAGTTCAATCAATATTCTTCCGGATTCGCCAAGTTTCTGAATATTAGGTTGTGTTACACCAAATTTATCAATACGTTTTCTCAATACGATATACGCACTATTGATAGATTCGTCTACTTTTGTTCTAATAATTCTTTCAACATCAGAATCAGACATGTTAAGGCTGATCCCTCCTTCTCCTTGTAAGTTTTTATTGAAAAAAATTGTCGGCGATGCTAATTTTGTAGTTCCATTTGAAGCATTTTTAAAAGCATCAAAGAAAGCATCAATATAGGTTTGGTTTCCTTTTAAATTTTTTGAAGCATCATCTAATGCTTTATTAAAAACCGCATCTTTAGAGTCATTGGATAAACTTTTCAAGATATCTTTTACAGAGATTTGAAGCACAATGTTCATACCTCCTTCAAGATCTAATCCTTTATTGATTTTCTTAGCTTTTACATCATTGTATGTAAAAGTGTTTAAAAAAACCTTTTGTTTACCAATAGAATCTAAATAAGCATATTCTTTGTCGCTGTCGCCATTGGCATAAGCTTTTGCTTTGCTTTCTACATTACTTGCGACAAATGTGAAAGAAAGTTGGTAAATACTCACCAATGCAAATAAAATTGCAAAAAATTTAACGAGTCCTCTATTCTGCATTATTACTAATAATTAATTAATTTGAATTATATTTTATTATTTCTGTTCGTTAAAAAATTAAAATAAATCAAAAAAAACTATCCTTAAAACCTATAAGTCTTTTTTGCATTTTTTTTAAAACGGACAAATATATAATTTACAAAAAGATTAACCAATTTATTTATTGATTAATATCAAAAAAAGACTGCATCCTGAGCAGTCTTTTAATATGTTTATTTTTTTGTAATTATGACAATACTGTTTTAAGTGCATCATTCATACTTCTTACAGCATCAGCACTTTTAGAAAATAAAGCTTTTTCAGAATCATTAAGTTCTATATCAACAATTTTCTCAACTCCATTTTTACCAATGATACATGGAACACCAATACAAATATCATTTTGTCCGTATTCTCCTTCCAGGAACACAGAACAGGCAATCATTTTCTTTTGATCATTCAAAATACTATCGACTAAGTAAGCAACCGAAGCTCCGGGAGCATACCATGCAGATGTTCCTAATAATGCAGTAAGTGTGGCTCCTCCTACCATTGTATCTGCAGCAACTTTATCTAATTTTTCCTGAGATAAAAACTGAGAAACGGGAATACCATTATAAGATGCTAAGCGTGTCAATGGAATCATTGTTGTGTCGCCATGACCACCAATAACCATAGCAGAAACATCATTTGCAGGTTTATCCAAGGCTTGCGACAAATAAGTCTTAAATCTAGAACTATCTAAAGCTCCTCCCATACCAATAATTCTGTTTTTTGGAAGTCCGGTGGCTTTTAATGCCAGATATGTCATCGTATCCATCGGATTAGAAACGATCACTACAATAGCTTCTGGTGAATGTATAAGAATATTCTCTACAACAGTTTTTACAATTCCGGCATTGATTCCGATTAATTCTTCACGGGTCATTCCTGGTTTTCTGGGAATTCCTGAAGTAATTACCACTACATTACTTCCTGCTGTTTTAGAGTAATCATTCGTACTTCCGATAACTTTGGTATTAAAACCTAAAGTAGTTTGAGTTTGCATAATATCAAGTGCTTTACCTTCGGCAAAACCTTCTTTAATATCAACTAAAACAATTTCACTGGCAATTCTTCTGTATGCGATAGCATCTGCACATGTCGCTCCAACATTTCCAGCACCTACAATTGTGACTTTCATAATATGTTGTGTTTTATATTAAAATTAAATGCTGTATTGAACAGCAATATTTGAGTTTACAAATTTACCAAAAGCAATCGTAGGTTGTATAAAAAATTTCGAAATTTGGTATCTTGCCGAAATTTCGCCTATACAATTGAACTTGGTTTTTGAAATTGTTTGAAGCTGCTCGTTTAAAATTGATCTCAAAGGAATAACCTCTTCTATTTCACCCCGTTTTCCGGCGACAAAATATTCGAAGTTACTTGAGTTTAAAATTAAACCACCAGCAATTTCCAGTTTATTGAATTCTTTTGATGCGTTTATTTGAAATTGATATGTATCTATCTGACTATTTAATCTGGTAAACCCAAAATTTCCATATTTGGTTTCAATATCAAGAAAATTAACAGTAAGATCTTCTTTAGAATAAGCCAATAAAGTCGCTATATGAATTTTACTTTCGTTTAATTTTGGAAAATACTGACTTATATTGTGTTTCACACCCGCTCCATAAACTTGATAATTTACATTTTTAAGTTTAATTTCCGGAGCAAACTTTACAATAAGCTCAGTACCTTTCCATAAACCTAAAGCTCCTTGAAGATAAGGGTAAATAACTGTTTCTCTATTGATGCCTTCTGGAGTTTTCATTAAAATCTCACTTCCTCCGAGCATCCCCGAAAGTGTTACATAATCTCTATTTCCTAAAGCAGTAGGAGTTAAGGCATCGTTTCCATCGACAATGTCAAAAAACTGAAGATCATCATTTGAAATTCTAAAAACTCTATCTGCTTTTGGGACAAAAAAGGTATTAACATGCAAACCTACTACAAAGTCCCATAGTTCGGCTTTTTTTGGAGTAACCATCCAGGCCGATGCTGCCTGATATACAGCAGCATCTGTGGCTGGAGTTACATATTGATCTGTAAAATAAATTGCGTCTTTTATCAAATTTGAAAATTCAGATTGCGTTTGTTCGTCAATCTGGCTGATCATTTTTGTACTACAAAAAAACAATATTCCTAAAAGAATATACTTTCTGTTAAGCGTCAATTTTTGCATAAACTGCATTTTTTTCGATAAATTCTCTTCGGGGCGGAACCTCGTCTCCCATCAACATTGAGAAAACTCTATCTGCTTCTGCTAAACTCTCAATAGTAACCTGACGTAAAGTTCGGTAATTCGGATCCATAGTTGTTTCCCATAACTGTTCTGCATTCATCTCTCCAAGACCTTTGTATCTTTGAACACCTGCATTTCCTCCCATTCTTTCATTAGCCTGATCTCTCTGAATATCATTCCATGCGTATTCTTTTTTATTTCCTTTTTTTACCAAATACAACGGTGGTGCAGCAATATATACATGTCCCTCTTCTATTAGTTCTCTCATGAATCTAAAAAAGAAAGTCAATATTAAAGTTGCAATATGACTACCATCGACATCGGCATCACACATAATAATGATTTTGTGATATCTTAATTTTTCGAGATTTAAAGCTTTACTATCTTCTGCCGTTCCAATAGTTACTCCAAACGCTGTAAAAATATTTCTAATCTCCTCATTTTCAAAAACTTTGTGATGCATCGCTTTTTCAACATTAAGAATTTTACCTCTTAATGGCAAAATCGCCTGAAAGTTACGGTCTCTTCCTTGTTTTGCCGTTCCACCCGCAGAATCTCCCTCGACTAAATATATTTCACATTTTGCCGGATCTTGTTCGGAACAATCAGAAAGTTTTCCCGGCAAACCACCGCCTCCCATAACAGTCTTTCTTTGAACCATCTCACGAGCTTTTTTAGCAGCGTGACGAGCTTGAGCAGCGAGAATAACTTTTTGAATAATTATTTTTGCATCATTTGGATTTTCTTCTAAGTAATTTTCAAGCATTTCTCCTACCGCCTGACTTACAGGAGAAACTACTTCTCTGTTTCCTAACTTAGTTTTAGTCTGACCTTCAAACTGAGGTTCCTGAACTTTTACAGAAATAATTGCCGTTAATCCTTCACGAAAATCATCTCCTGCGATTTCAAATTTTAATTTATCTAATAATCCTGAGGAGTCTGCATATTTTTTAAGTGTTCTTGTCAATCCACTTCTAAAACCCTGAAGATGAGTCCCTCCTTCATGAGTATTAATATTATTTACATAAGAAAAAATATTTTCTGTATAGGATGTATTATAGATCAAGGCTACTTCTACAGGAATTTCTCCTTTATCATTATCCATTGATATTACATGCGATATAATTGGCTCTCTGTTTCCGTCCAGATACCTGATATATTCTTTAAGCCCTTCTGTAGAATGAAAAACTTCAGACACAAAATTTCCGTCTTTATCTTTTTCTCTTCTGTCTGTGAAGGTAATTGTAATTCCTTTGTTTAAAAATGAAAGTTCGCGCATACGTGCAGACAAAGTATCATAAGAAAACTCCGTTGTTTGAGTAAAAATAGAATCGTCCGGGTAAAATGTCTGTCTTGTTCCTCTTTTGTCTGTTGTTCCTATTTGTTTTACAGGATACATGGCTTTACCTCTTTCGTACTCTTGTTCATAGATTTTTCCATCACGAAAAACGGTAGATTTCATATGGTTAGACAAGGCATTTACCACCGAAACACCTACCCCGTGCAATCCTCCGGAAACTTTATAAGAATCTTTATCAAATTTACCTCCGGCACCGATTTTAGTCATTACCACTTCCAGAGCAGAAACTCCTTCTTTTTTATGAATATCGACCGGAATTCCACGACCATTATCTTCTACAGTTACAGAACCATCTTCATTGATACTGACACTTATCGTATCGCAATGACCTCCCATTGCCTCATCGATCGAGTTATCTACAACTTCATATACTAAATGATGTAATCCTCTTACACCCACATCTCCGATATACATTGATGGACGCATTCTAACGTGCTCCATTCCTTCTAAAGCCTGAATACTATCTGCCGAATAATTTTGCTTCTTAATCTCTTCGCTCATATTACGTGTTATTCTGATGATTTTTTATTTAACGAACAAATATATGAAATTGAGAATCATTTCCCCTTAAAATTGCCTTAATACAAGCGTAAGTTATTAACATTTTACAATATAATTTTAACAAAAAAATTATAGGAAAAAGAAAGCGCCGGAATAAATCCGACGCTTCTACATTAACACCCTACCTAAAAATTAAACAACCAACTCTTCTGTATTAATTACCAAATCACTATTATCATGTGCGGGATTAGCTCTTCCGCTCGGGTCTTTATTCTCCTGCCATTTAGGAATCCATTTTCGTACTGTTTGTGCAGCACTTGTTTGAGGGTAATATTTATCAAAAATGGTTCTATAATAATATGCCTCTTTAGTAATTGGCGTATTATAAGGAAACAGGTCTTTTGCATTCTTTAACTGTTCATCGGTGATTTGAGATGAACAAAATTCGATTAACTGATCGATCCAGTTGTAACCTACGCCATCAGAAAATTGTTCTTTTTGTCTCCACAAAACTTCTTTTGGCAGATATGGATCTTCTTGAGTATCGAATGCTTTTCTAAGAATATATTTTTCAACACCATTATAAGTAACCGGTTGTTTTTCTTCCGGAGCAATAGTCATCGCTGTATTTAAGAAATCTATATCCAAAAAGGGTACTCGTACCTCTAATCCGTGTGCCATTGTAGATTTGTCTGCTCTAAGCAAATCTGCGGTATATAACTTTTGAATCCTTTCAATTATTTCCTTTTGAAAATCTTCTGTTGAAGGTGCATTTCTAAAATATAAATATCCTCCAAAAATTTCGTCTGCCCCTTCTCCCGACAAAACAACTTTTATTCCCGCAGAAGCGATAGCTTTGGATAAAAAATACATCGGAGTACTTGCTCTTATTGATGTTACATCATATGTTTCCAAATGCCATATTAATTTTTCCAAAATAGCAATTCCTTCTTCTACCGTAAAATAAACTTCATGATGATTCGTACCTAAAAATTGTGCAACCTGACGAGCTGCAACTATATCCGGAGCATTTTTATCTAATCCCACCGAAAATGATTTGAGTTCTTTTCCTTCCTCTTTTAATAACCTCGCAGCGATTGATGAAGTTAGAGAGGAATCCAATCCACCTGACAATAATACTCCGACCGGCACATCGCTCATAAGGCGTTTTTGGGTTGCCGAAGTAAGTCTCTCTCTAATTTGGTTTAAATCTAAGGTTTGTATAGCCTGATAATGATTTTCGTATTTTGGCCTGAAATATTTCACAAATCCTGTCGTGGAAGTATAAAAATATCCCGGAGGGAAAATAGAAAATGAAACACATTGATCTGCTAATGCTTTCATCTCGGATGCAAAATACATCCTTCCTGCTTCGTCAATCCCATAATACATAGGCTTTACACCCAACGGATCTCTTCCTGCAATAAAATCGTCTCCGTCTACTACAACAAATGCAAAATCTCCATCCAGCATATTGAGAAATTCATATTTATATTTTTCATAAAGATGAACAATCACTTCGGAATCTGAATGTGTTGTAAACTGACAGTCTTTTAGCTCCTGATCTCTTAATTTTTGATGATTATAAATTTCCCCATTATGGACTACATAAGCATTTTGAGTTCCTTTTATCGGTTGTTTCCCAGAATTCAAATCTATTATCGAAAGTCTTTCATGACATAAAATATGTCCTTTTTCGGTAACTTTAAAGTCACTTTCATCGTTCCCTCTGTGAGTCATCCTTTTGGACAATTCTTTTACCAGAGAAATTTCTTTATTTTTTCCTATTACAACTAAAAATCCACACATAAACTTTATCTTATTAAACAAGTAAAGCAAATTTGGGTAATTAAGTTTTGATTTGAAACAAAAAAAAGATTATTGATTACAATAACAAACTGAATATATATTTTTAAGAAAAATATATAACCAAGCAAGGTGCATTTTCTGTTTTTTTGTTAAATTATGTAAGTTAAAACATTAGAAAATATCATAAATCTGATAATGTGAATTATTAATTTTACACTCAAAACCTATTCCTTTTCCTAGTATTTCTGCTGCTAATGGTGAATTTGGAGATATTCCGTAAACATTTGCTCCTTGTACTACTATTTTTGGCAGTGCAATACTTATTAAGAAATAAGATTCATTTGCATGCACTAAGCTTCCGGCTCCTGCAATTGAATGATTTTTAGTAAAATCGATTTTAGTAAAATTTTCCTGCTGTTCTAATAGTTGTTGAATTTTTGCAGCAATTTTTTCCTGTTCGATATGCAACATGGATAAAGCTGTTTCATGTTTGTCGCCTGCGGAACTTTTTGCGTCATTCCTTGAGTCCAGGGACATTTTTTCGATCATATCTTTAAATAAATCGATCTTGTCCTGAAGCATAATATTATACCTCAGAACGATTTGTTCTTTAAATTTCATTTTCTTAGCCAATTTTATTAAGTTAAATTTAACAAAAGAAATTTAAAAAACAAATATCTTACAGATCAAATTTATAATTTGCTCCTAATAAGAGTTGAAATTGTTGCACAGGAAAATTCAACCATCTCTCATAAGCCTGATTAGCAATATTATTAGCTCGTAAAAATGCCGTTAACCTTTCGTTATGCTTATATCCTAAATTGAAATTGGCATCAAAATAACCGTCTAATGTATGTTTATTCTCACCTATTACCGTAAAAGACTGATCTACTTGATAATCCATTCTTTCTCCTACAAAAAACACATTTGCTCCGGCAAACCATTTTTTGGTAATATTTACATCCAGAGTTGCTCCTGCTTTTAGCTCTGGTAAATTCCATGCTTCATCTAAATTGTTCATAGAATAAGATGAAAAACTTCCGTTGATTCCGAAAATTATATTTTTCGAAAGATCTGCTTTAATTTCACCGAAAAAACCAATAGTTTTCACATCATCATAAACTGCCTGAAAAGAATTTCCAAATAAATAATCCGGATTCATTTCATTTTGAGAATATTCATTACTCATAAAAAACGCTTTGTTTTTCTCACTCAAATAAGAGCCTTTTACATTATAACTAACGGTATTAGACAGTTTTCCTCTCAAACCTACATATACATCATACTGGCTATCTGTTGGTGTAATAATTTGATTTGGAGACAAAAACGGGTTTATATTGGTAAAATCTCTATATGAATTTTGCTTTAATCCACCTTCTGCTCCGGCATAAGCAACCATCAAATCTCCTACTACTCTTAATGATGCTGTTATTTTAGGATAAAAAAACAAATCTGAATCTGTATCTCCTTTTTGTCCGTAGATTTTATTTTGTAATGTCGATAAGAAAGTAACTTCAGCTCCTATATTTAATGTTAAATCATCTTTTATCAATTGAAAACCAGGGTTTGCAGTAAGAATTAAATATGAATTTTCCATGCCAAGCTTTTCAACTGATGGATTGTCTATATCTAAAGGTAAAGAGTTTTCAAATTTTGAACTTAAATAATCTATGGTAAAATTAGTTTTGATTGTATTTTCAGCAATATCCAGTTTGATCGATGGTTTAAAATAAAATCTGTTTTCTTCTGAACCATAAGCATCCCAAAAACGATTGTATCTGAAACTGGCTTTATCGAAGAAACTCTCGTTCATACTCAAACTTCCGCCAAGGTAAAAGTTATGATAGGTTTGTTGAGGATCGATCGAACCGAGCAATCTGCTTCTGTCTTCGGGCAAAAGATTATTTCCAAAGAAATCGGGCAATCCATACCAGTTATATACCTGATGCTGATAACCTGCTTCTGCTTTCCATGAGACATTTCTAGTTCGGCTTCCGTACATCAAATCCAGTGAAGTATCATAAAACTTATCATCCAGCTCTACTCCTTTTATATTTCCCTGAGAAGATTGATGTTTTAACTTTCCTGCTACAAAATCTGTATTGTTTATATTTTCTGTAATAAATAATTCTGCTATTGCAGAGGCATAATTACCAAAGCCTAATGTCGCATAATTATTATACATTTTCTCTCTGATTGTTTTGTCTACTGCGGCTGCTTTTCCTTTGGCAGGCGTAAAGGTTGAAGCTACCGGGAAAGAAAAAATATTGTATTCTATAACTTCTTTATTAGACGTTTCTTCATCTTCAAGAACAGGAGTTTCCTTTATTTTAAATGCATCCGAAATAGTCGGGGCATACGGTTTGACTACATTTACTACTTCTGTCCCTATGTTTTCATCTTTCTTTTGAGCAAACGAAATTTGAGCAGCTGCAATAATAAAAAGTACTGAAATTTTATGTTGAATTCTCATTGAAATTATTTTTGAATTGATGAATTGGTTTTCGCTTCTTCGGCTTTAATAACTGCAAGTTCTTTGGATGCTTCTTCTATTACATCAGGATAATCATTGAAATTTTTAATTACATTATCCAAAATATAGGTTGCATTAAAACTATCTTTTAATCCGTAAAAATTCTTTGCCATTATCACCAGACCTTTTGCTCCAAAATATTTATATCCGGAGTAATCTTTGGTTAATTTTTGAATTGTGGTGTTTGATTCTTCAAACTTCCCGTCCTTATTTTTAAAATAAGCATCATAATATAGTGCTTCTGCTGCCAGCTCTCCTTTTGCAATAGTGAGTAATTTTGCATAAGCGGACCGTATCTTAGCTTCGTCATTATTTTTTACCGCAGAACGGGCTACAATAATTTGAGCATCACTTCTTACTTTGTCATCTGTTTTTGGATTGCTTAAAACTTTTTCAGCAGAAATTACTGCATGCTGATAATCTTCTGTATCATAATACGATTTCATCAGGTTGGCCTGTGCAAAAGTGATGTTTTGAGGATAATCTGCTTCTGATTCCAGTCTTTGTAAAACCGGAATCGCTTTCTCATAGTTTTTGATTTTTAAATAAATTTGAGATAATCGAACCAGAGCTTGCTCTGTAAATTCGTTCCTTGGTTTTTCTATTACAAATTCATAATTGGGAATTGCATTACTTTCTAAACCATCTGCATAATACAATTGGGCCAAATAAAAATTAGATTTTAAAGAATGAATTCCGTTTGGAAAAGAAGAATTATAACCTACAAAACCTGAAATAGCTTGTTTTTTATTATTTTGTAAATATTGTTTTTCTGCTGCTTCGTAAGTATCATTATCCAATTCGGCATCAGAAATTTCAACAAAACCCAAAGTTTTTACCCAGGAAGCATACTCGTTTACTCTGCCGGAATCTACATAGATTAACCTTGCTGTAGAAACAGCCTCCAAAGCTTCCGGAGTATTAGGGTATTCTGCCGAAACTTTTTTTAATTTAGTTAAAGCCTGTTCAGATTTATCCGCATTATAATAAATGAGTCCCTGACGTAAAATAGCTTTTGAAGCATACGAACCATTTTTATATTCGTTAAGCAATCTATCGTAAGTTTGAATTGCTATATCTGTTTTGTTCTCTGCAACGTAAGTATTTCCCAGCTCGAACATCGCATCGTCACGATATTGAGATTTTGGAAAAGTATTGATAAATTTATTCAAATCCTCAATTTTCTTTTCGTTCCTTCCTACAAATCCATAACTAATCGCTTTCTGAAAACCTGCATAATCAGCATCAATACCTTTCATATCGATCGCTTTATTATAGGCTTCCATTGCCATCCAATATTTGGTTGAAACAAAATAACTGTCTCCCAGACGCAGATAAGCATCGTTCAGTCTTACCTTGTCTGAAGGATTGGTATCGATATATTTCTGAAAACTAACGGAAGCTTGTTCGTATTCTTTGAGTTTAAAATGAGCATAACCAATATTATAATTGAAATTCTTAAACTCAGGAACTACATTCGCTTCTGCAAAATCCCGGAACTGTTTGAAACTCAATAAAGATTCGGAAAAATGATCTAATACGTACTCTGTTTCACCTTTCCAAAAAGTAGCTCTTGCAGAAAATTTAGCATCACGTGGTTCGGCAATCGATTTTTTGAACATTGCCAATGCTTCCTGGTAATTACCATCGGTATATAATTCTAAACCTCTGTAAAATGTAACTTTCTGATAGGCTTGTTTATTAGAAAAACTTTTATTTTTTTCTAATAAAACCAGAGCTTCTCTATAATTTTTGGAAGTGATGTATGAGTTGATCAGCAAAGTTTCTATTGTTTCTTTGTTTGGATTATTGGGGTATTTTTCTAAAAACCCACTCAAAACACTCGGAATACTTTGATAAGAATTTCCAATTTCATAACTTAATTTTGCATAATTAAGATAGGCATCTTCCTGTATTTTTGCATCAAAATCCATTTCTGAAGCATTCTTAAAAGCATTCAACGCTTGTTGCTTTTTATCTGATTTAAGATAACTTTCTCCTAAATGATAATATGCGTTTTGAGCAACAAAATCTTTTCCATCGATAATTTTATTAAACTGAGAAACAGCATTGTTATAGTCTTTTTGCTGATAATATGCGTAACCCAAAATATAGTAGTCGGTATTGTTCCACTTTCCTTTTTTACCTTTATATTCTGTCAGATACGGAATTGATTTGTCGTATTGTTTTAAATTGAAATAACTTTCTCCAATAATTTTGTTCAGTTCAGATTTTTCCATTGCCGAAGATTTCGCCATTGCTTTTTCTCCCAACTTAATGGCTTCTTCAAATTTCCCTAACTTAAAATTCATATCTGCCTGAAAATAAGACATTTTTTCCTGATACTTTTCTTCATTAGAAACCTGACTGAATTGTTTGTCTGCTTCCACATAATCATCAGATTCATAAGCAATGATACCTAAATAGTATTTTGCCTGCGAACCGTATTCGTTAGAATTGGCAACTTTGTTGAGATAAGCTGTAGCTTGTTTTTTATTTTTGGCAATGTAAAATGCATAACCTTTCTGAAAATCGAACTTTTCCTGATCCTCCCGATTTAAATTAGATTCATCGACTTTTTCGAACCATTCCAAAGCTTGAGGGTATTTTCCTTCTTCAAAATAATAATGAGCGACTTCTATAAAAGCCTGATTTTGTTTTGAACTGGTTGGATAATTGGTTACAAAATTTTCCATTAGCTGATCTGCTCCCTGTTGTTGCAGTCTTATGGCACAATTGGCAATAAAATAAGCACAATCTGCCTGAATTTCCTGATTGGAATTTTCTTCTGCAACTTTCTCAAATAATAATTGTGCCGAACGATATTGCTTGTCTTTATAAAGTTCTAAAGCACGATTAAAATTGCGGTTGTCGTTGGTATAAATCTCTGATTTTTGAGCAGAAACTGTAGTGATCGATCCTGCGGTTAGCAATGGAAACAGCAGCCAGGAATATTTATGCATGTGATTCAATTTTAAAATTCAAATATATCAAATTCATTGATGTATTAACGATGTAAAAATAGCATTTAGTATGATGAAAATATACCGTTTTGTATATTTAATTATAAAGTACGTTTTTTTAACAATTTTCTTTTTCAATATACTAAAAATCAATATAATATATACTAAACAAATAATTACTTCATGAAAATTTTAGCTGAAATTTAACATTAGCGTAATAAAATTCATTTGAATAACCAATATATTTTTTTTCAATAAATATATTTTGAATACAACCCTTTACTTATTACTTTTACATCTTAAACCCAATCAAGATGTCTGAACCAATTTTATTCTTAAGAAATGTAAATGTCTATCAGGAAGATAATGCTGTTTTAACAAATGTAAACTTATCTATAGATAAAGGATCGTTTATTTATATTATTGGTAAAACCGGATCGGGTAAAAGCAGCCTGATGAAAACACTCTATGCAGATTTGAAGCTTGAAGAAGGTGAAGCCGAAATTGTAGGTTATGATCTGGCAAAATTAAAAGAGAAAGAAATTCCGTTTTTGAGAAGAAAAATCGGCATCGTATTTCAGGATTTTAAACTGCTGCCCGACAGAAACATTAGTGACAACATGCTGTTTGTGCTAAAAGCTACCGGCTGGAAAGATAAAAAACAAATGCAGCAAAAGATCGATGAGGTTCTTGAAAAAGTAGATTTGCAAAACTTTGCTCACAAAATGCCACATCAGCTCTCGGGAGGAGAGCAACAGCGTGTCGCTATTGCAAGAGCTTTGCTTAACGACCCGGAACTTATTCTTGCAGATGAGCCTACGGGAAATCTGGATCCGCAAACCAGCTCGGAAGTGATGAGTGTTTTAAAAAAAATCAACGACAATGGTAAAACTATCTTAATGGCTACTCATGACTATGCTATTATCATGAAATTTCCTGCCAAAACATTAAAATGTGAAGGCGGAACGCTGTTTGAAGTAGTGCAAAAAGCGGTATAATGTTATCTGTTTTAATTCCGACATACAATTATAATGTTTTTTCTTTAGTAAACTCTGTCAGAAAGCAATGTGTTAAGGAAAATATCCTTTTTGAAATTTTAATTTTTGATGATGCATCAGAGTACTTTCATTTAGAAAACAACAAAATCAACTCCTTAGAAAATTGTACCTACACAATTCTGCATGAAAATATCGGGAGAAGTAAAATTCGTAATTTATTAGCACAAGCTGCACAATACGACTGGATGCTTTTTCTGGATGCAGATACTTTTCCTGTAAGCGACCAATTTATTTTCAATTATTTAAAACATATCAATCTTTCCACCCCATTAGTTTACGGAGGAATTGTATATGAAACAAAAAGACCTGAAAAAGAAATGCTGTTGAGATGGAAATACGGAAAATCAAGAGAAGCATTATCGGTCGAAAAAAGAAATAAAAACAGTTATCTATCTTTTTTGACATTAAATTTTTTATGTCATCAATCGGTATTTAATGAACTTACCTTCAATGAAGATATTCCCAATTTAAGACATGAAGACACTTTATTTTCCTATCAGTTAAAACTAAAAAACATTCCTGTTCTTCATATTGAGAATCCTGTATTGCATCTCGGTCTGGATACTTTTGAAAAAGCAATTAAAAAAGAACATGAATCTTTGTTTGCACTAAAAAATCTGGTTGACTCTAATCTGATCGATTTAAATTATGTTAAAATAGCTTCCTGTTTTTATCTGTTAAAAAAATGGAAATTGATTGCTTTGCTTCATTTTTTATTTAAAATTACAAGACCATTATTACTTAAAAATTTATCCGGTAATTACCCTTCATTAATTGTTTTTGATATTTACAGATTAGGTTATCTGAGCACTATTAAATAAAAATACATGTATTATTTTCTCAAAAAAATATTGAGTACAATTGTCTCTAAAAAATTTCTTTTTAGATATGAAACAAAATTCAGAAACCTAATTTATCCTTTATATAAAGGAACGAGTTACTATTGTAATATTTGTAAAAAAGGACTCTCCGGATTTTTACCCGTGCATAAAAACAATGATTTACTTTGTCCTAATTGTGGAAGTTTGAGCAGAACCCGACGTTTGTATGAATTAGTAGATCATTTGCATTTAGCAAATTCTGCAAAAGTTTTAGACTTTTCTCCTTCCAGAAGTTTTTACAGAACATTAAAGTCCAATCCTGATATTGAATATATAACAACCGATCTATCAGGGGATTTTATTGCCGATCAATCGTACGATATTACAAATATTAATTGTCCTTCCCACTCATTTGATCTGATTATTTGTTACCATATTTTAGAACATGTAATAGACGATCTTACTGCCATGTCCGAATTATTTCGTGTACTGAAAAAAAATGGAATTGTATTTGTTCAAACACCATTTAAATCCGGAGAAGTTTATGAAGACTATTCTATAACTACCTCCAAAGATCGTTTGAAACATTTCGGACAAGAAGACCATGTTAGAATTTACAGCATAACATCTTTAAAAGAACGATTAGAAAAAACAGGATTTAAAGTGGAGGTATGTACCGAATGGCAACCTAATGAGTTTTTGGGTTTATTACCTAATGAAACTGTATTTATACTTAGAAAATAAATTGACTACTGCAGTCTACTTTTGAACCAATGATTGAAATAAATCTTGCCAGGATTTCATTATTGATTCCATTTCATATTTTTTTACAGATTTTTTTCCTTCACTACCAATCTTTCTTCTTAAATGATTATCATCCAATAGAGTAATTAATTTCTCAACAAATTGATCTTCATTACCGTCTTCGATTAAAAATCCATTCTCATTGTTTTTTATCAATACACTTGGTCCTACAGGACAATCATAGACAACTACTGGTAGTCCGCAATTCATTGCTTCTATCAAAACCATTGGAAATGCTTCGAACCTGGAAGTCATTACATATACGGAAGCTGTTAAATACTTTTCTGTAATATCCTGAACCGGTGGAAAAAACCGAACATTTTTCTCGATCCCTAACTGTCGTGCAATTTGCAATAAATCGGCTCCCTGTTGTTCCTCTCCATAAATATCTAAATTCCAATTAGGTCGTAATTCCACCGTTTTTTGCCATATTTTTAATAACCGGTCTAATCCCTTCTCGTAAGAATGACGGGATACACACAGAACGGTATTAGTACCTAAGTCGGCTGTTTTTTCTGTAGTCATCCACAAAGGATTTGGAATTACACGACATTTAGTTACTTTCCATTCTGCACAGCTTTTTTCTGAAAGTGCTACAAATGAATGAAATTTTTTTGCTCCGGTTGTCCTGATAATATCAATTATTTTTCCTTTTAATAAACTAAAAATATTGCCTGTAAGATTTTTTTCAGAATTGTATCTGGAAGAATGCGCTTCAAAAATAACCGGTTGTTTTACACTAAGTAAAAATGGAATTAAAAAAGCTTTTAAACCATTATCTGAAACTACAATAATATCAGGATTTATTTCTTTTACTTTTTTTGTTACACGATTTTTGAACTGAAATAAAAAACGAAATTTTCGGGTACTGTATTTAATATCATGTAAAATTATTTTCTTGTTTAGAAAATAAAAAGGTTCCGAATTTCCACTATTTTGTGTTAAAATATGTATTTCATATTCCCACTTTTCTGCAAAATAATTGGCTTTTAAAGAAAGTACCCTTGCGATACCTCCAGCCAAACTAATAGAAGGAACTATATAGAGAATTTTCATTTTAAATGTTGTAAAAAAACGTCAAAATCCCGAATATAATCTTCTTCGGAAAATTCTTCGGAAGCCAAAACCAAACATACCGAACCCGACGAAAAATTCTCTAATTCCCTCCATATATTTTCATGGATCAACAAGCCTTTATCTGGTTTATTCAAGGTAACGATCCGGGTTTCTCCGGGGGTTTTTAGTAGCACATCAAAACTTCCTGAAAGCGGAATTAATAATTGTTTGAGTTTTTTATGAGCATGACCTCCTCGGTGAGAATTGCTCGGTACATCATATAGATAATAGATTCTTTTAATATCAAAAGGAATGGTGTCTTTTTCTACCACAGCGAGATTTCCTCTGTAATCTTCTATTTTAGGGATATTTATTATTTCTATATTCATACTACTAACTTACATTAATTTCCAGAAAATCCAGCCATTGCTGTCCAATATTTTCTATCGAAAAATTTTGGATACTGCTCGTTGCATTTTGCTTACAAAACCGATATAATTCCTGATCTTCAATCATTAAATTCATTGCTTCTGTAAGTTTTTCTATATTTTGATCTTCTACCAAAAGCCCGTTATATTTATGTGTGATAATCTCATTAGGTCCTGTAAAGCAATCAAAAGAAACCACCGGTGTTCCAACTGCAAGGCTCTCTATTATCACATTTGGAAAACCTTCATTCTTACTTGATAAAACTGAAAAAACAGCATTTTTTTGATACGCTTGTGGATTTGGTTGATGTCCTTTAAAAACAACTTTATCCATAAGTTTTTTCTGCTTTACCAGTAATTTTAATTCATCCATGTATTGACCTTCTCCTAAGATCAAAAGCTTTATATCTCTTTCCGGTAAGACCGAATCGGAATAAGCTTCAATGAGTTTGTCAAATTGTTTTACCCTGTCGTTCATTCTTCCTACAGCTACAATATAGTTCTTTTCTTCGGGAACAAACGAGTTACTTGATTTTTTTATTTTTTCTAAATCCAAAGGATTGTAAATGGTCGCTACAGGAATTTTAAAATCCTTTTGTAACAGTTCGGTAATCCTGTTACTTACTGTAAGTATCGCTTTTGCTCTCTTATAAATCAATTGTTTGATTAAGTCGCTCTTAGGAATATAATACTCAATAATACCACTTCTAACTGTATAAATTACAGGACAATTGTATCCGAAATAAAAAATTAAAAGTTCGTTTATATTATTTACCCGATACCGAAAATCAATAACAAAATCAAACTCATGTTGCCGAAAATAATTTCGTAAGACATAAATTTTTCGAACCTTATCTATTTTATTTCTATTGGGAATTTTCCCTAGATTTTTAAGAAATCCGCTAAATTCATATTCTATTCCGTCATAAAAAATAATATTATGCACCTCAATACCTTTTGAATATAAAAACTCCGAAAGTCTTGCGTGTACTCTCTCTGCTCCTCCTCCTGATAAAGTATCACCAACAATTGCAATTTTATATTTCTTATTATTACTTATCATTTTTGAATTGTATATTCGTAACAAATATAAATGAATTTATGAGGATTTTATTAGTTGGAGAATACAGCCGTTTGCATAATTCCCTAAAAGAAGGTCTGATAAGGCTCGGTCACGAGGTAAAAATTGTTGGGAACGGAGACAGCTTTAAAAAATACCCTGTTGATTTTAATATCGAAGCATATTGGAGTCAAACCAAAATCATTAATATTTTCCGTCAAATTATTTTCAGATTATTCCGATTTGATTTTGCTAAAACCGAAAGGGGTTTACGGTTTTGGAAGTGTTTAAAACATTTCAAAAGTTACGATGTTGTACAATTCATCAACGAAGCGCCCATCAAGACCACTCCAAAATTTGAATTATTTTTAATGAAAAAACTTTTGAACCAAAATCAAAAAATGTTTTTACTATCAAGTGGGATTGATCGAAATAATGTTGAATTTTTATTAAAAAAACCACTCAAATATTCGCTTTTAGATCCTTATTTTGAAAATCCTGGCTTTAAAAACCAATACCAATATATTTTTGACTATTTAAAACCCTCACACAAAAAGTTAAGCACATTCATTTATGAAAATACAATAGGCATTATTGCTTCAGATATAGATTATGTGTTGCCTTTACATAATGATTCGAAGTTTTTAGGATTAATTCCAAATCCTGTGAACTTAGAAAAAATTCAATACGAACCTATCGAAATAAAAGACAAAATCTGTATTTTTTTAGGAATTAATACATGGAATTCAACTCAAAAAGGAATTGTTTTTTTTGAAAAAGCTTTAAAAATCATTGAAAGTAAATATCCTGATAAAGTAGAAATTTTAATTACCAAAAATCTTCCTTATCAGGAATACATCAACATTTATAACCGTTGCCATATATTATTAGACAACGTTTTTGGTTATGATCAAGGTTATAATGCTCTTGAAGCTATGGCAAAAGGTAAAGTAGTATTTACAGGTGCCGAAGAAGAATTTGTTCAATATTATAACCTTAAAGAACGGGTTAATGTCAACGCTTTACCTGATGTAGAATATCTTGTGAAAGAACTTTCCTTTTTAATAGAAAATCCTGAAGAAATACGAAAAACAGGAGAAAGAGCGCGAGCTTTTATAGAAAAAGAACATGATCATATCAAGATCGCTGAGAAGTATTTAGAAACCTGGTTATCCAATTAATAATTACGATAAAAAGGATAACAAATATTTTCCATCTTCTTTGGAACTATTTTTATGTATTAATAAAAGTGAGTATTTTTAATCCTTTTCTTCTTGTACCTCAACAAAATTCTAAACAAGAAAGATATTTTGAATACCAAAATTAATAGCAAATACCTCCACTTGAACCTAAGTACTGAATAGCTGATATTGTGAAAATAAAAGGAATCTATTAAATATTTTTTCTTGAAATGCATTAAAAACAGTTGAACTTCGTCTTTCTCTTCTTTGGAATCAAAATTATACAATCCGAAAGTTGCAACAATATGTGAATAGTGCCGAAGTAAGAAAAGTTGACTATCAAAAACCTCTTTTTTTTCAAATTGATTTTCTTTAAGTAAATTGAAAAGTCTTAGGTTAGTATTTAAGACATAAAAATTTTTCTTTGAAAAAGTTTTGGTGATTGCATTCGGATTATCTTGTCTGTAAAAAAAAGTTCCTTCGCTAAAGACAACTTTATTACTCTTTAAAAACAATTTTCGTGTAAAAAACCCATCAGAATCGTAAGTATCTTCTGGAACGAATTCATTATTCATCAAGCTTGTTTTAAATAATGCAAAGCCGTGAATGGTCCAGTTTATAGATAATTTGCAAGCATCTTTACCTGTTAGTTCGATCGACCTGTCTCCGTTTAAACCAATAATTTGTTTATTTTTTTGATGGTTCTCAAAATAAAGTTCCATATCGGGAAGAACAGTATCAGCCCTGGATTGCTGTTGTTTTTGGACCATTTTTTCAATGAGATCTATTGAAAAAATATCGTCTTGAGATGCATAAAAAAAATATTCGCCTTTTACATAAGGCATGATAAAGTTCCACGAGCACGCCACCATTCCGCCATTTTGTTTAGAGAAAACTTTAAATCTTTTATCTTCATTTGCATAATTATCCAGTATTGCTCTACTTCCATCTGTAGAAGAATCATCAACAAGCAGTACTTCAATATGAGTATAAGTTTGTTTCTTTATGGATAATAATGTTTCATCCACGTATTTTTCGCCATTAAAAACGGGGACAAAAATAGTTATAAGTGGACTTTGAATCATATTTGAAGTAAGGTTAAAACAAGTTTTTCCTAAAATAAATTACTAAAATTAACAGGTACATAAAATTGTTAATTGCCTGAGCTACAACCACACCTTGAATTCCTATTGCATCAATAAAATATAAACTCAAAAAATATAAAAGTAAGATTGAGAATATTTCAATAATGATATAAGGCAAAACTATTTTCTTTGCTAAAAACTGATAGGCCAAAATTATTCCGGTAACTTTTAGAACATCGGCTATCAATTGCCAAAAGAACAATTGGGAAACGGGTAGAAATTCGGCCGTGAATAAAATTTTTATTATTAAAAATCTGGAAAAATAAATGATGGTTACACCAATTATAAAAATTGGGATAATAGACTTATAATAACTCCAAAAAACTTGTTTTGTTTCGTCTTTATCTTTGGCTTTTATCAATCTTGGATAAAAATAAACACTCACTAATGTACCAACAAACATCAAATAAATACTGGATATTCTACTAATGGCTTCCCAAAAACCTGAATCATGAAGTCCTACATTTTCAATTAAAAAATTTCTTGTCTGTAAACTATAAAACGGACTCAATAAAGCAGGTGGTAAAATCATCAAGGAAAATACTGCTAATTTCTTTATGATCCCGATGTTATAATTCCTTAAACTTATTTTTTTAAAAAACTGTAATTCTTTAGGTAAATAAATAAAATTAATAAGGAATAACAGTGCTGGATTTAAGGCGATAGAAAGAAGTGCTCCTGTTGTTTTAAAATTATAAATCAATACGATGGAAAGCAAAACCCCAAAAATATTCCCGACAATATTTGCAAATATTACTTTATTATATTTCCCTAGTCCATTGATGATTGATATGAACAATACTGAAACAACATTAAAAGGCAGTACAACCGCAACTACTTTAAAGATTATTTCAAATTGAGAATTATTACCAAAAATATTAACGCACAAGAACTCTGAAAATAGAAAAATCAACGAACTTAATATAAGTGCAATGCCTAAAAAAGTAAAAAAAACAGTAGAGATAATTTTTGCCAGTTCTTTTTCTTTATCATCATTTTCTCCAATATATTTCACAATTCCTGATGTAAAAGCCAAAGTAGAGATGCCTTCAAGCGAACTGATAAAATTTCTAAAATTCCCAATAAAAGTCATTCCGGATGGACCAACAAAAATAGCGATAACCTTGGACGTTATTAACCCGGTAAAAATTCTTAAAAGCACACTCACACTGTTCAAAGAAGAGATTTTGAATAATTGGGATCTGAATATGTTTTTTAATAAATTCAATTAAAAGGAATTAACAACATTGATAACTTCATTTACCTCATTATCTGTCAGAACAGGACTCATTGGCAAACTCAAAACTTCATCGTGCAACTTTTCGGTAATAGGAAAAGACAAATGATGAAATTGTGACAAGGCTTTTTGCTTATGTGGCGGAATCGGATAATGGATCAGCGTTTGGATACCATTTTCGGATAAATATTTTTGTAATTCATCTCTTTTTTCAGTTCGGATCACAAACAGATGAAAAATATGATTTTCTGAATGATCATAAAAAGGTAAAGTAATTTTACTGTTTTTTATTTCGGATAAATAACGCTTTGCAATAGTTCTCCTTATAGTATTTTCGTTATCGAGAAATGGCAGTTTCACACTTAAAAAAGAAGCCTGAACTTCATCCAGACGAGAATTTACACCTGCAAAATCATTATGGTATTTTATTTCAGAACCATAATTGCGTAAGGAATAAATCATTCTGGCAAGTTCCTCATTATTGGTTGTAACTGCTCCGGCATCGCCCAAAGCACCCAAATTTTTTCCCGGATAAAAACTAAAACCTGCTGCATAACTTAGATTGCCGGCTTTTTGAGTGTTGGTTTTTTGACTTTCAATTTTCGATTTTAAAACTGCCCCGTGTGCCTGAGCTGCATCTTCAATCACCAATAAATTATTTTGTTCTGCAATGCTATTTATACTCTCCATATCGGCCAATTGACCATAAAGATGAACTGCTAGAATTGCTCTTGTTTTTGTTGTAATGGCTTTAGAAATTGCATCAGGATTAATGTTGAAAGTAGTTTCATTGGGTTCAACCAAAACCGGAATCAAATCGGCTTGAAGAATGGCTAATATCGATGCAATATAGGTATTGGCTGCCACAATAACTTCGTCTCCTTTCTGAAGTTTCCCAATTTGTATCGCCGCTTTAAAAATCAAGATCAAAGCATCGAGACCATTTCCGGTACCGATACAATATTTTGTTCCGCAATATGCAGCAAATTGTTTCTCAAAAATTTGTACTTCATTGCCTAAAACATACCGGCCTTTGTCCAGAAAAGATTTGAATTTTTCCTGAAATGCTTCTTCATATTGCAGGTTTATTTTATGTAGATCGAGAAATTTTATCATAATGAAAGGGAATAAAAATCCTGATTGTAAACCGAACATCCTAGCTCTTCTTTTTGTTTCAACAAACCAGGATTATAACCTTTTTCATTGGTTTCGGTAACCGTTCCCATATCAAAAAAGGAAACTTTATCTTTGAACTTAGTTATCAAATTTATAAATAGAAAATCTAACGCTCGTAGTTTTTCGCCTTGCGAAGTTGTGGCTCCATATTGCGATTTCACTACATTTCCGAAATGAAAGAGTGTAATTCCGGCAACAATTTTGTTTTCAAAATAAGCATTGTATTGAATGATATTTTCTGGGAACTTTTTGGCAAGTAACTGTATTTCTTTCTTTGTATGAACCGGATCTGTATTGTGTTTTTCCTGCAAACGCGGAACCAGAACCTTGTCCCAAAAAGATTCAAATGAGGTTTCTTTTCTGATTTCTATATCCAAATCTGAAATCCTTCTGAAATGCTTCATCTTGCTTTTGGATATTTTAAATTCTGTTCCAAAATCAATCGCCAAATTCAAATCCTTTCTATACAAAATAGCTTTCTTCTGAAATAAAATATAATCCATTTCTAGTGAAGATTTTTTACTATAAATAGAAATTATAGGCTTGTAGAAAAGGGTTTTAACATTATTTTTTTTCAAAAAAAGAATCAAATCACTGAAAACAACATCTACTTCATCGACATTTAACTTCTCATCATAGACCAAACCACCATAAGTTAATCCCTGATGTGAAAAAAGTGTATCTTCAACAATATTTGCAGGAAGTACGGCAACCCATTTTTTATCTTCTTCTACAATTAGTGAAAAATCCTGAAAACGGTCCTTATGGTATTCCATAAAATCTCTATGAAACAGGAATGTAGCATTTTTGGCTTTTTCTACAAAAGCATTCCAGGTATCACGGTCTTCAGGTTGATATTTTCGAACTCTATAGTTTTTCACCATAAAAAATTAAACATTGGAAAATTACTGTTTTTTAACATATAAATCTACACTTCCAAGAAAAATATACTTCGACAAAAATACATTTCACTAAATATTATTACCTTTAAAATCTAAAAAACAAGCCTAACGTTGAAAACTCTATTTTCTGTTCATTATTGTATGCTCCTACTAATCTTTTCTGTATGTTCTTACAGTCAGGAGATTTCTTTGTTACAGGAATTCAACGGAAGATATGATTTTACCATTATTGGCAATACGCTCAATACTATGAATAACCTGGGAAATGGCAATTCTCCCTGCATTATTAACACAGAAGCTTCTGCAGACTTATCATTATCTCCCGAAGATGAAATAGAAAAGGCTTTTCTCTATTGGGCAGGTTCCGGTCCGGGTGCTCTGGAAATAACTTTTAATGATATATCTATTGTTGCCGATTCATTTCACAACGTTACACAAACTACCTCTTTAGGAACTTTTATTTTGTTTAGTGCCTTTAAGGATGTAACCGATATTGTTCAGGATTTCGGGAATGGCACATATACTGTAAAAGATTTTGATCTGACCAATGTGATTGCACCATATTGTCCCAATGCCATCAATTTTGGAGGTTGGGCAATGGTCATTGTGTACAAAAATGACAATTACAAACTTACACAGCTCAATATTTATGATGGTTTGCAATCTATTGGTAATGGCATTCCTATTTCTATTGAATTAGATGGACTCAATGTAATTGATAAAGCAGGTTCTAAGATTGGTTTTATCGCATGGGAAGGTGATGCTAATATTGCCAATGGAGAAGTATTAAAGCTCAATGGTATTGATTTGTTTGATGAACCCCTGAATCCAATGTTTAACGCATTCAACGGGACCAATAGTATTACAGGCAGTGATGAATTATTCAATATGGATATCGATGTGTATGATATTGAGGATTATATAGAAAACGGAAATACTTCTGCATTAATAGAAATGAACTCCAATCAGGATTTTGTAATGATCTCTACCATAATCACCAAGCTCAACAGTCAATTACCCGATGCCACTGTTACGATTGAAGATTATACGGCTGCTTGTAATTCCAGATACGTTGATGTAAATTATACCGTTTACAACCTCAACAGTACAGATGTACTTCCGTCTGGTGTTCCAATAAGTATTTTTGCCAATGACGAATTTATAGAATACGACGAAGTAGTCAATCCTATTCCGATTGGAGGAAGCGAAGAAAAATTTATTACATTAAATATTCCGGATCATATCCCTGATGATTTTGTTTTGAAAATTATTGTAGATCACTTATCTGGTACAGGAATTATTACCGAAAGTAACGAAAACAATAATGAATACACCATAGAAGTTCTCTTGCTTACAAGTCCCATGGGAGTTACTCCGGATACTATCTATACCTGTAATCTGGGAAATAACAGGGGGATTTACGATTTTTCTCACTATGAAAACTCCATTCCTGCCAATGAGTTTCAAACCATTTCTTTTTTTAGTAATGAAAATGATGCCAACAACAATACCAATCCAATTACCAATACTTCTCAATACGAAACCGATCAGAACCCGGATACTATCTATATAAGGATAGATGAAGAAAATTGTTATTCGGTAAGTACCTTCGAATTATCACTCAGAAAATGCCCTCCTGTTATCTACAATTTTCTTTCTCCTAACAACGATGGGGACAACGATTATTTTATCATTGATGGTTTATGGAATATTTTTTACAATTTTGAAATAGAAATATACAACCGATGGGGGCAATTGGTCTGGAAAGGAAATCACAATACTGACCCTTTTTATGGTTTTTCAAATAAAGGTACTGCTTTATCGGGCAATAAACTTCCAACCGGAAATTACTTTTATATTCTTTCTCTCAATGATCCGGAATATCCTAAACCTTATACCGGGTTTTTATTCTTA
>CAZSOC010000025.1:0-3329 GCA_964608415.1 uncultured Flavobacterium sp.
TATAAAGCTCCCGGTGCATTCTTCTTTATAAATTGTTCTACCTGAACCATCAGATCATAAATTGTAGTTTGCAACTCGTCAGATATACCTTGTTTTTTCCAGATCTCAGACAAGTTTATTTCTATCTTTTTCCTATATGATAGTAATGCGAGAGAGTAAGGAACCGTAATATATCTCATATCGCCGATAGAATTGGGTTTTATTCCGTACAACTTTTCAGCTGTCCTGAATAGAATAGCCTTTGCGATTGCATCTTCGAAATATTTATTATCAGGATTTTCAGGAATATTATGTGTGATAAACTGTGCATAATTCTTTTGGCTTCCTCTTACAACTATATGAGGACCAATAACAAGCTTATCATCTATATAGACTTCACTCCATGTATTTATAAATTTTGCCAACTCTTCTTTTGTGAAAAATTGTTTTTTTGGATTTTTAAGATCAAATGCTTTAAGCTTCGCTTTAGTTACACCATCTCTCGACCTTGCATTTCTATATTGACCTCTTGCTCTTTCATAAAACCATCTTGTCTGATGCGATTGACCACTAACAGGTGGAGCCCATATATTTCTGGATAATTTTTCAAGTTCGATGTGAAATGGTGTGTTAGAACTTAGGTCAGAAATAGAAACTTTATTCTGAGTATTAGCATACTCAGCAATACGACTCACGATTTCCCCGAAGTTACTTTTATTCTTTACTAGGTAACTACATACAATTTTACACTAAATAAATTTGTTTTTAATGTAAATAACTTCTATATTTGACGTGTCAAAATCAATCAGATATGTTTAATAAAGAAGTAAAATCTGTTTTAGAATTAATAAAAGCCTTTCCTGACGAACAATCCTGCATTGACCATATAGAAAAATTACGCTGGGATGGAAATGTTTCAAGTCCTTTTGATTCTTCTTCAAAGGTTTATAAATGTAAAGACAATAAATATCGTTGTAAAAATACAGGAAAATATTTCAATGTAAAAACAAATACTATCTTTGATAATACGAAGATAGAGTTGCAAAAATGGTTTTTAGCTATTTGGATTGTTACTTCTCACAAAAAGGGCATTTCTTCATTACAATTAGGTAGAGATTTAGACATTACTCAAAAGTCTGCTTGGTTTATGCTCCAACGAATTAGAAACTGCTTTGGAATTGAAAATAATAATGAGTTAGATAATGAAGTTGAAGCAGACGAGACCTATGTAGGGGGTAAAAACAAGAACCGGCACGCAAATAAGAAAATAGAAGCTTCACAAGGAAGAAGCTCAAAAGCCAAAGCTCCTGTTTTTGGAATGATTGAACGAAACGGAAAATTAAATGCTCGAAAAGTAGAAGATGTAAAAATGGAAACTTTGACTAATGAAGTTATCCAAAATGTTAAAGATAGTGCAATACTCTATACCGATGAATGGTTAGGTTATAATGGTCTAAAAAGGATTTATGACCATTCTGTCGTAAAGCATAATCAGGGTCAATATGTTAACGGAAGAGTTCATACAAATACCATTGAGGGGTTTTGGTCACTTTTAAAAAGAGGTATCTTTGGTATTTATCATTTCACTTCCAAAAAACATCTTCAAAAATATGTAGATGAGTTTGTGTTTAGATATAACACAAGAAATACAACTTCTCAAGACAGATTTAATTTATTACTTTTGAATACAGAAAATCGTATAACTTATAATCAACTAATAAATGGTTAAGGCAAAACAAATAAACGTAGGTAATATACCTATTTCTATAGTAGATGTTAATAATAACGATTACATTAGCCTAACAGATATGACTTCTAATCAAGAAGAAGGAAGTAAGATTATAGAGAAATGGCTAACAAACAAAAATACCATAGAGTTTTTAGGTATATGGGAAGAACTTAATAACCCAAATTTTAATTCCCCCGAATTCGGGGGAATATTGTCAGATTCAGGAACGAATAGATTTTACTTATCTGTAAAACAGTGGGTTGAAAAAACTGATTCAATTGGAATTATTGCAAAAACAGGACGATACGGAGGTACTTATGCTCATAAGGATATAGCATTTAATTTTGGATTATACATAAGCCCTTTATTTAATCTATTACTAATAAAAGAGTTTCAGCGATTAAAGGAAATTGAAAGTGATCAATATGGTCTTGAATGGAATGTGAAAAGAATTTTAAGTAAAGCTAATTATCAGATACAGACTGATGCTGTGAAAAAATATATAGTTCCAAAAGCAGGTTTTTCACAAGCAAAGGAATGGTTATTATATGCAGATGAAGCAGACTTATTGAATATTGTTTTGTTTGGGTGTACAGCAAAACAATGGAGGGAATCTAACCCACAAAGAGTTTTAAATGGAGAAAACTTAAGAGATATTGCAAGTATCAATGAACTTGCAATACTTACCAATATCGAAAGCTTAAATGCCACTTTAATAAAAAACAATGTAAGCAAAAAAGATAGATTTAAGATTCTTTTAGAAACCGTTAAAGAACAAAGAGATACCTTAGATAAAATTGATTATATAAAATCAATAAAAAAAATATCTGATTCAACTTTTATTGATGAAGCACAACGACAAAATAAACTATCTGATTTCAATAAAAATCTGAAAAAGGGATTAAAATTTAATCCGAAAAAAGGAAACTAAATAAAGATTTCTATATTTGTAATCAAATATTGTGTTTTTTGCATTATTGCTTCCACAGAATTACCACAAATAAAAGTAAAGCAAGTAATGTATGTAGCACGTCCGATTGGGCGTGGCTATGTCATTGCTTTACGGGTTGTGGTAAACCTTGTGGTTGCGTGGCATATGTCACGCCTTTTTTATGTATTTTATTAACTTTAATATTAATCACTAAATTACCACATCATGAGAAAAACAATCATTACCATAGTCTTAACACTGTCTGCTTTATGTACTTTTGGGCAAAGCTTCCCTGGAGAAAGCCCTGAGTTATTGTTAAACAAAATTGTAAAACCGAAGATTATTGAATCTAATTTACAAAAATACCATTACAAAAATTTTTATGTCAAATTCGATACCAAGACAAAAAAGTTAGAGAAATATAAGGACAATCACAGATTGTTTCCGAGCAAAAATTTTACTTCTGACTATGATAAATTAGTAGGTATAGAATTCAAAGTGATAGATATACACGAACAAAATGCCATAATACCATCACAAAAAAACTATGTATTAGAATTACAACATGGAGATTTAGGCACTGTTTATTATGACTATGATAGTAAATATGCTCATAGCTTTGAATTAGAAGCTGTCGGAGGAATAGAATTTCCTGATAGATTTTTTTGTAAGGACATTGTTACTACCTCT